>CAXUHA010000003.1:0-86455 GCA_964250735.1 uncultured Nakamurella sp. | reverse complement strand
ACCAGCAGGCCAGCAGCGCGGCGGCGGCCAGCACGGTGATGACCACGCCGAGGGCATAGATCAGGTCGGCGGTCAGGTGCGGGCGGGCCGTGTGCCCGCCGGGACCGCTGAGCCGCAGGACGATCACGTCGCTGGTGGAGGTGATCGGACCGGCGCGCAGACCGACCTTGCCGACCTCGAGCCGCGGGTCGCAATGAATCGCGAAGATCCGCTCCACGCCGGTGAGCACCCCGGCCGAGATCACGTCGTGAGAACCGCCGGGCATCACCTCCTCGGCCGGCTGGAACACCAACCGGACCCGGCCGCCGATATCCCCGGCCCGCACCAGGGCCTGGGCCGCGCCGATCAGCGCCGTGAGGTGGATGTCGTGGCCGCAGGCGTGGCAGACACCCGGGACGGTGGACGCGAACGGTAGGCCGGATGCTTCCCGCAGGGGCAGGGCGTCGATGTCGGCGCGCAGCGCGATCAGCCGGTCGCCGCTGCCGATGTCGGCCACCACCCCGGTACCGCCCGGCAGCAGGGTGCCCACGATCCCGGCGGCCTGCAAAGACCGGAGGATCAGCGCCGAGGTGGCCGACTCGGTGCGACCCAGTTCGGGATGGGCGTGCACATTACGGCGCATCGCCACCAGGTTGCCCAGCTCCGCTGTCAGATACTCGTCCAGCCATCGTGGACCGTAGCCGCGCCCGGGGTCGGCCAGACCGAACGACGGGTCGGTTTCCGATGGTGAGGTCATCTGTTCGTGGTCACTGATCCGCTCCGGTCGAAACGTCGGCGGAGGCGGCCGCCGACTGCGCCTTCGGGCCTCCACCGGGTCGAACTCGATCTTGCCCGCGGGTCAGATTACCCGTGTGGTTGGCTGTGACCGGCGATCAAGAAGGAGCACTGTGGGCGACGACATCTCCAGCGGCGCATTCACCCGCGAGCAGCGGCAGCGCTATCGGGAAAAAGTCCGGCGCTGCCTCGACGTGTTCGAGCGGATGCTGGCCGAGCATTCCTTCGACTTCGACCGTCCGCTGACCGGCCTGGAGATCGAGCTGAACCTGGTGGACCAGGACTGGCAGCCGGACATGGCCAACGCCAGGGTGCTGGCCGCGATCGCCGACCCGGCGTACCAGACCGAGCTCGGGCAGTACAACATCGAGCTGAACGTGCCGCCCCGGCCGTTGGCGGGCGATTCCATGCTCGAGCTGGAGACCATGCTCCGCACTTCGATGAACCACGCCGAGGCCAGGGCCAACGAATCCGGTTCCGAGATCATTTCCATCGGCATCCTGCCCACGCTGCGGCCCGCGCACTTCCACGGCGAGTGGATCAGTGCGAATCCGCGATATGCGGCGCTGGGCGAGGCCATTTTCGCGCACCGCCGGGAGGACCTGGAACTGGACATCACCGGTGTCGAGAGCCTGAGAATGTTCGCCGACACCATCGCCCCCGAATCGGCGTGCACCTCGGTGCAGCTGCACCTGCAGGTCTCACCGGCCGACTTCGCCGCGACCTGGAACGCCGCGCAGACCCTGGCCGGTCCGCAGTTGGCCCTGGGCGCCAACTCCCCGTTCCTGTTCGGCAAGCGGTTGTGGGCCGAGACCAGGACCGAGCTTTTTCTGCAGGCCACCGACACCCGATCCCCGGAACTGCGGAACCAGGGTGTCCGGCCACCGGTGTTCTTCGGCGAGCGATGGGTCACGTCCATTTTCGACCTGTTCGAGGAAAACGTCCGGTACTTCCCGGCGTTGCTGCCGGAAACCACCGACGAGGATCCGGAAGCCGTGCTCGCCTCGGGCCGGGCGCCACGGCTGCAGGAGCTGCGTCTGCACAACGGCACGGTGTACCGATGGAACCGGCCGGTGTACGACGTGGTCGACGATGTTCCGCACCTGCGGGTGGAGAACCGGGTCCTGCCGGCCGGTCCCACGGTGGTCGACGTGCTGGCCAACGCCGCCTTCTACTATGGTGCGGTCAAGGTGTTGGCCGGCGAGGATCGGCCGGTCTGGACCAAGATGTCGTTCGACGCGGCGAAGGCGAACTTCGACGCCGGCGCTCGGTACGGGGTGGACGCCGTCTTCTACTGGCCGGGATTCGGCGAGGTCACCTGGGACGAACTGATGCTCCGTCACCTGTTGCCGCTCGCCGAGGAAGGCCTGGCCCGCTGGGGCGTCTCCGCGGCCGCCCGCGACCGGTACCTGTCCATCGTGGAGGAACGCTGCAAGTTACGGCGCAACGGCGCGTGGTGGCAGACCGAGACCGTGCAGCGGCTTCAGGACAAGGGGATGGACCGCGACCGGGCGCTGACCGAGATGCTGCATCTGTACTCCCAGGGCATGCATTCCAACGAGCCGGTGCACACCTGGGCACTGCCGTAACGCCCGACCCGGCCGGCGCTGATATTCCGGGGCGTATCGCTTTAGGATCGGACGATGGTCGATTCTCCCGACGAAACGCACCTGCTGCTGGCCCCGGCGCCACTACCGGGGCGGGACGCCTGGGAGCAGGCCGCCACCGCTGTGCTGACCAGGATGGGCCGGGCCCGACCCGGAGTCTTGACCGCCGAGATGCTCGGCCGTCGAACCGTCGACGAGGTCCAGATATCCCCGCTCGGCACGGGTGTCCGGTCGGTCCCCGACCCAGGGTCCGAACCGTACCTGCGTGGAACGCCGGCCCGGCTGAACACGACCGGCTGGGACGTCCGCACCCGGGTGATCGACCCCGACCCGAGCCGGGCGGCGGCTGCGGCGGTCGAGGACCTGGCGGCCGGCGGCACATCCCTGTGGATCACCGTGGGCGGCGGCGGCACCACGGTCGAGGAGCTGCCCGAGGTCCTCGACGAGGTCTATCTGGATCTGGCCCCGGTGGTGCTCGAAACAGCCGGTGACGTCACCGGTCTGGAGGCCGCCTCCGCGCTGGCCGGGCTGTTGGTCAGGACGGAGAACCGACACCCGGCACACAACCTGGGCGCCGACCCGATCGGGCGGGCCGTCGGGGGGCCCACCCCGCCGGACTTGTCCGAACTCGCGGAAATCGCCTCCCTGGCCCGGGATCTCCGGGTCCGCGCCGGGGTCGTGGACAGCACCGTCGCGCACCAGTCGGGTGCCGCCGAGATCGGTGAGCTGGGCTACAGCCTGGCCGTCGGCGTCGCCTACCTGCGGGAGATGGTCGGTTCCGGGATCCCGGTCGACGATGCACTGGGCCTGCTGGAATTCCGGTACGCGGCCACCGGGGACCAATTCCTGACCATCGCCAAACTGAGGGCGGCCCGGCAGGTCTGGCACCGGGTGGCCGAGCTGTCCGGGGCGTCACCGGCAGCCGGCGCCCAGGCTCAGCACGCGGTCACGTCCTGGCCGATGCTGACCCGCTACGACCCGTGGACGAACCTGCTGCGGACCACGATCGCCGCTTTCGCGGCCGGGGTCGGTGGGGCAGCGGCGATCACCGTGCTGCCGTTCGACGCCGGGCTCGGCCTCCCGCAGTCTTTGGGGCGACGGCTGGCCCGCAACATCTCTGCCCTGCTGACCGATGAATCGCACGTCGCCGCCGCGATCGACCCGGCCGGCGGTGCGTCCGCGGTGGAAATGCTGACCGCCGATCTGGCGGCGGGCGGCTGGGCCGAATTCCAGCTGATCGAGGCGGCCGGCGGCGTCGTCGCCGCTCTCGCGGACGGCTCGATCGGCCGCCGGTGGGACCGGACCGCGACCGAACGTCGGCGGCGAATCGCCACCCGTTCCCAACCGATCACCGGCATCAGCGAATTCCCCCTGCAGGGCGAGGCGCTGCTCCCCCGACAGGCGTACCCGCACCCTGAACCGTCGGGCTGGGCCGCCGATTTCGAGTCGATGCGCGACGCCCCGGCGCCGGCCGGGGTCTTCCTGGCCACGATGGGACCGATCGCGGCGCACACGGCGAGGGCCGCTTTCGTCGCAAACGCCCTGGCCGCGGGCGGCGTCCCGTCGGTCGCCGGCGGCCCGAACAACTCGGTGACGGAACTGCTGTCGCGCTACGACGGCTCCGCGGTGGTGTGCATCGCGGGCGCGGACCGCGCGTACCTGGCGGACGGCCCGGCGCTGGCCGCGGCGCTGCGCAGCGCGGGCGCCCGGTGGATCATCCTGGCCGGACGGCTGACACCCGAGATGGCGCAGCTGGTCGACGACAGCATTGCGGCCGGCGACGACGTGGTGTCCTTCCTCCGGCGAACCAGAGAACAGTTGAGCGTCCCGGTGGGTGCCCGATGACCGTGCCCGCCTCGTTCGCCGAACTACCACTGGGATCCGTCGGCGCCGGTGCGCCGGGGTCGGGCGTGAGAAGGAACAGCTGGCTGTCCCCCGAAGGCATTGCCATCCGGCAGTTCTACGACGAGGAGGACGTCCGGGACCTGGACGCGCTCGACACCTTCCCGGGGCTGCCCCCGTTCCTGCGCGGCCCTTACCCGACGATGTACACCACCCAACCGTGGACGGTGCGCCAGTACGCCGGCTTCTCCACGGCCGCCGAGTCGAACGCCTTCTACCGGCGGAATCTGGCGGCCGGCCAGAAGGGTCTGTCGGTGGCGTTCGACCTGGCCACCCACCGGGGCTACGACTCCGACCATCCGCGCGTCGCCGGGGACGTCGGGATGGCCGGCGTGGCCATCGATTCCATCCTGGACATGCGGCAGCTGTTCGACGGCATCCCGCTGGACCAGATCAGCGTCTCGATGACCATGAACGGCGCGGTCCTTCCGGTCCTGGCGTTGTACATCGTGGCCGGCCAGGAGCAGGGCATCGCGCCCGAGCAGCTGGCGGGGACCATCCAGAACGACATTCTCAAAGAATTCATGGTGCGCAACACCTATATCTACCCGCCGGGACCGTCCATGCGGATCATCTCGGACATCTTCACCTACACCGCCGCGAAGATGCCGAAATTCAATTCGATATCCATTTCCGGTTATCACATCCAGGAAGCCGGCGCGACCGCCGATCTCGAATTGGCGTACACGTTGGCCGACGGGCTGGAATATCTGCGGACCGGTATCGCGTCGGGCCTGGACATCGACGCCTTCGCGCCGCGGCTCAGTTTTTTCTTCGGCATCGGCATGAACTTCTTCATGGAGGTCGCGAAACTCCGTGCTGCGCGGGCGTTGTGGTACAAGTTGGTCACCGGGCTGGGGGCCCGCAACCCGAAATCGGCGTCCCTGCGGACACACTGTCAGACCTCAGGCTGGTCGCTGACCGCCCAGGACCCGTTCAACAACGTGGCGCGCACCTGTATCGAGGCGATGGCCGCCACCCAGGGCGGCACCCAGTCTTTGCACACCAACGCACTGGACGAGGCGATCGCACTGCCGACCGACTTCTCGGCCAGGATCGCCCGGAACACCCAGCTGGTGCTGCAGCAGGAGTCGGGCACGACCGGGATCATCGATCCCTGGGGCGGCTCTTATTTCGTGGAACGGCTCACCCATGATCTGGCCGAGCGGGCCTGGGCCCGGATCCAGGAGGTGGAGGCGGCCGGCGGGATGGCCAAGGCCATCGAGGCCGGCCTGCCCAAGATGCGCATCGAGGAGGCGGCGGCCAGGACCCAGGCCCGCATCGACACCGGCGCTCAGGCCGTCATCGGCGTCAACGTCTACCCGCCGGCCACCGACGAGCCGCTGACGGTCCTCAAGGTCGACAACTTCTCGGTCCGGGAAGGCCAGATCGCCCGGCTGCGGCGGCTGCGCGCGGACCGCGACGGGCAGGCCGTCAGCGACGCTCTGGCCACGCTCACCGAGGCGGCCCGGCACGAACACCGCAGCGGCGCCGACCTGTCCGGCAACCTCCTGGAACTCTCGGTGCGCGCGGCCAGGGCCAAGGCCACCGTCGGGGAGATCTCGGATGCCCTCGAACAGGTCTACGGGCGCCATTCCGCGGTGATCCGGACCATTTCTGGGGTGTACCGGGCCGAGGCGGCGACGGCTGGCGCCGGCCATGCCGGGATCGATGCGGTCGTGGCGGCCAGCGGCCGATTCGAGACCGAGCAGGGGCGTCGTCCGCGTATTCTGGTCGCGAAAATGGGCCAGGACGGTCACGATCGCGGGCAGAAGGTGATCGTCACCGCGTTCGCCGACATGGGCTTCGACGTCGACGTCGGTCCGCTGTTCTCCACCCCGGACGAGGTCGCGGCCCAGGCCGTCGACGCCGATGTGCACGTCGTCGGCGTCTCCTCGCTGGCCGGCGGTCACCTGACCCTGGTGCCGGCCCTGCGATCGGCGCTGTCCGCGGCCGGCCGGTCGGACATCCTGGTCGTGGTCGGCGGGGTGGTCCCACCGGCGGACATACCCGAGCTGTTCGCGGCCGGCGCCGTCGCGGTGTTCGGCCCGGGGACGGTGATCGCCGATTCGGCGCTCGAACTGCTGGACCGGCTGTCGCGATCGCTGGCCGCCGCCCCGTGACGACACGTTCCTGGGCGGATCCCGCGGCGCTGGCCACCGCCATCGTCGACCGCCCCGGCACGCCGGAGGCCAGGACCGCGCTTTCCAGGGCCATCACCCTGATGGAATCCTCCAGACCGGATCACCGGGCCGCGGCCCGGGAGCTCTATTCCCGGCTGTCGCCGGCTGCCGGTGGAGCCACCCGGGTCGGCATCTCCGGTGCGCCGGGGGCGGGGAAATCGACCCTGATCGAAGCGCTCGGCACCCGCCTGACCGCCGCCGGCCACCGGGTCGGTGTGCTCGCCGTCGACCCTTCCAGCACCCGGACCGGCGGGTCGGTGCTGGGCGACAAGACCCGGATGCCGCGGTTGTCGGTGGATCCGGGCGCCTACATCCGGCCCTCCCCCAACGCCGGCACCCTGGGCGGTGTGGCCAGGGCGACGGCCCAGACGATCACCGTGCTGGAAGCAGCCGGCTACGACGTGGTCATCGTCGAGACGGTCGGGGTCGGCCAGTCCGAGACCACGGTCGCGGCCATGGTGGACACCTTCGCGCTGCTCACCCTGAGCCGCACCGGAGACCAGTTGCAGGGCATCAAGAAAGGCATCATCGAACTGGCCGACGTCATCGCGGTCAACAAGTCCGACGGCGACCATCTGATCGAGGCCAAAGCGACCGCCCGGGAGCTGACCGGTGCGGTGCGGCTGGTCCACGGCACCGCGGGCTGGGTGCCCCCGGTGCTGACCTGTTCCGGGCAGAGCGGCGCCGGACTGGACGAGCTGTGGTCCGCGGTCGGCCGGCACCGCGCGCACCTGGGGGCGGGGGGATTGACCGACAAGCGTGCGACCCAACAGGTCGATCTGACCTGGGCCCTGGTCCGGGACGAATTGGACCAGCGCCTGCGCCGTTCCCCCGGCATCGCCGACATCCGACAGGACGTCACCAAGGCGGTGGCCGCCGGCCGGCTGTCGGCGGCGGCAGCGGCGGATCGGCTGGTCTCCGCCTACGACGACGACCGGTCGGACTGCGGCCGCATCGACCGGGCGAAGACCGGGACCTCCGGAGCCTGATCGTCGCCTCAGGTTTGGAACCGGTAGCCGACCCCGGGTTCGGTGATCAGGTACCGCGGGCGGGCCGGATCGGGTTCCAGTTTGCGGCGCAACTGAGCCATGTACACGCGCAGGTAATGGCTCTCCGATTCGTACGCCGGTCCCCAGACCTCGAGGAGCAGTTGCCGGCCGGGCACCATTTTGCCGGAATGCCGGACCAGGATCTCGAGCATGGACCATTCGGTGGGGGTCATGCGCACCGGCTCACCGTTGCGCAGGACCCGGTGCGCGTCCAGATCGACGGTGAAATCGGGCGTGACCACCGGCTCGGCCACCTCTCCGCTCACCGGTGTGCCGCGGCGCACCGCCGCCCGCACCCGGGCCAGCAGTTCGGCCATCCCGAACGGCTTCGTCACATAGTCGTCCGCTCCGGCATCGAGGACTTCCACCTTTTCCGCCGAGGTCGCTCTCGCGGACAGCACGATCACCGGGACGGCCGACCATCCGCGTACCCCCTGCAACACCTCCACCCCCTCCATGTCGGGAAGGCCGAGGTCGAGGATGACGACCGCCGGATGCTCATGCGCGACCCGGTCCAGCGCGGCCCGGCCGTCGTGCACGACCGTGACGTCGTAACCGTGCGCCCGCAGGTTGATGCCGAGTGCGCGAGCCAGGGCCTGGTCGTCGTCCACCACCAGCACTCGGCTCGTCACGTCCAGATCAACCCAGTTTCACGTTGATCTGCTTGGTCTGGGTGAACGACTCAAGTGCGCCCTCGAGGGAGAATTCCCGGCCGAATCCGCTGGCCTTGTAACCGCCGTAGGACTGACCGATCACCTGTCCTCCACCCTGGTTGACCTGGATCCAGCCGGACTCGACCCGGTGCGCCGTGTCCAGCGCCTGGCTCAGATCACGCGACCAGATGTAGGCGCCAAGGCCGTAATGGGAGTCGTTGGCCATCCTGATCACCTCGTCCTTCTCGCGCCAGGGAATGGCGACCAGCACCGGTCCGAAAATCTCTTCCCGGGCGATGCGCCACGAATTGTCGACCCCGGAAAAAATGGTCGGTCCCTGGTAGAAGCCGTCGAGACCGGCTGGTACCAAAGATGATCCGTCCAGCGGAACCTGGACGCCGGGCTGTGCGCGGCCGTCTTCGATATAACCGAGAATGGAGTCGAACTGCTTCTGGTTGATGATCGAACCCATGTCACTGGCCTCGTCCAACGGGTCCCCGACCTTGAGCGCACGAACCTTGTCCACCAGGGTGGCCAGAAAGGTGTCGTAGACGTCGGCGTGGACGAACAGCCGGGAACCGGCGGTACACGACTGGCCCTGCCGGCTGAAGCGCATGGCGGTGACCACGCCGTTGGCCGTCTCCTCGATGAAGTCCGGGCCGGCCGCGTCCGGGAAGACGATGTTGGGGCTCTTGCCACCCAGTTCCAGCGACACGTGGGCCAGCCGGGCGCCGGTCACCTCACCGACGTGCCGACCCACCTCCGTCGACCCGGTGAACGACACCTTGTCGACGTCCGGGTGCACCAGCAACGCCTCGCCGATGTCCCGGCCGGGCCCGGTGACCACGTTCAGCACCCCGGGCGGCAGGTATTCAGCCGCGATCTCGGCCATCTTCAAGATGGTCAGCGGCGCCTCCTGCGCGGTCTTGAGGATCAGCGTGTTGCCCGCGGCCAACGACGCCGGAGTCTTCATGCCCGCGATCATCAGCGGCGAGTTCCACGGGAGGATGCCGGCGACCACCCCGAGCGGTTCCCGCCTGGTGTACTGCAACTGGCCGTCGCCCGCCGGCAACACGGTGCCCTTGAACTCACCGGCCACCCCGCCGAAATACCGGAACAAGCTGACCAGAGTGGTGGACTCCGGTCGGGCCTGGGTGCGAATGGCGTTGCCGGTGTCGGCCGCAGTCAGCACGGCCAGTTCCTCGGTGGCGGCCTCGAGCGCGTCGGCGATGCGCAGCAGGGCCTTCTGGCGGTCCTTGAAATGCAGCCCCCGCCACGCCGGGTATGCGGCTCTGGCCGCCTTGACGGCGCGATCGGCGTCGGCGGCACGTCCCAATGGCACCCGGGCCAGGACGGTCCCCCGTCGACCCGGTGAAAGCACCTCGGTCCACTCACCGCCCAACGCCTCCACCCATTCGCCGCCGATCAGCATCGGCTGGTCGGGGACGGTAGTCGGACTGGTGTGCGGGGTGGTGGCCGTAGCGGTCAACGCTGTTCCTCCTCGTCGAGGCCGGCCTGCGTCGGTCGGCGGATGCCCGGGCCCGATCTGCGGCGTCTTTCGTCGGGCCGCCCATTCGCCGGGGACCCGCGACCGGCAGACCGCGTCGGTCCGAAGGGTTGTCTGATCATGCTAGACGTCGGAGCAGACACCAGGTGCTGGTCACCGCCGCCGCCGCGGGTGCACGGTGACGCTGAGCGGGCCGGGTCCGCCCGCTCGGGGGAGGATCGATGCAGCCCATCCGTCACCCGACGGGCTGCACCTGCTGTCCACGGTTCTGGAAGGACCCCCATGAACATCTCTGCTGCGAACGCTTCTGCTCCGGGCATCCCATCGGCGGACATCCCCGCGGCCGGTGAGCACCCCGGGCCCCTGGCCGGACTGCTCGTCGTCGACCTGTCCCGGGCATTGGCCGGACCGCACGCCGGCATGGTGCTCGGCGATCTCGGCGCCAGGGTGATCAAGGTGGAATCGCCGGGGCACGGCGACGACACGCGGGGCTGGGGCCCGCCGTTCGTCGTCCCGGACAGCGGTGATCGCGAGTCGACCTATTTCCTGTCCTGCAACAGGAACAAGGAGTCGATCGCCCTGGACCTCAAATCCGACCATGGCCGCCAGGTGCTGACCGCACTGATCAGCCGGGCCGACGTGCTGGTGGAGAACTTCCGGCCCGGCGTGCTGGGCCGGCTCGGGTTCACCTCCACCCGCCTGGCCGAGATCAACCCTGGCCTGGTTTCGCTGTCGATCTCGGGATTCGGCCACGACGGCCCGGAGGGTGGACGCGCCGGTTACGACCAGATCGCCCAGGGCGAAGCCGGACTGATGTCCCTCACCGGGTCCGGCCCGGAGGATCCGCAGCGGGTCGGGGTGCCCATCGGTGACCTGCTGGCCGGTCTGTACGGCGTGATCGGTGCGCTGGCCGCCCTCGTCGAGCGAGCCGGCACCGGCGGGGGGCAGGTGGTGCGCACCTCACTGCTGTCCAGCCTGGTCGGGGTGCACGCGTTCCAGGGCACCCGCTGGACCGTGGCCGGCGAGGTGGGCCGGGCCCAGGGCAACCACCATCCGTCGATCTGCCCGTACGGCCTGTTCCGCTGCCGGGACGGAGCGGTGCAGATCGCGGTGGGCAGCGAATCACTGTGGCGAGGGTTCTGCGCCGAGTTCGGCATCGACCCGGAGACGCCGGGCCTGGCCACCAACTCCGATCGGGTCCAGGACCGTGGCCAGGTGATCGCGATCGTCGAAGCCGCCTTCGCCGAGATGGACGCCCTTGCGTTGTTGGACCGGCTGGCCGCGGCAGGGATCCCGGCGGGCAAGGTCCGCACCGTCGACGAGGTCTACCAGTGGGATCAGACCCGGTCACAGCACCTGTTGATCGACGTCGACCACGCCACCCTGGGCCCGCTGACCCTGCCGGGTTCGCCGATCCGATTCTTCGACACCGACCCGAACGGCGAGATCGAGACCACCCGGTCGGCGCACCTCGCCCCCCCGGTCCTGGGCGGTGACGCCGAACGCATCCTGAGCTGGCTGGAGGCAACCGCCACCGGGAGCGCACCTCCGGCGCCGAGCTGACCGATAGAGAATGCCGCGGCTGCGGGTGCGGGGAAGGTATACAAGTGCTGCCTGGGTACTACGAGTGGACGTTCTGCGTCGCGCAGGACATACAGGTCGCAACAGGGAGGCGCCGGGCCTCCCTGAGGTATACAGCGGACAGGTGGACAGCGGACAGGTGGACAGCGGACAGGTGGACAGCGGATGACCGGCATCGACGTGCACTTCCGGATCGACAAGGCACCAGATGGCGACCCGGCCGCACCCACGGTCGTACTGGCCGGCTCCCTCGGATCGACGCTGGAGATGTGGGATCCGCAGGTGCCGCAACTTTCCCGCCCCCTTCGGGTGGTCCGGTTCGACACCAGGGGGCACGGGCGGTCTCCGGTGCCGCCCGGGCCCTACCGCATCGACGACCTGGCCGACGACCTGGTCCGGTTATTGGATCGGCTCGACGTGCAGCGGGCCCACCTGGTCGGGCTCTCTTTGGGCGGGATGGCCGTGATGCGGCTGGCCGCTCGGAATCCCGACCGGGTCGACCGGCTCGGGTTGATCTGCACCTCCGCGCTGCTCGGCCCGGCCCAGGGCTGGCGGGACCGGGCGGCGATCACCCTGGCCGAAGGGACGCAGACCGTGGCCGATGCCGTGGTGGCCCGGTGGTTCACCCCCGGATTCGCCGCCGGGCACCCGGACCTGGTGGACCAGTACCGGGCGATGATCGCGGCCACCCCGCCTGTCGGCTACGCCGGCTGCGCTCTGGCCATCGCCGACATGGACCTCCGAGCGGATCTGGCCGCCATCACCGCTCCCACCCTGGTGCTGGGCGGCGTCCAGGACCCGGCCACCCCGCCGAACCACCAGGAGTTCATCGCCGCCGGCATCGCCGACTCCACCCTGCACTTCCTGGATCCCGGGGCGCATCTAGCCAGCGTCGAGCAACCGTCGCGGGTGACCGAACTTCTGCTGCAACACATCTGCGCTCCGCAGGCCGTGCCGGACCGTTGACGGACGACGGACAACGGACAAAATCAGCGGGCCTCTCGTCCGGTGCGTCTACCCGACGGCGGTGGGTGATCCCATGCCGGCCGGTGCGCTCTCGTGGACCCGTACCACGATGAGTTCGCCCACCTGATCCTGAAGGACCGTGCGCGCCTCGGTGGAAATTCCCTCGTCGGTGATCAGGACGTCGGCCACCGAGAGGCGACCGAATTCGGCCAGGCCGACCGTGCCCCACTTGGTCGAGTCGGCCATCACCACCACCTGCCGGGCGCTGGCGATCAAGGCCTGATTCGTCTGGGCCTCCGCGAGATTCGGTGTGGTGAAACCGGCCCGGCGGTCCATGCCGTGCACACCCATGAACAGGCGGTCAACGTGCAGCGAGGCGATCGCCCGATCGGCGATCGGCCCCACCAGGGCAGCGCTGGGGGTCCGGACGCCCCCGGTCAGCACGACGTTGAGGTGATGGGGTTGGCCTCCGGCGGCGAGCATGTCGGCGACGGTGGTCGAATTGGTCACCACGGACAGTGCCGTGGCGATGCCCTGCAGACCCCGGGCCAGCATCCAGGTGGTGGTGCCCGCCGACAAGGCGATGGCACTGTTCGCCTCGACCAACTTCGCGGCCCGGGCGGCGATCGCCCGTTTGGCCGGCTGTTGCATACTGCTCTTCGCTTCAAAGCCCGGCTCCTCCGCGCTGCTGGTGGCCAACACGGCTCCCCCGTGAACCTTTCGCAGCCAGCCGTGCGCCTCCAGCTGCTCCAGGTCCCGGCGCACCGTCATGTCGGAGACACCGAAAAGTTCGGTCAGTTCACTGACCCGCACCCCACCGGCCCGCTCGACCGCGGCGAGGATGAGCTCACGGCGTTGCGTGGCCAGCATCTCGTTCCCCTCCCGCCGGGGTGCCCTCGGCCCGCAGCACCGCCACCTGACCGGCCGGCAGGGACGCGCCCGCGGCCCATACCCGTCCGGTGAGCAGATCGGTCCCGGCCCACGGGATCGGCACGTCCGTCGAGCCGGAATTGATGGCGAAGAGGTAACGCCGGCCGTCGTGACTGCGCACCACGGCATCGAAACCGTCCGGCCAGGACGCCAGGTCCAGCACCGGCGACACCCCGGCCTCCTGGCACACCGCGGTCAGCACCGCCGTTAGCAGCGCATCGTCGGGCTCGGTGGCCAGGTACCAGACCGAGCCGTCCGCAGATCCGGGCCCCCCCGGGTGGTCGGCCTGGACTGATCCTCTGGTCACCGCCGGCTGCCCGTCAAAGATGCCGCCCGCAAAGGAGGCGGCGATCTGAACCTCCGGTCCGACGCCGGAGATCAGTTCGGTCCATTGGCCGCCACTGTGCTCGACGCCCGTGCCTGCACCGAGATCGCCCGTGCCCGAACGAAAATCGCCGGTGCCCGAACGAAAATCGGGGGAGACCTTCAGCGGCACGTGGTCTGCGGGCAGGAGGGGCGAGAACTCCTCGACGCGGAAGTCCAACAGTCTGCGGAACGCACCGGGGTAACCGCCCAGCCGCACGTGGTCGTGCTCGTCGACGATCCCGGAGAAGTACCCGATCACCACTGCGCCGCCGCGTTCCGCGAACTCCGCGATGTTCTGGGCCGCGGCGTCGGTACACAGATAAAGCGCCGGGACCAGGAGCACCCGGTAACCGGACAGGTCACGCTCCGGATGGACGAAGTCGCAGGTGTATCCCTGCGACCAGAGCCGCCGGTGCCAGCGCCGCACCCGATCCATCTGGTTCACATCCACGCTCGGGTGGGAGTCCAGTTCCACGCCCCACCACGCATGCCAGTCGAACGCGATGGCGATGTCGGCCTGGGTCCGACTGCCGGTGATCTCCGCGAGGCCGACCAGATCGGCACCGAGGGCGCAGACTTCCCGCCATCGCCGGGTGTCGGTCCCGGCGTGGGGGACCATGCCGGAATGAAATTTCTCCGCTCCCGCTCGAGAAGCCCTCCACTGGAAGAACAATGCGCCGTCCGCCCCGCGGGCGACGTGGGTCAGGCTGTCCCGCCGCATCTGTCCTTCCGGTTTCGCCGGATTGTGCGGTTGCCAATTGACCGCCGATGTCGAGTGCTCCATCAGCAGCCACGGAGAATCATCGGTCAGTGAGCGGACCAGATCGGCGACCATGGCCAGGTCGTGGGTCGCGCCCTGGACCCCGAGAGCAGCGATTCGATAGTGGTCGTTGCTGATCAGGTCCATGTCCTGCGCCCAGCGCCAGTAGTCGATCGCCTTCCAGAAGCCCATGAAGTTGGTGGTGACCGGTAGCGGTGACCGGGCGCGGATGATCTCCGCCTCGGCCCGGTAACAGTCCAGCAGCTCGTCCGAGGAGAACCGGGAGAAGTCCAATTGCTGGGTCGGATTGGCGAACGTCTTGTAGGCCGGTGTCCGGGGCGGCTGCACCTCCGCCCAGTCGTAGTAGTGCTGACTCCAGAACGTCGTGCCCCAGGCGTCGTTGAGTTCGTCCAGTCCGCGGTAGCGACGCTGCAGCCATCGTCGGAAGGCCTCGGCGGAGACGTCGCAGTAACAGCTCCAGTTATGGTTGCCGTATTCGTTGTGGACATGCCACATGGCCAGCGCCGGATGGTCGGCGTAGCGGTCGGCGATGGCGGCGGTCAGCCCGGCCGCGGCCTGGCGGTACTCCGGCGACGACGGGCAGAATCCCTGCCGTCCGCCATGACTGCGACGAACTCCGTTCTCGTCCACCAAAAGCGACTGCGGATAGCGGCGGGAAAACCAGGGCGGAGGGGTCGCCGACGCGTTCGCCAGGTCGACGGCGATGCCGCCCCCGTGCAGCAGATCGAAAATGCGGTCCAGCCAACCGAACTCGTAGGTCCCGGGTGACGGTTCCAGCAGTGCCCAGGAGAAGATGCCGACCGATACCAGGTTGACCCCGGCCTGCCGCATCAGGGCGACATCGTCCGGCCAGACGCTCTCGGGCCACTGCTCGGGGTTGTAGTCACCGCCGAAAGCGATGCGCCCACCCAACTTCGCCGTCACCGCGGCCATACCGCGGGCGAAATGGGCAGACCTGTCCGGCAGGATGGCGGCCGGTATGTTTCCGTTCGCCGGCCGATCCTGCGACGTGAAGGTGCCGGTCATCCCTTGTTGGCCCCGAGAGTCAAGCCCGCGACGAACTGCCGCTGCAGGACCAGGTAGACGATCAGCACCGGCACCGCCGACAGCAGCGCGCCCGCCGACAGCAGGTTGTAGTTGAGTGCGAACTGGCCATTGAGGTTGTTCAGCCCGGAGGTGATCGGCAGCAGATCCCCCTTCTGCACGAACAGCAATGCCCAGAAGAAGTCGTTGTAGATGAAGATCGTTTCCAGAGTGGCCAGCGCGGCCAGCGCGGGCCGGCAGAGCGGCAGGATGATGTCCCAGTACTGGCGCCAGACGCTGGCCCCGTCGACCTGCGCGGCCTCGGTCAGCTCGATGGGTAGCGCCTTCATGTAATTGCTCATCACGAATGTGCAGAAGCCCAGCTGGAACGCGACGTCCACGGCGATGACGATGAAATAGGTATTGATGAACGAACCGGAGGCCGACACCGACAGCGGCAACGGGGTGTGCTTGGCGATCTGGAACAACGGTGTGGCCAGAACCTGTTGCGGTAGCAGGTTTCCGGCGGTGAACAGGATGAGCAGCGGCACGTTGAACCGCCAGGCCACCCGGGAGAGCTTGAACGCCGCGAACGAGGCCAATATCAGCGTCAGGGCCACCGCCGGCACACCGATGATCAGCGAATTACGGAAGTACTTCGGCAGCTCGGCCTGCTGCCAGGCGTCGATGTAGTTCTGGAAATTGTAGGGACCGCCGACCGAGAAGAACGAGTGGTCCTTGAAGTAGTCGTTCGGCCGCAGCGAGGTGTAAACGGTCCACAGCAACGGAATCAGCCAGAGCGCGGCCGCCACCGAGAGGAAGATCAGAATGCCCACCCGCCCGGCCTTGCTCCCCCGGTTCAGCGGAGAGGAGGTGAACGACCGCATGGCCTCGGCGTTCGCCGCCGCGGGCGGTTCCAGAGGGGCGGCGATGCTCATCTCTTCTCCTCCTTGAACGCCAGGCTCAGGTAGCTGATGATGGGGACCAGGGCGATCACGAGCAGAATCACGGCCAGTGCGGACGCATACCCGACGCGAGCCGCAGCACCGCTGTTCGTGAAGATCATCGTCGACAGCAGCTGCAGGCCGTTGGTGCCCTTGTTGATGATGAAGACGATGTCGAACGCCCGGAGCGCTTCGATCACGGTGATGACCGCAATGACGATGTTGATCGGCTTCATGGCGGGAAACACCACCCGGAAGAACGTCTGTCGGCTGGTGGCGCCGTCGATCGCGGCCGCCTCGCGCAACGACGGATCGATGCCTTTGAGTCCGGCCAGGTACAGAATCATGATGTAGCCCACGTGCTTCCAGCTGGCGGCGACCAGCGCGGCCCACAGATTGATGCTGGGGTTGCCGAACCAGTCGACGTGCGTACCGAAGGCGCCGTTGATCAGACCTTGATCGGGCGAGAAGATCAACTGCCAGATCACCCCGACCAGGGCCAGCGAGAACATCACCGGCAGGAAGAAGATGCTCTGCATGATCTTGCTACCGGGCAGTTCCCGATCCAGCAGCACCGCGAGGAAGATGCCCAGCGGAGTGGCGATGACCGCGAGGAACACCAGCCAGGTCAGGTTGTGCTGCACCGCCGGCCAGAAGTTCGGGTCGACGGTGAAGACGTCCGTGTAGTTGGTGCCGCCGATCCATTTGATCTTCGAGAAACTGCCGACACCGTTCCATCGCCCGAACGACAGGATGATCGACGCGATGGCCGGGAACCAGACCAGCACGGCTTCGATGAGCGTAGGAACGCCGATCATCAGGGAAATGACGATCTTGTCCCGACCGGTCAGTCGGTGGACGCGACGCTTTTTGTCCAGCGGCTTTTCGGTCGGGGCCGATGGAACCGGCGTCTGCTGGGTTGCAGTCACAAGTGATGCACTTCCGTCCTCCAGTGAGCCGGCCCGAATCAGGAGGTGAAGATCGTCTTGGCCTGTGCTTCCAGACTCTTGGTCACGGCGGCGGAGTCACCGTCCTTGAGGAACTTCTGCAGCGCCGGGATGACGACCGGGCTGGCGAAGTCGGGCCGGGTGTCTCGATCGAGGAACTGCGAGATGTTCTTGGCCGACGCGATCAGCTGAACCGCCTTCTTCTGCAGGGCGGTGTATTTGGCGGTGCTCGCCGTCTTGTTGGCCGCCACCGTGCTCGGGTCACTGCCCAGGTAGAGCAACTGCGCTGCCGGCGATGCGAGGTAGGTCAGCAGCGCCTTGCTCTGCGGTGATTCACCTTTGCTGCTGATCAGGAACCCGTCGATCGGCGCCTCGATGGCGTCCATACCGATGGCCGGGTCGATCTCCGGGAACGGGAAGAAGTCGATGTCGTCCTGATCCGCGGCCGGGAACTGCTGGTAGACGAACATGCCGATCAGATACATGCCGGCCTGCTTCTTGACCAGGGTCTGCGCTGACTCCTGCCAGGTGCGGCCCAAAGCACCCTCTTGATGCAGGGGCAGCAGATCCTTCCAGGTGTTGAACACCTTGACTACCTTCGGGTCCGTCCACGACTCCTTGTGCGCCATCAGGTCGATGTGGAACTGATAGCCGTTGGTGCGCATGTTCAGTTGGTCGAACGTCCCCATGGCCGGCCAGCCGTCCTTGTCGGCGAAGGCGATCGGGACCAGGCCGTCCTTCTTCATCTTGGCGCCCAGCGTCTTCAGCTCGTCGAGCGTCTTCGGCACGGTGTAACCCCTGGCCTTGAAGACACTCGGTCGGTAGAAGAAGGCCCAAGGGTAGTTGTAGAACGGGATGAAGTACTTCTTCCCGTCCGCGGCGGTGGAGGCGGTCTGGAATCCGGGGGCGTACTGATCCTTGATCCCGGCCCAGATGTCGTCGATCGGGGTCAGCAGACCCTGGGCGGCGAAGAACTGCATACGGTTGCCGGCGAACCAGGTGAACACCTCGTCCGGGCTGCCCTGCAGATAGTTGTTGATGTTCTCCTGGAACGAGTTGTGGTCGACGGTGTTGACCTTGACGGCGGTGCCGGTGTCCTTCGTGAAAGCAGCGAAAACCTTTTGAAAGGCGGCTTTGGGCGCGGCGTCCGAGGCGTTGGATCCGAACGACAGCGTTCCGCCGACCTTGGCCACGCTGCTCGCTGCGCTGGACCCTCCGCCGGTCGCGCCGGCCACCGCGGATCCGGGCGACGCGGCCACCGAGCTGGATCCGCCCGACGGGGCGGCCCCGGCAGAGGTGGTCGGCGACGAGCCGCCGCCGGACGATGCTCCCGTGCAACTGGACAGCACCGGTACGGCCACGGCGCTGGCCACACCCGCCCCCATGACCCGCAACATGGTCCGGCGGTTCAAGCCGGCCTTTTGAAAAAGTCCCTCGACGTCCGACTGAGTCACCGTTGACCTCCGATTTTCGTATGGTCGACCGTCGACCACCCCAATACGAACAGAATCTCCCATGGGGTGATGGTGAAGTCAACAGAATCCGATAACGGGATCGTAACTCTTGTGATTCAGTACACACGACGCAAGCCGGTAGCGTGCACCATTTGCGCATATCAGTGTGTCAATTTGACAGAGCACGCTGCACACCCGCCCGACGTGATCGGTCGGACGCCCGTGCGTCACCGTCCTGCATCGGCTGGCATCCCGCGGGTGGGCCCGATCAGGTAAGTCCTATGAGCAGACCAACGGTGTTGACTTCGTCAGGTGGGAACGTTGTCACCGGTTCCGGAGCCGGACGACATGCGCCAGCGTATGCAAAAAGCAGCGGACTGTAGCCAAAGAGTGGCGGCTGGCGCCCTGCGAAGTCACACTGGACTCCATGACCCAGCCAACCGTACCTCCGACCCACGTCCTGGTGGAGCTGATCGGCGGCACCTTCGAAGGCGGCCAGACCCAGGCGCCCCGCGACGACGCGGGCCGGATCCTGAACCAGATCTGGGTCCGCGTCGTCGACCGCGACGGAGGTCTCACGGCCGGCGCCGCCGCCGGTGAGGATGACGCCGAGCTGTACGAGCTGGCCAGCTGGCGCGGCGTGCACCCGGTGTACCGGTGGGTTCCCGCCGACTCGGAGTCCGACGACCGCCCCGGTCCGGCACCGGCACCGTCGGTGGGCTGAGCCCACGCCGACGGCTGTCCCGGCCGGTGGTGGACGTTGACGGGGACCTCGACCTGGGACACTGAGGTCATGTCGTTTCCGCCGACCGGTCCACCGCGGGCGGGAGATGCGCCCCGCCAGCCGATCCGGGAAGCGCCGCATCGCGTGCTCGGCGGTCGTTATCGGCTGATCCGCATCGTCGGCCGGGGCGCGATGGGACAGGTGTGGGCCGCCCACGACGTGGTGCTGAACCGGGCCGTGGCCATCAAGGAGGTGAACCTTCCGCCCGGCATGCCGACCTCGGAGGTGGACCAGATCGTCCAGCGCACCATGCGGGAGGCCAGAGCCGTCGCCTCGGTGTCCGATCCTCACGTCGTCACCATTTACGACATGTTGAACCTGCCGCACGGCCCGGCGATCGTGATGGAGTTGTTGTCCGCCCGGTCGCTGGCCGAGATCGTCAACCGGGACGGCCCGAGGACCGACACGGAAACGGCCACCATCGGCCTTTCCGTGGCCACCGGGCTCCTGGCCGCCCATTCCGCGGGTATCACCCACCGCGACGTCAAGCCGGGCAACGTCCTGATCTGCGACGACGGCCGGATCAAGCTGACCGACTTCGGCATCGCGCGGAGCGCCGGTGAACAGGGCATCACTGCGACCGGCCTGCTTCTCGGATCGCCGGCCTACATCTCCCCCGAGGTCGCGTCGGGCCGGTCGGCCGACGCCCGGTCGGATGCGTGGGGGCTGGGTGCCCTGTTGTTCGCCTGCGTGCAGGGGGTACCGCCGTTCGACCGCGGTTCGCCGCTGGCCACGCTGACCGCCGTGGTGCAGGACGCGGTGCCGCCGCACCCGTTGGCCGGGCGGTTGGACGGAGTGATCCGGGGCCTGCTGGTCAAGGATCCGGCGGCCCGGATGTCGATCGCGGTGGCCCGCCGGGCGATGCAGGGGATCGTGGCCGAATCCCCCCGCCCGGTCGGCCAACCGTGGAAGCCAGCCAACAACTCGCCGGTGTCCGTTGATCGGGGTCCGAGCCTTCCCTCGCCGTCGAACCAGCCCGCGCACCAGCCACACCGGCCGACCCCGGCCGGGCCGACGCCCAGATCACCGGTCACCTCGCCACCGCCGCCGTGGGCCGGCGCCGGTGCGGCCTCGCTCCGCGCCCTGCCCGTCCAGGCTCCGGCCCGGTCCGCCGGAGCCAGGGTCGCCCTCGCGGCCCTGGCCCTGGTGGTCGCCCTCGTCGCCGCGGCGGCCGGATACTTCGGGGTCCGGTTGATCGCCCATCTGGAGAACGGGCTGCCGATCGCCGCGGCGACCGGCTCGGCCGAACCGCCTGCAGCTCTGCTGGTTTAGGATCCGCGGATGTCCTTCGATGCCTCGACCGACACCCACGCCCAGGCGGCGAAGGCCGCAGCCGCGATCGCGCGGGCGACCGGTGTGCGGCACCACGACGTCGCACTGGTGATGGGTTCTGGCTGGGCCACCGCCGCCGACGCGCTGGGCGAGGCCACCGCTGAGCTCTCGATGGGCGAGGTTCCCGGTTTCGTGGCGCCCGTGGTGGCGGGCCATGGCGGTGCGATCCGGTCGATCCCGATTGGCGGGAAACGCGCGCTGGTCTTCCTGGGCCGCACCCATCTCTACGAGGGTCGGGGGGTGGCCGCGGTCGCGCACGGAGTTCGTACCGCTGCCGCCGCCGGCGCGAAGCTGATCGTTCTGACCAATGCCGCCGGTGGTCTGCGGGAGGGCATGCGCCCCGGCCAGGCGGTGCTGATCTCCGACCACCTCAACCTGACGGCCACCTCTCCGATCGCCGGCGCCCATTTCGTCGACCTGACCGATCTGTACTCGCCCCGGATGCGCGCGCTGGCGGTCGGTATCGACCCGGATCTGCCGGAGGGGGTGTACGCACAACTGCCCGGCCCGCATTTCGAGACACCGGCCGAAATCCGGATGTTGCGCGGCATGGGGGTCGATCTGGTCGGGATGTCCACCGTCCTGGAGGCGATCGCCGCACGCGAGGCCGGGGTCGAGGTGTTCGGGCTGTCGCTGGTCACCAACCTGGCCGCGGGGATGACCGGCGAACCGCTCGACCACGTGGACGTGCTGGCCAAGGGTCGGGCGGCGGCGGCCCGGATGGGAGCGCTGCTGGCCGAGGTGGTCGCGAAGGCGTGAGCGGACATCCTCGGGCACGGCTGCCGTCCGCCCTGCGGATCGCCGCCGTGCGCTGGATCGCCGAGGATCCGTGCGCCACCGATCGGCAGGAACTGCAGACGGTGCTGGCGCAGGCGATGGGCGGGTCGGCCGACGCCGTGACCGACCTGACCGCGCGGATGAGCGCGCCGCTGGCCTTCGGCACCGCCGGGTTGCGCGCTCCGTTACGGGCCGGGCCGGCCGGGATGAACCTGGCCGTGGTGCGACGAGCCGCCGCCGGTATCGCCGCCTATCTGACCGCCCAGGAGGGCACAGGCGGCGCGGTGGTCATCGGGTACGACGCCCGCCACCGGTCGGCCGAATTCGCCGAGGACGCAGCCAAGGTGTTGCAGAGCAATGGCTTTCAAGCGTTATTGGCCCCTTCGGCACTACCGACCCCGATCACCGCCTTCGCGGTGCGCGCGTTGGATGCGGTAGCCGGCATCCAGGTCACCGCATCACACAATCCACCGCAGGACAACGGGTTGAAGGTCTATCTCCGCGGCGGCACCCAGATCGTGGGGCCGGCGGACCAGGCCATCGAGGCGGCGATCGCTGCTGCTCCGCCTGCGGTATCGATCCGGACCGCGGCGACGGCGTCGGCCTGGCCGGCCGACCTCGTCGAGCGCTACACGGCCAGGGCGGCCGGGCTGGCCACCGGAACCGTTCGCGGGGTGCGGGTCGCGGCCACTGCGCTGCACGGCGTCGGCGGCGAAACACTGGTCAGGACCTTACATCTCGCCGGCTTCACCGATGTCCACGTGGTCGGAACCCAGGCGGTGCCGGATCCGGATTTTCCGACCGTGGCCTTTCCGAATCCGGAGGAGCCGGGCGCGTGCGACCTCCTGCTGGACCTGGCCCGCCGGGTGGACGCCGACCTGGCCGTCGCCAACGACCCCGATGCCGACCGGTGCAGCATCGGCATTCCGGGACCGGACGGGCGGTGGCGGATGCTGCGCGGCGACGAGACCGGGGCGCTGCTGGGTGACCGGTTGCTGGCCCGGGTGGATCGCCGCGTCCATCCGGATCCGTTGGTGGCCACCACCATCGTGTCCTCCCAGCTGCTCGGCCGTATCGCCGCGGCTCGCGGCGCCCGTTACGACGAGACGCTCACCGGCTTCAAATGGATCGTCCGGGCCGGCGACGGCCGGGGCACGGGGCTGATCTTCGGATATGAGGAAGCCCTTGGCCTGGCGGTCGATCCGGATGTGGTCCGGGACAAGGACGGGATATCGGCCGCGGTCCTGGCCTGCGCCGTGGTGGCCGACCTCAAGGCCGGTGGACGGACGATCGGCGACGCGCTCGATGATCTGGCCCGGGCCCACGGTTTGCACACCACCGGTGCGGTTTCCCTTCGAGTGCAGGATCTTTCGCAGATCGACGAATGGATGACCAAACTCCGGGCCCGATCCCCGCAGACGTTGCTGGGCGAAACCGTCGTCAGCGCAACCGATCTGCTGCCCCTGACCGACGCACTCCGATGGGCCACCGACCGGGCCAGAGTGGTCGTCCGGCCATCGGGCACCGAGCCGAAACTCAAGTGCTACCTGGAGATCGTCACGCCGGTCCCGGTGGACGGTTCCGATCTGGCCGATGCCCGACGCGAGGCCGACGCGGTCATGGAGCAGTTGCGCGGCGAGGTGAGCCGACTGGTCCAGGGTTGACCACCGACCCACGCCCGGCTGGATATTCGGCAGCTCGACGCCTGATTTTCGGGACGTCATGACAGCCCTGCTCGGGCGCCTAGGATCGACTGGACAGGCACCGGAACAGACCGCTGACCTCGTGAGTCCGCCAGGGAGAACCATGACGCTCGACGAGGTCCTCGCACCGGTGGAGATCGTGACCTACAGCTACCACGAAGGCAGCGTCAACGGTCGCACCGTGACCAAAGGGTCGCACGGCACGATCCACGACGCCTGCATCGCCCTGACCGTTCCCTACGCCCTGCAGGCGGGTCGCCCGGTGCTCACCCATGCCGTCGACACCATCGGGCCACGCGCCGAATACTGGCTGCACGTCCACCCGGACGGACAGACGACGCAGGCAGACGCCGGAGGGACGTTGAACACTTCCGGAGTCACCCCGCACGGACCGGCGTCGTCCTGGGCCGCGGAGCGCGCGGTCCGTCCGGTGACCCTGATTCCCGGTTCTCCGGCCGTCCAGGCCGGTCCGGACGCTGCGCCCCCGCCGGTGCCGGCGGTACCACCGACGCTGAACGATCTGCTGGGCACCCGGCCGGCACCGGCCTCCGGTGCGGCGCAGCAGGGTTGGCGCGCCACCGTCCACCGCCTCACCGGTGGTCTGGTCACGCTGCCGCCCAGTCGCGCGGAAACCAACCGACGCCGCACGATTGCCGCGGTACAACGCAGCCTGGCCGGCCCGAAGACCATCGCGGTGATCAATCCTAAAGGCGGTGCGAACAAGACGACGGCCACGTTGCTGATCGCCGCCACCTTCGGGATCCACCGCGGCGGTTACACGTTGGCCTGGGACAACAACGAGACCCGCGGGACGATGGGGTGGCGGGCACTTCCGGGCCGGCACACCAATACCGCGGTGCATCTGCTGCGCGAACTGGACCGGTTCGACGACACCCGCGCCACGCGGGTGGGTGACCTGGACAACTTCGTCCGGAGTCAGGGCGACGCCCAGTTCGATGTGCTGGCCAGCGACGAGGACGCGACGTCGGCGGCCTCGATTGACGCGGAGGCGTTCCGCGCCCTGCATCACAGCCTGAGTCGGTTCTACCGGGTGATCGTGGTCGACACCGGGAACAACATGCGGGCCTCGAACTGGGCCGCGGCCGTCGACGCCGCGGATCAGATCGTCATCGTCTCCACGATCCGCGAGGACACTTCCCAGTCCGCCGCCTGGGTGGCCGACGCACTCAACGAGAAGGGCTTCGGCGACAAGGTGGCCCAGGCGGTGACCATCCTGGCCGCGCCCACTGTCCGGCCCGATCCGGCACTGACGGCCCGTCTCCAGGACCATTTCGGGCGGCTGACCCGGGCGGTGGTGCAGGTTCCTTTCGATCCGGCGCTGGTCTCCGGGGGTCCGATCGACATCAGCGCGCTGTCGTCGGCCTCGCGGGAGGCCTGGCTGCAGGCCACGGCGCTGATCGCCGACGGGCTGTAGCCCCCAGGTCGCCCCCAGGTCGCCGGCCGGCCGGCCGGGAATCAGACGGCCCCGAACTGCCGGTCACCGGCGTCGCCGAGGCCGGGCACGATGTAGCCGGAGTCGTTCAGCCGCTCGTCGACGGACGCGGTCACCACCCGCACGTTCAGGGCCGCCGCGGCCAGCGTCTGCAGGCCTTCCGGCGCGGCCAGCGCACAGATGGACGTCACATCGGTGGCTCCGCGAGCCTTGAGCAACTCGATGGTGTGCACCATCGACCCACCGGTGGCCAGCATGGGGTCGAGCACGTAGACCGGGCGGCCGGCCAGCGACTCCGGCAGCGAGACCATGTACGGCATCGGCAGCAGTGTTTCCTCGTCCCGGGCCAGACCGACGAAACCCATCTGGGCCTCCGGGATCAGCGCGTGCGCCTGGTCGGCCATGCCCAGCCCGGCCCGCAGCACCGGCACCAGCAGCGGCGGGTTGGACAACCGGACCGCCGACGTCCGGGCGACCGGGGTGTGGATGGGAAGCTTCTCCGTCTCCAGCGTCCGGCTCGCCTCGTAGATCAGCATCAGGGTCAGCTCGCGGAGCGCCGCCCGGAAGGCCGCGTTGTCGGTGCGGGCGTCCCGCATGATCGACAGCCGGGAGGCGGCCAGCGGATGATCGACGACGACGACGTCCAGGTCGTCCGGAATTCGGTGCGGAACGGGCATACCGACGACTCACCTTCGGTTGGAGTTTGTTCGTCGACCCAGAACGGTAGCGGGTGTCCGCGACGCGCCTAGGATCAGCAGGGTGACAACAGCTCCGGTGCATCCTCGGGTGGCGGCTCCGATGCTGCCCGTCGATCTCGCCGACGCGACGACCGACGAGGCGTCGATCCGCCGTTTCCTGCACGGTCTGCCCGGAGTAGATCCGGTGGGCGTGGAATCCCGGGCCGCCGGGCTCGCCACCCGGTCGATCAAGGCGGCGGCCAAACTCACCGCGATCGATCTGGCCATCTCCATGGTCGACCTGACCACACTGGAAGGCTCCGACACGGCGGGCAAGGTGCGCTCGCTGGCGGCGAAGGCCCGCCGACCCGACCCCTACTACCCGGAGACTCCCACCGTGGCCGCGGTGTGCGTCTACCCGGACATGGCCGCCGTGGCCGCTGCCGAACTGGTCGGGACCGGCGTCGGCGTCGCAGCGGTGGCGACGGCGTTTCCGTCGGGTCGCTCGTCGTTGGCCGTGAAGTTGGCCGAAACGCGGTTCGCGATCGACAGCGGAGCCACCGAGATCGACATGGTCATCGATCGGGGCGCGTTTCTGGCCGGCCGGTACGGCAAGGTCTTCGACGAGATCTCCGCGGTCAAGGCCGCATGCGGCAGCATTCGACTCAAGGTGATCCTGGAAACCGGGGAGTTGGCCACCTACGACAATGTGCGGCGCGCGGCGTGGCTGGCCATGCTGGCCGGCGGCGACTTCATCAAGACCTCGACCGGGAAAATCAGTCCGGCGGCCACCCTGCCGGTGATTCATGTGATGCTGCAGGCCGTTCGCGACTGGTACGAGCTGACCGGTCAGCGCCTCGGGGTCAAGCCGGCCGGCGGCATCCGGAACACCAAGGACGCGTTGCGGTATCTGGTCGCCGTTCGGGAAGTGGCCGGGCCGCCGTGGCTCGATCCCTACCTGTTCCGCTTCGGCGCGTCCTCGCTGCTCAATGATCTGCTCATGCAACGACGCACCCAACTCGACGGCCACTATTCGGGTCCCGACTACGTGACGGTGGACTAGCGCGTGACCGAACTGATTCCGGCGCGGAAAGATCCGCACTCGCCCGGCCTGCGCGCCGCCACCGATTGGGACTATGCCCCGGCCCCGGAATCAGCGGCGATCGGCCGCATCCGGGACCGCTACCAACTGTTCACCGGCGGCCGGTTCGTGGACGGCGGCGGTGCCGATCTTGTCACCCTGAACCCGGCCACCGCCGAACCACTGGCATCGGTTTCGACGGCGTCGCCTCAGGACGTCGATGACGCCGTGGGGTTCGCGCGCGCGGCGTACCAGGGCACATGGTCCCGGCTGTCGGGCGCCGAACGGGGAAAATACCTGTTCCGGATCGCCCGTGGCGTGGCCGAGCGGGCCCGCGAATTGGCAGTGGTCGAGACACTGGACAACGGCAAACCGATCAAGGAATCCCGGGACGTCGACGTCCCCATCGCCGCCGCCCATTTCTTCTACCACGCCGGCTGGGCCGACAAATTGGAGCACGCCGGCTTCGGGCCCGATCCGAAGCCCGTCGGGGTGGTCGGCCAGGTGATCCCGTGGAATTTTCCGCTGCTGATGGCCGCCTGGAAGATCGCGCCGGCGCTGGCCGCCGGTAACACCGTGGTGATCAAACCCGCTGAGACGACACCCTTGTCGATCCTGGTCCTGGCGGAGATATTGGCCGACGCCGATCTTCCGCCGGGTGTGGTGAACATTGTGCCCGGCGACGGCGATGTCGGCCGTCAGCTCGTCAATCACCCCGGGATCGACAAGGTCGCCTTCACCGGTTCGACGGAGGTCGGCCGGCAGATCCAGGCTTCGCTGGCCGGAACCGGTCGACGGCTGACCCTGGAGCTGGGCGGCAAGGCCGCGAACATCGTCTTCGACGACGCACCTGTCGACCAGGCGGTGGAAGGCATCGTCAACGGCATCTTCTTCAATCAGGGCCATGTCTGTTGCGCCGGATCCCGTTTGCTGGTCCAGGAATCGGTGGCCGACGAGGTGATGAGCAAGCTCCGCGCACGGATCTCGACCTTGCGCCTGGGTGATCCGATGGACAAGAACACCGACATCGGAGCGATCAACTCCGCCGGTCAGCTTGCCGGTATCACGGCCTTGGCCAGGACCGGCGACGAGGAGGGAGCCCATCGTTGGACGTCCCCCTGCATCGTTCCCGACCGTGGTTACTTCTTTCCGCCCACGGTGTTCACCGGCGTATCGCAGTCCATGCGGATCGCCCGGGAGGAGATTTTCGGGCCGGTGCTGTCGGTGCTCACTTTTCGCACGCCCGACGAGGCGATCGCCAAGGCCAACAACACCCCGTACGGGTTATCCGCCGGCGTGTGGACCGAGAAGGGTTCCCGGATGCTGGCCATGGCCGCCGCGCTGCGCGCCGGTGTGGTGTGGGCCAACACCTTCAACCGGTTCGACCCGACCGCGGCCTTCGGCGGCTACCAGGAATCCGGGTTCGGCCGGGAAGGCGGCCGGTCCGGGTTGGCCGCCTACCTGGATACCGACGACGAGCCGGCCCGCTGATGCCCGACCAGGCGCGGCTGCCGGTGGCCAAGACCTACAAGCTGTTCATCGGTGGCGCGTTCCCACGGTCCGAGTCCGGTCGTACCTACCAGGTCACCGACCGCGACGGGACATTCCTGGCCAATGTCGCCCAGGGCTCGCGCAAGGACGCCCGCGACGCGGTGTCCGCCGCCCGCAAGGCCTTCGGCGGCTGGGCCGGAGCCACCGCCTACAACAAGGGCCAGGTCATCTACCGGATCGCCGAGATGCTCGAGGGGCGCCGCGAGCAGTTCGCCCGGCTGCTGCAATCCGCTGGCGATCCGGAGCCCGACCGTGCGGTCGACGCCTCGATCGATCGCCTGGTGCACTATGCGGGCTGGACCGATAAGGTCGCCGCCGTGTTCGGCGGCGCGAATCCTGTTGCCGGGCCCTTTTTCTCGTTCTCGACCCCGGAGCCGACCGGAGTGGTCGCCGCCGTGGCGCCGCAGCAGGACTCGTTTCTCGGGCTGGTCAGTGTGCTGGCGCCCATCATCACGTCAGGCAACTGCGTGGTGATCGTGGCCTCCCAACAGCGGCCGTTGGCGGCGGTCGCACTGGCCGAAGTGCTGGCCACCTCGGATCTTCCGGGTGGGGTGGTCAACATTCTCACCGGCGATCCGGCCGAGATCGCGCCGCACCTCGCCGCGCACGGCGACGTGAACGCGCTGGACCTCACCGGCGCTGACGGCGCTCTCCGCACATCGCTGGAACGAACGGCCGCCGGGACGGTGAAGCGGGTCTACGCTCCGCGGACCACGACCGACTTCACCAGGGCCCCGGGCACGGCCCGGCTCCGGGCCTTCCTGGAGATCAAGACCGTGTGGCATCCGATCGGCGCGCTGACGCTCGGCGGCGGCAGCGGGTACTGATTACTGACACCCAGAACGGGCACATCATCAGGGCTGCGAGATTGCTCACCATGCCGCCGAGATCGGTCCGCGGGCCGGAAAGGCCCCCGTCAACTCCCGTACCCTGGGATGGTTGCCAGTGCCGAGGAGAAAACCCGTGAGTTCTGCTCTACCCCTACGTGTGGCCATTGTCGGCGCCGGCCCGGCCGGCATCTACGCGGCGGACATCCTGACTACCCAGGACCCGAACGTCACGGTCGACATCTTCGATCGGCTACCCACACCGTACGGCCTGATCCGGTACGGGGTGGCCCCCGACCATCCGCGCATCAAAGCCATCATCGTGGCGCTGCACCGGGTTCTGGAGTCGGACCGGATCTCGTTCATCGGCAATGTCCACGTGGGCGTGGACGTCAAGGTCGACGAACTGCGGCAGTTCTACGATGGCATCATCTTCGCCACCGGGGCCGAACGGGACCGCCCGATCTCCATCCCGGGGGCCGACCTGGGGGGCTCGTACGGGGCGGCCGATTTCGTCGCCTTCTACGATTCGCACCCCGACCGTGAACAGAGCTGGGACCTGGCCGGAGCCCGTTCGGTGGCGGTCATCGGTGTGGGCAACGTCGGTCTGGACGTGGCCCGGATGCTCGCCCGCACCGCGGGCGAATTGCTGTTCACCGACATGCCCGCCCACGTGCAGGCGGTGTTGAAGGATTCGGCCGTCACCGACGTGCACATGTTCGCCCGGCGCGGACCGGCGCAGGCCAAATTCACCCCGGTCGAATTGCGTGAACTGGACCATTCCCCCAATCTGCAGGTTCTGGTGTCGCCCGAAGGCATGGAATTCGACGCCGGGTCGCAGGAGGCCCTGGCGAAGTCGAAATCACTGCGAATGGTGGTGGACGTGTTGTCCGAGTGGGCGATCCGCGACGCCGACCCGAACTTCAATCGCCGGATCCATATCCATTTCCTGGAAAGCCCGGTCGAGATTCTGGGCGAGAACGGACAGGTGGTCGGCCTGCGGACCGAACATCAGGAATTGACCGGTGACGGCCATGTGCGGGGCACCGGTGAATTCACCACCTGGAACGTGCAGGCCGTCTACCGGGCGGTCGGGTACCGGTCGGAGGCCATCGAGGACCTGCCGTTCGACACCGGCAATTTCGTTCTGCCCAACCGCGCGGGCCGGGTCCTGGATCTCGACGGTCGGCACCTTCCGGGTGTCTATGCCACCGGTTGGGTCAAGCGCGGCCCGGTCGGGCTGATCGGGCACACCAAGTCCGACGCCGCCGAAACCGTGGCCAACCTGCTGGCCGACGCGTCTTCCCTGCCGAAGGCGCCGGTTCGCGATCGCGCTGCCGTCCGAGCCCTGCTGGCCGCCAAGGCCCTGCCGGTGACTGATTTCGACGGCTGGGATCGCCTCGAAGCGCACGAGCGAATGTTGGGTCAGCCGGTCGGCCGGGAACGGATCAAGCTGCCCTCGCGGGACGAGATGACGCAGCTCGCTCGTACCCCCTGACCGCGTCGCTGGGTCGGCCCGTGTCCACACCGGAACGCACGGCTGGATAGTCTTTCCGGCGGCGGTGGTCCGGCGCCTGCCGGTCGCGTCCAGCCCAGCGGGAGCGCCAACGCTCCGACCGATCCCAGCAGGAGGAACACGCGATGGTGCAGAAGGTCCAGGGCGTCATTTCACGGGCGAAGGACGCTCCGGTGGAGTTGGTACCGGTCCTGGTTCCGGATCCCGGTCCCGGGGAGGCCGTGGTCAGCATCCAGGCCTGCGGCGTCTGCCACACGGACCTGCACTACAAGACCGGCGGCATCGGAAACGACTACCCGTACCTGCTGGGGCACGAAGCAGCCGGTCTGGTCGAGAGCGTCGGCGAGGGGGTTGACGACGTGCAACCGGGTGACTTCGTCGTCCTGAACTGGCGCGCGGTCTGCGGATCCTGCCGCGCCTGTCTCCGGGGTCGACCCTGGTACTGCTTCAACACCCACAACGCCCGGCAGAAGATGACGTTGGAGGACGGCACGCAATTGTCGCCGGCTTTGGGCATCGGTGCGTTCATCGAGAAGACTCTGGTCGCGGCGGGCCAGTGCACGAAGGTCGATCCCGCGGCGCCGGCGACGGTGGCCGGGTTGCTCGGGTGCGGCGTGATGGCCGGCCTGGGCGCCGCCATCAACACCGGAGCCGTCACCCGGGGGGACAGTGTCGCCGTGATCGGTTGCGGCGGTGTCGGTGATGCGGCCATCGCCGGCGCCCGGCTGGCCGGGGCGAGCAAGATCATCGCCATCGACATGGACGAGCGAAAACTACAGTGGGCCGGCGAGTTCGGGGCCACTGACACGATTCTCGCCTCGGACGGCGACGTCGTGACCAGGATCCAGGCGCTGACCGGCGGATTCGGCGCCGACGTGGTGATCGACGCGGTCGGTCGGCCGGAAACCTGGAAACAGGCCTTCTACGGCCGCGACCTGGCCGGAACGGTGGTCCTGGTGGGAGTCCCGAACCCGACCATGACGCTGGAGATCCCGCTGATCGACGTCTTCGGGCGTGGGGGTTCGCTGAAGTCCTCCTGGTACGGGGACTGCTTGCCGTCCCGCGACTTTCCTGTCCTCATCGACCTGTACCTGCAGGGCCGGCTACCGTTGGACAAGTTCGTCTCCGAGGAGATCGCCCTGACCGACATCGAATCGGCCTTCGACAAGATGCAGCGCGGCGACGTCCTGCGCAGCGTGGTGGTGCTGTAGCAGCAGCCGCGGGCTGCGCCTCGTCAGCCCGACCGCACTGACCGCGGTGATCAGCCCGACTTGCGGCGGAAGGTGCGCGTCGCCTTGTGGCTGGAGGTCGCGCCGCCGACGCCGCCGTGCCCGTCCAGGTGGGCACTGCGCGCCTGGCCGGCCTGCTTCTTCCGTTCCAACGCCGCCGCGAACGCCGACTTGACATCGTCGGTGACCGGTACCTGATCCGGGTGCTCCTGCCCGGGTTCGGTGCTCGGGCGGTCGTTCTTCGCGGGCTGGTCGGCCATGGCTGCCTCCTGGGGTCACGGCCGGGCGTCGTTCGCGCCGGCTCTGCTGGTCCGAACCCCATCATGGGCTGGTCCGACTCCCATCATGGTCGCAACGGCGGCCCACATGCCACCCGATACCGGTGAACTGCGGGCCTCGGTCGTGCTCCCCCGCCCGCCGTGACCCCCGGTGGGGAGTGGATGCTGGGGTGATCAGTGGTCACCACCCGGCCTACCGCGGGCGCACCTCACCGCCGGTCACGGCCCGAGAGAGGGAGAACATGAGTTCTGCACTGCGCGTACTGCGCAATTTCGTCAACGGCGAGTCGGTCGACGCGGCCGACGGCGCCACCAGCGAGGTGATCAATCCCTCCACCGGTCAGGCCTACGCGACCGCTCCGGTATCCGGTGCGACCGACCTCGACGCGGCCTATGCAGCCGCTTCCGCGGCGTTCCAGTCGTGGGGTCGCACGACCCCGGCGGAGCGTCAACGCGCCTTGCTCAAGATCGCCGACGCACTGGAATCCCGGGCCGACGAATTCGTCGCGGCCGAAAGCGAGAACACCGGCAAACCTCTGGCCCTCACGGCATCAGAAGAGCTGCCGCCGGCCGTCGATCAGCTGCGATTCTTCGCCGGGGCCGCGCGGGTGCTGGAAGGCCGCTCGGCGGGGGAATACATGGCCGGCCATACGTCGTTCATCCGTCGCGAACCGATCGGAGTCGTCGGGCAGGTCACCCCCTGGAACTACCCGTTGATGATGGCCGTGTGGAAGATCGGGCCGGCGCTCGCAGCCGGCAACACCATCGTGCTCAAGCCGTCCGACACCACACCGGCCAGCACCCTGTTGCTCGCCGAACTGGCTGCCGAGTTCCTGCCCGCCGGGGTGTTGAACGTGGTCACCGGTGACCGCACCACCGGATCCGCGTTGGTCTCCCACCCGACACCGGCGATGGTGGCCATCACCGGCAGCATCAGGGCCGGAATCCAGGTCGCGCAGGCGGCCGCGTCGGACGTCAAACGGGTGCATCTGGAGCTGGGCGGCAAGGCGCCCGTCATCGTCTTCGACGACGCGGACATCGGTGCGGCGGCGGAGGCCATCGCGCTGGCCGGCTACTTCAACGGCGGCCAGGACTGTACGGCCGCGACCCGGGTCATGGTGGCCCCCGGTGTGCACGGCGATTTCGTCTCCGCGCTGACCGAGCAGGCCAAGAACACCGTGACCGGGCCGCCGTCCAATACCGATGCTCTGTACGGGCCGGTCAACAATGCGAACCAACTCGCCCACGTCGGCGGATTCATCGACCGGCTGCCCGACCACGCCCACCTGGAGGTCGGTGGTTCGGTACTGGCCGGCGGTGAATTTTCCGCCGGATACTTCTATTCCCCGACGGTGGTCTCCGGATTGAGCCAGCAGGACGAGGCGATCCAGAACGAGATCTTCGGCCCGGTGATCACGGTGCAGAAATTCTCCGACGAGCGGGAGGCCCTGGCCTACGCCAATGGGACGAAATACGGCCTGGCCTCGTCGGTCTGGACCGCGGACCACGGGCGGGCGATGCGCATGTCGGCGGCCCTTAATTTCGGTTGCGTCTGGATCAACACCCATATTCCGGTGGTGGCCGAAATGCCGCACGGCGGATTCGGCCATTCGGGATACGGCAAGGACCTGTCGATGTACGGCCTCGAGGATTACACCCGAATCAAACATGTCCTGTCCAATATCGGATCCATCGAGTAGGAGCGTCTGAACATGACCACAGCATTTCGCGCCGACATCGTGCAGGAGCGTCGGCTGGTCACAGCGGTTCCGGGGCCCAGATCCCTGGCCCTGCACGACCGGCGCCAGGCCGCGGTGGCGGCCGGAGTGTCCTCGATCCTGCCGGTCTACACGGCGGAGGCGGGCGGCGGGATCATCGTCGACGTCGACGGGAACTCGCTGATCGACCTCGGTTCCGGCATCGCCGTCGTCTCCGTCGGGAACTCGGCGCCCCGGGTGGTCGAGGCGGTCCGGGACGCCGTCGAACATTTCACCCACACCTGTTTCATGGTGACGCCCTACGAGTCCTACGTGGCGGTCGCCGAGAAACTGAACGCGCTCACTCCCGGCGGGCACGCCAAGCGAACGGCGCTGTTCAATTCCGGTTCGGAGGCGGTGGAGAACGCCGTGAAGATCGCCCGACTGGCCACCCGCCGGACCGCCGTGGTGGCCTTCGATCATGCCTACCACGGGCGCACCAATCTGGCCATGGCCCTGACCGCGAAGGCGATGCCGTACAAGAAGGGCTTCGGCCCCTTCGCCGGGGAGGTCTACCGGATGCCGATGTCCTACCCCTTCCGGGATGTCGACGGCATGACCGGCAAAGATGCTGCAGCCCGTGCGATCTCGATGATCGAGAAGCAGATCGGTGCGCAGGACGTGGCCGCTGTGCTGATCGAGCCGATCCAGGGTGAGGGCGGCTTCATCGTACCGGCCGACGGATTCCTGCCCGCGCTGTCGCAGTGGTGCACCGAGCAGGGTGTCGTCTTCATCGCCGACGAGATCCAGTCCGGGTTCTGCCGGACCGGGGCCTGGTTCGCCTGCGATCACGAGGGCGTCGTCCCCGACCTGGTCACCACGGCCAAGGGCATCGCCGGTGGTTTGCCGCTGGCCGCCGTCACCGGCCGGGCCGAGCTGATGGACGCGGTGCATCCGGGCGGACTGGGCGGGACGTACGGCGGCAATCCGATCGCCTGCGCCGCCGCCCTGGCCGCCATCGAGACCATGGAGGAGCTGGATCTGCCGGCCGCCGCCCGGCGGATCGAGGCCGCCGTGGTACCGCGGATGACGGCGCTGGCCCGAGCGACACGACGCATCGGCGAGGTCCGCGGGCGGGGCGCGATGATCGCCCTGGAATTCACCGTGGCCGGTTCGGTGGAGCCCGATCCGGCTGCCGCCGCCGCGGTGGCCAGAGCCTGCCATGCCCAGGGAGTCGTCATCCTGACCTGCGGCACCTACGGCAACGTCATCCGGCTGCTGCCCCCCCTGGTGATCGGCGACGAGTTGCTGTCCGAGGGCCTGGACGTGCTGGAGGCCGCCGTCCGCGCCCTCTGACCCCGCCGTCGTCGGCGGGGATCAACTTCGACGGCGGGGATCAAGTTGTGCGCTCCTGTCTCTCCTGTCACAAGACGCACACGTTGATCCCCGCCCGCCGCCATCACCGCGCATTCGCAGGTGTCACCGATAGGCTGGCGCCGCACTTGCCTCACTCGGTTTCGAGAGGACATCCAGTGGAAGCGGAGATCATCCCCATCCAGCTCGGCCTGACGGCCGGCAACGGACTGACGCTGTGGGCCCCCCGCTGGCGCGAGGACGGCGAGGAATGGGAGGCGTTCCTCGGTCACGGGGACGACCTGTACGTCTTCCCGACCCCGGCGCACCTGGCCGCGTTCATCCGCAGCAACGACGAGCACGACCTGATCGACCACCCCGGGTGGGACACCGCGTCCGAGGCGATGACCGACGAACTACTGCCGGACGACGATCACCGGTTCGACATCGTCGGTGTGCCCGAACTGGTGGCGGAGCCGCCGGACATCTGGACCCTGGCCGAACTGGCCGACACGGTGGCGATTCTGCATTCCCTGGCCGAGGTCTGCGATCTGCCGGCCGTCGACGACGTGCTGGCCGCCGCCGACGGATTCGCCCTGCTGTCGGCCGGCGAGCAGGCGTTCGCCGGGCGTCAGGGTGAGAAGCTGTGGAACGGCATCGGTGCGGTGGTGTCCGCCCGGTGGGACGAGGTGGTCGAGGCCTTGGACGGTGTGGCGACCACTCCGGACGTGGACCCGGCCGCCCTGGGAACCGCAGAGGCCGAGGCGGTGGCGACCAACGCGGTGATCGTCGACGACGACGAGGAGATCGTCCCCGAACTCGAGGAGGGCGAGCGGGATCCCGAACTGGGATTCTGGGACGAGATCGGCATCGACTGCGTCGAGATCATCGTCGGGGGACGCGCCGGCTGGACGCTTCGATGCTATCTGGACGACGAGCCGGTGTTCCTGTCCAAGGCGAACCGGATCCAGATCTTCTCGTCCGACGAGAAGCTGGAGAACTATCTCACCGACGCGGGCGCCGACCACAAACTGGCCTCGCTGGCCGTGTGGCCCGAGGTTCGCGACGCCATCGACGGGGGCGAGGCCGTCGTGGTCGCCGGCCCCGAGAACACCTACCGGCTGGACGGTCTCGGCGACGACCTGCTGACCGGGCCCAAGGCCGTCGACCGCCGGCAGCTCGAACTTGCCGTCGAACTGCTGACCGACGCGGCCGCGGCGCGCAAGGACGACGAGACCGCCGCCGCCCTGTCCAGCGCCACCCCGCTGTCCAGCCTGATCAGCGCCATCGTCAAGCCCGACCCGGACAGGATGGCCCCGGCCCCGCCCTTCGACGACGAGGTCGCCGCCTGGTCCCTTCTGGTCGACACGTTCGCCGGCACGCTGGAGTGGGATCCCGAGACCGCCTGACTCCCGCGGTCGTCGTCGACCGCGGGTGAAACCGTACCCGGCCTTCCGGCCGCATCATCCCAGGCGGCCGGGTGCACTCAGGTCCCAGGGCACCGTCCGAAATGTGCCGGCGATGCGACGGGCTTCCTCGTCGCACCGCCGGACCAACTCGCGGGGCCGGTTTTCGGCGAGCGCCCAGTTGTACCGCACCAGACCCAACCCGAGCCCGCGTAGCAGGCGCTCGCGCTCCTTCTCCTCGGTGACCACGGCGTCCGCGTCCGGGCGATTGTTGTACTTGACCGCGCCGTCGGCCTCCAACACCACACCGCGTTCGGGCAGGTAATGATCCACCCGGAAAGCCCTGCCCTCCGCGACGAACCACACGTTCGACTGCGGAGCTGGTCGCCGGTTCGCCAGAAACGCCAAACGCCCCAACGTCTCCAGCGGGCTCTCGCACCGCGGATCAGCATTCTCCACCACCCAGGTCGCGGTCGGCATGCCCGGATACCGCACCATTTCCCTGGTCAGTTGAGCCAGCACTTCCCGGTGGACACCGCGGAACATCACATTGTCCGCGATCATCAGCCCGGCCGTCGAACCGAAATGGCGGGCCACGTCCACCACGGTGTACGCGAGGCCCACCGTCGGCACCCCGGACCGCACGGTCCGGTGTCGCGGCGGCAGGTGACCGGTGCGCACCCGACCGTACGGCGAGATGTCCGACGCGGTGTGGGCGTCGCCCGGACGGACCGCGACCGGTTTGGCCGGAACCCCACCGACAACCGGAAGCTTGTGCATAATAGCCGCCGCCCAGCCCGTCAGGTGCGTAGTGGGACCGCATCCCAGACCGAAACCCATGGACCGCAGCCGGAATCGCTCCCACGGGTCGGCATTCTCATATGCCGCTTCCAGAACGAAAGCCGCCTTGGCCACTCTGCGCACCTGCCCGCGGGTTTGCGCCCGCCGCAGCGCGGCGCGTGGCACGCCGGACGAATCGGCGCGCCGCAGGTCCACCACCGGCCCGAAGCGCTCGAACAGTCGGTCGACCACCAGCCGATCCTGCAGCTCCCCCATTCCGGGCATCTTCCGGCACATCGACCCGGTGGTGATCGAGTTGTCCACACAGGCCGGCCGGCGACAGCCGTCGCGGGGATGAACGTGGCTCGAATGTGACTGGAGTGACAGGAAGGAACAACTTCATCCCCGCCGGCGAAGTTGATCCCCGCCGGAGGGGGGAGAGAGGTCAGGCCATGAGGGCGGCGTAGCCGGGTTTGATGACCTGCTCGATGATGGCCAGGCGCTCGTCGAACGGGAGGAAGGCGGATTTCATCGCGTTGATGGTGAACCAGCGCAGGTCGGACCAGTCATAGCCGAAAGCCTCGACCAGGCCGGTCATCTCGCTGGTCATGGTACAACCGCTCATCAGCCGGTTGTCGGTGTTGACGGTGACCCGGAAGCGCAGGCGGGTGAGCAGACCGATCGGGTGTTCGGCGATGGATCGGGCGACGCCGGTCTGCACGTTGGACGTGGGCGCCATTTCCAGCGGAATTCTTTTGTCCCGCACGTAGGCGGCGAGCAGACCGAGCTGCGGGGTGCCGTCCGCGGCCAGGGTGATGTCGTCGATGATCCGGACGCCGTGGCCGAGACGGTCGGCACCGCACCATTGCAGCGCCTCCCAGATCGACGGGAGTCCGAACCCCTCACCGGCGTGAATGGTGAAATGGGCGTTTTCACGTTGCAGATATTCGAATGCGTCCAGGTGACGGGTGGGCGGGAACCCGGCCTCGGCGCCGGCGATGTCGAAGCCGGCCACCTCGTGGTCGCGGTAGGCGACGGCCAGCGTCGCGATCTCACTGGACCTGGCCGCGTGCCGCATCGCGGTGAGCAGCGCCCGCACCCGGATGCCTCGCCCCTTCGCCGCGGCGGCCGCCGTGCCGGCCGCGAACCCGTCGAGCACGGCCTGCACCACCTGGTCCAGGTTCAAGCCCTGCTCGACGTGCAGTTCGGGCGCGAAGCGCACCTCGGCGTACACCACTCCGTCGTCGGCCAGGTCCTGCACGCATTCGGAGGCCACCCGGACCAGCGATTCGCGGGTCTGCATCACACCGACGGTGTGCGAGAACGTCTCCAGGTAGCGCTCCAGGGACCCGGAGTAGGCCGATTCGGAGAACCACCGGGCCAGCCGTCCGGGATCGGTGCTGGGCAGGTCCGCGTATCCGGTCTGCTCGGCCAATTCGATCAGCGTGATCGGCCGGACACCACCGTCCAGATGATCGTGCAACAGGACCTTGGGGGCGGTCCTGATGGCGGGCGCAGTCAATGCCGCGCGCGGTGCAGTGGTCATCCGCAGACGTTACCCGGGGCGGGCGTCCGGCAAGCCCACCAGGGATGAACTCCCGTGGTCATCCGGCGGAGCGGACCACCGCGACACCGCAGGGCGCGTGGGCGATGACGGCCCGGCTGACCGAACCCATCAGCATCCCGGTGAAGCCGCCGCGGCCGTGACTTCCGACCACCACCAGCGACGCCACATGCCCACTGCGGTCCGGATCGGAGCAGGCGCGCAGCAGGACGGCGGTAGGGCGACCCTGCACCACCATCGGGCGCACCGCCACCTCGGGATACTTCTGTTGCCAGGGGGTCAATTGTTCGGCCAGGGCCCCGCTCTCCTGCTCGTCGACGGCCGCCGGGTCGACCAGCAGCGGATAGACGCCGAGAAAACCGTCGAGCGCCCCGTTGTCCCAGGCCCGGATGGCGACCAGCGGCACCCGCCGCAAAGCGGCCTCCTCGAACGCGAAGGCCAAGGCGTCGTCCGACATCTCGGAGCCGTCGAGCCCGACGATGACCGGCCCGTGGTCACGCCGTTCCGCACCGGCGTCCTCCGCGCGGATCACCACGATCGGACCGTGGGCCTGCTCGGCCACCCGGGCCGCCACCGAACCCAGCAGCGCTTCGGTCAGCTGGTGCCGGCCGTGTGAACCGACCACCGTCAGCACCGCCGATGCGGACTCCCCGTTCAGCACCGTGACCGGCGAATCCTGGTGCAGGACGGTCGACACCACCAGGCCGGGAAACGCCTTGTTCACGCTCTCCTGGGCGCCCACCAGGATGGCGCCGGCGGACTCCCGCACCTGCAGGTCGATCTCGGGCGCGATGTCGGACAGCGCGATCCCGTCGGCCGGGACGGAGTACGCGTGCACCAGGCGAAGGGCGACCCCGCGTCGCTGGGCTTCGGCCGCCGCCCACAGCGCCGCGCCGGTGGCGGCATCCGAGCCGTCGACTCCGACGACGATAAAAGGGTGGGCGGTGTCCGTATCGTTGCTCATCCGTCCAGTGCATCCCCTCCGCCCGGTGCTGAGAAGGACCATCGGACCCCGGTTGACAAGGACCTTCGCCCCTGGCCGCCCCGGGCGGGGTGGCCCATGATCAGGTCAGGCCACCTCTGATCGGACAGGACTGCAACCAGATGACGAACCAGACCGGGATCGGTACCCATTCACCCGCCGGCGCCGTAGGGGCCACGGCGGGCACCCACCCGTCGTTGGGGGCGGTGGAACTCGACCTGATCGACAGGTACTGGCGGGCGGCGAACTACCTCTCCGTCGGACAGATCTATCTGCTGGACAACCCGCTGTTGCGGGAACCGTTGCTCGCCGAACACGTCAAACCCCGGCTGCTGGGCCACTGGGGCACGACGCCGGGGCTGAACCTGTTGTACGCGCACATGAACCGGGTCATCAAGGCCCGGGACCTGAACGCCCTCTACGTGACCGGCCCGGGCCACGGCGGACCGGGGTTGGTGGCCAACGCCTATCTCGACGGAACCTACAGCGAGGTGTACTCGGCCATCGGCCGGGACGAGGACGGTATCCGGGCGCTGTTCCGCCAGTTCTCCTTTCCCGGCGGCATTCCCAGCCACGTGGCCCCGGAGACACCCGGCTCGATCCACGAAGGCGGCGAACTGGGTTATTCGCTGGTGCACGCCTACGGCGCCGCGTTCGACAATCCGGATCTGCTGGTGATGTGCGTCATCGGTGACGGCGAGGCCGAAACCGGGCCGCTGGCCGCCAGTTGGCACTCCAACAAGTTCCTGAACCCGGTCACCGACGGGGCCGTGCTACCGGTTCTGCATCTCAACGGGTACAAGATCGCGAACCCCACCGTGCTGGCCCGCATTCCGGAGTCCGAGCTGGCGGAGCTGATGCGCGGATACGGGTATGCGCCCCGCTTCGTGTCCGGCTCCGACCCCGCTGCGGTGCATCGACAGCTCGCCGCCACCCTGGACGACGTGCTGGACGACATCGCGGCCATCCAGCAGCGGGCCCGCACCGGCAGCGGCCCGACCACCAGGCCGCTCTGGCCGATGATCGTGCTGCGCACACCGAAGGGCTGGACCGGGCCGAAGGTCGTCGACGGCAAGCAGGTGGAAGGCACCTTCCGCGCCCATCAGGTGCCCCTGGCCGAAACCCGCACCAACTCGACCCACCGGGCCCAGCTCGAGGAATGGATGCGCAGCTATCACCCGGAGGAGCTGTTCGACGCCACCGGCGCGCTGCTACCGGAACTGCAAAGCCTTGCCCCGGAAGGTCACCGGCGGATGAGTGCCAACCCACACGCGAACGGTGGCCTGCTGCTGCGCGACCTGGTGATGCCGGACTTCCGCGACTATGCCGTGGCCGTCGACCATCCGGGGGTCGGGTCCAGTGCCGCCACCGCCGTCCTGGGTGAGTTTCTGCGGGACATCATCACCAAGAATCCGGACCGGTTCCGCATCATGGGCCCCGACGAGACCGCCTCCAACCGACTGCAGGCCGTTTTCCAGACCACCGACCGCGCCTGGGGCGCCGAAACGATCCCGGGCGACGATCATCTCGCGCCGACCGGCCGGGTGATGGAGGTCCTGTCCGAGCACCTGTGCGAAGGCTGGCTGGAAGGCTATCTACTGACCGGCCGGCACGGCTTGTTCAACTGTTACGAGGCGTTCATCCACCTGATCGACTCGATGTTCAACCAGCACGCCAAGTGGCTCAAGACGACCAGGAACATTCCGTGGCGGGCGCCCATCGCCTCGCTGAACTATCTGCTGACCTCGCACGTCTGGCGGCAGGATCACAACGGCCTGTCCCACCAGGACCCCGGCTTCATCGACCACGTGGTCAACAAGAAGTCGGAGATCGTCCGGGTGTACCTTCCGCCGGATACCAACACCCTGCTCTCGGTCGCCGACCACTGCCTGCGCAGCCGCCACTACGTGAACGTCATCGTCGCCGGAAAGAATCCGGAGCTGACCTACCTGAGCATGGACGAGGCGATCGCCCATTGCACCCGCGGGCTGGGGATCTGGCCGTGGGCCGGCAACACCGAGGGTGAGCCCGACGTGGTGCTGGCCTGCGCCGGGGACGTCCCCACCCTGGAAACCGTTGCCGCGGCCCACATTCTGCGCACCCATCTGCCCGAGCTCAAGGTGCGCGTGGTCAACGTGGTCGACCTGATGCGACTGGAGCCGGAAAGTGAACATCCGCACGGTCTGTCGGACCGGGACTTCGACGCGCTCTTCACCGCCGACAAGCCGGTCGTCTTCGCCTACCACGGATATCCGTCGTTGATCCACCGACTCACCTACCGCCGCAACAACCACCGCAACATGCACGTTCGCGGGTACAAGGAGGAGGGCACCACCACCACGCCGTTCGACATGGTGATGCTCAACGATCTGGACCGTTTCGCGCTGGTGATGGACGTGATCGATCGCGTTCCCTCGCTCGGCAGCCGGGCCGCGATCCTGCGGCAGAGGATGGCCGACGCCCGCCTGGCCGCCCGCACCTACACCAGGGAGCACGGCGAGGACGATCCGGCCATCGCCGACTGGACCTGGCCCGGTCGCGACTGACCGAGCTGACCCTGGCCGGCGGCCGAACCCCGGGACCGCGCACCGAATCAAACTCCCGGCCGACTGTCGGGGTCATCCCCTACAGTCGAGGGCTATGGGGGATCTCATCGCGGTGCAGGGATTGGTCAAGAAGTTCGGTCGCACGACGGCGCTGGCCGGAGTCGACCTGTCGGTGGCGGAGGGCACGGTGCTCGGCCTGCTCGGACCGAACGGTGCGGGCAAGACGACCGTGGTGCGCATCCTGGCCACGCTGCTCAAGGCGGACGCCGGCCGGGCCACGGTGGCCGGCCTCGACGTCGCCGAGCAGCCCGCCCTGGTGCGCGCGATCATCGGCCTGACCGGCCAGTACGCCGCCGTCGACGAATACCTGACCGGCTTCGAGAACCTGGAGATGGTGGGTCGGCTGTATCACCTGGGAGGCAAGGAATCCCGGATCAGGGCCCAGGACCTGCTCGAGCGGTTCGACCTCACCGACGCGGCCCGACGGCCGGCCAAGACGTATTCCGGCGGTATGCGCCGGCGGCTGGACATCGCGGCATCGCTGATCGCCCGGCCACGAGTGCTGTTCCTGGACGAGCCGACCACCGGTCTGGATCCGCGCAGCCGGCAGGGCATGTGGGAGTTCATCGCCGGCCTGGTCAGCGACGGCACCACCATCCTGCTGACCACCCAGTACCTGGAGGAAGCCGACCGGCTGGCGGATCAGATGGTGGTCATCGACCACGGCACGGTGATCGCCCGGGGCACCGGAGATGAGCTCAAGGCGCAGGTCGGCGGGCAGCGGCTCGAGTTCGTGGCGGCCCGATCGGACGACCTCGTGGCTCTGTCCGACCTACTCGCCCCGCTGGCCATCGGCGTGCCGATGGTCGACGAGCAGTTGCGGACCGTCAGCGTGCCGGTCACCGGGGGCGCGGACGATCTGGCCGCCGCTTTGGACTCATGGCGCGGCAGCGGTATCGAACTGATGGACGTCGGGCTGCGGCGACCCGACCTGGACGACGTCTTCCTCACCCTCACCGGTCACGGCACGCAACTCGAGCCCCCGGCCGCACTGGACGCCACACCGGCGGTCCGGCGATGACGACCCTTGCGCACGGTTTTGCCGACGGCATCACCATCACCAAACGGAACCTGATCAAGATCAAGCGGGTACCCGACCTGATCGTCTTCTCCACCTTGTCGCCGATCATGTTCGTCCTGCTGTTCGTCTACGTCTTCGGCAGCGCAATCCGGACCACGGGCCTGAGTTATGCCGAGTTCCTGCTGCCCGGCATCTTCACCCAGACGGTGATCTTCGGCAGCACCATCACCGGTTCCAGCCTGGCCGACGATTTGCAGAAGGGCCTGGTCGACAGGTTCCGTTCGTTGCCGATGGCCAGATCGGCGGTGCTGGTCGGTCGCACCGTCGCAGACGTGGGCCTCAACGTGGTGACGGTGGTGGTCATGTCGGTCACCGGACTGCTGGTGGGCTGGCGGATCAGGTCGTCGTTCTGGGAGGCGCTCGGCGGTTTCCTGCTGCTGTTGCTGTTCGCCTTCTCGATTTCCTGGGTGATGGCGATCATCGGGCTGCTGGTCCGCACGCCAGAGGTGTTCAACAACGCCAGCTTCATCGTCATCTTCCCGCTGACCTTCATCGCCAACACCTTTGTCCCGACCGCCGGTTTCCCGGCGGTGCTGCGGACCATCGCGGACTGGAATCCGGTCTCGGCCATCACCCAGGCCGCCCGGAACCTGTTCGGCAACACGTCGCCGTTGCTCACCGTGCCGGACGTGTGGCCGCTACGACACCCGGTCGTCTACACCCTGGGGTGGGTGGTGGTACTGCTGGTCGTGTTCGTCCCGCTGTCCGTCCGGATCTACCTGCGCAGCGCCCTACGGTAGGCGGCTCATCAGCGCCTGATGACGTCGATGACCAACGGGAGCGGATCCACCGGGGTGCCGGGCTCGGCGATGTCCACGGCGGTGTCCAGGTCGGCCAGCGCCGAAGAGAATCGCTCCGGGGTGTCCGTGTGCAACTCGAACAACGGCTGCCCCGCCGCGACGACCTGTCCGGGCTTGGCCAGGCAGCGCACCCCGGCGGCGGCCTGGACCGGGTCCTGCCGGCGCGTCCGGCCGGCTCCCAGCCGCCACGACGCGACCCCGACCGCGCAGGCGTCGAGCCGGGACACCACACCGGCCCGGTCGGCCGGGACCACGTGACGAGCCCGTGGAACAGGCAGCGCAGCATCCGGGTCGCCGCCTTGCGCCCTGACCATCGACCGCCACGTGTCCATCGCCGCGCCCGAGGCGAGCACCCGCGCCGGGTCGGCGTCCAGGCCGGCCAGGTCGACCATCTCCTGGGCCAGGGCCAGCGTCAGCTCCACCACATCGGGAGGCCCGCCCCCGGCCAGCACCTCGACCGCTTCAGCGACCTCCATCGCATTCCCCACCGCGACCCCGAGCGGCGTCGACATGTCGGTGAGCAGCGCGGACACCCGCACACCGTGCGCCGCGCCCAGTTCCACCATGGCCACGGCCAGTTCTGCGGCTCGGTCGGCCGATTTCATGAACGCACCCGAACCGACCTTCACGTCCAGCACCAGGCACCGGGTGCCCTCGGCGATCTTCTTGCTCATGATCGACGCGGCGATCATCGGGATCGACTCGACGGTCGCCGTCACATCGCGCAGGGCGTACAGCTTGCGGTCCGCGGGCGCCAGTTCCGCCGAGGCGGCGCAGATCACCGCACCCACGTCTGACAGCCGGGCGATCATCGCCGCGGGGGACAACACCGGGTTCCACCCGGCGATCGACTCCATCTTGTCCAGCGTCCCGCCGGTGTGCCCCAGACCCCGGCCGGACAGCTGCGGAACGGCAGCCCCGCACGCCGCCACCAGCGGTACCAGGGGCAGTGAGATCTTGTCGCCCACCCCGCCGGTGGAGTGCTTGTCGACTGTGGGCCGACCCACTCCGGACAGGTCCAGTCGAACACCGGAGGCGATCATCGCCGCCGTCCACCTGGCGGTCTCCCCCGCGGTCATCCCGTTCAGCAGGACGGCCATCAACAGCGCCGACATCTGTTCCTCGGCCACCTCCCCGCGCGTGTAGGCGGCCACCACCCAATCGATCTGGGCATCGGAGAGGATGAGCCGGTCCCGTTTGGCGGCGATCACGTCGACGGCGGCGAACACCTGCATCGAGCACTCCTCGGGTTCGACCTGAACCGACGAGGTATACGGCCGGTCCAGGCCGATGTCTACCAGGTACGGGGTCCGTGCCGCCCGTCGGTCGGGATGGTCACCGATTCACCCCCCTACCCTCACCTCTTGACATCCTCTCCTAATCGTATATGTTCTGTGATATTACTTCGTAGACGAGGACACCATGACCACTCCGATCGACTTCAGCCAGCCGGCGAAGATCATCGCCGTGCATCTGAACTACCCGTCGCGGATCGCTCAGCGCGGGCGGGTGCCGGCCCAGCCCTCGTACTTCCTCAAGCCGCCCACCTCGGTCGCCCTCTCCGGCGCCGTGATCGAACGGCCGGCCGGCACGGAACTCTTGGCCTTCGAGGGCGAGATCGCCCTGATCATCGGCCGCACCACCCGCCGGGTGCTGCCCGCGGACGGCTGGTCGGCGGTCACCGCGGTGACGGCCGCCAACGACTTCGGGGTGTACGACCTGCGCTGGGCCGACAAGGGGTCGAACCTGCGGGCCAAAGGCGGCGACGGGTTCACCCCGCTGGGCCCCGTCGCCCTGCCCGCAGCCGGCCTCGACCCGGCGGCGCTTCGGGTCCGCACGTGGGTGAACGGCGAACTGGTTCAGCACGACACGACCGCCGATCTCGCCTTCCCGTTCGGGCGGCTGGTGGCCGATCTGTCCCAGCTCATCACCCTGGAACCGGGTGACGTCATCCTCACCGGCACCCCCGCAGGTTCCAGTGTAGTTCAGCCCGGCGACGTGGTCGAAGTGGAGGTGGATGCCCCGACCGCCGACGGCGCGCCGAGCACCGGACGGCTGATCACCCGGGTCGTCCAGGGAACGCTCCCGCTCGGCGATTTCGGGGCGGCCGGGAAGGTCGACGACCTGGAGCGCGTGCAGGCGTGGGGCAGTCCGGCGGCCGCCGGTCTGGACCCAACCTTCGAGCTGGACCAGGAGCTACTGGAAAGCCTGCGCAGTGTCTCGACCGCGACCCTGAGTGCGCAGCTGCGCAAACGGGGCTACGCGGACACCTCCATCGACGGTGTCCGGCCCAGCGCAACCGGCACCCGGATGGTGGGCCGGGCCCGCACCCTGCGCTTCGTGCCGTTCCGACCCGACCTGTTCGCGACCCACGGCGGCGGTTTCAACGCCCAGAAGCGGGCCTTCGACAGCCTGGGACCGGGTGAGGTCCTGGTCATCGAGGCCCGCGGCGAGTCCGGTACGGGCACGGTGGGTGACATCCTCGCGCTTCGGGCGCAGTCGTTGGGCGCGGCCGGCATCGTCACCGACGGCGGGATCCGCGACTTCGACACCGTTGCGGCGCTGGACATCCCGAGCTTCTCGGCCGGCGCGCACCCGGCGGTGCTGGGCCGCAGGCACGTGCCCTGGGACACCGAGGTGACCATCAGCTGCGGCGGAGCCGCGGTACAGCCGGGTGACGTGATCGTGGGCGACGGCGACGGAGTGCTCGTCATCCCGCCCGCGATCGTGCGGGGGGTGGTGGCCGACGCCATCGAGCAGGAGCGCCAGGAACGCTTCATCACGGCGCAGGTCCAGGCCGGGGCATCGGTGAACGGGCTCTATCCGATGGACGCGCACTGGACGGAGGTATACGGCGGATGGCAGGAGTGACGGCCCCGGCGCCCAGCAAGTCCCAGCTGGCCTACCAGTGGATCAAGGCCCGCATCACCGACGGCAGCTTCGGCTCGGGTTACCGGTTGGTGCTGGGCACCATCGCGCGGGAACTGCAGATCAGCGTGCTGCCGGTCCGTGAGGCGATCCGCCGGCTCGAATCGGAAGGGTTGGTGACCTTCGAACGCAATGTCGGGGCGCAGGTCGCCATGGTCGACGAGTCCGAGTATTTCCTGACCATGCAGACCCTGTCCATCGTCGAGGGAGCGGCGACGTCCCTGTCCGCCGCGCACATCGGCGCCGACGACATCGCCGCGGCCCGTGCGGTCAACGAGCGCATGCGCGCCACCCTGGAGCAGTTCCAACCGCACCGCTTCACCGAGCTCAACCTCGAATTCCACTCCACCCTGTTCGATCGTTGCCCGAACCCGCACCTGCTGGACCTCGTGCACCGGGGCTGGAGCCGCCTGGCCGTGCTACGCGACTCCACCTTCAGCTTCGTACCCGGCCGGGCGGCGGAGTCCGTACGTGAACACGAAGAAATCCTCGTGCTCATCGAGTCGGGCGCCGACGTCCTCGAGATCGAACTGGCCGCGCGTGCGCATCGCACCCGAACGCTCGACGCCTTCCTGGCCTATCAGGAGGCCCACCGTCATCGAGAGGAACCGTCCCATGCCGTATAAGACCGACCCGGCCATCCTGCGGGGATCCATCGTGCCGCTCATGACGCCGTTCACCAGCGACGGCGCCGTCGACCACGACAGCCTGGCCAACCTGGTCAACTGGCAGATCGCGTCCGGTACCCACGGGCTGTCCATCGGCGGGTCGACCGGGGAACCGGGCGCGCAGAGCGTCCAGGAGCGCATCGACGCCATCCGTACCGTCGTCGCGGCATCCGATGGACGGCTGCCCGTGGTCGCCGGCACCGGCACCGCCCAGTTGCACGAGACGATCGAGCTCACCGCGGCCGCGGTGGAACTGGGCATCGACGCCAGCCTGATCATCACGCCCTACTACGCCCGCCCCACCCAGGAAGCGCTCTACCGCTGGTACAAGACGGTCGCCGCCGAGTTCCCCGACCTGCCGATCCTGGCCTACAACGTGCCGGCCCGCACCGCCGTCGACCTCGATCCGGAGACGATCGCCCGCTTGTACCGCGACGTGGACAATTTCGTCGGCGTCAAGGAGACGACCAAGGACTTCGAGCACTTCTCCCGCGTCATCCAGCTGTGCGGGCGGGAGGTGATCGTCTGGTCGGGGATCGAGTTGCTCTGCCTGCCGCTGCTGGCCCTGGGCGGTGCCGGCTTCCTGAGCGCGACGGCCAACATCGCCCCGGCCGCGCACGCCCGGATGTTCGAGCTGTGGGAGGCCGGCGACCTGGACGCGGCCCGCGAGATCCACTACGGGCTGCACCCGCTCGTCGACCTGCTGTTCGTGGAGACCAACCCGGCCCCCGGCAAGTGGGTGCTCGAACAGCAGGGACTCATCGCCTCCGGTTACGTCAGGCCGCCGTTGATCACGCCCACCGAACCAGGGCTGGCCAAGATCCGCGCCTACCTCGCGCAGGGCGAGCGGTACCTGACCCCGCCGGCGGAATTCCACATCGCTGCACCGGTCCAGATCGGGGTATCAGCATGAGCCACCACGTACCGCAGGGCCTGCCGTCGGTCATCCAGCACTACATCGACGGAAAGTTCGTCGACAGCGTCGACGGCGACACCTTCGATGTGCTCGACCCGGTGTCCAACGAGAACTACATCACCGCGGCCGCCGGGAAGACGGCCGACATCGACCTCGCGGTCGCCTCCGCGACCCGGGCGTTCACCACCGGTCCGTGGCCGGGCATGAAGGCGCGGGAACGGTCCCGCGTGCTCCACCGCATCGCCGATGCCGTCGAGGCACAGGATGCCCGGCTCGCCGAGTGGGAGTCCTTCGACTCCGGACTGCCGATCACCCAGGCGCTCGGCCAGGCCCGACGCGCTGCGGAGAACTTCCGGTTCTTCGCAGACCTGGTCGTCGCCCAGTCCGACGACACCTACAAGGTGCCCGGGGCACAGCTGAACTACGTCAACCGCAAGCCGATCGGGGTCGCCGGGCTCATCACCCCCTGGAACACCCCGTTCATGCTCGAGAGCTGGAAGCTCGCTCCCGCGCTGGCCTCCGGGTGCACCGTCGTGCTCAAACCGGCCGAGTTCACCCCGCTGTCGGCGAGCCTGTGGGCCGAGATCTTCGAGTCGGCCGGTCTGCCCCAGGGGGTGTTCAACCTGGTCAACGGTCTCGGTGAGGACGCGGGCGACGCGCTGGTCAAACATCCTGATGTACCGCTCATCTCGTTCACCGGGGAGAGTCGCACCGGAGCGCTCATCTTCGCCAACGCCGCACCGGCGCTCAAGGGGCTGTCGATGGAGCTGGGCGGGAAGTCGCCCGCCGTGGTCTTCGCCGACGCGGACATCGAAGCCGCCATCGACTCGACGTTGTTCGGCGTCTTCTCCCTGAACGGCGAGCGCTGTACGGCAGGCAGTCGCATCCTGGTCGAGCGGGCCATCTACGACGACTTCTGCGAGCGCTTCGCGGCCCGCGCCCAGCGGATCGTGGTGGGCGACCCGCACGACCCGGCGACCGAGGTCGGCGCGCTGGTGCATCCGGAGCACTACGACAAGGTGATGAGCTACGTCGAGATCGGCCGGACGGAGGGTCGGCTCCTGGCCGGCGGCGGTCGGCCACCGGGCCTGGACCAGGGCAACTACGTGGCGCCCACCGTGTTCGCCGACGTCGCCGCCGACGCCCGGATCTTCCAGGAGGAAATCTTCGGGCCGGTGGTGACCATCACCCCGTTCGATACCGACTCCGAGGCGCTCGAGCTGGCCAACGGGGTGCGCTACGGATTGGCCGCCTACCTCTGGACCCGCGACCTGGAGCGGGCCCACACCTTCGCCCAACAGGTCGAAGCGGGCATGGTCTGGCTCAATTCCCACAACGTGCGGGACTTGCGCACCCCGTTCGGCGGAGTGAAGGCGTCCGGGCTCGGGCACGAGGGCGGCTACCGCTCGATCGACTTCTACACCGACCAGCAGGCCGTGCACATCACGCTCGGCCCGGTGCACACACCGCGCTTCGGCGCCGTCTGAGACGAAAGGACCTTCGATGAACAGTCCAGTCGGTATTCCGACGCCTGCCCTGACCGCCCCCGGGCTGACCCCGCCCGACATCGTGCGGTGCGCCTACCTGGATCTGGTGGTGACAGACCTTGCGGCGGCGCGCGAGTTCTACGTCGACATCCTGGGCATGGTGGTGACCGAGGAGGACGCGGACTCGATCTACCTGCGGACCCTCGAGGAGTTCATCCACCACAACCTGGTGCTGCGCAAGGGGCCGGTGGCCGCGGCCGCCGCACTGGCCTTCCGGGTGCGCACCCCGGAGGACGTCGATCGCGCCGAGGCCTACTACCAGGCCCTGGGCTGCCGCACCGAGCGGGCGTCGAACGGCTTCGTCCGCGGCATCGGCGACGCCGTGCGCGTGACGGACCCGCTCGGATTCCCGTACGAATTCTTCTACGCCGTGGAGCATGTCGAAAGGCTCGCCTGGCGCTACGAGCTCCACACCCCGGGGGCGCTGGTGCGGCTCGACCACTTCAACCAGATGACGCCCGACGTGCCCAGCGGGACGACCTACCTCGAGGGCATCGGGTTCCGGGTCACCGAGGACATTCGGGATTCGGACGGGGTGAGCTATGCCGCGTGGCTGCGCCGCAAGGACACCGTCCACGACACGGCGCTGACCGGAGCCGCCGGACCGCGGCTGCACCACATCGCGTTCTCCACGCACGAGAAGCACAACATCCTGGCCATCTGCGACAAGCTGGGGGCGCTGCGCCGCAGCGACGCCATCGAGCGCGGGCCCGGCCGGCACGGCGTCTCCAACGCGTTCTACCTCTACATCCGGGACCCGGACGGCCACCGGATCGAGATCTACACCCAGGACTACTACTCGGGCGACCCGGACAATCCGGTGGTGACCTGGGACGTGCACGACAACCAGCGTCGCGACTGGTGGGGCAATGCCGTGGTGCCCAGTTGGTACACCCAGGGGAGCCCGGTACTGGACCTGGACGGTGCGCCGCAGCCGGTGCTCGAGCGCGCACAGCCCAGCGAGATGGCGGTCACCATCGGCGCGGACGGCTTCTCCTACACCCGCCGCGGCGAGAACGAAGAGGGTTTCAAGGTCGGCAACCAGCTCTGAGCCCGGCTCGAGGCGGTGACGGTCACGCTCCCCGGGCGGTGCGGTGGATCTGGACGCGCGCGTCGACCGCGTCGATGACGGCGTCGATGACGGCGTCGAAGACCTGCTCATCGCTCACCTGGGCCAGCTCCAGGGCGTGCGCCCGCGTGGCGGGGAATTCCGTCTGGGGCAGCAGGCCGTAGATGCGCGTCCAGGCGGTCTCGTCCTTCGCGCGCACAGCGGGCTCGAGATTGGCTTCGGCGGCGGTCTGTCCGGTCAACGACAACATGGCATCGACGATGGCCCGGTAGTACAGCGCAGTCTGATCGGGCGGCAGCCCGGCCCGCGAGATGGTGTCGACGATGGTCTCGACCATCTGGCGCTCGGCGGGGCCGCCGGTGATCCGGGCGAAGGTCAGGCTGGTGACCGCCGGGTAGCGCAGGTTCATCACCCGCGCTTCCCGGACGATTCCACGGAGCATGTCGCGCCAGTCCTCGACCGGGGTGATGCGCTCCAACGTCATGCCAATGATGCGGTCGCTCAGCGCAAGGAGGAGCTCGTCCTTGTCCCGGAAATGCCGGTAGAACGCCGTCGGATCGACCCCGAGCTCGAGGCCGAGGCGCCGCACCGTGAGGGCTCCGGCACCCTCCCGTTCGGCCAGTTCGAGTGCCGCATCCAGGATGGAATCCGCCGACAGTGCCGGGGATTCGAGCCGGCCCGTCGGTGTGTTCTGACTCGGTGGGTTCTGACTCGTTCCCGCTCTGTGCCTCCCCCCCGACGCCCCCCCCGAAGCCCTCGCGGACGCCCCCGCCGACGCAGCGGACGCCGCGGCGCCGTGCTGCGCGGCGGTCTCTGACGTGTTCATGCCCTCTCCTCAGGTCCGTTCGGATGCTACTCCCATCAGTGCTGTCAACAGTGTTGACAACACGCCAGAGGTGCGCTTTGCTGGTGCGGCCACGAACTACCGGGCCGCTCCGAGAGGCACGTCATGGACACCGATCAGCGCACCGTCGTCCTGCGCGGTGGTCGCGTGTTCCGCCCGAGCGCGCCGATCGATTTCGGTCAGTCCCTGGTCTTCCGGGGCGAGCGGATCCTGGCCATCGGCAGCAACTCCGAAGTCGCCGGTTACCTGGCCTCGGCGGACGAGGTCGTCGAACTCGACGGGCGTCTGGTCCTGCCGGGCTTCGTGGACGCCCATGTGCACCCGGTCATCGGGGGCATCGAGATGGCGCGTTGCGACCTCAGCGAGGCCCACAACGTGCAGGACTACGCCGAGATCATCGCCCGCTACGGTGCCGACCACCCGAATCATCAGTGGGTCATGGGTGGCGGTTGGGCGATGGCGGCCTTTCCGGACGGCCGACCGGAGGGACGCCTGCTCGACGAACTGCTCGGCGACCGCCCGGCCTTCTTCGTCAATCGCGACCACCACTCCGCCTGGGTGTCCTCGGCGGCCCTGCGGAGCGCCGGAATCTCCAGCAGCAGTGCAGATCCCGCTGACGGGCGGATCGAACGCGACGCCGACGGCACCCCGACGGGTTTGCTGCACGAAGGCGCGATGGAACTCGTGGAACGGCTCCTGCCGACGAGCACACCGGCGGACCACGAGGCCGGGTTGCGGGCCGCCCAGGGCTATCTGCATTCGCTCGGCATCGTCGCGTGGCAGGACGCGCTGGTCCGCACCGAAGAAGGCGCGGACGGGGCACATCAGGCGTACCTGGCCGCCGCGGACGCCGGGTGGCTGACCGCGCGGGTCAGGGCCGCCCTGTGGTGGGACCGCACCTGCCCGGCCGACGGGGTCGGCGAACAGATCCGGCGGCTGGCCGAGGTCCGTGCCACCGCGGGCCGCACCCAGGGCGGCCGCTACCGTGCCGAGACGGTGAAGGTCATGCAGGACGGTGTGGCCGAGACCTTCACGGCGAGCCTTCTCGCCCCGTACCTCGACCGCTGCGGGCACCCCACCGGCAACCGGGGCCTCAGCTTCCTCGACCCGGACCTGCTCACCCTGGTGGTCCACGGCCTGCACGCCGCAGGCTTCCAGGTGCATTTCCATGCGCTGGGTGACCGCGCCGTCCGTGAGGTCCTCGACGCGCTGGACGGCCTGACCGGCGTGGCCGACCGTCGACACCAGTTGGCGCACCTGCAGATCGTCGACCCCGCCGATATCGGACGGTTCGGCGAGATCGGGGCGATCGCCAACCTGCAGCCGCTGTGGGCCTGCCACGAGCCGCAGATGGACGAGCTGACCATCCCGTTCCTCGGGCCCGAACGCGCCCGCGGGCAGTACCCGTTCGCCGACCTGGTCGCGGGCGGTGCGCGCATCGCGATGGGCAGCGACTGGCCGGTCAGCAGCCCCGACCCCATCCTGGGCCTGCACACCGCGGTGAACCGCATCAGCCCGAACGCCCCGGCCGGTACCCCCGCCCTGGAGAAGTCCCAGTCACTGACGCTGTCCACCGCGATCACGGCCTACACGCAGGGTTCCCGGCAGGCCCTGGCACTCGGGCCGGCCTTGACGGTGGGCGCGGACGCCGACCTCGTCATACTCGACCGCGATCTGTTCGCGCTCGACCCCGAACTGATCCACACGGCTCGGGTCCACCGCACCTACGTCGCTGGTCGCCTGGTCCACGACGGGCAAACACATCAGTTGAGGAGCAGCGAATGACCAGATCACGCTCGATCGCAGTTGTGTTCGGGGCCGGCCTGCTCGCACTCGCCCTGGCCGCGTGCAGCTCCTCGTCGACCACGACGACTGCCCCCACGGGCGGGGCGGTGACCGTGGTGTCCAGCAACGCCAGCCAGATCGGCACGGGTACCGGCAGCGGCACAGTGGGCAACGTGAACTGGTACGGCGACTACCGTCCGCCCATCAGCCTTGATCCGGTGAAGCTCGCGGACTACCCCGAAGAGACCGTCATCCCGAACATGTGCGAACCGATTCTGCGGGTCGGGCCCGACTACGCGATCACCCCGGGTCTGGCCTCGGCCACCAGCAACCCCGACCCCCTGCACGAGGTGCTGACCATCCGCTCGGGCGTGAAGTTCTGGGACGGCACCGCCATGACGGCCGCCGACGTCGCCTACAGCCTCAACCGCAACCTCGACCCGAATGTCGGCTCCAACTACGCCGGCAGCTTCGCCCGGGTCGCCTCGATCACGGCCACCTCACCGACCCAGGTGAGGATCACCTTCAAGAGCCCGACGACCGAATTCAACCCGATCCTGGCCACTCTGTCCGGCGCCGTCGTCGAGAAGGCGTTCACGGAGAAGGCCGGGCAGAACTTCGGCAGCCCGAAGGTGGGCGTCATGTGCACCGGTCCGTTCTCCTTCGGATCCTTCGACGGCACCAGCAAGCTGGTGATCAAGAAGAACCCGAACTACTGGAACACCGCCCGGGCCGCGCACGCGTCCTCGTTCACCTTCCTGTACCCCAGCGATCCCTCCGCGCTGGCGAACGCCCTGACCTCAGGGCAGATCGACGGCGGGTTCAACATCCCCTCCGGGCTGCTGGCCGAGCTCAAGTCGTCCACCACCGGCAAGACCTACATCGGCGGCGTCGGTTCGACACCGGAGAACGTCGATCTACTCATGTCGAAGTCGACGGGGACGCTGGCCGACCCACGGGTCCGGAAGGCGCTGTCGATGGCCATCGACCGCGTCGGCATCGCCAGGACCGTCTACAGCGGCACCGCCGATCCGCTCTACGCGCTGTCGGGTCCGGGCGTCTGGGGCTACGCGAAGAGCGTCTTCGGAGCCGCCTACGCACCGCTGGCGAAACCGACCGATGTCGCGGCCGCGACCGCACTGATCAAAGCCGCCGGCGCCACCGGTAAACCGGTGACCCTGGGCTACCCCACCGGGGACACACAGAGCACGCAGATCCTGACCGTGCTGCAGCAGGCGGGCAACGCCATCGGGCTGGCCGTGAAGATCCAGGGTCTGCCCAGCCAGCAGTACGGATCGCTGTTCGCCGACCCGAAGGCGCGGGCGCCCTTCGACGGTTTCCTGACCAAGAGCTATGTCGAGCTGCCCGAGCCGTTGCTCCAGGACTCCCTGCTCGCGGCGACAACGGGTGACAACAACTTCAGCGGGTACTCCAACGCCACGGTGGACGCCGCCCTGAACACCGCCTGGGCCACCAGCGACCCGACGAAGCGCGCGCAGGTCCTGGTCAAGGCCGAGGCGCAGATCGCCCAGGGACTGCCGGCCATCCCGATCGTGCAGCCGCGGGCCACGGTCTACCTGTCGAACAAGCTGTCCGGCGCGACGCTGAGCTTCTCGTTCATGACCTCGCCGTGGGCGGCCGCCATCTCCGGCAAGTAGCCGCGACACCCGGGTCAGGAAGGCGCCGCGATCATGCTGACATTCACCCTGCGCAGACTGATGGGGCTCGTCATCACGCTGCTGGTGGCCAGCTTCGTGGTGTACTCGAGCATCTACCTGGCCCCGGGCAGCCCGGAGAACGTCCTGTTCGGCTCGCATCCTCCGTCCCCGGCGGTCCGGCTGCAGGTACGGCACTACCTGGGCCTGGACCAGCCGTTCCTGCTGCGGTGGGCGCAGTGGTTGTGGAGCGTGCTGCACGGCGATCTGGGCACCTCGCTGATCACCAACCAGTCTGTGGCGCAAAGGATCTCGCATCCGATGACGATCACGCTGGAGCTCGTCGGCTACACCGCCGTCATCGCGTTGGTGGCCGGAGTCGGGCTCGGGCTGCTGTCGGCCCTGCGGCCGGGGGCGGTCGACGTCCTGATCACCGCCGTCACCTCGGTCGCCACCGCACTGCCCGCGTTCGTCGCGTCCTCGGTGGCCATCTCGATCTTCGCGGTGAGCCTGGGCTGGTTCCCCAGCTACGGCCTGGAACCCGGGTTCGGCGGTCAGGTCAAGAGCCTGACCCTGCCGGCGATCTCACTGGCGGCGATCTCGTTCGGGTTACTGGCCCGCACGACCCGGGCGGTCACCAGAGGACAGCTGGCCTCGGAAGTCGTGGAGACAGCACGGGCCAGGGGGATCAAGACACCGCGAATCCTGCGCAGCCACGTGCTGCGACTGTCGGCCAACACCGTCGTCACGGTGGCCGGGCTGCAGATCGCCGGACTTTTCGCCAGTGCAGTGGTCGTCGAGAACGCGTTCGGACTGGGCGGCCTGGGCCAGTTGCTGATCTCATCCGTCCAGCAGAAGGACTTTCCCGTGGTGCAGGCGATCTCGTTGCTCTTCGTCCTGGCCTTCGTCGTGCTCAACACCCTGGCCGACGTCCTGAACGCGGTCCTTGACCCGCGGCTCCGGCACACGGCGGCCGCGCGATGACCGCGGCCTCGATCAAGGCGCGACCGGTCCGCGCCATGCGCCTTCCCCGGTGGGGATTCTCCGGCTGGGTGGCCGCGGCCGTCATCGTGATCGCGGTCGTGGTCGCGGTGTTCGCGCCGCTCATCGCCCCGCACGACCCGGTCATCGGCGACCTGCTCGCCGCCTACCAGGCGCCCGGCGCCGGTCACCTGCTCGGAACGGATGGCACCGGCCGCGACATCCTGTCCCGGCTGATCTACGGAGCGCAGACCAGCCTGCTCGGGCCGGCCGCGATCATCGCGCTGTCGGTGGCGATCGGGGTGCCACTCGCGCTGAGCGCGGCGTGGTGCGGCGGCTGGATCGCGTTCGGGGTCAATCGCGTGTTGGACATCATCTTCGCCATCCCCGGTCTGTTGCTGGCGATCCTCACCGTCTCGCTCTTCGGGCCCGGCCTGTGGGCGGCGGTGATCGCGCTGGCCATCGCCTATGTGCCCTACGTGGCCAGGGTGGTCGTCGCGGCGGCAGAACGCGAGCGGGGGCTCGCCTACGTCACCGCCCTGTCGGTCCAGGGGGTCGGCGTCCTGAAGATCACCACCTGGCACATGCTCCGCAACCTGACGCCGTTGATCGTCGGCCAGGCGACGGTGGCGTTCGCCTACGCGCTCGTCGACCTCGCGTCGCTGTCGTTCCTGGGCCTGGCCGTGCAGGCGCCCCGGTCCGACTGGGGTGTGATGGTCAGCGACCACGACGCCATCCTGCAGGGCCATCCCGGCCAGGCCATCGCGGCGAGCGTGGCGATCGTGGCGGTGGTTCTCTCGTTCTTCACGATCGGCGCCCGGCTGTCCGGTGAGAAGGCGACCGGCCGTTGGCGGAGCAAGCGACGGACACTGGCCACGATCGGGAAGGACCCGACATGACCCAGCCGCTGGTCAGCATCCGCGGGCTGCGCATGGACCTGCCCGGAGACGACGGACCCGCCCACATACTGCTGGGGATCGACCTCGATGTCGCCCGCGGCGAGGCGTTCGGCCTGGTCGGCGAGTCCGGGTCAGGCAAGTCCATGACGCTGCGCTGCATCGCCCGCCTGGCACCGCCCGGCGCGCACGTGACCGGCACGATCACCGTCGGCGACGCCGACGTGGGCGGCCTGCGTCGGACGGCGCTGCGCCACTACCGCGGTCGCACAGTGGGTTTCATCTTCCAGGACCCGCGCGTGGCCATCAACCCGATCCGCCGTATCGGCGACTTCCTGCTCGAGGCGGCCCGCGACAGCGGTGACGACCTGACGGCCACCTCGGCCCGGGCCCGGGAGCTGCTGGCGAACATGGGGATCACGGACGCGGCTCGGCGCATGCGGCAGTACCCGTTCGAGCTGTCCGGAGGATTGCTGCAGCGCATCATGATCGCGTCCGTGCTGCTGGCGCGTCCGCGGCTGATCCTGGCCGACGAGCCCACGACCGCGCTCGACGTGACGACACAATCGGATGTCCTCGTGCTGACCGACGACCTACGTCGTGAGCAGGACACCGCGATGATCTTCGTGACGCACGACCTCGACCTCGCGCTCGCCTTCTGCTCACGGGTCGCCGTCATGTACGCCGGGATGATCGTCGAGACGGCGACCTCGGACGTCCTTCGCGACCGGCCCAGACACCCTTACACGATCGGACTGTTGGCCTCACGGCCGCCGTTGGACCACCGCCTGGAGCGAATCCCGGCGGTGCCCGGAACGCCGTTGCCGGCCGCCGAATACGCGGCGGGTTGCCCCTTCGTCACACGGTGCCCGGTACGGGTCCAGGTCTGTCACACCTCTTTGCCCGCGCTGACGGACCATCCCGCGGGGCAGGTGCGGTGCCACCGGGCCGACGAGATCGCGGCCGGCACACTGCAGATCGACTTCGTCGGCGCCGCGGCGCAGGAGGCCGCGACGTGACCGCCGTCGTCGAGGTCGAGCACCTCACCAGGTCCTACGGCGGTATCGCGGTCGTCGAGGACGTCAGCTTCACCGTCCAGGCCGGCCGCACGCTCGCACTGGTCGGCGAGTCCGGCGCGGGGAAGTCGACGATCGCCGCCGCGCTCACCGGCGTCATCGACGCCACCACCGGACGAGTGATGGTCTGCGGTGAGGACCGCAGTCGGTCCGGCCGGTCCGGCCGGATGCGTCGGCGGCGCGGCGCCCAGCTGCAACTCGTCTCCCAGGACCCGTTCACCTCACTCGACCCGGCCCAGCGCGTCGGCTCGGCGATCGCCGAGGTGGTGGCTCTGCACGACACCCTCACCCGGGACCAGCGGCGCGCCCGGGTGGTCGACCTGCTGGAATCGGTCGGCCTGGGCGCCGGCCACCTGTCGTCCGCGCCCAGAGCGCTCTCCGGGGGGCAGCGCCAGCGGGTCGCGATCGCCCGTGCCCTCGCCGCCCGCCCCCAGGTCATCGTCCTGGACGAAGCCGTCTCAGCCCTGGACGTCTCCGTCCAGGCGCAGGTCCTCAACGTCCTGGCCGACCTCCAGCGCGCGACCGACACCGCCTACCTGTTCATCACCCACGACCTCGGGGTCGTGCGCCAGATCGCCGATGACGTTCTCGTGCTCCGCCGAGGCCGCACGGTCGAGTACGGTCCCGCGCAAGCGGTCCTGGACGCCCCGCAGCAGGCCTACACCCGAGAGCTGCTGGCCTCGACACCCCGTCCGGGATGGGTGCCCCGGCGGCGTACGGCTGCCCCTTCTTCTCATCCGGACGCATCGATCCCGTCGACCTGACCAAGGCATCCGGTTCCCCTGGCCGTCCTTCGGTGATCGGGGTCTCGGGCAGTGGACGAGTTTTTCCGTAGTCTGAAAACAGATTGTCAACGGATTCACTTGCCCTTGACCGAAAACTCAGTCAATATGATCGGTATGCCCAGAACCGGCAAGGCCACCGACCATCTATGGATGCACTTCACCAGGATGTCGTCCTACGACAACACCGACGTCCCGACGATCGAGCGGGGCGAGGGCAGCTACATCTTCGACACCAACGGGAACAAGTACCTCGACGCGCTGTCCGGGCTGTTCACCGTGCAGGCCGGACACGGTCGCGAGGAACTGGCCAGAGCCGCCTACGACCAGGCCAATAAGCTCGCCTTCTTCCCGATCTGGTCCTACGCCCACCCCACCGCCATCGAACTGGCCGACCGGTTGGCCGCGCTCGCTCCGGGTGATCTGAACAAGGTGTTCTTCTCCTCCGGCGGCGGCGAGTCCGTCGAGACGGCCTGGAAGGTCGCCAAGCAGTACTTCAAGCTGATCGGGAAACCCGGGAAACACAAGGTCATCTCGCGGGCCATCGCCTACCACGGCACCACTTCCGGCGCCCTGTCGATCACCGGCGTCCCGCCGTTCAAGGAGGCGTTCGAACCCTTGGTACCCGGGACGTTCCGGGTGCCGAACACCAATTTCTACCGGGCACCGGAATTCGTGGCCGACGACGAGAAGATGTTCGGTCTGTGGGCCGCCGACCGGATCGAGGAGGCCATCCTGGCCGAAGGGCCGGCCACCGTCGCGGCCGTCTTCCTCGAGCCGGTCCAGAATGCGGGCGGGTGCTTCCCGCCACCGCCGGGATACTTCGACCGCGTGCGCGAGATCTGCGACGACCACGACGTCCTGCTGATCTCCGACGAGGTGATCTGCGCCTACGGCCGTCTCGGCACCATGTTCGGCGCCCAGAAGTTCGGCTACCAACCCGACATCATCACTACCGCGAAGGGTCTGACGTCCGGTTACTCGCCGCTGGGCTGCGCGATCATCTCCGACCGGATCTACGAGCCGTTCGGCAGGAAGGGCGTTTCCTTCGCCCACGGGTACACCTTCGGCGGGCACCCGGTCTCCTGCGCGGTGGCCCTGGCCAACCTGGACCTGTTCGAGCGGGAAGACCTGCTGGGCAACGTGTTGCGGAACGAGAACAGGTTCCGCTCGACCCTGGAGAAGCTGTACGACCTGCCGATCGTCGGGAACGTGCGAGGGGACGGCTACTTCTACGGGATCGAACTGGTCAAGGACAAGAAGACGAAGGAGACCTTCGACGCCCAGGAGTGCGAGCGGGTACTGCGCGGGTACGTCTCCGGCGCACTGTTCGCCAACGGGATCTACTGCCGGGCGGACGACCGCGGCGACCCCGTCGTCCAGGTCGCTCCGCCGCTGATCTGCGGCCAGACGGAGTTCGACGAGATCGAGCAGAAGCTCCGCATCGTGCTCACCGAAGCCTGGAACCGTCTCTGACCGCTTCCGTGAACAACGCTTGACGCCCGGGTAGCCACTACCCGGGCGTGGAGGCCCGCTCTCACACCACCGTCGCTCTCACCTCTACCGGGCGTGGCGGTCCAGGAAGTTCACCAGCAACTGCAGGTAGGCTTCCCGGCCGAACAGTGAGGTGTGCACGCCATGGCCGGCCTCCGCCACCCGGTGCAGGACGACCTCGGGATGCAGCTGGGCGATCCGCGCCTCGTGCTCCCGGCTGAACACCGAGTCGATCTTGCCGCCGGCCAGGATCAGCGTGGGCACGTGGACCGGGGCGACCGGGTCGATGCCCAGGGTCATGGTGGCGTCGATCGCGGCCTCGGTCACGCCGCGGTCGCGGACCAGGGTGGACGCGGCCAGGGCCCTGATGCTCTCCGGGATCAGCATCTCGGACATGATCACGCCGGGGCCCGCGGGATTCCGCCCGAGTTCTTCCGCGGCCTGGTCCAGGTCGATTCCCCTGGCCTTCCAGTCCTTTTCCTGTTCGATGGTCGCCCGCAGCACCGCCGGGATCGGGCTGTTCCGGTAGACGTCGTCCGGGAACAGCGGCGGTTCCTCCAGGAACACCGCGTTCAGCAGGTCGGGTCGGGTCTGTGCGAGTTCCCACCCGACGATGCCGCCCAGCGAGAAGCCGACCAGTACCGCCGGGCGCCCGATCGCCTGCTCCAGCACGGCCTTCGCGTCGTCGACGTAGTACGGCCGGGTGTAGGTGTTCGCCCGGTGGCCGGAGGCACCGTGTCCTCGGAAGTCGGCCTTGACGATGCGGCGGCCTTCGGTCACCTTCGGCGGCAGCCAGTCGTAGGTCAGGCTGCTGGAGGACACCCCGTGCAGGAACAGCACCGGAGGTGCGTCGTCGTCCCCGGTGATCTGCACGTCGAGCTGGACTCCGTCCGGGGCGGTCACCTTCATGCGTGCACCTCCGTCCGGGACGACGAGTCGGCCGTCGACTGGGGGAAGTCCCACGGTTGGATGGCTTCCCAGTGCTCGGCGATGCGACCGCCCTCCACCCGGAAGACCTCCATCACGGTGTCCCACTCGTGTTCCGGAGCGCGCCGGGCGCGGGTGTGGACGAAGACGGACGGCCCGTCGGCCAGGATCTGCTCGACGTGGATGGCGCCGTTCGGGAAGGAACTCTGGAACCCGCTGACGAAGGCGGCCAACGCCTTCAGGTCGCCGCCGGCGACGGTCGAGGCGTGATCGATGTATCCGGGGTCGTACCGGCGGGCCAGCTCGGTCTCGCCGACGGTGCCGGAACTGAGCAGGCCGTAGCTGGCCACGACGGTCTCGACGTTGGCCAGCTCGTCGGGTGTCCAGCCTCGTGCTCGTAGCTCGGCGGCCGGCAGGGGGAGGAATTCCATGTCTGTCCTCTTTTCTCGTTCGGATGTTCTGGTTCGAATACTCTCGGTCGCAAGTTCGAGGTCGGAGATATTCATGCGGTCAGGGGTTCAGCTCCCCACGAGCTGCGGTGCGGAATGGACGGCGGCCGGATCCACCAATTGGCCGCGGTAGAATTCCTGGTCGTTCCAGGCCGGGATCGGAATCCCGAACTCCACCTCGATCTCGTTCAGGGCGCGGCGCATTTCGGCTGCGTTCCACTGGTTCTCGTTGCGCCGGGTCTTGACCAGCGGGAGGTCGCCGACCAGGTCCGGGTGGTAGTCGTATTTGAGACGGTTGACGGCTTCCGCGTTCTCGCCGTACAGCGTGGCCCGCACGTCGGCCGCGATCAGCTGGCTGAACTCGTCGAAATTCTGGTAGCCGTTGTCAGCGGTGTGCGTGAGGCCGACCGAGTAGAAATTGTCCAGCCCGGGGAAGAAGGTGGACAGGTGCGTGACGGGTCGGCCGTTGCGGTACTGCACGAGACCCGCTGGAAGCCAGGGAATATTGATGTCGTAACCGGTGGCCAGGACGATCACGTCCACCGTTTCGGTGCTGCCGTCCACGAAGCTGACCGTGTCACCGGAGACGGAACGGACATCGGGCTTGCGGGTCAGCCGGTGGTGGGCCAGGTAGTGGAGCACGGTGTTGCTGACGATCGGATGGGTGGCGGTGAGCGGGTGGTCCGGGGCGGGCAGACCGAAGCGGGTGAGGTCGCCGATGACGGTGAGCAGCAGGCCGATCCGCTTGTCCGCGGTATCCAGGCCCTGGAACGGAAATCGATCCGGCAGCGGTTCGGTGCCGTCGATGTAGTCCGGGGTCGGCACCCCGAAGACCTGCTTGGGCAGGACCCAGTATCCGCGCCGGGTGGAAAGAAGGGCGCGGTCGGCGGTGAACGCCGCGTCCGAGGCGATGTCGATGCCCGAGTTTCCGGCCCCGACGACCAGGACGCGTCGACCGGCGAACTCAGAGGTGGACCGATAGTCGCGGGAATGGATGGCCCGGCCGGTGAACGTGTCCAGGCCCTCGATGTGCGGCACGAACGAGTTCCACTCGTGGCCGCCGGCGTAGACGACTCCCCGGTACTGCCGGGTCTCGACTTGGCCCGATCCGGCGGGGCCCGATCCGGCGGGGCCCGATCCGATATGGCCCAATTCGACGTTCCAATACACCCCCGCCGGGGTGGAGACCGGCTCGGCCGAGGTGACCTCGGTGTTGAACTCCACGGCCTCTTCGAGCCCGTAGTCCCGCGCCATCGCCTGGATGTAATCCCGGATCTGGGACCAGGTCGGGAAATCCGGGTAATCCTCGGGCATCGGATAGCCGACGAAGGCGCCGCGCTTCTTGCTGGCGATGAAGTTGCAACTCTCGTACATCGGTGAGCCGGGCTGATCGATGTTCCAGATTCCGCCGATCTGGTGGTAGCGCTCCAGGATGTCGAACTCGATGCCGGCCCGGCGGAAGGCGCGGGCGATGATCAGACCGCCGGGGCCGGCCCCCACGATGGCGTAACGGGTGGGTAGCTCGGCCTTGTTGCGTGATGTGGTCGTCATGCGAGTCCCTTGCTGGAAGGAAATTCGCCAGTCGACGCCGTCCTGGAGGGGCAGCGACACTTGGGTCTGGCAAATACTTGCGTTGTCAACAACTTAGGACTGAAATACCGATCTGGGATCTCCCGCCCGTGCACCGCGATGTCGTTTCACTGCACGGTTTCGCGGCCGAGTCAGCCCTGTTCGATCAAGGCGGTCCGGCGCCGGAAAGATGCCGGGGTCTCCCCGCGCTGCTCGCGGAACATCTGCCCGAAATGGGAGGGGCTCTCGAACCCCCAGCGTCGGGCGATGGTGGCCACCGGCACGTCCCGCCGGCCCGGATCCTTCAGGTCCTGCTCGCACCGGCCGAGGCGGCGCCTCCGGATGTACGCGCCGACGGTGTCGTCATCGCCCCGGAACAGGTTGTGCAGATGGCGCACCGAGATGAAGTGCGCCTCGGCGATCATGACGGTCGACAGCGCCGCATTGGGCAGCTGTTCCTCGATGTAGTCCAGTATTTCGAGCTTGAGTGCCGCCCGGCCCCAGCCGCCGGCCCGGGCACCGGCGTCCAGGCCGACATGCACCAGGGTGGAGAACAGGCCGACGGCGGTGTTCATGGCGTACTGCCGGCTGTCCGGCGTCAGGGTGTCGAGCAGGTCGGCCAGACAGCCGAAGTAGGCCGCCATCGACGGGGCGAATCCCGAGTCGGCCGCGATCCTCGTCGCGGTGAGCTGATCGATTCGCCCCGGTGGAATGTCCAGCAGGTCGGCCGGTACCCGCAGCGACATGGACCGGAAGTCGGCGCCGATGCTCATCCGGGACGGCCGATGGGTGGCGAACACGGCCAGGTCGCCCGGCCCCAGGTGCGCCGTGCGGCCGTCCTGCTCGATGGTCCCCCACCCGGTGACCTGATAGCAGAGCAGGTACGCGGCCCGGACGTCCGATCGGTCGTGGCGCGAGTCGGAGGGGGTGGCTGTCAGGTCGGCAAAGCGGATGTCGGCGACCGTGCGGCAGCGCAGGTCACCCATGAACTCCGGGTCGTCCTGGGTCACCGAGTCCATGCCGACGAGCATCCGCGAGATCAGGGAGCGCCATTCGGCCGGCCGCACCCCGGACGCCTCGATGAAATAGGGCATGGTCGCGACGGTCATGTCAGCCGGCCAGCAGTTCGGCGAGAGCGGCGTCCACCACGGCGTTGTCCGGCTCGTGCAGGCCGGCTCCGCCGGAGTGTCCCCAGATGCCGGGGATGACGCGGAAATCAGCGCCCGGGATGGCGGCGGCATCCGTGGCGGCGTCCTCGGCGCAGAAGTAGAGGTCACGTTCCGCGGCCAGCACGATGGTGCGGGCCCGGATGCTGCCCAGGGCTCCGGCCAGATCGCCGCCGAACGGCCCGGCCCCGACATCGCCGCTCTTCCACGTGCGGATCATGGACAACAGGTCGTTGGCGTCGCGGTTCTCGGTGAACATCCGGATCCAGAACCCGGCGATGAAGTCCTCCCGGGAATCGAAGCCCAGTTCCCGGTAGCCACGCTCGCGGTAGAACGGCTGGCTGAAGCCCCACCCGGCGTAGACGATCGCCGCCGCCCGCAGGCCGGCCAGCGGCTGACTGGTGTAGTCGCCGTCGGCGAATCTCTGGTCGGCGCGAATGGCGGCGTCCACGCCGTCCAGGAACACGTGGTTGTGCTCGCTGGTGCGGGCCGATCCGCAGAACGGGAGGATGCGTTCCACCATGTCCGGGTAGCTGACCGCCCATTGGAACGCCTGGCACGCGCCCATCGACCAGCCGACGACCGCCTGTAGGCGCTCGATCCCGAATCGCTCGACGACCAACCGGTGTTGCACCCTCACCTGGTCGCGGAAGGTGACGAGCGGGAATCCCCGACCGGCATCCGGCCCGATCGCATTGGACGGCGAGGTGGAGACGCCGTTGCCGATCAGATTGGGCACGATGACGAACCATCGAGCCGGGTCAAGGGCCCGGCCCGCCCCGATCAACCACTCGTTCTCGAGGTGGGTGCCGCCGAAGAAGGTCGGATACAGGATCGCGTTGCTCCGGTCCGGCGCCAGCTCACCGTAGGTCTGGTAGACGAGGTTGCCCTGGTGGAGCACCTGTCCGCTGTCCAGGATCACGTCGCCCAGGTCGAACCGCTCCGCTGTCCGAGTACTCATGCCTGGCCTCTTCCTGTCGGATCGCGAGCGGCCACCGGGGGCTCTGATCGCTTCGTCTGGATACCATTCACTCTGTACGATACCTCAACACACTGTCGACTAGTTGAACAGTGTGACAAGCGACTGACTGGTTGAACGGCCGGCCAAGACCACGGCGGCGGTCGGACGCTACGCCGGCACCGACTCCGCATCGGCCCGAAAAACCTGCCGGTAGGCCTGCGGCGACATCCCGACGACTCGTTTGAACTGGATGCGAAGGTTCACGGCCGAGCCGAAGCCCACCTGGTGTGCGATCCGCTCCACCGGGTGCACGGTGGTTTCCAACGCCTCGCGAGCCAGCCGCACGCGTATGCCGAGCAGGGCGGCCATGGGGCTGGACCCGAGCTGGTCCTGAAACCGCCGGTTCAGCGTGCGGATGCTCATGTGGGCCCGTGCGGCCATGTCGCCGAGGGTGAGCTCGCGGTGTGCGTTGCTCTCCAGCCATTCCAGCAGGCTGGTCAGCGAGTCGTCCAGCGCGGCCGGTGGACGGGACAGGATGAACGGTGCCTGGCCGCCCTCACGATAGAGCGGCATGACGGCCGTCCGGGCGGCGTCGGCCGCGACGGCGATCCCGTAGTCCAGCCGAATGAGCTCCAGGCACAGGTCCAGGCCGGCCGCCGCCCCGGCCGAGGTGTGCACCGGGCCGTCCTGGGTGAACATCGCGGCGGGGTCCAGCAACACCGCCGGGTACATGCTGCGGAACAGCTCCACCGCATTCCAGTGGGTGGTCGCCCGCCGCCCGTCCAGCACTCCGGCCTGGGCCAGCGCGAAGGCACCGACGCAGATCGAGGCCACCCTACTGCCGCGAGCGACGGCGTTCTGCAATGCGGCGATGATGGGGCCGGGCACCGGCCGCTGGGGCCGGCGACTGCCCGGCACGATCACCGTGTCGGCGCGTTCCACGGCGTCCAGGGCGCTGCCCGGAATGAGCGTCAGTGGCCCGGCGTCGACCGCAGTGCCGTCACCGCAGACCAGCACGCGGTAGGCAGGCTCCCCGCCGGGCAGCCGAGCCCGACCGAAAATTTCCACGGGCGTGGCCAGATCGAATGCTATGACTTCGGGGACAGCGACGACAGCAACGCAGCGCATCGCCCCATTCTACCTTTCCACCAGCACAATCTGCGAGCGACCGGCACATTTCGGGGTCTGGCCAGATTCGTTTGTAATGTGGCCAAGAAGCCACTTGTCGCGCTCGCCGAACTGCCGCACGGTGGACCTACCTTCGTCCCTCACGTCACATCGTCGTCACCAATCCGGGAGTTGCCATGTACGCGCAGATAGTGCTGTTCGATGGATTCGATCCGCTCGACGTCATCGCCCCGTTGGAGGTGCTCTCGGCCGGGAGCGATTTCGCCGGCGACGATCTGGTCATCGAACTGGTGTCGGCGGACGAGCCACGGCCGTTCGTCTCCGGTACGCGCGGCCTGGTCTTGACCGCCGCGGCCAAGCTCGACCCGAGCAAGCCCGGGTTGGTCATCCTCCCGGGTGCATCCGGCCCGACCGAGGGCGACCCCGACAACGGCGACGAGACCATCCCAGTGCTGCTGGGCCGGGCCGCGCAGAGTTCACTGGTCCCGCTGATGCAGGAGGCGCTCGACAACCCCGAGGTCACCGTCGTCACCGTCTGCGGTGGTTCACTCATCCTGGCCATGGCGGGCCTGATCGTGGGCCGCAACGCCGTGACGCACATCCTCGGCCAGGACGTCCTGGACGCCACCGGCGTCAACGCGATCTCCGCCCGGGTCGTCGACGACGGCGACCTGATCTCCGCGGGCGGCGTCACCTCCGGGCTCGACCTCGGCCTCTACCTGTTGGAGCGCTTCTACAGCTCCGACATCGCGATCAAGGTCGAACAGCTCTTCGAATACCAACGACGCGGCGTGACGTGGCGGCAGCCCGTCCTCGCCGCCTGACCGAGAGGCAGTCATGAGCACCGAGAGCGAAACATCCACCAGCATCGTCGGTTCCTGGGACGTCACCATGAAGACACCCATCGGAACGGTCCCCGCGGTGTTCGACTTCACCGAGGCCGGCGGGGTGCTGTCGGGCCGGGCGGAAAGCAAGGGAGATACGGTTCCGTTGACCGATCTTACCTCGCACGGCGACGGTCGGGTCACCTGGAACCAGGTGGTGACCAAGCCGATGCGTCTCAACCTGGCCTTCGACGTGACCATCGACGGTGACACCTTCACCGGGTTCTCGAAAGCGGGTCGGCTGCCTCGCTCGACCGTGAAGGCAACGCGCCGCTGAGGCGGGCTGGTCGGCTGGGTCCGTGACATCGACGTAGGAGAGAGCCGATTGGTAGCTGGGGTGGACGCGTTCGGATGCGAGGTATTGCGGGAGGCTCGCCGCGGCCCCGTAGGCACGAAGACGCAGGATGAACTTCAGGTATTGGTCGTCTGTCCGGTCGCGCGTGCTGGCGATGACGGCATCGAACTGGTTCAGGTCGATGAGGTTCCAACCAGCTCCAGCGTGAGCGTCGCGGCGCTTCGCTGCCGCTAGCGCCTGGCCGCGCGCCAATGGGTTCTCGACGCGGTCGCCCTCCGCTGCCAGCCACCGGAGCGCAAGGGCCTGCTCTAACATCGACCGGCCAATGGCGACGGCCTGATCCGCGTAATCAACTTCGTCCAACAGGACGACCGCCTCCGCACCACGGTGAACCCGCTGCTACCAACCGTGAGCGATGTGTGCAACGCGCTGGTACCCGCTGCGGATTGCCGACCCGGCGGAGTTGGAGACCACGTGGAGTACAGGTCCAGTAGCGATACCAGGATCGGCTCGAATCCGGTTCTCTGGTCCGCCCCACTCCGTCCGACAGCGTTCGGGTCTGGTCTGGAGTTGGTCACACCCCATCGTGGTGGACGGCCCCGACAATGGAAGGCACCACGAGGGTGGTTGTGACGACAATGTTGCGTCTCACTTTGTGGTCCGAGTTCGGCGACGCGAGACTCGCTCGTCTCTCTGTGCCCGGCGCGAACACCCTGCCGAAGGCGATCCACTTCCGGCTGTGCCGATAGTCGGTCACCGATCGCTCCGCGGGTGGCTGCGTCGTGTTCAATGAAGCATGCCGTGGGGGCCACGAAGCCGCGAAATGCTGACTACTGACGTAACGGTCCGGTCCGGATCCGTCGCCGTGACTCTCGCAATTTGGGCCAACCCCGAGGCAGCGCGGTGTGAGCCACGGCCTACGGATACCGGTCGGACAGAACACGCTCTCAGTGACCCTGAGGCTGCCCGGCCGAAAGAGATGAGATGAGCAGGCGGCCCAAGGCACGACGAGCGCGGTGGCGTACTCGAGTTGCTCGGGCGTTGTTTCCGGACTTGGTGTGGTCCGGCGCGGGGACAATCACACGAAAGACATACTTTGAGTTCCGCGCCTCGGGTGTCTGGGTGCAGATGGGAGGCGAGCTGCAGCACGGGTGGGCAGGCACGGTGCCTCCAATTCGTTGGCTGCTGGTCGTGCAGGATCGTCGAGGAAGGGACCACTTCTTAGGTGTTGAGGCCGAGGTGTGGGAACGGCACGATGTGGGCGACGTTATCACCGCCGAGCATCCGCTGATTGCGATCAGCTGACCACTGCTGCAGGACAGAGGCACCATTGGCAGACGCATCGATGCAGAAGCGCTGACCAGTGCGGTCCGGCCAAGCTTTCCCTGACGCGCCCGCGCACCTCGGGCCCCGATGCGTTGACCCATACCGTCACCGTGCACCGGCCGGTCGAACGGTGGGTTGATCGGCTGGGCAGTCCGGACATGGTGTTGAGGCCAAACTTGGCGGAACCGGACCAGTCACCGCAGGGATCCCAATCGTCGAGTTCGTGATCTTGGTCTTCGGTCGCCTCGACGCTCAGTTCCGTGCGCCGTAGGACGATCCGCTTGCGGGCAGCCTTGTTCAGATCTCAGGCTGTTCGTGGTCGTCTTCTGCCAATGGTGGTACCTGCGCGATCGCGGTGGCCAGGACGTCTGCTCCTGGCAGGGCGGCGCGTTCGTTCGCGGGCAGTTTGTCGTAGGTGTAGGTGGCGATGGCCATCGGGGCCGAAGCGGCCCGTAGCGCGTACCGGACGACTTTCTCGTTTTTGTCGGTGCACAGCAAGATGCCAACGGTCGGGGCGTGGATGGCCGGCTGCCGCAGCAAGTCGTCGACCATCGCGACGTAGAACCCGATCTGCCCGGCGTACTCCGGTTTGAACTTACCCACCTTCAGCTCGATCACGACGTACCGCAGCTGAGAAGTGTTGCACAGCAACATGTCGACCACGAAGTCGTCGCCGTCCACGTCGAACCGGACCTGCCGGCCGACAAAGGCATGGCCGTGCCCGAACTCCATCAGGGTCTGCTGCAGCCGGTCCATCATGGCCTGCTCGAGGTCCCGTTCGGCGGCCTGCTCGGTCATTGATAGGAAGTCGAAGACATAGGGATCCTTGGTCATCTCCTGCGCCAGGTCAGAGTCGGCTGCGGGCAGGTGATCCTCGAAGTTCGAGGCCGCCGAACCGAGACGGGCCAGCAGACCGGTGGCGATGTGGTGCTCCAGTACGGGTAGCGACCAGGCGTTGCCTACTGCCTTGTCGGCGTACCAGTCCCGCTCGTCGCGATCGGAGAGCTTGTCCAACAGGCAGCGGACCATCCGCCAGGGCAGTTGTCCCACGCTGCGTGGGACAACCTCGCCGTCCGGCCAGGCCGCGGCGAATGCCCGCATGTAGTACAGGTTCGACCGGGCCAGACCCGACATGCCGGGGAACTCCCGCCGCAGATCCGCGCTCAGCCTGTCGATGATCCTTCCGCCCCACCCGGCCACGGCCTGCTGCTCCAGGATGGTCTGCCCGATCGTCCGGTACAGACGGAGCAGCTCCGCATTGGCGGCGCGCTGTGCGCTCATCCGGGCGGTCCGGACCTCATCCTTCAGCCGGATCAACACATCGTCGTAGCCGGCGGGTACCAGAGCGTCTGTCACAACCCCATCCTGCCAAGCCCTACCGACAGGGCCACAGTTATACCCATCCAGCAAATGCCCGCGGATATAGAAAAAGGATCTGAAGGCACTTCGTCCCGATGAGCAATCCCACGAGCGGTTCGGCTTACGGAAGCGGTAGTGGCCACATCGGGCCGGCCCTGAGTGGCCTACCGACGAGGGCCAACCGTTCCCAAACGGTTGGCGGTTGGCGGCGGCGGCGGTTGGCCTGCGCCGCCACGGGTTTGCCCTCGCGTTGAACACGGCGGGCGGTGCGCCGAAACACTTGTGCGACTTATTCGTGACATCCCAGTACGGATCAGTGGCGGCCTAGTTTGCTGGTGGTAAGCACTTATTCAAATGTGCGGTATTCCTCGTGGACGGCCCAGACCCGGCTACGACGCGCCGGCCCCGGGTGGGAGTGGGTGGCATCGCCATGGGACCGAAGCGAGCAGCGTCTGGGTGGACCACGGCTGGGCCCGTCCTAGCGCTCACCAGCATCAGCGCGCACGCGATCAGAGCGTCGTCGACATCATCCCGGGAGGTGCTCCGGCCCAAAGGCGTCCGGCAGCACCCACGACATCGGTTTGATCCCGGACGGGGTGTCCAGCAGCAGTTCCGGGCCGCCGAACTCGTAGATCACCTGACGGCAGCGGCCGCAGGGCATCAACAGTTCGCCCAGCCCGGAACGGCAGGCCAGCCCGACCAACCGCCCGCCGCCGGTCAGCCGGAGCTGTCCGACCAGGACACATTCGGCGCACAGGCCCAGCCCGTACGAGGCGTTCTCCACGTTGCAGCCGGTGACGATCCGGCCGTCGTCGACCACCGCCGCCGCACCGACCTGCAGGCCGGAGTAGGGGCAGTACGCCGAGCTCGCGACCGCCACCGCCAGCGCCCGCAGGGACTCCCAGTCGACGTCGGTCAATGCGCCCCCCTGCGATACACCAGCCCGTCGGCCTTCGGCATCCGAAGATTCTGCGAGGCCAGTCCCATCACCAGCAGGGTGATTGCGTACGGGGCCGCGCCGACCAGCTGCTCGGGCAGCGTGTCGGTGGAGAAGAACCACCAGCCGGCCAGGATCGCGATGGCCAGAGCCACCCCGGCGAGGAGGTGGTGGCCCGAGCGGAATTGGAGAACGGTCACCCCGACCAGAGCGACAGCCACCAGAATCAGGAACGCGTGCATGGCGGTACCGGAGGCGTCGTACTGCTGAACGCCGTCCGTATAGCCGAAAAGGACCGCGCCGACGGCCATTCCACCCGGACGCCAGTTACCGAAGATCATCGAGGCCAGTCCGATGAAGCCGCGTCCGCCGGTCTGCCCGTCCTGAAACTTCAAGCCGACCACCAGGAAGGCCCCGGCCAGGCCGGCCAGGCCTCCCGAGATGACCACGGCGGCGTACTTGTAGAAGAAGACGTTGATACCAAGGGACTCCGCGGCGTAAGGAGCCTCGCCGACCGACCGCAAACGCAGGCCGAACCGGGTCCGCCACAGGACGAAGACACTGCCGGCGATCAGCAGCGCGGCCAGGACGGTCAACAAGGACAGCGAGGTGGTCAACCCCCGCAGGATGCCGGCGACGTCAGAGATAAAGAAGATTTCCTTCCGCTCCACGCTGCCCAGCCAGTCACTCAGACCAGGAATGGTGATGCGGCTGACGTCATTGACCGGCGGCGACTGCTTCTGACCGCCGCCCGGTGCGTTGGTGAACAGCAGACGCGCCAGGAAAAGGGTGATGCCGGGCGCAACGATATTGATGGCGACCCCGGAGATGATGTGGTCCACGCCGAAGGTGATCGTGGCCAGTCCATGCAGCAACCCGCCCAGCACACCGCAGCATATTCCGGCCAGCACCCCGGCCCACGGACCCCATTGGTAACCGATCCATCCGGTGCCGAAGGTGCCGAGCACCATCATCCCTTCGATACCGATGTTCACCACTCCGGCCCGTTCGCACCACAGACCCGAGAGTCCGGCCAGGGCAATGGGAACCGCAGCGGTCAGCGCGGATTGCACGGCACCGGACGAGGTCAGGTTCGTCGCTCCGGTCCAGATCCTGATCAACGACACCAGGAGCAGGCCGATGACGACGATCAGCAGGTAGCTGCCGCGGCCCAGCCGGGAACCGGATCGAGCCGGTTGCGGGCGGGTCACCGCCGTTTCCACATCGGCGCTCATGCCGACACTCCCGCCGAGACGGCCGGCCCGGCCGAGAGGGCGCTGGCCACGTCCTGCTGCTCCAGGACGATGCGGTAGCGCCGGACCAACTCGTAGGCCACGACGACGCTCAGCACGATCACCCCCTGCATGATGGTGACCAGCTCTTTCGGCACGGAGACACCCTGCAATGCGTTGGACGACGAGTCCAGCGCGGACCAGAGCAATGCAGAGAACGCCATTCCCACCGGATTGTTGCGACCCAGCAGCGCGATGGCGATGCCGGTGAAACCGAGACCGGTCGGAAAGTTGAGCGAATACGAGCCGGCGCTGCCGTTCAACAGTTCCGGCATGCCGACCAGGCCGGCGACCGCGCCCGATATGAGCATCGCCGAGACGATCATCCGTCTGACCGAGATACCGCTGGCCACGGCGGCCGGCTCGCTCAAGCCGGTGGCCCGGATGGAGAATCCGAACACCGTACGGGACAGGATCAATGCGTACAGCACGCCGACGATCACCGCGAGCAGGGTCACGGTGTAGATGGGCGTTGTCGACCCCGTCACCGCAATGACGGAGACCTGCCCGCCGGCGGTGATCGTCGGCGTGCCGACGTTGTTGCCACTCGCCACGGCGAGCCGGGCCGGATTCAGCAGGTACGCGATGACGAAGGTGGCGATGGCATTCAACATGATCGTGCTGATCACCTCGCTGACCCCCCTCGTCACCTTCAGCAGGGCAGCCAGACCGGCCCAGGCAGCACCGACGGCCATCGCCACGACCAAGGTGATCAGAATGCGCAGGAAGCCGGGCAGCGAGGACATGAACCCGGCCCCGGCCACGGCGGCGGACAGCATGGCCGCCAGCCGGTATTGACCGTCCACTCCGATGTTGAAGAGGTTCATCTTGAACCCCACCGCCACGGCGACGGCCGCCAGGTAGTACACGCCCGCCTGGTTGACCGCACCGATGACCACCCGGACCTTGTCGAAGGCGTGGATCATGGCTGAAAAGGCGCTCGACGGAGCGTGCCCGGTGACCAGCAGGATCATCGTCGTGATGATCAGGGCCACGACCAACGCTCCTATCGGTGCGGCGGCACCGAGCAGGAGTCTGCGCCCGGTGATCCTGCGCATCAGGCCACTCCGGCTTCGCGGCCGCCGGTCATCGCAACGCCCAATTCCTCACTGGTGACCTCGCGCGGGTCGTAGGTTCCGACCAGGCGACCACGCAGAATGACGGTGAGTGTGTCCGACATGCCGATCAGCTCCTCCAGGTCCGCGGAAATGAGCAGCACCGCCAGTCCCGCCGCTCGGGCGTTCCGCAGGTGTTCCCAGATGGCAGCCTGAGCGCCGACGTCGACTCCTCTGGTCGGGTGCGAGGCGATCAGCAGCAACGGTTTTTCGCTCATCTCCCGGCCGACGATGAGCTTCTGCTGATTTCCGCCCGACAGCGACGCCGCCGCCACCTCGATCCCGGGCGTTCGGACGTCGTACTCATCCACTATTCGTCGGGTATCGGCCCGCGCGGCCTTCCGGTTGAGGAACAGCCCGGATGCGGATGGTTCGCGGGTCTGATGGCCGAGGATCCGATTTTCCCACAGCGTCCCCTCGAGGATCAGTCCCTGACGGTGCCGGTCCTCGGGGATGAAACCGATGCCGGCCTCACGCCGGCTGGCGGTGGAATCAGAAGTGATGTCCTTCTCGGTCAGTCTGATCGAACCGGCCAGGATCGGCCGGATGCCCATGATGGCGTCGACGAGTTCGGCCTGGCCGTTGCCCTCCACGCCGGCGATACCGACCACCTCACCGGCATGGATGGTGAGGGCGATGTCGGACAACACGAGCCGGCCGTCCGGGCCGGCGACATCGACCCCGGACAGGTCGAGAACGACCCGGTCGGTCACGGTCGATTCCCGGAGTTCCGGTACCGGCAGGGCGGATCCGACCATCAACTCGGCGAGTTGCCGATTGGTGACGGTCCGCGGGTCGGCGGTCCCGACCGTGGTGCCGCGCCGGAGGACGGTGATCTCGTCGGCGATGGCTCGCACCTCATCGAGCTTGTGCGAGATGAAGAGGATGGTGAGCCCTTCGGCCTTCAGCTCGCGAAGGTTGTCGAACAGCTCGTCGACCTCCTGCGGGACCAGCACCGCGGTGGGCTCGTCCAGAATCAGGATCCGGGCGCCTCGGTAGAGAACCTTGATGATCTCGACCCGCTGCCGAGCCCCCACCCCCAGGGTCTCCACCAATATCGAAGGATCGACTCCCAGGCCGTAACGTCGCGCGATGTCGGTGATCTTCGCGCGGGCGCCCCGAGCATCGAGCCGACCTCCGGTCATCGGCTCGGAGCCCAGCACAACGTTCTCCCACACGGTCAGGTTGTCGGCCAGCATGAAATGTTGGTGCACCATGCCGATCCCGGCGTTGATGGCGTCGGCCGGCGACCGAAAGCGGACCGTCCGACCGTCGACGGCAATGGTGCCCTCGTCAGGTTGATGCATGCCGTACAGCGTTTTCATCAGGGTCGACTTGCCGGCACCGTTCTCGCCGACCAGGGCGTGAACCGAGCCGCGCCGCACCACGATGTTGATGTCCGAGTTGGCCACCACACCGGGGAATCGTTTGGTGATACCGGTGAGCTGGACGGCCGGCGGTGTACCGGACCCTGCGGATGGCGCGGCTTGAGTCGACATCGGTCCTTCTTCCCGCGGGATGATGGGCGGAACTGCGAAGTCCTCCTGCGCCCGGCGCGCTCATTCTTCTCGACAGCACAACTGATCGTGTACAGACCAGGTCCGGTCCCGACAGGGCAATCCTGCGGGACCGGACCTGGAGAGCCAAGATCAACGCCGACGCCAAGGTCAGCTGACTGTGGTCGGAACCTTGATCTTGCCGCTGATGATGTCGGCCTTGATCGCGTCGAGCTTCGTCTTGATGTCGGTGATCGCTCCGCCTGATGTCGAGAAGTCGACACCGCCGGCCTTGAGGTCATAGATCCGGTGGCCGGTCAGCGGCTTGCCGTCGACCGCGCTGCTGATGAAGTCACCCACCGCCACGTCGACCTTCTTGATCATGGATGTCATGATCACCGACTTGACGTTGGCCAACGACGGCAGGTTGTACTGGTCGGAATCGACTCCGATACCCAGTTTGCCGGCCGCCTTGGCCGCCTTGAACACGCCGGCGCCAGAGCCGCCGGCCGCGGCGTAGACGATGTCGGCGCCACTTTCATACATGCCTTTGCCGATGGTCGCGCCCTTGTCAGGGGCGTTGAAGCCAGTGAAGTCCGGCGGCTCGGTGATGTACTTGTTGTCGATCTTGATGCCGGGGGTGATCGACTTGGCACCTGCGTCGTAGCCGGCCTGGAATTTTTGGATCAACGGCGTGTCCACTCCGCCGATGAAGCCGATGTGGCCGGTCTTGGACTTCAGCGCGGCTGCCGCACCGACCAGGTAGGAGCCCTGCTCCTCGGCGAACGTCAGATTGGCGATGTTCGGTCCCGTGTCCGTGCCCACCGTGTAGTCGTCGATGATCGCGAAGTTGATCTTCGGATTGGCCTTCGCGACGGTGCCGAGCGGCCCGGCGTAGGCGAAACCGACGGCGACGATAGCCGTCGCACCGTCGTCGACCAACTGGTTCAGTCGGTCGACCTTTGCGGAATCCGGTTCACCGGCGGTTGCTTCGAGCTCACCGGCCACTTTCACCCCGGCCGCCTTGGCGGCATCCAGGCCGCGGGCCGCCGCGTCGTTGAACGACTGATCACCCCGCCCGCCGAGGTCATAGGCCAACCCGACACTGATCTTGCTCGGGTCACCAGTGAATGAGACCAGCGGCTTGGTGCTCGCCGCCACGGAAGACATCGGCGCCGAAGACATCGGCCCGGAAGACATCGGCCCGGAAGACATGGCAGCCGAGGACATCGGCGCCGAGGAGGACGCCGGGCCCGATGACGCAGCCGCCGACGATGCCGGCGCCGAGGCGGCCGGAGCCGACGACGCGGGTGCCGAGGCGGCGGGCGCCGAGGCGGACGGGCTGGACGACGAACCGGCGGTGCTACTGGAACTACAGGCGGTCAGCACCAGGGCCGCGGTGGCCACCCCGGCGATCAGTGTCAAGCTACGGACGCGAAGCACGTGTTCTCCTTCTTGCCTCTCCTGCCCGCCCCCGGTTGAGGACGTGCTGCACAGATGCGTCACGTGTGCAGGTCACGGGGCTGATCGCCCACCGTGACATCGCACCGCCCGCTACCGGTCGGACGCTACATCGAGGCCGGTGCGGCGGCGATACCCCGCACCGCTCCGTAACCCAATCGTGCTGCCTTTCTCCTGGTCGGGAGCAGTCAAACCCGGCCAACTTATTCAACTGTGAACACTGTGTGTCAACAGCGTCACACGGCGATCGGTCCCCGCCCGCGGGAGCCCGGGGTTAGCATCGCTGGAGTTCCTGATCATCATCACCGGCGAAGCGGCCGTCGACGGCGAGGCCGTGTGCCGGGCCTTCGGCGCACATCTGGAGGTCTGAGAGCACCATGTCCTCATCCACGGTCCTCCGTCCCGGGGGAAACGGCATTCCGAAGCCACGCCGGGGCTCCGTCTACAAGGGCGCCGAGGGCATGTGGTCCTGGGTCGCCCACCGCATCACCGGGGTGCTGACCTTCTTCTTCCTGTTCGCCCACGTGCTGGACACCGCGCTGGTCAGAGTCAGCCCCGACTCCTACAACAAGATCATCGCGACCTACAAGAACCCGCTGGTCAACCTCATGGAGGTCGGCCTGGTCGGTGCGGTCCTCTACCACTCCCTGAACGGCATCCGCATCATGCTGGTGGATTTCTGGGCCAAAGGCCCGCGTCACCAGCGGCTGATGCTGTGGATCGTGGTCGGGACGTGGATCGTGGTGATGATTCCCACGGTCTACTTCATGCTGCAGTACACCGTCGAGAAAATGTTCGGGAGTGCCTCATGACGAGGATGTCGCAACAGGCCGAAATGCTGGGCAGCTCCCGAACCATCAATAACCGCGGGAGTGCCTCATGACGGCCGCCTACGATCCGCCGGCCACCCGGGGTATCGAGGCGCCGAGAGCACCGCGCCGGCGCCTCGGGACCAGGCGGTCCAACTTCGAGATGTACTCCTGGCTGTTCATGCGGCTCTCCGGCATCGTGCTCGTCGTTCTGGTGCTCGGCCACCTGTTGATCATGAACGTGCTGGACGGTGGCGTGCACCGGATCAGCTGGGCGTTCGTCGCGGGCCGCTGGGCGTCCCCGTTCTGGCAGATCTGGGACCTGACCATGCTCTGGCTCGCCGAGATCCACGGTGCGAACGGGCTGCGCACCATCATCAACGACTACACCCGCAAGGACGGCACCAGGTTCGCGCTGACCATCCTGCTGATCGCCTCCGTGGTACTCACCCTGGGCGTCGGCACCTTCGTCATCTTCACCTTCGACCCGACCATGACCGGCTGATACGGAGCATCATGCAATTCCATCGCTATGACGTGGTCATCGTGGGTGCCGGAGGGGCGGGCATGCGGGCGGCCATCGAGTCGACCCAGCGTGCCCGCACCGCGGTGCTGACCAAGCTCTACCCGACCCGTTCGCACACCGGCGCGGCGCAGGGCGGCATGTGCGCGGCCCTGGCCAACGTCGAGGACGACAACTGGGAGTGGCACACCTTCGACACGGTCAAGGGCGGCGACTATCTCGTCGACCAGGACGCCGCCGAGATCATGTGCAAGGAGGCCATCGACGCGGTCCTGGATCTGGAGAAGATGGGGCTTCCGTTCAACCGCACGCCGGAGGGCCGGATCGACCAGCGGCGCTTCGGCGGCCACACCCGCAACCACGGCGAGGCGGCCGTCCGCCGGGCCTGCTACGCGGCGGACCGCACCGGCCACATGATTCTGCAGACGCTGTACCAGAACTGCGTCAAGCAGGGCGTCGAGTTCTTCAACGAGTTCTACGTGCTGGACGTGTTGCTGACCGACGACCCGACATCGCCGGGCCGTCCGGTGTGTACCGGGGCCGTCGCCTACGAGCTGGCCACCGGCGAGATCCACGTGTTCCACGCCAAGGCGGTCGTCTTCGCCACCGGCGGGGCCGGCAAGGTTTTCAAGACCACGTCCAATGCGCACACGCTGACCGGCGACGGCATGGGGGTGGTGTTCCGCAAGGGACTTCCCCTGGAGGACATGGAGTTCTACCAGTTCCACCCGACCGGCCTGGCCGGACTCGGCATCCTGCTGACCGAGGGCGCACGCGGCGAGGGCGCGATCCTGCGCAACGCCTCCGGCGAGCGGTTCATGGAGCGGTACGCCCCGACCATCAAGGATCTCGCGCCGCGGGACATCGTGGCCAGGTCCATGGTCATGGAGGTGCTGGAGGGCAGGGGTGCGGGGCCGCACAAGGACTACGTGCTGCTGGACTGCACCCACCTGGGCGCCGAGGTGCTGGAGACCAAACTGCCGGACATCACCGAGTTCGCCCGCACCTACCTGGGTGTCGACCCGGTGGTCGAACCGGTGCCGGTCTTCCCGACCGCGCACTACGCGATGGGCGGCATCCCGACCACCGTTCGCGGAGAAGTCCTGCGGGACAACACGAACGTGGTGCCCGGCATGTACGCGGCCGGGGAGTGCGCCTGCGTGTCGGTGCACGGGTCCAACCGCCTGGGCACCAACTCGCTGTTGGACATCAACGTCTTCGGCAAGCGGGCCGGGATCGCGGCCGCCGAGTACGCCAATTCCACCGACTTCGTCCACGACGCCACGGAGGAGAACAGTTCTCCGTCGCAGTACGTCGAGACCATGGTGTCGGGCCTGCTGACCTCCACCGGCTTCGAGCGGGTCGCCGACATCCGGATCGCACTGCAGGCCAGCATGGACGCCAACGCCGCGGTCTACCGGACCGAGGAGACCCTGAAAACCGCCCTGGGTGATGTGCAGGCCCTCAAGGAGCGCTACAAGCAGGTGTCCGTGCACGACAAGGGCCGGCGCTACAACACCGACCTGCTCGAGGCCGTCGAACTGGGTTTCCTTCTGGACCTGGCCGAGGTGATGGTGGTCGGCGCGTTGACCCGCAAGGAGTCCCGCGGCGGACACGCCCGCGAGGACTACCCGACCCGGGACGACACCAACTGGATGAGGCACACCATGGCGTACAAGATGCCGACCGTCGAACAGGACGGCCGGCGGGTCGGCCTGGAGGGCACTGACATCCGGCTGGACTACAAGCCCGTCGTGATGACCCGTTACCAGCCGATGGAGCGCAAGTACTGATGACCGCAACCATCGGGGACACCGGCGTCGCCCCTCAGGCCGGCCATCCGGCACCGCTTCCTCCGGTGCCCGACGGCGCGATCATGGTGACGGTCCACATCCAGCGCTACAACCCGGAGTTCGACGACGCCCCGCACCGCGAGTCGTACCGGATCCCGGCCCTGCCCACCGACCGCGTCCTGAACCTGCTCCACTACATCAAGTGGTACATCGACGGCACCCTGACCTTCCGTCGGTCCTGCGCCCACGGCATCTGCGGGTCCGACGCCATGCGCATCAACGGTCGGAACCGGTTGGGCTGCAAGGTGTTGGTCAAGGACGTGGTCACCGCGAAGAACACCGAGATCACCGTCGAGCCGATCAAGGGCCTTCCGTTGGAGAAGGACCTGGTCGTGGACATGGAGCCGTTCTTCGAGGCGTTCCGGGCCGTCAAGCCGTTCATGATCACCCGGGGCAACGAGCCGAGCCGGGAGTGGATCCAGTCGCAGGACGACCGGGAACGTTTCGACGACACCACCAAATGCATCCTGTGCGCCTGTTGCACGACGTCGTGTCCCGTCTACTGGTCCGAGGACGCCTACGTGGGCCCCGCGGCCATCGTCAACGCCCACCGGTTCATCTTCGATTCCCGCGACCAGGCCGCCGCCGAGCGCCTGGAGATCCTGTCCGATTCGGAGGGGGTGTGGCGTTGCCGCACCACCTTCAACTGCACCGACGCGTGCCCGCGTGGCATCCAGGTCACCAAGGCGATCCAGGAGGTCAAGCGGGCCTTGATGTTCCGCCGGATATGACCCTGGGCGATGCGGCCGTTGCGGTGGTCGGGGCCGGCGGTACGCCGGGCTCAGGCGGCACATCTGGCTTCGTGTCCATCGCGATCGGGATCGTCATCATCGTGGCCACCGTCCGCTGGACCGTGGTCCACCGGCGGAACAACAACGGCCCGACCGATGAGGCGCCGGCTCCCCCGGTGCGGCGACTGGGCGCCGAGACCCAGTGGTGGCGGGAGAACTCCGGCCCTGCCTCGCCCGGCCCGGACGAGGAATCCCGGTCCTGATCAGCGGCGGCGGCGTGACCAGCCGATGCCCATCAGGGCCCCCACACCCAGCAGGCCGGCCATCCGGGGCCCGGACACTGCGTCCCGCACCACCACGGCGGGCTCGGGTACGCCTGCATCGTCCATCCCGTCCTCGGTCTTCTTCTGCGGCCCCCCGTCCGAGGTGGAGGTCCAGGCGGCCACGAACAGAACCAGCGTGGCGACCAGGTTGAAGAACGCGAGCAGACCGATGATCGGCCCGAACACCGCACCGGAGCTGCCGCCGGAGACCAGTTTCGCCAGACCGTTGGTCAGGGCGAATTTCAGCAGCTCGAAGCCGACCGCGGCGAAGATCGCCCCCCGCACCAGCGCACGACGGGGCACCTTCATGTCCTTCGGTGGGATGACCGAATAGACCCAGAGGAAGATCAGCAGGTCGGCGGCGATGGCCAGGACCAGCGAGACCACGACGAGCACCGGTTTGAGCCAATCGACATCGCCGAGGCCCACCCATTTCAAAATCTGCGTGGTCAGCGCGCCGGCCACCGACGACAGCACCAGGGACAGCACCAGGGCCACCCCCAGGCCCAGCAGCATCCACAGGTTGCGGAACAGGTTGGCCAGGAAGCTCTCTCCGGCGATCTCCTGGTCCTCGTCGAAATCGGGCCGCCACTGCGCCTGGATCGCCTGGCGGATGTTGCCCATCCAGCTGATCCCGGAGTACAGCGCGATGACCAGGCCGATGCTCAGCACCGAGTACCGGGAGGCGACCGCGTGGTCCAGGGCCTCGGAGATGGGTCCTTTGAGCGTGCCCGGGATCTGACTGGCGATCTTGTCCTGGAGTTGCCGCAGCAGCTCGGGACGCGAGGACAGCACGAAACCGGCCACCGAGAACGCGACCATCAGGATCGGCACCAGCGACAGGAACGAGAAGTAGGTGATCGCCGCCGCGAACTGACTGCCCAACCGCTCGGAGAAGCGCTTGGCCGCCCGTTTGAGGTGCTCGATGAACGGGCGCCGTAGGAACACCTTGACCAGCAACATCAGCCGTTTGGTCGGCGACAGGCTGCCGCGGCGTTTCGGCTTCGCCGGGCCTGTGCCCCTGCCCTGGGCCGAACCGGTCGACGCGGGGGCACCCCGGCCGCTCTTGTGGAGATCTACTGCGGTGGCCAAGGGTGCCTCCCCGGTCGGATGTGCATGATCATGCCCGGTCAGCCAACCACTTCACCCTGCTGCAGGGGAACACCACCCCGGGCGAAAATCCCGCTCAGGACAGAAATCCGACCTGGGCGTACACGTCGGCGACGGTCGCCGCCGCCACCGCCGACGCGCGGCCGGCCCCCCGGACCAGGATGCGGTCCAATTCGGCCGGATCGGCCAGATAATCGACCACCGCCCGTTGCAGCGGCGTCACGAAATCGGTCCACACGTCGACCAGGTCGTTCTTCAGGTCACCGTACCCGCGGCCGCGATAGGACACTTCGAGGTCGGGAATCGGTGTGCCGGTGAACACCGAGAGCAGGGACAGCAGGTTGGACACCCCCGGCTTGGCCTTCTCGTCGTACCGGATCTCGCGTTCTGGGTCGGTGACCGCAGTCTTGATCTTCTTGACCGACACCTTCAGGTCGGCCAGCAGGTCCAACGAGCCCCCCGGGGAGGACTTGCTCATCTTGGCCCCCGGCTCGGTCAGGTCGTAGATCTTGGCCGTCGCCTTCAGGATGTACGGTTCCGGGACGGTCAGCGTGTCGCCGAACCGGGCGTTGAAGCGCTGTGCCAGGTTCCGGGTCAGCTCGAGGTGCTGGCGCTGGTCCTCCCCCACCGGGACGGCGTCGGCCCGGTAGGCCAGGATGTCGGCCGCCTGCAGGATCGGATAGGTGAACAGCCCCACGCTGGTCCGGTCCACCCCGCCCTTACCGGACTTGTCCTTGAACTGGGTCATCCGGCCCGCCTCGCCGAAACCGGTGATGCACTCCAACACCCAGCACAGCTGGGTGTGCGACGGGACCTGCGACTGCACGAACAGGGTGGATCGGTCGGGGTCGATGCCCAGCGCCAGGAGCTGCGCCGCCGCCAGGCGGGTGCGCCGGCGCAGCAACGCGGGATCGTGCTCCACGGTGATCGCGTGCAGGTCCACGATCGCGTAGAACGTCTCGTGGGTGGCCTGCAGATCCACCCATTGCCGCAGCGCGCCAAGATAGTTGCCGACGTGGAACGAGTCGGCCGTCGGCTGGATGCCGGACAGCACGCGCGGGCGGGAGGAGGACACCATCCGGCGATCCTTTCATCTCCGGTCGGTCATTCCGGAACGGCAGCGGCGTCATGGCGATGTGCGGGCAAGGCCGCCGCACCGACTTTGATCCTGGCGATCCGACGGGAATCCATCGAGGCCACCGTCAGGCTGCGGCCGTGGACGGTGACCGCGTCGCCCTCCTCGGGCAGCCGGCCCAGACGGGCCATCATGAAACCGGCCGCAGTGTTGTAGGGCCCCGGCGGGAGTTCCAGACCGGTCGACTCGCTGAAGTCGTCCAAGTTCAGAAGGCCGTCTACCTCACCGGTCTTGGCCGCGCTGGTGCGGACCGCCGCCCCGTTCTTGTCCGAGGTCATCTCACCGACGATCTCCTCGACCAGATCCTCGAGGGTGACGATCCCGTCCGTCCCGCCGTACTCGTCGACCACCACGGCCAGGTGCTGGCCGGCGCTGCGCATCTCGTGCAGGGCGTCCAGCACGCCCTTCGTTCCAGGTACCACCGCCACCGGGGTGGCGATGTCGGCCACGGTCGCCGCGCGGCCCAGCGGATGCGTGGGCACCAGCAGCTCGCGGATGTGGACCACCCCGATCACCTCGTCCGCGTCCCGGCCGATCACCGGGAACCGGGAGTGCGGGTGGGCCAGGGCGAGCCGGGTGGCCCGGGAGATGGTCAGCGACGCGGAGAGGAAGTCGACCTCCGGGCGGGGCACCATCACCGCGCGCACATGGGTGTCCTCGGCGTCGAAGACGTCGGCGATCATCCGCCGCTCCACCGAGGTCAGCGATTCGTGCGCGGCCACCAACGACTGCAGTTCCTCGGCGGTGATCTCGTCCCCGGTGGCCTTCGGGTCACCCCCGAGCAGCCGCACCATCACATCGGTCGAGCGGCCGAGCAGCCAGACGGCGGGCCGGAACAGCCGGGCCAGCACCGACAGCGGCGCCGCCGCGAACAGCGCGATCGCCTCCCGGCGTTGCATGGCAAGACGTTTGGGGGTGAGCTCGCCGAGCACCAGGGAGAAGAACGAGATGATCAGGGTGACGCCGATCAGTGCGATCGGCGTCGCAGCCCCGTCGTCGATACCCCGGCTGACCAACCATTTCGCCACCCGCTCGGAGACGGTCGCGGCGCCGAATGCCGACGAGAGCATGGTGGCCACGGTGACACCGATCTGCACCGCGGCCAGGAATCGATTCGGGTCGGCGACCAGCCGCTCCAGCCGACGGCCGCCGGCCCCGTGGTTGGCGGCCAGCTGGCGGACCTGGCTCTCCCGCAACGAGATCATCGAGATCTCCGCAGCGTTGAAGCACCCGCCGATCAGGATGAAGAGCGCAACCAGCCCGATTTCTTCCAGAAGGACGCCCATCAGCGGGCAGCGAAGAAAGCAAGCCCGGGCGTCCCGGCTGACGGAGGTTCCACAGAACGAAATTCTACGGGGCCGTCACGACGATCTGGTCGAGCTCACCCTGCCGCCCCGGTCGGCCGGTTCAGCGCATGTCGTCCAGCGGGCGTAGTTCATCGGCGTAGGACACCGATCTACGCCGCAGCATGCCCCCGGTGACCGTGTACTGACCCATCCGCCACAGCGGGGGCGAGTAGGCGTGGATCGAGACGCTGCCGGCATCCAGACCGGTCAGCCGGTGGATGTGCTCGGGCCCGAAGCTGTACGCCTGGCCCGCCCCGATCACCGTTCGCAGCGCGTCGCCGTCGATGGCCAGGTTGTGCTCCACCAGCGCACCCCGGGTGACGGCGACGGCGCCCGAGGAGATGTCGTGGTCGTGCCAGCCGGTGTCGTTCTGCGGCGTCCAGCACAGTACCCAGACGTCCACGTGGGTGTCCCGGTACAGCGACACGTAGTGCCGTTGGTCGTCGGAGAAGGCCACGTCGTCCTGCCAGCGGGTGGGGTCGGCGGCAATCGACGCGGCCAGCTCCAGCAGCTCGCGCTTGTCCAGGTCCCGTCCGGGCAGGGTGTCCAACCGGGTGGAGGTGGTCAGCCCCGCCCAGTTCACCGCCTGTCCGGCCGGTACCTGGTCGGTGTGATCGGCGGGCGCGCCGATCGGTTCTGCGATGACAGTCACGATGATCAAGTCCTTCGGGGTGAACGCGTCACCGACGGCGCCACCACGGGCGCGCGATCAGGGAGGCGAATCGGAGTCGTACCGGGTCGGGGGACGACTCAACAACAGAGCGAACTCGACACCCGGGCGAAGTCCACGTGGCGGCGGTACGCACTCGTCCGGGCTGCCGGGGCCGTGCCGAATCCGGGAAGCCGTGTCGCCATCTGTCACCCTCGCTGTTCCTGGCCCAGGCGGGCCGCGCTTGCCGGCGTCAGTGCGCCGGCCGGGTCTTCACCTGGAGCACCCCGCCGCGCCGGAGGGTTGCCGTCCAACTGTGCCAGGGCATGTCGTTGGAACTCGTGACCTACGGTCAAATCTATGCGGCCGGACGGAGACCTGTCAACGCTGCACTACACCGTCAGCCGGCCAGCCGGGCGGACAGATTCTCGTCCAGCGCAGCCAGGAAGTCCTCGGTGGTCAGCCAGGACTGATCCGGCCCGATCAGGCCGGCCAGGTCCTTGGTCATCTTGCCGCTCTCCACCGTCTTGATGATCACGTCCTCCAACGCCTCGGCGAAGGCGGTCACCTCCGGAGTGCCGTCCAGTTTGCCGCGGTGCTTGAGGCCGCCGGTCCAGGCGTAGATGGACGCGATCGGGTTGGTGGAGGTCGGCTTTCCGGCCTGATGCTGCCGGTAGTGCCGGGTCACGGTGCCGTGGGCCGCCTCGGCCTCCACCACGTCCCCGTCCGGGGTGAACAACACCGACGTCATCAGGCCGAGGGAGCCGAAGCCCTGCGCCACCGTGTCGGACTGGACGTCCCCGTCGTAGTTCTTGCAGGCCCATAC
>CAXUHA010000002.1:158518-176295 GCA_964250735.1 uncultured Nakamurella sp. | reverse complement strand
GAAGATGGCGACCTGGGCACCCATTGCGGCGCCGGCGGACAGCAGGAACCCGATGATCGATTTGATCGGTACGAGAATGGTGCGGAACGCGAAAGTGAGTAGCAGGAACGCCAAGATGATGATGGTGATCAGGAAAATGGGCAGGGCGGCGGCGAGCTTTGCGGACACGTCGATGTTGGTGGCGACCAGTCCGCCGACCAACAGTGTGGCCCCGGTGCCGGCTTGCAGTGCCGGGCGATCGTCGCGGATCCGGTGGACCAGGTCGGTGGTGGCTTGGTCGTTGGGGCCGGTGGTCGGGATGACGGTGATCAGTGCGACACCGTTGGTGACCACTGCAACCGACGAAGACGCTACGCCGGGGAGTTCGCCGATGGCGGCGGCGATCTTCGCCGCGGGGGCCGGTGTGGGGATGTTTTGCGCGACGATGGTGAGGGCGCCGTTGTAGCCGGGGCCGAAGTGCGCGGTGGTCAGATCGTAGGCGCGACGGGAGGTGTCGGTGGTCGGGTTGGCTTCAGCCCCCGGCAGTCCGAGTTTCATCCCGGTGATCGGGATGCACAGTACGGCCAGGGCGATGACACCGACGATCAGAACGGGGACGCGGCGGCGGACGACCCAGTTCGCCCAACGGGTTCCGGCCAACTTGTCAGGCTCGTCGACGGCGGTGCGGGCGGCTTTGCGGGCGCGTCGCAGGACAGGGAGCCGGGTGAACCGGCCGGCGCGGTGGCCCAGCAGTCCCAGGACCGCCGGGAGCAGGGTCATCGAGATCAACAGTGCGACGAGCACGGTGAACGCCGCGGTCAGGCCCATGGTGGTCAGGAACGGGATGCCGACGACGGTCAGGCCGCACAGGGCGATGATCACGCTCAGCCCGGCGAAGACCACTGAACTGCCGGCGGTGCCGGCGGCCCGGCCCGCGGCGTCCTCCGGGTCGAGACCGTCCAGGAGGTAGCCGCGGTGCCGAGAGAGGATGAACAGGGCGTAGTCGATGCCGCAGGACAGGCCGAGTAGTGAGGCCACCGACGTTGCGGCCGTTGCGATGTCGACCACCGACGCGAGCGCGGTGACCGCGAAGGTGGTGGTCAGGACCCCGATGATCGCGGTGAGGATCGGCAGGCCGCCGGCGACCAGGGAGCCGAACGTGATGAGCAGGACGATCAACGCGACGAGGATGCCGATGCCCTCGGAGTTGACCCCTGCCGCGGCCTTGGGATAAACGCCACCGCCGAACTCGACCTGCACTCCGGCGGCTTCGGCGTCGGACACCGCCGCCTGCACCGCATCCAGGGTGCTGGTGGTGACTTCTGCTGCGGCCGCGTCGTAGCTCACGGTACCCAGTGCGAGGTGCTTGTCCGGCGAGATCGCCATGGTCTGGAACGGGTCGGTCGCGCCGGCCACCTGACCTTTGATGGCGGCAAGTTTGGCCGCCGTCGCCTCAATGGCCGTCCGGTACTTGCCGGCGGTGATGTCGTCGCCGACGGTGGCGAAGACGACCTGGGTCGAGGCTCCCGATGCAGCGGGCAGTTTGGCCTGCAGCACGGTGACGGCCCGTTGGGCCTCGGTACCCGGGATGGTCACCGCATCGGAGGTTTTACCGCCGCTCGCGGTGGCCAGGATGCCGGCGGCGATCAGCACCACCAACCACGCCGCCACCGTTGCCCAGCGATGCCGGAAGCACCAGCGGGCCAATCGATACAGATGGGTCGACACGGAAAACTCCTGTTCAGCTCGTCGAAGATTTGCGATGCCGGAGGCCGCGTCGTCCTGACCACCCGGCAGATGCAACTGTAGGTAATTCTGCATTCAACTGCAACTCTACGAGGCACTGTAGGCTGTGGTGATGGTGACACAGTCGTCTTCCTTGCGGGAGCGGTCGAAGATCAAGCGAAGAAGGGCAATTCAGCGAGCTGCGTTACAGCTGTTCGCGGAACGTGGGTACGACGGCGCGACCATCGCAGAGATCGCCGATGTCGCCGAGGTCGCTGCCCGCACGGTGACCCTGTACTTCCCGACGAAGCTGGATATCGCCATGGCGTTCCCGAGCGAGACCTGCCTGGCCCTGACCACAGCGTTCCGCGTCAATCCGGGGCTTACCTTCACCGAGGTCATCGACCGTTGGCTGTTGGGGGAGGCCGGATCGATCGATGGCGAACTCGCGATCATGACCGCCGCCATGTTGACCGCCAACCCTTCATTGAGGGCGGTATTCAGCACACTCATCGCCGAGGCCGCGGACGTCGGCGGGACGGCCCTCATGGCCGAAGCAGACCTATCTCCTGACCACCCGCTCCTACCTATCCTGGGCGCGGCGGTGGCGGCGGCCCTGTCCGCGTACCTCGACAGCGCCGCGAAGGGCGGAACACCGCCGCAGGTGCATCAATCGTTCATGCGCTACCTGCACGCCATCATCGCCGCGGCGCGGCCGGTTGAGGGAGTGCCATCCGGCTTCCGCTCGGTGTGACCGCTCGAGTGGATGCTGCTCCGGCACGGCTCGTTCCCCGAGGCGGGGTTTCGAGCCGCCAGGAAGTGATCTCCGACGTGATCACCGTGCGCGTGCCCAAGAAGCGGTGACACGGTCGGCGGCACCCTTGACGAATCCGGCCAGCTCCCGCAGCCTGGCGTCGTCCACTCTGGATGCGGGTGCCGACACGGTCACCGCCGCGATCGCGCCGCGGGAGGGGTGCAGGATGGCTGCTCCGACAGCGTCTACGCCATCCACGCTCTCACCGCGATTGACCGAGTAGCCATTGCTCAGGACCGCGCCCAATTCGTCGATCAGTTGATCGGTTGTGCGGATGGTGTTGCGGGTGAGCCGGACGAGCTCTGACGGGAACATGGATCTCACGTAATCCCTCGGCTGGTGGGATAGCAGTGCCTTCCCTCCTGCGGTGGTGTAGGCCGGTAGCCGATCGCCGGTGCGGATCGCCACCCGGACGGTGCGGCCGCCTTCGATTCCATCCAGGAACACCGCGTCCGGTCCTTGCAGAACGAGCAGATTGACCGTCTCCTGCGTGGCGTTCAACAGATCTTCCATTGGTGGTCTTGCCGTGGCGATCAGGTCGGGGGGCAGTCGGGTCATCGCGATGTCGTAGACGGCCGGGCCGAGCATGTACGGCCGATTGGGTGCGCCCTGGGTCGCGAAGCCGAATTCGACGAGCGTCGCCAGCAAACGATGCGCGGTTGACGGGGCGACGGCGAGATGCCGGCTGAGCTCGGTCACCGTGACGGACGTCCGGACACCGAGAAAGTTCAGGGTACGCAGCGCATTTCCCACCGAATCCATGATCATGTCCTTCTCGTACGACTCCGCTGGCGCCGGCCGGTGAGCAGTCGATGCATCATCGTATTCCGTCTTGAGGAAATGTCCTGCCGACCCTTCCCTTTCGGGGCGGCCGCTGCTGTACTCAGATCACCTCAACAAGGGCTCTGGCTGAGCCTGTCTGCGGAAGCTGGTTGTCCTTGGACGGCATCAGAACCATGGTTCGCGGCCGTCCCGCTGCGGTACCGATCATCACAGTCCACTCTCGGTCCGGATCGCCAGCCGCGTCGGACCGATAAGCCGAACGGTGTCGCATGCCCGACGTGAGAGACGTAACGTACGACCTGCTGCGGTCGCACGGTCTGACGACGATTTTCGGGAATCCCGGTTCCAACGAACTGCCCTTTCTGGCGGGCATGCCCGAGGATTTCCGCTATGTTCTCGGACTTCACGAGGGCGCCGTGTTGGCCATGGCCGATGGTTACGCGCAGAGCATCGGCGGTTCGGCGTTCGTCAACCTGCATGCGGCGGCCGGCACCGGCAATGCCATGGGGCCGTTGACCAACACCGTCTACGCCCACAGTCCGCTCGTCATCACGGCTGGGCAACAGGTCCGCTCGACCATCGGTCAAGAGGTGATGCTGTCCAATGTGGAGGCCGCTACCTTGCCGCGTCCGTTGGTCAAGTGGAGCAGCGAACCGGCGACGGCGCAGGACGTGCTCCGGGCCATCAGCCAGGCCATCCACATCGCCAAGCTGCCGCCCCGCGGGCCGGTGTACGTCTCGATTCCCTACGACGACTGGTCCCAGGATGCCGGGTCGCAATCGCATCACCTGATCGGCCGCACCACCGGCGCCGGAGGTTGCCTGAGCCCGTCGCAGCTTCAGGATGTGGGCCGCAGCCTCAACGGCACCGACAACCCGGTGATCGTGCTGGGACCCGAAGTCGACGCAGAACGCGCGAACGCTGACGCCGTCCGGTTGGCGGAAGCGCTGGCCGCACCCGTGTGGATTGCGCCATCGCCGTCGAGGTGTCCGTTCCCCACCCGCCATCCGAGCTTCCGTGGTGTGCTCCCAGCATCGGTTCAGGGAGTGACGCGGGTGTTGGCCGGGCACGATCTGATCCTGGTCGTCGGCGGGCCTGTCTTTCGTTACCACGAATTCATTCCCGGCGACTACCTCCCCCACGGTGCGCGACTCATCCTGCTCACCAGCGATCCTTCCGAGGCGGCGAGGGCACCGATGGGTGATGCCCTGGTGTGTCAGGTGCAGGATGCCCTGGCCCGGTTGGCCGACACCGTCGGGCCGACGGGCCGGCGCCCGTTACCCCCGCTGGCCGACTTTCCCACGCCGCTGTCATCGCCGCATGGGGTGCATCCCGACGAACTGTTCGCCCTCCTGCGCCAGCACGCCCCGCAGGACGCGGTGTGGGTCAAAGAGTCGACTTCCACGACGGGCTCGTTCTGGAAACAGGCAGCGCTCAGGCATCAGGGCAGCTTCTATTTTCCAGCTGCCGGTGGGCTCGGATTCGGTCTGCCCGCCGCGGTCGGGGCGCAACTGGCCCACACCGAGCGGCAGGTCATCGGACTCATCGGCGACGGGTCGGCCAACTTCGGAATCACCGCGCTCTGGACGGCCGCACAATACGACATTCCAGTCATCATCATCATTCTGAAGAACGGCACCTACGGAGCTTTGCGGTGGTTCGCCCGGGTACTCAAGGCCGGCGAGACCCCGGGCCTGGGTCCCGGGGATCGATTTCGTGGCCCTGACCACCGGGTACGGCGTCGCCGCCACCTCGGTCTCCACCAGTGAAGACTTTGTCACCGCGTTCCAGAAGGCGCTGGGCAGCGGTCGGCCGTTCCTGATCGAGGTCACGACCGGCGTCACCGATCCGTGAGGCTTTACCTCGACCCACGCATCCACCCGACCGACGCTTGAAAGGCGCACCATGACCCTGTTGGATGCTTCTGTCTGGGCCGGGAAAGTGTTCACCGGTCGATGGGTCGCGGGTACCGGCGGCCAGTACCAGGCGGTGGAACCGGCCACCGGGAAGACCTTGGGGTCGGTCGGTACGGCAACTGCCGCGGATGTGGCCTCGTCGGCGCAGACGGCCGCCGCGGCGCAGAAGCAGTGGGCGCGGCTGCCCTACACCCGTCGTGCACAGGTGCTTCGCCGGGCGGGTGATCTGTTCGCCGGACACGGGCCGGAGATACGGACCTGGCTGATCCGGGAGTCCGGGGCGGTTGGCCCGTTTGCCCAGTTCCAGACGCAGACCGCCGCCCAGGAATGCTGGGAGGCGGCCGGGTTGGCCGCGGCACCCTACGGGGAACTGCTCCGCTCCGACCAGGAGCGTCTGTCCATGAGCCGGCGGCAACCGGTCGGGGTGGTGGGCGTGATCGCGCCGTTCAACGCCCCGATCATCCTGGCCGTGCGGGCGGTCGCACCGGCGCTGGCGTTGGGCAATGCCGTGGTACTCAAACCCGATCCGCGCACGGCCGTTTGCGGCGGTGTGGTGTTCGCCCGGATCTTCGAGGAAGCGGGTCTACCACCGGGGCTGCTGCACGTGGTTCCCGGCGACGCGAGCGTCGGAGCCGCCGTGGTCGACCATCCATTGATCCGGGTCATCGTATTCATCGGCTCCACCCGAGCCGGAAAGAGTATCGCCGCGGCCGCCGCCAACCGGCTGAAGCGGGTTCACCTGGAGCTCGGCGGCAACTCGGCGTTGATCGTGCTCGAGGATGCAGATCTGGACAAGGCGGTGGCCGCGGGGGCTTTCGGCTCCTTCAACCATTCGGGGCAAATCTGCATGGCCTCGGGTCGTCATCTCGTGGCCGCATCGATCGCCGACGAATACGTCGCCCGGTTGGCCGAGAGTGCCGATCGGTTGACGGTCGGGGATCCGACGCAGGACGTTGCGTTGGGTCCGATCATCGACGCCGGTCAACGGGACCGCATCCACCAGATCGTCGGCGCCAGCATCGATGCCGGTGCGAAGTTGGCCGCGGGCGGCAGCTTCGAGGGCCTGTTCTACCGACCCACCGTGCTGGCCGACGTGCCCCTGACGGCCCCGGCCTACCTCGACGAGATCTTCGGTCCCGTCGCTCCGGTCGTGGCGTTCGATTCGGTGCCGGAAGCAGTGGCACTGGCCTGCGACAGTCCGTACGGACTGTCGCTGGGCATCATCACCCGCGACGTGATGAGGGGACTGGACGTGGCCGCGTCCATCCCGTCCGGGATCGTGCACATCAACGACCAGACGGTCAACGACGAAGCTGTCGCCCCGTTCGGCGGCGTCGGCGAGTCGGGTACCGGGTCCAGACACGGTGGGGCGCAGGCCAACCTGGACGCTTTCACCGAAGTTCAGTGGCTCACCATCCGCGCCGAGCCACCTCGGTATCCCTCATAGCACCCGACCGGGGATAAAAGCCGATCCAACAAGTAAGGACCGAGGACAGACGTGACGACGACTGCGCAGAAACACCTTTCAGGGGTCATCAACGGGGCCAACGTGTTCGATCGCTTCCCCGACTTTCCGCACGAAGAGGTCGTCTTCTGCCAGGACCGGGACACCGGCCTTCGGGCGATCATCGCCATCCACGACACCACCCTCGGGCCGGCGTTCGGCGGCACCCGGTTCTACCCCTACCCCGACGAGGCCGCCGCGCTGACGGATGTCCTGCGGCTGTCACGGGGAATGACCTACAAGACCGCGGCGGTCGGTTTGCCATGCGGTGGCGGCAAAGCCGTCATCATCGGCGACCCGGCGACGGTGAAGACCGACAGGCTACTGGAGACGTACGGCCGCTTCATCCAGAGCCTGGGAGGCCGCTACGTCACCGCCGGAGACGTTGGAACCTCAGCGGACGACCTGGATGTGATCGGCCGGTCGACCGATTACGTCCTGGGGCGCAACGCCAGCGCCGGCGGCTACGGCGACAGCGGCCCGATGACCGCCCTGGGTGCGTTCTCCGCACTACGCGCCGGCGCACAACACCTCTGGGGCACCGATGAGCTGACCGGACGCAGCATCGGGGTGGAAGGCGCCGGCAAGGTCGGCTACCACCTCGTCAAATTGCTGGTACCCACCGGCGCCCGCCTCGCCGTGGCGGACGTCGCGCCGGAGTCCCGAGCCCGCATCAGCCGGGAATTCCCCCAAGTGACGGTCGTGGAACGGGTCATCGACCAGCAGATCGACATCTACGCTCCCTGCGCGCTGGGGGCCACCGTGAGCATCGAGAGCATCCCGTCGCTGCAGGCCTCGCTGGTGTGCGGTGCCGCCAACAATCAGCTGGCCACGCCGGAGGCCGGGCAACTCCTCGCCGACCGCGGAATCACCTGGGTGCCGGACTATGTGGCCAGCGCCGGCGGCGTCACCCTGGGTTCCAGCGAATACCGCAAGCTCCCCATCGAAGACGTCCCCGAACAGGTCAGGCGAATCTTCGACGCTGTCGCCGAAATACTGACCCTGGCGGCACAACAAGATATTCTTCCCGGTGCGGCGGCGGACGCCCTCGCCCTGGCCAGAATCGACAAGGCCCGCGGAAACCTCAAGCCGGGATATCTCCCAGAAACCTGAACCCCGGTCGACGCCCGTGGGAAATTCCTCAGCAGGTGGGCGCAGCGAAGCCGCCTTGGCGATTCTCTGGAAGAATCTGCCGACCGATGTCGAGAACCTGGGTTCGGCATCGTCTCTGATGCGGACGCGGTCACCACGGTCGCGCGAACCGAAGGAGGGCTTTGATGGCCAAGTACCTATTGCTCAAGCACTACCGCGGCGGTCCGCCGCCGGTTGTCGACCTCGAGCCGATGGACCGGTGGACGCCGGCGGAGATTGAGGCCCATATGGAGTACATGCGCAGCTTTGCGACCAGGCTGCAAGGCACCGGCGAATTCATCGACGGTCAGGCGCTCGCGCCGACCGGCACGTTCGTCCGGTACGACGGCCAGAATCGCCCACCGGTCACGGACGGCCCGTTCGCCGAGACCAAGGATCTGATCGCCGGCTGGATGGTGATCGACGTGGACAGCTACGAGCGGGCCGTCGAGCTGGCGGGTGAGCTGTCGGCGGCGCCGGGGCCAGGTGGCGCGCCGATCCACGAGTGGCTTGAGCTGCGCCCGTTCCTGGGCGAGGCGCCCACCGTCGTCGAGTGAACGAGGCCCTGATCCGGGACCTGATTCCCAGTGTCACGGCTGTTCTCGTACGTCGGGGGGCGGGGTTCGCGGCGGCCGAGGACGCCGTGCAAGAGGCGCTGCTGCAGGCGTTGGGCGCGTGGGCGTCGGCTCCACCGGAGGAGCCGAAGGCCTGGATGATCACCGTCGCCTGGCGGAGGTTCCTGGACAGTACCCGGGCGGAGGTGTCCCGATCCGCCCGGGAGGCCCGAGTCGCGGCCGAGCCCCCGCCCGGGCCGACGGAGGACGGCGCCGACGCCCTGCAGCTGTACTTCCTGTGCGCGCACCCCTCGCTGAGTCCGACGTCGGCGGTGGCACTGACCCTGCGGGCTGTGGGTGGGCTGACCACGCGGCAGATCGCGGAGGCGTACCTGGTGCCCGAATCGACCATGGCGCAACGGATCAGCCGCGCGAAACGGACAGTAGCCCAGGTGCGCTTCGACGAGCCGGGGAACCTCGCCACCGTGCTACGGGTGCTGTACCTGGTGTTCAACCAGGGCTACAGCGGCGACGTCGATCTGGCTGAGGAGGCGATCCGACTGACCCGCCTGCTGCGGTCGACCACTGATGACGAGGAGGTGTCGGGGCTGTTGGCGTTGATGCTGCTGCATCACGCCCGGCGCGGGGCCAGGACCACCTCCACCGGCGCGCTGGTGCCCCTCGCCGAGCAGGACCGATCCAAGTGGGACACCGCAGCGATCGCGGACGCGGTCGTCCTGCTGCAGAGGGCCTTGGCCCGCGACCGGTTGGGCGAATACCAGGCGCAGGCCGCGATCGCCGCCCTGCACGCGGATGCGCGGACGGTGCAGGAAACCGACTGGGTGCAGATTGTGCAGTGGTACGACGAACTCGACCGGCTCACGGACAACCCGGTCGTCCGGCTGAACCAAGCCGTGGCGGTGGGTGAGGCCGACGGTGCGCAGGCCGGCCTGGCCGCTCTGGACAGGGTTGATCCGGCCGTACCCCGCTACCCAGCGGTAGCCGCCTATCTCCACGAGAAGGCAGGCGATCATGTGCTCGCGTCCCGGCTGTACGGGGAAGCGGCCCGGGCCGCCACGAATCTCGCCGAGCGTGATCACCTGACCCGGCAGGCAGCGCGGCTGCACCAGATGGCACGGGTCGATCCGCCGATCGGCTGAGGTTCCGCCTGGCCTTGCGGCCGAGGCCTCGTCCTATTGAGAATTGATCGCAGTAAAGTCTGGAGCGTGAACCTCTTCTGCTCCCTGACCGGACCGACGTCCAGGGTCACGGCAGTCACCGTCTCGCAGCGTGTGCATAGTTTGGCCGGGTTTGCCGCCGACCCACGGCGGGCAAGATTTTCTGACGGCAGAACGACATCACTCAGATCTCGCGACCGTCTCGAGAGGATGAAAACCATGAGCGAAACCCCCACGATGGACGGACAGCACAGCAGCTTCGCCGATTTCGGGAAGGAACTTTGGTCGTTTCTCACCGGAAAAGGTGCCGCGATCAACTACGAGTTCGTGGACATGCACATCGGGGTGCCACGCAGCACAGGCGAGGACTCGCCTCGGGCCATCTGGTCATTGAGCGGCACCTTGCGGGTCACGACCGCAGAGGGCGCCTCCCGCGGATGACATCAGTGCCCGGATCCCGGACGCTGGGCATCGTCGCCGACCTCCGCTTGGAGGTCGGCGACCGCACCGCTACGTTCACCGGTGCAGATGGGCGGCTGGTGCTTCGATCTGAGACACCGCAGATGTTTCTGGAATCGTTGCCGCACACCGCGCTGCCCCGTTCTGTCGGCAGCGTGCGCAGTGTGGGTAAGGTCGCCGAAACGCTGCGCCGGCACGGGCTGGAATTGCACGTCGAAGGCCCCGACGGCGCGATCGTTCAACTGGGTTCTGGAGCGCATTCCTGGTGGGGCCAAGTGTTGACCGGGAGCAGCGCAGTCCAGCTCGGTTCGATCCGGTCCATAGCGCCCCTGTTGCCCAGCCTTCTTCCGCGACCACAGGTGCGAAGGCTTGTCGGGTCAGTGAGCGCCGCCCTCGTCATCGTGGTCATCGCGGCCGCTGGTCGGCGTCGGTCGAGAATCGGTTGAGGGCAAGCACACCCACCACTTCGGGTCGGTGGCCCGAACGCAGCAGGATATGTCCCGGTCGTGGAAGCTGCAGGCCCCGGACTCGACAGCGCGGTGTGTCGTCAGGCCGGCGAAGATCCCGCAAGGACCGATTCGTCGGCGGCCAGAGCCGCCTGTCGCACCAGATCGATGATGAGTGACGGAGTGTCGGATTGCGGCGCGTGCCCGCCCCCCGGTAGCACCACGAACCTGGAGCCCGGAATCAGGGCCGTGTAGCGGGGCGTTTGTCCGGCACCCACGATGTCCAGCGCGCCTTGCGCCACAACGACCGGACAACGAATCTCATTCAGGCCGGTTGGCACGTCCAGGAGGATCGAGTGCCACAACATGGGCCAGAAGCTTCGAGCGTCGGCGAAACCGCCCTTCACCGTGAGCGCTTCCGCGGGTGAGGCCAGCCACGGCTGCGCCCGTAGGCCGGCCAACAGCGCCGTCCTGCCGGCGACCGATTGAGACAGGCCGTCGATCCACGGTCGACGACCCTGATTCAGCAGCCTGGACACGGTCATCAACGCGCCCTGGTGAACCCGCTCCGGAGGAAGGCCCAGCCCGCTCGGTGAAATCGCCACCACGGACGACGCCCGCCCCCGTCTGGCCAACTCGATCGCCAATCGGCCGCCGAGGGAATTGCCCAGCACGTGCACTCGGTCGAGGCCCTGCGCGTCCAGTGCCTCCAAGATCGCCCCGGTGAGCGCGTGCACGGTCGGCCGGCCGGCCACGGTGGGCGATGAGCCGTGTCCCGGCAGGTCTGTCGACCAGACCTGGAAATCTTGAGCCAGCCCAGGTATCACCGCCGCGAAGTCCTGCCGGGTGCTGCCGAAGCCGTGCAGCAGCAGCAGCGGCCGACCTGAACCGAAGCGGTCAAAACTCATTACTGGGGACGTGGTCATCAATCGAGCATGCCCGCGCCGCTGAGGTCAGCGCCCATCTCCGTTGCATGAGCATGATCACATGGATATCGGTCAACCGCTACGAGCAGATCAGCGCGTGTGGTACCGCCCTGGTGTGCAGGTTGTCACAACACAGCACCTTGCTTATTAGCCAGTATCCTAGCTAACCTGCTAACAGGGATTCGTCGTCCGGCCCCAGCAGCGCACGTGCCATGACGGGCAGGACCGGCGCGTCCTTGGCCAAGGGAGTTCGAGTTCGCATCATCGACCGGTACACCGCGACCACCCACCACGCCCGCTCCACGCATGGATTCTCAAGCCTGGATTCGGTGACCGGGCCCGTCCGTGAGCAGGCCCGACGACTTCCGAGCGTAAGGAAACCGATGAGATCAGTAACCTCCCCACCCGAAACCGAGAACCGGTCCGCACCGACAGCTGACCCGACTTCCACAACACTGCACGTCGACCGGGTGGGGACCGGAGTCCCGCTGGTGTTGTGCCACGGTCTGGGTGAGTCCCGCGTCGGGTGGCAGCCGGTGATCGCCGCCCTCGCCGATGAATACGACGTCATCGCCGTTGATCTCCCCGGCTTCGGGCTCTCCGCGCCGCTCCCCGCAGGGACACCACCGACCGCCGAGAACATCGCAGCCGCCGTCCAGCGCACCCTGGACCACCACGGAATCTCGCAATACCATATAGCTGGCTATTCGCTCGGCGCGCGCGTTGCCGTTGAGCTGGCCTCCTCAAACCGTGTCCTTTCCCTGATTGCCATCGCCCCGGACGGCCTCGGCACTCCGTTGGAACGCGTTCAGGGGTACATCGCCATGGTGGCAGGCCGTGGCGTCGCTAAGGCTTTGGCACCATTCGCCGGACAATTGAGTCTGACTCCCATCGGACGTTCGATGTTCTTCGCAGGCACCCGCAGCCTGCCCTGGCAATTACGGCCGGCCGATGCCGAACGCTTGCTGACCGACTTTGCGGACTCGCCCGCGTACGACTCCACCAACTGGGCGGCCCTTTTCGACATGCCTACCCGCCTGCATGCCATCCACGCCCCCGCGCTGTTCCTGCAGGGCACCGCCGATCCTCTGATGAGCGCACAGATCGGACGTTACGTCGCCTGCATTCCCGGGGCGAAGTTGCGGTGGTTGCCCGGACTGAACCACGTACCCATTTCCGACGCCCCATCAACCGTCGCCGTCGCGATGCTCGAGTTCTTGGGCCAGGCCTCCGGATGACCGATCGCGACGTCGAAATGAGAGCGGTGGCAACGCACTCCCGCGCGCGCAATGTCCGGTCGCCGTCGTCTGCCTATCATGATGAGGCAGACCGCTACGATCACCGCACCCGAGCCTTCCATCACTGGCGCGAACTGCTCATCGATGAACTGCCGGTAACCTCCGGCGACACCGTTCTGGACATCGGGTGTGGAACCGGCCTGTGCCTGCCCCTGCTGCACCGGAAGGTCGGTCCCACCGGACATATCGTCGGCATCGACGGCTCGTCCGACATGATCGAATTGGCGAGTCGGCGAGTCGAGGGCCACGGATGGCAGAACGTCGACCTCATCGCGGCATCCGTCGACGTGGCCCCGATCAGTATTGCCGCCGCTGACGCGGTGGTGTTCTGCGCCGTTCACGACGTTCTCCAGTCCCGCGCGGCACTGGAGAACATTTTCCGCCACGTCAGGCCTGGCGCACACATCGCGGCAATAGGCGGGAAATGGCCCGCCCCGTGGCTTTGGGGCCTTCGACCGTGGGTCGAAAATCTACACCGTCCCTTCGTCGACGACTTTGCCGGCTTCGATGAACCGTGGCGGATGCTGGCCGAGTTCGTACCCGATCTCGCCGTGCAACAACTCGCGGCCGGCACGGGGTATCGGGCGCACGGCCGCACCGCCTCCACCTGACGGGCTGAGCCCCGGCAAGGCACCTCGACCCAGAGGTCGTGGGCGGATCAATGACCGCCCCGGCGCATCCGGCCCGGTACAGGGGCAAAGCCGACCCACCCGCCGCCGGAGGCGCCCGGCGGTAGAGAACCAATGCCGCCGCCCGCCGGAAGGTCGGCCGGGTTGTTACCGACACCCAGTAGCGAGCGGGTGACCTGCTGCGCGCTGTCGAGCAGGTCGTCCAGAGCTCGGCTGATGTGCCCGGCGTCGACCGTGCGAAGGGGCGTGTGCTCCCGGAGTGATTCGAGCACGGCCCTGCGGATCAGTTCCTTGAGGAACGAGGCGGTCACTCCGTCGGTCCGTTCGACGACGCCGTCCACGTCGGCGCCGGTCAGCGCCAGCGGTACCGCTCGCCCGTACAGGGCCAGGAGTCGGCGACGTGCGGAGGAATCCGGTAGGTCGATCTCCACGGCCACATCCACCCGGCCCGGACGGGCGGCTAGTGCCGGCTCGAGCAGATCCGCACGGTTCGTGGTCAGCAGGAAGAGCAGGTCGGCGTCCGGCGCCGCTCCGTCCATCGCGTCGAGCAGATCGAACAGCACCGGGCTGCTTCCCGGCCCGAAGCTACGGTCCTCGGCGACCAGATCGACGTCCTCCAGCACCATGACGGCGGGCTGAAGATCGCGGGCCAGGTCGGCCGCGGACCCGACGGCATGCAACGCCCGGCCGGTGAGGATGAACCGGGTGTAGCCGGTCATCTGGGCGATCAGGTAGCGGGTGGTGTGCGTCTTGCCCGTGCCGGGCGGGCCGAACAGCAACAGCCCGCGTTTGAGGTGCTGACCGGCCGCCAGCAGGGCCGATCGATGCTCAGCCACACCGAGTGCGTGCCGCTCCACGCGGTCCAGCACGATGTCCGGGAGCACGACGTCGGTTCGGGCTGTCCGCGGGAAATCGGCGAAGGTCAGCGCCACGCCGCCCATCGGCGTGGTCGTCACGTCCAGCACGTGCCCGCGGTAGACGTTCAGCGCGGAGCGCAAGGCGTCCAGTTCGGCGTGCACCTGCTGGGCCTGTCCGACCGGCAATCCGGCGACCTCGACGGCCAGTCCCGGGTCGTGCTCCGACGGTCCGACGATCATGATCACGTAGTCACCGCGCGTGTCGGTGACCAGCAACGCGGCGAGCAGCAGGCAGGCCAGCGTGGAACCCGGTCCATTGGGCAGGTCGACCAGCGATGGGGCCGAGAGCCGTAGTGGCGGCAATCCCTCTCCGCTCAACATCTGTTGAAGGTGAACCGGGCCGAAGTGCGGCGGCACCGAGATGCCGTTCACCGCCACGGTGCGACCCTGCTCGGCCGACCACGCGTTCAGTGCCGTCTGCAGGTTCACGTGCTCGAACCCCGGCAGGGGCCGGCTCAGCACCGACTGTGCGCGCCCTTCAGCGTGAAGAAAGTCGCTGATCAGGGCGACCACCTCGTTGCGATCGTGATCGCCGTTGTCGGTGTGTACCCAGGACAGGAACGAGCGGAACGCTGCGGCGAACTCGCGGGCCTGTTCGGCGGTCGCGGTCGGGGAGGTGGGATCGGTGGCGTTGGTGGACATGGCACCGACGGTAGCCGGGTCGTCCACCGACTTGACTCGCCCCGCAGTCGCCGTGACCGTCAGGCGGGCGTCGGGTCGGCGGTCATTCGGCGGCCTCGACGGCGCCCCGGCTGCGGTCGGTGGTCGAGGCGGTCCATCGTTGTTCGATGCGGCCGAAGCGCCAGACGGCGAGGGCGATGAGCCAGGACAGGATGAACAGGGCGACGATGCCGTACCCGGCGTCATCCAGCGGGATCGCGGCGATCCAGGCGAGCGGCCCGGTCTGGATGTGGGACTGGTCGACCAGCACGCCGACCAATTCGATCGTGCCGATGATCAGGGCCACCGCGACGCTCAGCGAGGTGATCGTGATGTTGTAGAACACTTTCCGGACAGGCTTGGCGAAGGCCCAGCCGTAGGCGGCCGTCATGAAGACACCGTCGGTGGTGTCCATCAGGCACATGCCGGCGGCGAACAGGATCGGCAGGATGAGGATCGCGTAGAACGGCAGGTTGAACGCGGCGGCGCCGCCGGCCAGGACCAGCAGACCCACTTCGGTGGCGGTGTCGAAGCCCAGGCCGAACAGCACCCCGACGGGATAGATGTGCCACGGCTTGGTCACCGACTTGGTCAGCCCGCCCAGGAACCGGTTCATGAAGCCGCGCTTGTTGAGTTGGGTTTCCAGCTCCTGTTCGTCGAAGACCCCGGTGCGCATTTTCCTGAACACCCGGATGATGCCGACCAGCACGACGAGGTTGAGAATGCCCAGAATCCACAGGAACGCCCCGGAGACCGACGCTCCGACGATCCCGGTCACCGAGTGCAGTTCGGAGCGGTCGTCCTCGACCTGCCCGGCGAGAGCCTTCGCGCCCACGGACAACAGGAGCGCCAAGCCGAACACGATGGTGGAGTGTCCGAGGGAGAACCAGAAACCGACCGACAGTGGCCGGGTCCTGCTATCCAACAGCAGCTTCCGGGTCGTGTTGTCGACGGCCGCGATGTGGTCGGCGTCGAAAGCGTGCCGCAGGCCGAACGTGTAGGCCAGCACTCCGACTCCGACGCCGTACACGCCGGTCGTCCCGCCCAGGTCGTAGGACTTCGGCACGACCAGCAGGATCAACACCCCGAAGCCGACGACGTGCAACAACGCCACGAATCCGAACATGCCGGCCAACACCGCCCGTTCGCGCCGGGTCAATGCGGCCCGGAACCGGCGGAATCCCGAACCCGGGTCGATGGCTGCTGGCGCCCTGAAAGCGGTCACGGTACCTCATCTCGGCGGCGGAATGCTGCGCCTTAATGTAGGCCCAAACTTCTCATCGGAACAGATGCGCAGATGTCGAATCAGTCTCGTTGCTCGGCCTCGACCGGGCCGGCAGTGGGCGGCCGGGCTCAGGCGGCACGAACGCAGTTGCGACCCTCGGCCTTGGCCCTGCGCAACGCCGTGTCGGCCCGGCCGACGAGTTCCTGCAACTGGGGCAACCCGTGGTCTACCTGGTGGTGGGCCAGACCCACGGACATGGTGACGTGCAGTCCGTTGTCGAATCGCAGCGCGCTGACGGCGGTGCGCAGCCGGGTGGCCACCGCTTCGGCGTCGGAGCGCTCGAGGGAACCCAGGACGACCACGAACTCCTCGCCGCCGAAGCGACCGATCCCGTCGTGCCCGCGAAGCTCGTGACGCAGGCAGCGGGCGACCTCGGCGAGGACATGGTCGCCCGTCACGTGACCGTGTACGTCGTTGACATCCTTGAAATGATCGATGTCGCAGAACAGGACGGTCGCGCTCAGGTGTTTGCGGTGGCTGTACGCGAGCACACCCTGAGCATGCAGGGTCCACGCGGTCAGGTTCAGCAGCCCGGTCTTCGAATCCATCCGCGAGGTACGGTGCAGCGCGTTGACCAGGGAACTGCGGTGCAGGTAGGCGGCCAGGATCAGCGCCACCGGAGTCAGGGCCGCGGTGTGCACCAGGAACTCGGCGGTGACGATTCCCAGCACAAGTGTCGCGATCTCGTACCCGAACGCATCCGGATCCGGCAACATCGTCCGGACGCCTCGCGGCCGCGTGGTCAGCCACATTCCGGCGATCAACAACACAAAGTTGACCGTGGTGAAGACGAGCAGGGCCGCGATCACGGCGACCGGCGCCAGCGATCCGCCGCCGAGGACGTCCCGGGTGTGGATCGCAGCCAGGACGGCAGTGGCGGCCTGCGCCGCCAGTATCATGGTCGACCCCGCGAATGCGACCCGGTAAGGCAGCCCGGTGCGGTCGCGGGTGCGCCGCACCAGGTTGTGCGCATAGAGCAGGGCCAGGAGAAGTGACGTCAGGCCGGCCGGCAAGGTCAGCACTGCGGCAAACGCCCAGACCGACACCTCATTGGACACGATCTTTTCGCCACCGGGCGAGAGATAGCGCTTCAGTCGCGCGATCCGCGCGCCGGCCTCGGCGTAACCCAGCGCCATCACCGCGATGACGAGAAAGTGCACCGTGTCCGCAGCGGTCACGGATTCTGTCACCAGCAAGGTAATGGTGGTGGCCAGCGCCATCAGCTCTAGGAAGAGCAAAAAGAACCGAGCTGCGACGGGCACCCTGAGTAACTGCCATTGCTTGTTTTTCCACGGTCGGGTGGAGGTGTCGCCGTCTCCGTCAGGATGATCGATCATTGAGTGGGATGCCACCTCCCGAAACGATGTGATCAATGGCGAATGGCCTGAAAAGGGGGGCCTTACCTGCAAGGGCGCATACCAAAACGGTACCGCAGATCAGTTCGCCCCGGACGGGGCGATCGAAAGCCAACCGGGTTGCATTCCTGCGCAATTGCGTGCAGGCCACTCCATGGAGTGAACGGGAGAAAGGGTGGCGCAGGTGAAAGGGGTCGACGGTGCAGGGCGCCGTCCGG
>CAXUHA010000002.1:72962-158508 GCA_964250735.1 uncultured Nakamurella sp. | reverse complement strand
GTGAGAGGTGGAGCGCGCATCGGGTGGCGGACATCAGGTAATCCGGTGGGAGGTCGGTGGGCTGGGTCGAGATGACAAATGAGACGCGGCCCGCCGAAACAGGTGCACGACATGGGGGGAGGTGGGGAATGTGAGTAGGGGATGGGATTGGTGACCGCGGTCCGTCGGTGACGCACTGCGAAGACCACTCGGACCGGCGACGGGTGTGGGGGAGCCTCTCGCGCTGTCGGAACTGATGTTCTGCGGCGGATCGTCGCTGGGCCATGCTGTGTTTGGCCATGCTCGGTTTTGGCATGCTCGCTTTCGCCATGTCTACGGCGTGTTCTGGGACAGCTGGGTCGCAGCGGTCGTCCGGGGGTGACGGTGGCGTAGAACGGCGAGGCCGACGCCGAGGGAGGTGGCGACAGCGCCGGCCGCGGCGACGGCGATGGTCGGGCGGGTGAGCTGGCTGACGACCCCACCGGCTAGCAGGCCGATGCCTTGCGCTCCGAGCAACCCCGCGGAGGCGATGGCGATGCCCTGACCTCGCACGGCCGGGGCGATCGTACGGGCGAACTCGGTCACGACCTGGACCTGATAGCCCGTGAAACCGCCGGCCAGGGCCCACAGTGCACAGCTCAGGGGCAATCCGGGGCTGATCACGCAGAGGATCAACGGAACTCCCGCTGTGGCGGCGAAGGGAGCCAGTAGGTCCGCGCGAGCCTGCGCGGACAGGAGTCGGGCGTAGAACACCGTGCCCGCCAACACCCCCGCTGGTCCGGCGGCCAGCAGCAGGCCCACGGCGATCGGTCCGCCGCCATGTTCGGCGGCGTAGGGGGCGGCAATGCCTTCCGGCACGACGATGAGTCCCAGCAACCAGGAAAACGCCAGCAGTTGGCGCAGTCGCGGGTCGCTGGACACCGCCCTGGCCCCGTCCAGCCACCCCGGCCGTTGCGCCCACTCGGGTCGGTCGCGGTCATCGGCAGGAGCGGAACCTCGACGGCCGCGCACACCCAGACCGATGATGGCCGCCGACAACCCGAACGTCACCCCATCGACCGCGAGAGCCGCGTAGGGGCCGACGGTGGCGACCGCGAAACCGCCGGCCGCGAACCCGCACAGCTGGGCGGCCTGGCCCGTGGCGGCACGCAAACCAAGGCCCACCGGGTGATCGGCCACCGGGAGGACGTCCACCACCAGAGCAAATTCCGCGGCTTTCCACGGGGCACCGACCAGGACGGCCAAGAACAGCAGTGCGGCCAGGATCGGCACGCTCTGGTGGGGGATCGCCATCCCGCCCAGCAGGACACCACGGATCACATCGCCGCCGATCAGCAGTTCTCGGCGTGGTAGCCGGTCGGCCAGAAACCCGAGCAGGACGCCGCCCAGAAGGGCCGGCAAGAATGTCAAGGAATAGACGGCCGCTGCCGCAAGCCCCGAACCGGTGCGGTCGAACACCAGGATGGACAGCGCGACGCGGGCGATCTGATCGCCGAGCAGCGACTGGACGGACGCCAGCCACAGCAGGCGGTATTCCCGCAATCGAAGCACGCCGACGAAACCGGCCGTCGTTGCGGTGCTTTCCGTGGCTTCGGCCATCGTGAAAAGATTCCGATCGAGTCATCGCCGTGATCAGGCGAGGGTGTACATCACCGCAACGTCGCCTCAACGGTCGAGGGTCGCTCCGGAATACGACAGTGAGATCAGGTCTCGTTCGCTGACGCCTTCAACGACATTCACTCTGGCCGCATCGGGCATTTCGAACATGACGTTGTAGAGAGTGGTTCCCCAGGCCGAGACATAGCGTTCTATGATGACGCCCGTCATTCGCGTCGTGACCGTATTACCCCTGGGCACACTGGCCCGCAGACTATGCCGCGGTCTGACGCGTTCACCCAGGTGCATGGCACGTTCCTCGTGCAGGCGGGACCGAGTCGGCTGGCTGGACCTCGGTCTCAAGAGTACCCGACAGTCGGTTGGGGCTCCGGGTTTCCGGATGCGAGATCGGGTCGGATCGCCTGTCATGCGGTGGCCGCGACGTCAGCCGGGGCTGTGCAGGTGGCCGTGCAGCCGGTCCGGCAAGGTTCCCGACCCGATCACGTCCTTGTCGGTGAGGTCGTCGACGATCGCCGCGCGACCCGGAAAGCCTGGAAGCCGGAATTTGACGCGATATGTAGGCGTGGTCTTCTTCCAGTGTTTGAGAACGACTCCGAGCGTTCCACGTCGAACAGTGCAATCGGTGCCCTGAACGCCGATGTGGTGGACTGCGATCACTTCATCAGTTGCGTGCAGTGTCATATCCGCCTTCTTTCTTGTTCGTGTGAAGCCGATGTATCGTCGCATTTCACGCGCTCCGGCAGCAGCCCCAAACCCTGGCATCGGTAATTTCCGGAGAGATCGGGACATTTCTCGAATGATGCGGTTCCCGATGATGAGGCGGCATAGGCGGCGACGGTTCATCTGTCGCCAACTGCGGCGACGGCCCGACAAACGTCCTGATCGGTGCAGATCCACTCACCGCCGTTCACCTCCATCCTCGGGTGCTCTTGTGTATTGAGCATGCACCCTGCTTCGGACGGTCGGAGCTGTCCGTGTCCGGTGACCTCGACAGAACGCGCAGTGGATACCGTCTGCCGGGTGTGATGAACCCTGACGCCCACCTGGTCCATACATCCTCTTGAACTTACCTGACTGTGAGTGATCGCGAGCGGCTGATTTCCTCGAACGAGTGGACATTCGAAAATTTACGGCATGGCCGTCGACCGCTCGTTTCCGACCTGATCCGGGCGTGGACACCCGCGGCTCCGGTCCGCTCGACAGCGCGCTATTTTGAGCCGGCCGAGACGACGGGAGGCGACCATGACGACGGCTGTGGGCGGGCTCGGCCTCGTGCCCGCCGCACCGGGGCACAGCCGGGGCGGGGATATCGGCCGACGGGAAAGACGGTGACCTCCCCTGGTTCTGCGCCGGCGCGCACGATGAGGCGGTGGTTTGTCCGCAGACAATTCCCGTTGTCGGCTGGATTGGCTCTTTTCGCGGTGGGAATGGCGTCCACCACATGGGGCTCGCACTTGTTCGGTGCACACGCCTGGGCGCTACCACATGATCTGTGGCGGACCATGGTCGCAGCGCAACGTCTTGTGCACCTCGAGCTGGGCAGCCTTTACACGCAGCCGACCGCTTTGGTCGCCTTCCCCGGAGCGGCGTTGATTCTGGTGCCGGTCGTCGCGTTCGCGGACATGGCGGGCCTCGGCCTGGCGTTCCAGACCGCGCAGAACCCCTACCCGGACCTGTGGCTCGCGGCCGGGCCGTACGAAATCATGCTGTCGTCGGTCGTACTGATCGCCGCGGACTCGATCGCCGAGCGGATGGCAGCGGCCGGCTTGCAGCGAGCGCTGCTCGCCGTCGCGGGGGCGGCGGCGCTGTGGAACGTGTCCGTTCGCTGGGGGCATCCGGAAGACGCGGTGGCGCTGGCCCTGCTGCTGTTCTCGGTCGGTGCCCTGTTGGACGCACGCCCGGTCCGGGCCGGGTGGTTGATGGGTGCCGCCATCGCGGTTCAGCCGCTCGTCCTGCTCGGCCTTCCGATGGTTCTCCTCGCGCTGCCGCCGCGTCGAGTGGCCGGATTCCTGATCAGGGCGGCCCTGCCCGCCACCGTGCTCCTCGGCCTGGCGGGTGTGGCGAACACGCAGGCCACTGTGGGCGCGGTCACCAGGCAGCCGAACTGGCCGATGCACAATCACCCCACCCCCTGGACGGCGCTCGCCCCGCAGATGGGTGGTGGAGCGGTGGCCGCCGGGCCTGCGCGAGTGCTCGCCGTCCTTTCCGCCTGCGCCTGTGCGCTCATCATCGAGCGTCGACGGCGGGGCCGAGGGCGAGGTCACGCCTGGCGTCCGCCGGGCGTCGCAACCCTGATGTGGTGGCTGGCGGTGGCGCTGGCGTTCCGCTGCGTATTCGAGCCCGTCATGGTGGCCTACTACTTGTGGCCGGTCCTGTCGGTCGCCTTGATCGCCGCGTCGACCGACCGGTCGCGACTCAAGGCCACCGCAGTGACCACGACGGCGCTGACCTTCGCCTCGCAGGTGACCTGGCAGAACCCGTGGGGATGGTGGGGCGTCATGGTGGTGGCCGGATTGGCGCTCACTTTATGGGCGTCCCGGCCGGTATCCTCTGCCGGTCTCGACACCCCGATGTCCCAATGATGAGGGCCGTGTCCGGCCCGGCAGAATTCCCGATCGCGCAAATGCGTCCCTCTTGTCCGGTTCAGGTCACGGTGACCGTTATCCGGGGTGAGAAGGCGTGAAACCCTCGATTTCGAACCCGCACCCGGTGCTTCCGACCGGCGCAACCCGGTTTCCCGGTTCCGCGGTAATCGCCTGTTTCGACGGTTCGAAGCGAAGGGCCGGGTCGGTCCGCCGCATGGTCACCCGAGCGGGTTTGGCCGGCGACGTCTGTGACTCGAAGTCGCAGTGATGGGTGCAATTCTTCGGCTCGGTCGGGTGAATGTCGAGATCTATGCTCAGCACGTGTTCGCATTCAGTCAACTATTACGTCGTGCGCTCGCCGAGTTGCGTCCGGAACCGGAAGGCGAACCGCTCCGCCTATGGAGTTTTTCATTCTGCGGGGGAATTTGCACTGCTCCGGCGTGTCTCCGGTATACAAATGGACACACAAGTGCCGCCAATCTCGCCAGGCTCCCACGGACGAGTGGTACGGCGGCCTGATCGCACACCCTGTGTGAACGACAGGGCGTATCCACCGGCTGAAAGGCGCTCTGCCGGAGGTGATGACCTTTGGGCTCGGCGCCTCGAATTCAGCCGTTCAGTCGAAACGGCGGCCGGGGTTGTGGCATGCTCCATTTAGCGCCTGGCCCGGAGGTCGTACGTCTACCGCCTGGTCAGGCCAGCGAATTGCGTCCAGTCTTTCATCCTGCGGGGGAGATCACATGTTGATTTATGTTCGAAGGCGAGAAAAGCGGAATTCGTGTATTCGACTCGTGCTCTTTACCGTCGCCGGCCAGTGAGGCCGATCAGTGAGGCATTCCTGCTGGGCGACGCGCATACAGGGTGTATTGGCTGGCATTTCCGACCGCCTGTTCGCTCTCGCGGATGACTTAGACATCTGCTGACGGACCGCTCGCCACCGATTCCGGATGCCACGAGCCGGCGTCACGTCAGCCCACCGCTCCGCAGGTCGAATGTCGGTCCCTTGTATCCCAATTCCCGTGTGCGCCCTAATGCCTGCCCGCGCAATGGAATTGCCGTCGGTGCCCCAACCACTGGCCAACAGCGGACCCGAATCAGTTCTCATGCAGACCCCTGGACATGCGGGGTCTTTCCCTTACCCGGAGGATTTCAAATGTATCTTCGTAGACCCGTTTACGCATTGACCGGTGTACTTGCACTTCTCACGATCGGCGCCACGGTGGTCGTCGCCGATCCGGTAGCACCGTCGGCGTGCCACTACAACTGTGCCGGCGGCTCTCCGACATCTACGGTGGCGTCGTCGACGTGGAGCCGCGGGACATGGACGAAGGGAACCTGGCGGTCGACCGCTCCGGTCAGCACCTCCTACGGTCGCCCGACTACCACATCGGCCGGGACACCGACCACCACGTCGGCCGGGACGCCGACCACCACACCGACGGGCCGCCCGACCACCACCACGACGGCCGGGACGCCGTCCACCACATCTGCGGCCACCCCGACCACCTCGTCAGCCGCTCCGGTCGGTGGTCAGCACGACTACGTGCAGGACTTCAGCACCGCCGTGTCGGCCTGGCCGGGCAACGGAGGCGCGCCCGCCGGTTACGGCGCGTCGGGGGTCAACACCGCCGGATTCTGCACCTACGCCGACGGCACCAGCAGCAAGTACTACCCGTCACAGGTCCTGTCGGTCCACGACGGAATGCTGGACTACTACAACCACGACTCCAAGGCTGCGGCCGTTCTCCCGTTCTGCTACACCGGATTCACCTACGGCACCTACACGGTCCGGATGAAGTTGAGCACGGGTGGATACCCCGGCTACCACAACGCGTTCCTTCTGTGGCCGAATTCGAACCAGTGGACGGCCGAAACCGACTACCCGGAAAGTAACACCAGCGACACCAACCCTTACCTCGCGGTCTACCAGGGCAACGGCACCTTTCTCCCCGCCCAGACCACCCACACCCCGTCCGCCTGGACCGATGGCTCATGGCACGACTACACCATCCAGTGGGGACCCGGCTTCCAACGGTTCTACCAGGACGGCAAACTGCTTTCCACGGTGACCGGGAACATCCCCAATTACGCCATGCACCCTGTCCTGCAGAACGAATGGGCCGGCAGCTCCAACAGCCCGCCCCCCGCGTCGAACTCGGGCCACACCTATATCGACCGGATCAGCTACGACGCCAGCTACACCGTGGCGCCCGCCAATTTCGGATGACGTTCATCGTCGTGGTCAGGTTTGAGCGCTGACGTGATGCACAACTGACAACATGTTCGGCCGGAGGCGGAAGCCTTGGTGACCACCGTGAGATGCGGTACGGTGCCGGGGTTTCCGCCTCCGCCGTCTGTCGGCCGTCGGCCGTCGGCCGAGGATCATGTCGACGGGTGCCAGCCCAGCGCCGGGCCGAGCTTGGTGGCCATATCGGTGAGGATTTGGACGTAGTCCTCGTGGTCGAAGGAGAAGGGGAGGGCGAAGGCCACTTCCTGGATTTCCCGGAAGGCCGCGTGGGCGTAGAGCTGTTCGGCGATGTCCTGCGACGTACCCACCAGATCAGCCGCGAACATCATCCGGGCCGGCCCTTGCGGCGCGGTCGTCCGGGGTGCCCGTGCTGCGGCGTAGCGAACGTACTTGGACCGCTGCTCCGCCGAGGCACTGTCGGTGGGGATCACCACCAGCCCCTGGGAGACGCGCGCGCGGTCGCCGTCGGGGTGCTGGGATCGGAAGGCCTTGACGTGGGACAGCTGGATGTCGGCGAAGTCGGCAGATTCCTCGGCTCTCACCACGCTGCTGGCCAAGAGGTTCATGCCGTGCCGGCCGGCCCATTGCGCGGATCGAAGGCTCGCACCGCCGTACCACATACGGCCGGCAAGTCCCGAAGCGTGGGGTTGAACGCGATCGGAGAACACCTCGATGCCCTCTATACCGCTGAAGTCGCTGGCCGGTTCACCGCGGATCAACCGCAGCAGACGCTCGACGCGCTCGTAGGTGAAGTCCTCGACGTCGGCGGTGTCCGGGTACAGCGCTTGTTTGACCCGTTCGAAGTGCATGGGCGGGCCGACGCTGAGACCGGGATTGAGGCGGCCTCCGGACAGAATGTCCACGGTGGCCAGGTCTTCGGCCAATCGCAGCGGGTTCTCCCAGCCCAGCGGGATGACGGCGGTGCCCAGGTCGATGTGGCTGGTGCGCTGGGAGGCCGCGGCCAGCACCGCGACCGGCGAGGAGATGCCGTACTGCAGATGGCGGTGCCGGACCCATGCGCTGTCGAAACCCAGCCGTTCCCCGAGCTCGATGATCTGCAGGGTCGATTCATGGCCCCGTCCGGGATCGGCGGCGTCGAAGATGCCGATGGTCAAGAATCCTAGTTTGGACAGCGGCGTCCCCGGCTGTGGCATGGCTGTTCTCCTGTCGACGGGCGTGTTCGGCCCATTCTCCCCGAACCGGGTGCGGCCGGGCCGAGCGGCCACGGGACGGGTTCCTCACGGCCGCTGCGCGTCGGAAAACGCTCGGCGCATGCGAAAGGGTGGAGAGAGCGGTACTTCTACCGCACTTCTGAGCCTTTCCGACGCGCGGCAGGCAGGGAGGGCGCGGCAGGCAGGGGAGGGCAGGACTCCGCGCCCGGCAGCGACGAGCGGTGCTCGGCTGCCGGGCGCGGACGGCGTCACGCGGGGAAAACGTCGGTGAGGGTCAGTCGAGGCGGCTCGAGCCGGGGGGCAGGATGTCCCAGGCCTGGTTTCCGATGTTCCACGCGCTGGTCGAGGACACGCAGTCCCATTGTTGCAGAATCGCCCGGGCCGGCGGCCGCCCACCGGCGCCGTTCGCGGCGTCAAGGCAACGGCCGGTGCGCCGATTCACCAGCAGCATCTGGTCGGTGCCGGTGGTGCAGATATTGCCGGTGCACCGCGTCCCGGAAAGCCATCTGGTCGACCACTCGGCCGGTGAGTAACCGGCGCCGCAATACGGGTATTGAATGATCGGGGTTCCGTTCCCGTAGTATCCCGCTCGCCAATCGAGCATCAGGCACTGCCCCGAATGACGGGCCCGGATGCGGAAGTAGCCGTTCCCGCTGCTGAGGAGGTCGAACTCCTGCGAGGCGCTCGTGTTGTTCGGCCATAGGAAGACCTGCTGGTAGGGACTCGTGGAGGCCCACATGACGTCGGCCCGCAAACCACTGTAGTCGTTGACGATCTCGATCCGGGTCGTGTCGGCCGACGCCGAAGCCGCGGGGAGAATCACCGACAGCACGCCGGCGATCACCGCAACAATGGCGGTGAGCAACCCTGCGGATTTGACCGATCGCCGCCGACCCGAACTACCGTGTCGGGGCCGGTGAAATACCGATCTGGAAACCAATTGCCTACGATGAACCATGGGAGCTCCTGTCCTCGGAATTGGGTTGACGAACTACCGGAAGAGAGGACGGAGAACGGCGGGTAGATACACAATTTATGCGCATTTCCTGTGATGGAATGCCGATGACGCTGCGCGGGCGACCGACCCGCACGGGCCCGCGGCGGGACTTTTCCCGCCGGTGCGGGCGTTGTCCAACAAATGTGACACTGACCTTCGCCGTTCTGGGCGACTCGATCGCCTACGGGCAGGGCGCCTCACGCACCGGGGACACCCTGGGTGCCCGGTTGGCTGCAGAATTGGCGGGGTCGGGAACTCCCACCGACCTGCGGGTGTTCGCCGTCCCCGGTGCACGCAGTGATTCGCTGGCCGCCCAGGTGCGGGCCGCGGCCGCCTGGGGCGCCGACATCGCCCTCATCGTCATCGGCGCCAACGATCTGACCCATTTCGTGCCACCGGAGCATGCTGCTCTCGATCTGGGCGACGCGGTTCGAAGGCTGCGGTCCGGTGGAACCCACGTCGTCGTTTGTCCGGCGCCGGATCTGAGCGTCGTTCCTTTCCTGCCCGAGCAGGTGCGTCCCATCGTCCGTGCCGGAAGCGCGCGGCTCCGCCAGGCCCAGACCCGCGCGGCCATCCTGGAGGGCGCTCGGGTCGCGGACGTCGATGTCAGCACATCGGCGAGATTCGCGGCCGATGGCGCGTTGTTCTGTGCCGACCGCTTCCACCCGTCGAGTGCCGGATATGGGCTGATCGCGTCCGCCATCCTGCCGGCCGTTCTGGCGGCTGCCGCCGATGCGGTCACCCGGGCGGGTTGACGGCGGCAGCCGCAGATGCGTTCACCCGGGCCGGTTGACGGCGGCCGCTCCGGCGGGCGGGTCCGGGACACGGGCCTGAAGTCCAGTCGTGGAACGGTTCCGATGGACGGTCACCGCACGCCGGGTGTCCTGGGCGATCAGGTCGGCGTTGATGGCGGCGGCCGCGGCGACGCCCTGTGCGGCGGAGGTGACGACCTGGGCCAGCAGGTCGGTGACGTTGCCGGCCGTCCAGACCCCCGCCACCTCGGTCAGCCCGCTGACATCGGCGGCGATGTACTCGCCCAACCCGAGCGGATGTTGCCTCGGGTGCAACCCAAGGCCCTCCAGCACTGCCGATCGGGCCACCAACCGGGTCGCGACGACGAGCGCGCTGCGCTCCACTATCGATCCGTCGGCCATCCGCAGGCCGACCAGCCGGTCGTCTCGCACCTCCAGGCCCGTGACCAGCCCCTCGACGACGCGGACGCCGCGCGCGGCAAGCTGCTCGGACTGTTCACCGGTCAGCGCGGGCGCGGTGTGGGTGAACAGCACGAGATCCGAGGTCAGCTGGCGGAACAGCAAGGTCTGATGGAACGCCATCGGACCCGTCCCCAATACCCCGACCGGCTGATCCCGGACCTCCCAGCCGTGGCAGTAAGGGCAGTGCAGTACATCGCGACCCCAGCGCTCCTGCACGCCCGGCACCGCGGGCAGCTCGTCGGCCAGACCGGTGGTCACGAGCAAACGGCGCGCACGCACCGCGCCGCCATCGGCCAGTCCTACCTGGAAGCCGTCTTCGCCGACCCGCCGGGCGGAGAGCGCCTCGCCGTCGATCAACAGCCCACCGTAGTGCTCGACCTCGGCGCGCCCGGCCGCGATCAGTTGCTGCGGCGACATCTCGTCCCGGGTCAGGAATCCGTGGACTCCGTCGGCCGGCGCATTGCGGGGATGACCGGCGTCGATGACCGCTACAGCCCGGCGGGACCGCCCGAGCACCACCGCCGCGCCCAGCCCTGCCGCGCCACCACCGATCACTGCGACATCCACCTCGACCGTGGGCGCGTTCGTCGCGTCGCGAGTACTCCTCTGCTGGGTCATGGCGACCACCTCCGCCCACCACCCTGCGTCCGGCACACGCGATGTGGCAATCCTTCTTGCTGTTGTGGCAAGGTGCACGCATGGACGTGACCGAGGTGATCACCGCGGTGGCTCCGCGGCTCCGGGCACTGCGCCGTCGACGGGAGCTGACCCTGGCCACCGTCTCGGCGGCAACCGGCATCTCCGAGAGCACCCTGTCCCGACTGGAATCAGGTCGACGGCGCCCCACCCTGGAACTGCTGCTGCCGTTGGCCCGCGTCTACCAGGTAGCGATCGACGAGATCATCGGTGCGCCGCCGACCGGCGACCCCCGGGTCAATCTCACAGCGATCACCCGGTACGGGATGCTCTGGCTCCCACTCACCCGTCGACCCGGGGGCCTGCAGGCGTACAAGATCGTCATTCCCGCCGGACCCCGCACGGACGTCCCGACGCCCAAATCCCATGAGGGCTACGAATGGCTCTACATCTTGAATGGCCGGTTCCGGCTCATTCTCGGCGAACAAGACCTCATCCTGTCCCCTGGCGAGGCCGCAGAATTCGACACCCACACCCCGCACTGGTTCACCGGAGCCGACACCGCAGCTGTCGAAATACTCATCCTGCTGGGCACCCAAGGCGAACGCACCCACCTGCGCGCCACACCTCGGAAACGTCCCGGCACCGAAACATCGCTGTAGCGACAGCCGTTATGGTCGCGCGGACGACGGGGCGCTTGCGTCAGCTGTCCGCCGTTGCCTTGGCCACGGCGCCACCCGGTTGACCGGCTCGCTCCGGCGCGGGATCGGGGTTGGGTCCTCCGGCGGAGGGCTGGCCGGGGGTGGTGGCGATCCAGGCGGCGACGAACAGCACCACCGTGGCCACCAGGTTGAAGAAGAAGAGCAGACCGATGATCTGACCGAACAGCTTGGCCGTGGTCGAGGTGAGAAGCAGCGGCAGGATCACGGTGAAGGCCAGCTTGAGCACTTCGAACGCCACCGACACCATCACCGCGCCCCGGATCAGCGCATGGTGGCCGGGCTTGAGATGCTTCGGCGCCAACACCAGATACAGCCAGAGAAAAATCAGCACGTCGGCGGCGACGGCCAGCAGAATCGGCACGATCGTGAAAACCGGATTCAACCAGGTGATCCTGTCCAGACCGAACAATCGCATAATGACCGTTTGGGCCGAGGACCCGGCAGCGGTCAACAAGAGCGACAACAGGATGGCCAGTCCGAAGAAGAAAAGATACTGAAGGCTTTTCCAGTAGTACTGCAGCAGGTTCTCGGCGCGTATCTCGTTGTTGCTGTCGAAATCCGGCCGCCACATGGCCTGGATGGCAGAGCGAAGATTTCCCATCCAGCTGATGCCGGAATACAGGGCCACGACCAGCCCGATGATCCCCACCGTCAGGCGCGCGTCGACCGCGGTATCCAACACCCCGGTGACGGTGCCGGACAACCCTTTCGGGAGCTGCCCGGCGATGTCGTTGCGGAGGGAGGTCACCACGGTGGGGTGTGAGGCCAACACGAAACCGGCGATGGAAAAGGCCACCATCAGGATGGGGACCAGGGCGAGGAACGAAAAGTACGTCATCGACCCGGCGAACTGGGTGCCCAGCCGATCGTTGTATCGGTCCACCGCAGCGACCAGGTGCTGGACCCCTGGCCGCCGCCACACCCTCTTACCCCGGACGGCGCCACGGGACATCGCCCGACGCACGGCCGCCGACGGTGAACGCACCCGGCCCGTTGGTCCGTCGGTCATCGTCGACGGCCCCGCCGGTGGTGTGGCAGGGGCGCTGTTCACGGCGGACACGGCACGACCTGCCGATCGGCGTCAGGTCAGACCCTGGAGCGGGACCTGCTGCCGAATCTGATCCACAGGAGCAGCACGATGACCGCCCCGATCACCGATCCGATGATGCCCGAAGGCTGGAAAAAGCCGTTCTGTGCGTCCTTGTGGAACAGCAGGTAGCCGAGAAAGCCTCCGACGAACGATCCGACGATGCCGATCACGATGGTGGCGGTGATCGACAGACTCTGTTTGCCGGGAATGATCAGCCGGGCCAGGGCGCCGGCGATCAGGCCGATCACGACGAGACTGATGATGAGACCGATGATGTGCATGTTCGTTCCTTCACTGGAGAGATGAGCGGTGTGCAGAGGAGCGGGCCGGCGTACGGCGAGTTACCCGACCGTCAAGGCTACTTGGCGTTGGACGGCAGAACCTTGGTGCGTAACTCGACGGCCTTCCGGCGAGTCGCCGGGTCCTTGGCGAAGGCCACAGCCTTGTTGGTGAGCTGCCGGCCGATCGGGGTGCGAGCCAGCGCGACCAGACCGCCGAGCCAACCGAATTTGCGGAGAAGACCGAACATCGCTGGATCCTTTCGAGGGTGGGGGATCGGGGACGAACCCGCCGGCCGTGGTAGCGGCCGGTCGGGTCAGTTTTCGTCGAAGCCGGCCGCGTCGACCTTGCGGTGATAGCGGGTGCCCAGTCCGCCGCCGAGCAGTGCGCCCAGTAGGGCGGCGAGGATGGCGGCACCGATGGCAATGAGGCCGACCGTGGTGACGCTGCCTTCATCGACCGGAATCCGGGGCAGGTTCAGCTGGGCGAGCACGTTGTACTTGGCTCCTGCGGCGGCTGCGACGGCCGCTATCAGGGCGGACGTGACGATGAACCACAGCCACACGGCGAAGCCCTGCTTGACGCCGTTGAACCTGGCCATCCGTCCCGCCACGTATCCGCCGCAGTAGTAGGCCAGGAACAGAATGACCAACAGCACGATGGCGCCGACCAGACCGACGGTCTTGGCGGTCCCGGTGGCGGTCTGGGTCTCCTGCACGGCCTTGTTGATGTTGTTGCTGCTCGTCACGCCGAACACCACTCCGGCGGCGGCCAGTACCGCCAGCAGCAGTACCGCCAGACCGGTCGCGGTGAGCCACCCGAAAAAGGCCGAGCCCAGCTTCATACCGCCGAACCGGGCCCGTTCGCGAGCCAGCACGCTTTCCCGGTCCGGCCCGACCCGATCCGCCGGCAGCCGGTCCGGCACGGTACGGGTCGGCACGGTACGGGTCGGAGGGTTAGGGACGGCCTCGGTCGGTCCTGCGCTGCGACCGGGCTGATCGCTCGGACCGGTGAAACTTCCGGCCGCACCGGTACTGCTCTCGAGACGTTCCTCGTTGGGCGGGTGGTTGATCGGAGTGCTCATGCCATGCTCCCAGGGCGGTGGATGTACCAGGCGAACCAGTCGGCGTCCGGTGTGGTGTGGTCGTCCGTGGGGCGTGCCCGGACGGCCAGCTCGCCGACTACTGGGTTGAATCAGCAAGAGGTTGATCAGCAGGCCTGACCTGGGCAGCGCCCGTCCGGACGCCGACCTGGGTATGCGGTACCCCTTTTAACGGCCCCGGCAAACGGACGATATTCGACTGTGATCATCTTTCCGGCTGGAGCCGGTCGAACCGGAGCACCCGGGTTCTCGAGCATCGTCCAGGAATTCCTCGATGATCGGTGCGACCTCGGCGGCGTCGCTGAGCAGAGTGAGATGTCCACCGGAAAGGACGCGCAGAGTGCTGTGCGGCAGGAGCGCCTGCATGATCAGGCCATTGGTCAACGGAATGATCGGGTCGTCGTCGCCGAACAGCAGCAGAGTGGATTGCCTGATCAGTGGCAGGAACGGGAGGCTGGTCCAGCTCAGGACCGCGCCCAGCTGGTAGAGATATCCGCGGTTCGACCCGTTGGTTCCGCGGAGCAACTGGACGGCGCGATCCGGGTCCGCCCGCATCGAGCCGCCGTACAGCACGGGTGCGATCCGGGCCGCGTAGGCGGCGTCGCGGTGCCGGCGGGGGGTGATCATCTTGATCAGCGCGAGCGGGTTTCCGGGCACTCCCAGCACTCCGGGACTGGTGCTGGCCAGCACCAGCCGGCGGCATCGAGTGGGGTTCTGAGCGGCGAATTGTTGCGCCAGGGCGCCGCCCCAGGAAAAGCCGAGCAGGTCGATCTCGCCGTAGTCGAGGCGGTCGAGCAGGGCGCCCAGCAGAACGGCCAGCTGGCTGAGCTGGTACGGAAGCGTCGGCGCCGGCGAGGAACCCGTGCCGGGAACGTCGAAGCTGACCACGTCACCGGCCGGGCCCAGCGCCCGGACCAGCGGCTCCAGCACCTCAAGGCCGGCACCGATGCCGTTGCACAAGACCAGCGGCGGGCGCCGGCCGTCACCTGGACGGACGCGGACCCGCATCCGTACACCGCAGACATCCACCGTTCGCATGATCAACCACGCTACCGGCTGCGGCCGACCGGCAACCCTCTCCCGGGCAGTCCGCGACCGAAGGTGAGGCCAGCGTGTGTGCAAAGCTGGTCGCGATAGTCCAGTAGTACTACCGGCTGATGGTAAGGATGGGAAGGCAGATGGCATTCCGCCGGGAACTTGGCCGGCTCGAGCAGGCAGTACTGGCGGTGGTGGCGTCATCGGCGGAGCCGCTGACCGTGGCCGAGGTGCAGGGTCGGCTGCCCAATGCCCCGGCGTACACCACGGTGATGACCACGCTGACCCGAATGGCCGGAAAAGGAGCCTTGGAGCAGATCCGCGACGGGCGGGCCTTCCGGTACCGGCTGGCGGCTCCGGTGGGTGACGTGGAGGATGCGGTGGCGGCCCGGGGGATGCGGCGGCTGCTGACCGATGGTGCCGACCGGGCCGGGGTGCTGGCTCGTTTCGTCGCGGAGTTGGACCCGGACGAGGAACGCATGCTGGCCCGATTGCTGCAGCGATCGGATCGGCCGCGGAGTTGACGGTCTGCGCTCAGGGCAGCAGCTCGTATCGGGGATTGGCCAGGGCCAGGTAGCCCTTGAAATCTCCGACCCGACCGCTGGCCCGGATACGGGCCCCGCAGACCAGACCCGGGATCGACGTCCGCCCGAAGAACAGCAGCCGGATGCCCCCCGAGTGGTCGAACACCTGCACTTCGAGGGACCGGCCGGCCACGCTCCCGATCTGGACGGACCTGATCTGACCGACCACGGTGGCGAAGTCCTTCACGCCGACATCGGCGATCGCCCGCGTCCCGATCGGTTGCCCGGGCCCGGATTTCGTCACCCGTGGGCCGACGGACGGTCCGGGTGTGACGGTCGCCGCCGGAGTGTGAGCCGGACCGGCGGTGCCTGATGTCGACACCGACGCGGCGGCCAGGCGGTTCTCCAGCACTTGCTCGTCCTGGGCGGAGAGATCGGTGTCGAACGGCACGATGGTCGCCGACACGTGGTGCAGGCGACTGACCGCACTGGCGATCCGATCGGCCGTCCGATCGTGCAGCAGCCGGCCGGATATGCCCTGGAAGGTCCGTCGGGGGAGCAGCACGGTCACCTCCGAACGATTGAGCACCACCATCGAGTTGGCCAGCTCCATGGAGGCGCGGAGCAACCGGCGGTCCGGGCAGTCGACCAGTTCCAACGGCACCCGGTCGGCCAGGCCGCGGGCGATCCATTGTTGTTGCAGCACCGCCGCTTCCGCGCTGTCGACGACGATATGGACGGCCCGGAGATCCTCCGGGCGCAGCGACCGCGCGTACCGCAACGCCCGGACGACGGCCAGGTCCAGGCGGTCCACCATCACCACGATCGTGTGCCGCGGATAGCTGACCAGGTCGTCGATGAAGTCGCCACTGCGATCCGCGGCGGAATTCGCCACCGAGTGGGTCGCGGCGGAACTCGTCACCACCGCCAATGCCCTGGACTCCTTGCGATACTTGCGGTTCAGCCGCATCAGGGCGAACCAACCGGCCGGGAAGAGCAGCACCACCAGCCACGCGCCCTCGTCGAACTTGACCACCGCGAAGGTCAACACCACGCCGGCGGACACCACCCCGGCCACGAAATTGATCGCCCGTTTGCGTCGCCAGTCCTGTTCTTTGTGCGTGCGATGGTATTTCGCCATACCCAGGCCGGCCATGGTGAATCCGGTGAACACGCCGATCGCGTAGAACGGCACCAGCGCGTTCACGTTGGCGCCGACCACCATCAACAGTGCTGCGGCCAGCACGGTCAGCACGATGATGCCGTTGCTGAAGGCCAACCGATGCCCGCGCCGGGTCAGTTGCCGTGGCAGGAACGAATCCTCGGCGATGAAGCTGGCCAGGAACGGAAAGCCGGTGAACGGCGTGTTGGCCCCGGTGAACAGGATGAGTGCGGTGGAGGCCTGCACCGCGACGAAACCGATGTGACCGAAGACGCTGTCCCCGAACGCGGCCCGGGCGACCTGCGAGATGACGGTCGGCGAGCCGCCTTCGAACGGCGCGGCGTGGGTCTGCCAGGCCAGGAAGGAGATGCCCAGCACCAGGGCGCCCAGCATCGTGCTCATCACCGTCAACGTCTTGCGGGCGTTGACGCCTTCCGGCTTCTGGAAGGCGCTGACGCTGTTGCTGATCGCCTCCAGGCCGGTCAGTGACGAACCGCCGTTGGCGAATGCCTGGGCCAGGTAGAAGATCGCTACCACCGACCACATGCTGTAGTGGGCGTCGACGATCGGCCGAAGGTGCTGGGTGGCCGTGTCCCGGACGGCCGGGTCGGTCGCGAACGTAGGCAGGTCGCCGAACAGGAACCGGGTCAACCCGATGACGATCACCAGGCCGACGGTGCCGGCGAACAGGTAGGTCGGGATGGCGAAGATGCGACCGGCCTCGCGGACGCCCCGAAGGTTGCCGTAGGCCAGCAACGCGATGACGATCAACGAGATGGTCAGGCTGATCCTCGGGGTGGCCAGGGCCGGCACCGCGGAGGTGATGGCCGCGGTGCCGGCTGCGGTCTGTACGGCCACCGTGACGATGTAGTCGATCAGCAGCGCCACCGACGCGATCTGGGCCGTCTTGGGACCGAAGTTCTCCCGGGCGACCACGTAGGAGCCGCCGGCCCGGGTGTAGACCATCACCACCTGCCGGTAGCTCAAGGTCATCAACACCAGCAGCGCCAGTACCACAGCGGTCAGCGGCATCAGCATGTGGAATCCGGCCAGCCCGAACACGGCCAGCAGCGAGATCAGCATCTGCTCGGAACCGTAGGCGGCCGACGAGATGCAGTCCGAACTCAGCACACCGAGCGCGGCCTTCTTGTTGAGCTTCTCGTCCTTCGCGGAAGCGTTGATCAACGGCTTGCCGAGCAACGCCGTCTTGATGCGGTACCGGGCGGTTTCCGGAAGTGGCGCGGACGGCAGGGCGGTGATGACCATGCTGACACGCTGCCATCGACGGTGGGCGCCGGCCGTGCGGGGCGCGTGAGGATCGCCGGCTCGTCGTGAGCGTGCCGTGAGGACGTTCCGACAGGTGCGGTGCGGCAGACTCTGGTCATGGAGCAGTTGACGAGCCGCCGTTCGCTGCCGCGGCGCCGGGTGCTGGTCGGCTTCGCGCTGGCGCTGGCCGGACTCCCTGGGTTGACCGGCCTGCTGGTGGCCGCCCGGGGCTCGGTCAACCTGTCCAGCATCCTGATGTTGTTCGTGGCGCTGGTGGTGTTCGTCGCGGTCCTGGGCGGGCCGTGGCCGGCCTTCGTCTCGGCCGTCGGCAGTCCGCTGCTCATCAACTACTACCTGACGCCGCCTCTGCACACCTTGGCCATCGAGGATCCCAACAACGCGTTGGCCCTCGTCCTCTTCGTCGTCGTGGCCGCGGTGGTGTCGACGGTCGTGCTGGTCCTGGCCGGCCGCACGGAGCAGGTTCGGCGGGCCGCCGAGGCGGCCGCCGCGGCACAGATCGCGATCGCCGGGGATCGGACCAGAACGGCCCTGCTCGCGGCGGTCAGCCACGACCTCCGCTCCCCGCTGGCGTCGGCCAAGGCCTCGGTCGATAGCCTCCTGTCGACCGAGGTCAGCTTCGACGCCCAGGACACGCGTGATCTTCTGGCCACCGCCGACGAGTCGATCAACCGGCTGATCAGGCTGGTGGAAGACCTGTTGGAGATGTCGCGGCTGCAGGCCGGCGCACTCGCGGTCGCCATGCAGGAGGTCGCCGTCGGCACCGCGGTCGAAGGTGCCCTCGAAGCGCTACGGGTGCCGGGTGGTCTGCTGGAATTGACGCTCGAGCCGGAGGCGGCGGTGGTCTGGGCCGACGAGGTCCTGTTGGAGCGGGTACTGGCCAACGTGATCGCCAATGCCCTCCGGTTCAGTCCGCCGGGGCTGTACCCGCTGATCAGCGGCCGGCGACGGCATGGTCGAATCGAGTTGCGGGTGGTCGACCAGGGTCCCGGTGTTCCGGCGGACCGATACGAGGAGATGTTCCAGGCCTTTCAGCGGCTCGGTGACACGGACGTCAGCACGGGCGTGGGCCTCGGCCTGGCCATCGCCCGCGGTCTGGCCGTCGCGATGTCGGGCGACCTGAGTCCGGAACGGACGCCGGGTGGCGGAATGACGATGGTGCTCACCCTGCACGCCGGATCGGGTGCGCAGACATCGGGCGCGGGGAGATGGAACGCAACGACATGAGGGTTCTGCTGGTCGACGACGAACCGCAGATCCTGCGGGCACTGCGGATCAACCTCCGGGCTCGCGGTGATGACGTGGTGGAGGCGGCCACCGGTGCGTCCGCCCTCGCCCTGGCCGCGCGGCACCGGCCGGACGCAGCGATCGTCGACCTCGGGTTGCCCGACATGGATGGTCTGGAGGTGATCGCCGGCATCCGGGGCTGGAGCACGATGCCGATCATCGTGCTGTCCGGTCGGGGGGATACCGCCGTGAAGGTGGCCGCCCTGGACGCCGGGGCCGACGATTACCTGGACAAGCCTTTCGCCATCGAGGAACTGTTCGCCCGGATGAGGGCCGTCGTGCGCCGGAATCAGGTCGCCGGCGAGTCGCTTCCCGGGTTGACGATCGGCGGATGGCGGATCGACTTCACCGCCCACACGGTCACCGCCCTGGCCCCCGATCGCACCGACGCCGGGGCGGCTGGTCAGCCGGTGTCGACCGAGCTGCGGCTGACGCCGACCGAGTGGCTGATCATCGATGCCCTGGCCCGACATCCGCACCGGCTGGTCACCCAGGTGGAGCTGCTGGAATCCATCTGGGGCAAGCAGTTCCGGGACGAGAGCGGGTATCTACGGTTCCATGTCCGCCAGCTGCGCCGGAAGTTGGAACCCGACCCGGCCCGGCCCCGATATCTGATCACCGAGCCCGGCGTCGGCTACCGGTTGAACCTGGACCGCGGTGGCTGAGGACCGGCGGGTCCAGGATTCACCGGGACGCCACATCGGGCGCCCCATACTCGCCCGGGTGATGGCAGGTGTGTGAACGGTGTCCCTGACCGGCGGGTTCTTCGTCTGGCTGCTGTGTCTGGCCGCGGCCGGCGCCTTCACCTGGTCCATCGTCGCCTGGCCCAGGTCAGCACGACCCGGGTGGCGGGCCATCGCCCGCCGGGTGGGCCACCAACTCGGGGTGATCGTCCTGGTCGTCGCGGCGTTGGGCGCGATACTGAACCGCGAGTACGGGTGGTATTCCAACTGGTCTGATCTGGCCGCTTCTTTGAGCAGCGCCCCGCCCGCCGACGAGATCCAGGTGGCCGGGGCGGTGCCGTCCGACGCTGCCGCCGGCCATCTGGGCGCCGACCCGGCCGGAACCGACACCGACCGCAGGCCGACCGGTGTCGCTACCCTCGGCCTGACCGCGAATCCCGGGCCCGACGGCCAGTATCACGTCTTCACCGTCCCCGGGCCGATCAGCGGCCACACCGGGGAGGTCACCGTCTGGTTCCCCGCCGACTACCAGAATCCGGCGCAGACCACCCACCGCTACCCGGTGCTGGAGGCATTCCACGGCGTCCCGGGCTCGCCGATCCAGCTGACCAGCACGTTCGTCAACCTGGGCCGATCCATCACCGAACAAGTGGCCGAACACCACCTCCGGGACGCCATCGTGGTGCTGCCCGACTACACGCCGCAGCAGGCGGACACCGAGTGTGTCAACGGAACCGGCTCCCGCCCGCGGATGGAGGACTGGCTGACCAAGGACGTTCCGGCCTGGGTGGACAGCCACATCCGGGTGGACCGCGACCGCGGCTCGTGGGCGACGTTCGGGTTCAGCGCCGGGGGGTGGTGCGCAGCCATGGCGGCCATGCTGCATCCGGAGACCTACGCTGCGGCGGTCGTCCTGCAAGGCTATTTCACGCCCACGTTCGAGCGGCCCTACGTCCCGTTCCCCCCGGACGGTCCCGAAGCGCAGGCCTACAACCTGGTGCGACTGGCCCACGACGCACCCCCTCGCATCGCGCTCTGGATCCTCACCTCGAAAGCCGATCCGATCTCCTACGGCACCACCAGATCACTGCTGGCCGGAGCCAGACCGCCCCTGTCCGTCACCGCCGACGTCCTGACCAACGGCGGCCACCGGACCTCGGTCTGGGCACCGTTCGTGCCCCGCACCCTGCAGTGGCTCGGCACGCTGCCCGGTTTCGCGCCGATCGGCTGACCCCGACCGGTCGCCGCTCAGCAGCCGCTGGAGCCCGGGGCGGGGACGTTGTCCCCGGGCAGGCCCAGCCAGGCCCGCAGCAGCACCGGTAACAGGTCGATCTGCAGAGGAGGCGAGTAGGAGACGTCATCCCGGCAGCCACCCTGATAGAGCCCGCCGACCAGCCCGACGATCTTCCGCACGCCCGGCTGACCGGTCGGTGCCAGCCACGGCGCGCCGCTCGTCCCACCCACGTACCCGGCGCATCCGAAGCCGGGGAATCCGCCTTCGTCGAACGTCGGCGCCGTGCAGGCGATCGGCGCGTCCCCCAGACCGGCCGGATAGGCGGGCACGCTGACCGTGGTCCCCGCCGGTGTGTAGTAGGCGATCGGGTTGCCACCGGTGACCGACTGGATGTCGACCTCCGAGGAGTTCCTGACCTGTGGCCGGACGCGCAGTATCGCGTAGTCGTGGCCTGGATCGCGAGTGCCGATCCACGCCTGACTGACCCAGGCCGCGTCGACGGTCCACACTCCGTACGGTGCGGTGACCTTCGCGGTTCCGTCGTATCCGGGTACGAACACCAGACCGATTCCGGTTCCGGTGACGCAGTGCGCGGCGGTCAGCAGGAGATCGGGTGAACCGGCCAGCACACTCGCGGTGCAGCTGTGCGGACTGGCGACGCCGTGCGGGAACAGCGGGCCGACGGTGGAATCCCCGGCCGCGTTCCGGGCTCGAGGCGATCCCGCGGTCGCGGTCACGCCGTCGACCAATATGGAACACGTCGCCAGCAGGACCACGACGGAGACGGCCGACCGCAGGCGTTTCGTGCCACGTCGAAGGATAGAAGACCGGACGCGGGTGGTGTCCGGGGCCAGATTCACCCGCCCATTCTCCATCGCACACCTGTGACGATCGGTGCGCAACGCTTCCGTGGGCGATCGCCGGCCTCGTGGCTCAGAACTGCAGGAGGTCCCCGCCGGACGTCACCACCCGGCGGCGATGTCGATCTGGGCCTGTTCCGCCTCGCTCCGCTGACGGTCCTGCTCGGTCCGATGATCGGGAGATACGGGTATGCGTTCCGCCGTCGGCGTTCGCTGTCCCGGCAGTCGGACCGACATCGGGGGTTCTGTGGGTGCCGTCGTCATGCAGTGCCTCCAGTACGGTCAGTGGCTCGCCGAAATACGGGCGAGCATGGGCCCCGCGCCGGAACGGTCACCGATTGGTACCCCCGCCGCAATGAGCTGTCTATGATTCCAGATCCTACGCCCCGAATGGCCGTTATTCCTACAGTGCAGCAGATATCGCGCAGATCCGGTTCGCTTCCCGGGCCCTCTGCGGCTAGTTGGAACGGCCACCGCATCATACCGGCGTTCGCCGGAATCGGGCCGTATCCGACGCCCTAACGGGCGATGTCGGGCCAACTGTGATCAGGTTCACCCGCCGGCGGTTTATTCCGGCGGCAGAAGGGCACTACACCTCGCACGCCGCCCCGGTGTCCAGCAACCGGCTCGGGAGGGTGCCGCCGCTGCCGATCGGCCACGCTCCGGACAGTCGACGAAACCGCAGTCACATTCGAGAGAAGGTCCAATGGCTGACACCGCATCTGCCGTCCGTAAGGTCGCCGACCTGGCCAAGGGCATCCGCATCGCCATGCTCACCACGGTCGACGGGCAAGGGCACTTCATCAGTCGTCCGATGGCGGCCCAGGAGGTCGAGTTCGACGGGGATATGTGGTTCTTCGCGGAGCGCGACTCCAGGAAGGTGAGCCACATCAGGTCGAACCAGCATGTCGGGGTGACCTTGACGTCGAACGACACCTGGATCTCGCTGTTCGGCACCGCCGAGGTGGTCGACGACGCGGCGAGAGCGCACGAATTGTGGAACGCCTGGGTAGAGGCCTGGCTGCCCCAGGGCCCGGACGACCCGAACGTCGTGCTGATCAAATTCTCCGGCATCGGCGCGCAGTACTGGGACACACCGGGTGGTCGCATCGCCTCGGTCCTCAGTTTCGTCAAATCGAAGGTGACCGGCGAACGCTACGACGGCGGCGAGAGCGACACGGTCCGGTTGGCCTGACCGGCGACGGCACCGAAGTGGCTGCGGCTGCAGCGGTTCCGATGGCGTCGGCGTTCCGTTTGACACCGGACGCTCTGGGCATCTCATGTGGAGACGCGCCGCCCGGCGTGTTCGCGGAAGGGGCCCGGAAGATGACCACCACGATCCGGACGTTACTGGTGCTCGGGGCCAGCGGGGACCTGGCCGGTCGCCTGCTGCTGCCCGCCATCGGTCAGCTGATGAGCAGCAGCGAAGGACCGGAGCGCCTGACCGTTGTCGGTGCCGGTACCGAGAACTTCGACCAGGACACCTGGCGGGAACGGGTCAGGGGCTCCTTCGGCACGGTGGACGCCTCCGGTGACCGCGTGGACGCCCTCCTGACCGAGACTCGTTACATCTGCGCCGATGTCACCAAGGCTGCCGATCTGCGGACGCTTCTCCGCGCCTGCGAGGGGGCTCCGGCGATTTATTTCGCTCTGCCACCTGCGGTCACCGAGAAGGCTTGCGTGGCGCTCGGACAGGTCGGCGTGCCCAAGGACACGGTGCTGGTCCTGGAGAAGCCGTTCGGTGTCGATCAGGCGGGTGCGCACGCCCTGAACGCCGTCGTCGGTCAATTGGTGCCGGAGACGCAGATCCATCGGGTGGACCATTTCCTGGGCAAGTCGACCATCTTGAATCTGTTGGGGCTCAGGTTCGCCAATCGGTTGTTCGAGCCGCTGTGGAATTCCGATCACATCGAACGGGTCGACATCGTGTTCGACGAGGCGCTCGGACTGGAGGACCGGGCGCGGTACTACGACGGTGCCGGCGCCCTGGTGGACATGATCCAGAGCCATTTGCTGCAGGTGCTGGCCCTGGTGGTGATGGATCCACCCGCCACCCTCGAGGCGGAGGACCTCCGCGACCGGAAGGCGGAAGCCATCCGGGCCTGCCGGGTCTGGGGCGGCGACCCGGTTACGGCCGGTCGTCGAGCGCGCTACACCGCGGGCAGCATCGACGGTCGCACGCTGCCCGGCTACGCAGACGAATCGGGAGTCGACCCGGCGCGGGGAACGGAAACCCTGGCCGAGATCACCCTGGAAGTCGACAACTGGCGATGGGCCGGCGTCCCGTTCCGCATCCGATCGGGCAAGGCGTTGGGCGACAAGCGCAAAGAGATCGTGATCACCTTCAAACAGGTGCCCCGACGCATCCCCGGCTTGCACGGGAAGGCCGACCCCACCGAGCTCCGCATCTCGTTGGGTCCGGACCGGCTGGTGATCGGTCTGAACATCAACGGTCCGGACGACCCGTTCGAAATCGATCGTGTCGAATTGTCCGCCGACTTCGGTCCGGGCCGATTACCCGCCTACGGCGAGGTACTGGCCGCCGTCTTCAATTCCGATCCCATCCTGTCGGTCCGGGCCGACACCGCCGAAGAATGCTGGGGGATCGTCGATCCCGTCCTGGCCGCGTGGCGCGAGAACAAAGTTCCGCTGGACGAATACCCGGCCGGCTCCGCCGGTCCCGCGCGATGGTGACGGTGGTTCGTCTCGTACCCGGCATCGTGAGTTAACGGTGTCGTAGCGTGTGCGACACATTTCTTCTGGATGCTGGTTCTTCAGTCGCGGTGTACGGGGTGAGCGGTCCAACGAATGGCTGCTGCGCCATTTGTGTTGTTCCGGCCCGTGTGGTTTGTGGGTAAAGGGGGATCATCGAAATGAACATCGATGGATCATTCGACGTCACGGTCGAGCGCACGCCGTGGGGGGACGTTTCCCTCACCCTGCGGCGGCACGACCTCCGGATCGAACTGGACCCGTCGGAGGCTGCGCGCGTGTGCAGCGAAATCTGGGCCGCGCTGGGCAGAAGCCGGCCGGCCGACGATCGGGCCGCGTAGCGCCCCTCAGGACTGGGCTTGCGGCGCAGCTGCCGTCCCGCGCCGGGCCGCGTCGATGAGCGCATGGGGCTGGGTCACGTCGCCGGGGTACCAGGCCTGGCCGATGGTGACCGCGACCGGAACTTCTCCGGCCCCGCTGCTGATCGGCTTGTCGAACGCGGCCGCAGCGGACCGGCCCGGATGGTCCGGACGGCCGGGAATGACCGCGACGAACTCGTCGTCATCGAGTCGGGCCAAGAAGGTCCCCTCGGACAGCGCGGCGCTCAAACGCTGGGATGCCGTCGTCAGCACGGATCTGATGGTGTCCGCGTCAGCCGGTCCGCCGGTGCCCCGATGTCCGGTCAGCTGGATGTGCAGGACGGTCAGCGCGTCGCCGCAGCGGATCGCCCGCTCCAGATGCCTGAGGGCGGCAGCCCGGTTCGGCAGGCTGGTGGAGGCGTCATGGTAGGCCAGATGCTCGATCTGCTGTTCGCGCTCGACTCGTTCCGACACGTCGCTCTGATAGCCGATGTAGTGGGTGATCAGGCCGTCGTCATCCCGTACCGCTGACAGGTGCAGCTCATTCCAGAAGGCCGTGCCATCCTTCCGATAGTTCTTCAGCACGGTGCGGACCTCCTCGCCGGCCCGGAGCGCGGCCCGTATCGCCGCGGACTGCGCCGGATCCGTGCCGGCGCCCTGCAGGAAGCGGCAGTTGCGGCCGAGGATGTCGGCCGCCGGATATCCGGTCAGCTTTTCGAACGCGGCGTTGACATACACCAACGGCCAGTCGTCGGACTGGCAGTCGGCGATGGTGATACTGACCGCGGCGGCGCCGACCGCCCGGACGAGCGTGCCGGGCATCAACGCAATCGGTATCCGGGCGCTGACCGTCGTGGGCCGGTCGGTGGGAGGTTCCGGCGTCGACGTCCACGCGGCCCTGGCGGGAGCCGGTAACGCTGGTTGCCGGGGGCCGATCAGGGCGGTGAGGATGGCCGTCAGCCGCTGCCGGGGGAGCAGGCCCGCGGTCGTCGGGTCGGCCAGCCCGGCCAGCAGCATGGCGGCAAGTTCCCGAAGCTTGATGTTCGTGTACGACGAGTGCCACCGGAGCAGATCGAAGGCCTGCGCCTCGTCGATGTCCATGGTGGCCATCAGAACGCCCTTCGCCTGGTCGATGACCGCCCTGGACTGGGTCGACCGGGCCACCGCCGTGGCCAGTTCCTCATCCCTGTCCCGGCGCAGTCGTTCGGTCAGATCGGACACGATGCCGCGCAGTTCGACGGTGTCGTCGGGGCCGACGACGGCATCCATCGCGGTCTGCAGGGTCCGGACGCGTCGACGGGCGTCGATGATGCGGTGCCACCTGCTGAACGGGCGGCCGTCGGCCAGAATGCGATCCACGTCGCGTTCCCAGCGGCCGCGGTCCTGCGGATGCTGATGGCTGGCCATGAGCGCCAGGGTCGGGACCACGTCACCGGGGGTGAAGCCGAAGATCTGGAAGAGCTCGTCCGACCAGACCATCTTCCCGGTGTCCACCCGGTACCGGAGGCTGCCGAAGGGCACATCGTCAGAGGAGGCCGAGCGATCCTGGGGGGGAGATTGGTCGCTCGTCGTCGCCGTCACCCCTGCACTCCACCACGGCAGGACCGGTGTCCGCGCGGCGGGTCGGCGATCGTCCCTCCGGGGGTACGGTTTACCCCCGAAAACGGTGGGCACTCCTAGGTTGGCGACCGGCATGGTCGTCCGCCGCAGGATGGCGACGCCCGACGAAGGAGATACATGAACATCGGCAAAGACCAGATTCTGCAGTTCCTGAAGGACAGAGGTCAGCCCGATCAAGCCGATCAGGCCGCCGCGGAGCTACCCGACCAGGTCGACACCGACCAGCACGCCGGACTGCTCGCCAAGTTCGGCATCGACCCGAAGGAACTGTTGAGCAAGCTCGGCGGAGGACTGGGCAACCTGTTCTGATCGCGTCTGCAGGTGTTCGGCGCGCGCAGGCCGGCCCGGCCGGTCGTCGGCCGCCCGGGGTCCCGGCCGCCTGCGCAGCCTGCCGGCGGACATCGTTCCCGGGTTCCCTACCGACCGGCACCACTGGTGACGACGCGAGTGCGACGGGCCGGCGTGACGCACGGCACATCCGGTTCGGATCATTGCCTCGAAGGATCCTGCCCGCCTGGTGAAGACTGTCCCCAGTGTTCCGGACGCCCGGTCGGGTCACCGCCGCCCAGGCCTTGCACCTGCGCACGCACCGCGTCCATTACCGTCAGGGTGGAACGCGGCCCCCGGCACGAACGCGGTCCTTGGCACGAACGTGATTCCCGGACGGCCTTCCTGACTCCCTCCGGGCGGTCCGTTCACCACAGCTCGGCAGGAAGGTCTTTATGGGCGGCAATTCCATTCATCGGTTCAGCAACACGTCGGTGCTGGCCGTGTGTGCCATCGACGCACCGCATGTGGTGACGTCGGCAGAGATGGATGAGCGGTTGTCCGAGGTGTACCTGCGGGTCGGCCTGCGCCCCGGCATGATGCAGCGGCTGGCCGGTATCTCGGAGCGCCGATGGTGGAACCACGGGACCACGTTCACCGAAGGGGCGGCCATGGCCGGGGCGAAGGCGATGGCCGAGGCGGGCGTCCATCCGGGTCAGATCGGTCTGATGGTCAACACGTCGGTGAGTCGGGAACACCTCGAACCGTCCACCGCGGTCGCCGTGCACCACCTGCTCGGCCTGCCCAGCTCGTGCCAGAACTTCGACGTTACCAACGCCTGCCTGGGCTTCGTCAACGGGATGCAACTGGCCGCCGCGATGTTGGAGAGCGGTCAGATCGACTACGCCCTGGTCGTCAACGGTGAGGACGCCAGGGCCATCCACGACTCGACCATCACCCGGCTGCAGAACGGCGACGCGAACGCCAAGCAGGTGTTCGCCCAGTTCGCCTCGCTCACCCTCGGGTCCGGGGCCGCGGCGATGGTGCTGGGGCGCACCGACGCCCACCCCGAAGGGCACCGGTTCCTCGGCGGGGCGACCCGCGCCGGTAGCGAACATCACCTGTTGTGCATCGGCGACATGGACGACATGCGGACCGACAGCACCGGCCTGATGAACGCGGGTCTGGCCCTGACCATGGATCTGTGGGCCGAGTCGGCGGTGGACTTCGGTTGGGATTGCCGAATGGACCGGTACGTCATGCACCAGGTCAGCCACGTGCACACCCAGGCCATCACGAAAGCGTTGGACCTGGATCCGGCCCTGGTTCCCCTCACCTTCCCCACCAGGGGCAACTTGGGGCCCGCCGCCATTCCGTTCACCCTGGCCGGCGTGGCCGACGACCTGTCCGCCGGGGACCGCATCCTGCTGATGGGCATCGGTTCGGGGCTGAACGCATCGTTCTCCGAAATCGTCTGGTGATCCCGGGACCCCGGGTGTTCAGGAGATCCCGAGTCCGACCGGCCGCCATGCCACCCGACGGATTGCCCGGGCTCGACCCCCGATGGTCCCGTCTGGTGCAGGTGACAGACCTGCACCACCTGCCAAGGACATTTCACCTACTCGATTCTGCGGCTGACGGCGGCACCCCAGCGGACGTCCCGGCCGGTCCGGAACCGATCGGCACACTGCTGTGCGTGCACGGGAATCCGACCTGGAGTTATCTGTGGCGGCGGCTGGTGGCGTCGCCGCCGCAGGGGTGGCGGGTGGTGGCCCCCGATCAACTCGGGATGGGCTATTCGGAACGGATCGAGCGGCCCCGGGTGCTCGCCGAGCGGGTCGACGACCTCGGACGGCTGACCGACGCTCTGGGCATCACCGGTCCCGGGGCGTCCGGGCCGGTGGTGGTCGTGGCCCACGACTGGGGCGGCATCGTCTCCCTCGGCTGGGCGGAACAGCACGCGGGATCCCTGAGCGGCATCGTGCTGACCAACACGGCCGTCCATCAGCCGGGCGGCACGCCCGGCCCGGTGCTGATCCGGCTGGCCCGGCTGCCGCTGGTCAACCGGATCAGTTGCCGGTGGACGCCGCTGTTCGTCCGGGCGACGACCTCGTTGACCTGGCCACGGCTGCCGCCCGACGTCCGGGCCGCCTTCGCGGCGCCCTATCGCTCCGCGGGTCGGCGGGCGGCGGTCGGTGAGTTCGTCTCCGACATTCCCTTCGACGTCGGCCACCCCAGCCATGGTGCGGCGGAGGCCATCGCCGACGCGGTGCCCGGGTTGACGGTGCCCGCGTTGATCCTGTGGGGTCCGCGGGACCCGGTGTTCGGCGAGGTCCATCTCCGGGACCTCCGGGCCCGGCTGCCGCAGGCGGTGCTGCACCGGTACGAGCAGGCGAGCCACCTGGTCACCGAGGATGCCCCGGGGTACGTCAGCGCCGTCACGGCCTGGATCGGTCGGCTCCGGACCGCCGAGCGGCAGCCTGCGGTCGGTGACGGCGGCCGGGCGGGCGGGGCGGCGCCCACTGTGTCCACCGTGCCCACCGTGCCCACCGTGCCCACCGGGGAGTACGACGGTCGGCAGGATCAGGGTGCCCCCGTCCTGGCCCAGCTGACTGCCCGTGCCGACGACCCCGCCTGGGCGGTGGTCGAGGTGGGGGGGCGGAGCATCACCTTCTCCGAGCTCGACGCCCGGGTCGGGGCCATCGCCGCGGGGATGGGCCGAGCCGGTCTCCGGCCCGGAGATCGCGTGGCGCTGATGATTCCACCGTCGGTCGAGCTGACCGTGGCGCTCTACGCGGTCTGGCGGGCCGGTGGGGTGATCGTCGTGGCCGACAAGGGTCTTGGCCTCCGCGGGATGGGGCGGGCGTTGCGCAGCGCCCGCCTGGACTATCTGATCGCGGACCGGGCCGGCCTGATCGCCTCCCGGTTCATGCGGCTGCCCGGCTCGCGTATTTCAGTACGGGATTCCATCCAGCCCAAGCGCGGAATGGTGACGAGCGCGACGCTGATGAACCGGATCGGCCGGGTCGCCCATACGGTGCCGGCGTTGGCCCGGGACGGGGCCGGGCACGGGTTCGCGCCCGATGCAGCGCCGGACGACGAAGCTGCGGTGTTGTTCACCTCGGGGGCCACCGGCCCGGCCAAGGGTGTGCTGTATCGACACCGGCAGGTGCGGGCCCAGCTCGAGCTGATCCGGCAGACCTACCGGTTGACCCGTGACGACCGCATTGTCGCCGCGTTCGCCCCGTTCGCGCTGTACGGCCCCGCGCTGGGCCTGGCCTCGGTGGTTCCGCGGACCGATGTGACGAAGCCGGGCCGGCTGACCGCAGCCGCCCTGGCGGATGCCGCGGCCGCCATCGATGCGACCGTGGTCTTCGCGTCGCCGGCGGCCCTGCGGAACGTGGTGGCCACCGCCGGTGCCCTGTCGGCGGGGCAGCGTAGGGCGCTGTCCGGTGTCCGCTTGGTGATGAGCGCCGGTGCTTCTGTCCCGGCGGAGCTGTTGCGGCAGGTCGCCGGGGTGCTGTCGAACGCGGACCTGCACACGCCGTACGGGATGACCGAAGCCCTGCCGCTGACCGACATCTCGCTGGCCGAGATCGAACGTGCGGGGATGGGCGAGGGCGTGTGCGTCGGCCGGCCGGTGGCCGGCGTGTGTCTGCGGATCGCGCCCCTGGACAGCTCCGGGGTGGCCACCGACACGCTGAGCGCGCACCACGGTGTCACCGGCGAGATTTGGGCCCGTGCGGACCATATCCGCGACCGGTACGACTCGGCCTGGATGACCGACATGGCCGCCGCCGCGTACCCCGGTTGGCACCGCACCGGCGACGTCGGTCATCTCGACGCGCAGGGCCGGCTCTGGGTCCAGGGTCGCACCGTGCACATCATCAGCACACCGGACGGACCGGTCACCCCGGTGGGCATCGAACTACGTGTCCAGGCCGCCCTGGCCGGGTCGGGCCTGGCGGTGGGCCAGAACGCCGACGTGGCCGCCGTCGGAGTCGGCCCGGCCGGAATTCAGCAGGTGGTGGTGGTGCTGACCGGGGCGGGTGGTCCGTTGGCGCCGTCGGCCGTGATCGACACAGTTCGACGTGCCGCCGGTCGGGATGTGGCTTCGGTGCTCATCACCAAGGCGCTGCCGGTAGACATCCGGCACAATTCGAAGATCGACCGGGTGGCCGTGGCGGGTTGGGCCGCACGGATTCTGGCCGGCGGATGAGGGTCCTGGTCACCGGAGCGAGCGGCATGATGGGTCGCGCAGTCGCTCTCGCCCTGATTGCCCGCGGTGATCAGGTCACCGTGGCGCAGCGACGGCCGTCCGGGCTGGCCTGCCGTGAGGTCCTGGGTGACATCGGTGACGAGGCGGTCCTGCGCCGGGCGGTCGACGGCCAGGATGCTGTGCTGCACCTGGCGGCCAAGGTGGACGTGGCCGGGCCGTGGTCGGAGTTCGCCCGGGTCAACATCGAAGGCACCCGGTCGCTGATCGGGGCGTCCCGCCGCGCCGGGGTCGGGCGATTCGTCCAGGTGTCCTCGCCGTCGGTGGCCCATTCCGGTTCCCCTCTGGTCGGCGCGGGCGCCGGCCCGGCAAACCCGCGAGCGGCACGCAGCAGTTACTCCCGGTCGAAGGCGGTGGCCGAACTGCTCGCCCTGGGCGCCGACGGGGAAGACCTGGCGGTCCTGTGTGTGCGACCGCATCTGGTGTGGGGCCCGGGCGATACCCAACTGATCCAGCCGGTGATCGAACGGTCCCGCACCGGGCGGCTGCTGATGATCGGCACGGGCGCCGCGTTGGTGGACACCACCTACCTGGACAACGCGGTCGATGCTCTCCTCGCAGCGGTCGACAGATGTGGGCCGGTACACGGTGTTTCGCTGGTGGTGTCCAACGGCGAGCCACGATCGGTCGGCGAGATCCTGCGACGGGTGTGTGCCGCCGCAGGCGTTCCCGGCCCGCGCGGACACCTACCTTTACCGGTCGCGGCCGTCGTCGGGGGCGTCATGGAGATGGTCTGGGCGGCAGTCGGTCTGCGGTCACGACCGCCGATCACGCGGTTTCTCGCCGAACAGTTGGGCACCGCCCACTGGTTCGACCAACGGCGCACCCGAGAACTCCTGAACTGGATTCCACGGGTCAGCCTCGACCACGGTTTCGCCCTGCTGGCCGCCGGCCTGTCGACCCGGCAGGTCGCGCCGACCTCCCCGGTGCCGTGACCTCCGCCGGCGACTCAGGCCGGGCTCGCTACGACTGTGATCTGCAACTTTGACTGCCGATGCGTGCTCCGGAGCGATATAGTGGATTCCACGGTCGCCAGCGCCGACGATCCTCGTACTTCTCATTCCCTGCAGTGCTCTTTTTCTGCAGGTTCCACTCCCGGCAAGTTCCTCTCCCGGCAGTGGTGACATGACGGGATCGGTTGTCGGAGCCATGGGTGAAATGAGTCCTGAGGTCGAGGCCCTGTTTCTTGAGGTCATCGGCCGTACGGTGGCGGAGAGCACGACGCAGGACGTCGATCGCTTCGTCGCGATCATGGCCGAGAGATCACAGGTCGAGCGCAACCGGGCCGCCAGTTTCGCCAGCGCCACCGACATCGTCCAGGCGGCCAAGCACGAGATGAACGAGTGCGGGTGCCCGTACGAGCTGCCCGACAGCGGCAACCAGTTGACCGACGCACGGCAGATCAAGGTCATACACCGGCCCGACTGCCCGTTCCGGCACTGATCGCGGCGAAAAGCGCTGGCCGGATGTGGCCTGCGCCCGCATTCGGCATTTCCGGTAAGAGACGAATGGGACTGTCATCCGTCTTACATCTGTCAGTCATCTGGAAAGCCACCATCAGTCGCGGTGACCCGGTAGGCTCTACGGTGTAGCTCTTCGAAAGCGGCATCCCGACCTTCGGGATTGTTGCAGGTGCCAGGTAGCGTTTTCCCCGGTCGCCCGAACCAGCGCGTCGACGGGAGATTCGGAAGTATTCAGCGCGGCGAAATTCTCACCAGAGACCACGTTTTGCAGACCGCCCTCGACATGATCGACGCCGACGGCATCGACGCACTGTCGATGCGCAAACTGGGTCACGCCCTCCATCGCGATCCGATGCGGCTGTACAGCCATGCGGAGAGCAAGGAGGCGCTGCTGGACGCGGTGGCTGAGATGGTGCTCGACGACTTCACCGTCCCGGCGGCCGTCGACGATGACTGGGAGCAGGCGCTTTGCCTTGCGGCCCAGGCGTTTCGCGCGATCGCCCTGGCGCACCCGCGGATGGTGCCGTTGCTGGTGACCAGGCCGATGACCCTGCCGCTGGGACTCGTCCCCACGGCGAGCCGCAGGTGGTTGGAAGCATTGATCACCGTCCTGATCGACGCCGGCTTCGACGAGGCCGGTGCGATGTACGCGTACCGCTTTTTTACCGGTTTTCTCGCCGGCCACGTACTGCACGAAATTCAGGAACTGATGGAAGAAACCCGGGACATGCGAGGGGAGAATTCTACAGGTTCGGCCGATTTGCCCCACATCGGAGGTTTTGCGCTTGCGTACGACGGTTCGCGGGAACTGACCGTGGGGTTGGGCATCGTGCTGGTGGGCTTACGTAGTCAGTTGCATGCTCTCCGCCGCGCTCGACATTGATCGACCGACCAACGACAGACCCGACAACAACGACAGAAATGAGACGGTCATCCCAACCCATTCCCCGGTGATGGCGCCGGCCGCCAGACCACGTCGCACGGTCCGGCCGCCCAGTGACTATTCGAAGGTGCTGGAGTCGGTGCAGGCGCAGAACCTGATGCGTCGCGCCTACGGCTATTATGCCGCCCGCATCGGGCTGCTCGCGCTGGCTCTCGCGGGCGTGGGGGTGGCCTTCTCGCTGATCGGCGACGGTTGGGCTCAGCTGGCCGTCGCCGCCGCGCTGGGGATCGTGCTCACCCAGATCGTCTTCTTCAGTCACGACGCTGCCCACCGCCAGATCTTCCGTTCGCACAAGGCCAACGAGTTGACCGCGTTGGTGATGGGCACGCTGGTCGGGGGGGTCAGCCTGGCTTGGTGGAACAACAAGCACAACAAACATCACGCTGCACCCAACCAGGTGGGCAAGGACTCCGACATCGACGCATCGATCGTCCATTTCTTCCCCGCCATCGCCCCGCCGCGCCGACAGCCGCTGGCCTTTCTGCACCAGCACCAGGGCTGGTGGTTCTTTCCCATCCTGACCGTCGAGATGCTGAATCTCCACGTCCAGGGCCTGCAGGCCCTGCTCACTCGGCGGGGCATGAAGCGGCGGTGGACGGAGCTGTCCATGCTGCTGGTCCGCCTCGGCGGCTACCCCGCGCTGCTGTTCATCGTTCTCTCACCGGGCCGGGCCGCGGCGTTCCTGGGCGTGCAACTGGCCGTCACGGGCCTGTATCTGGGCACCGCATTCGCGGCCAGCCATATCGGGATGGCGATCCTGCCGCACGACTCCCGGATCGACTTCTTCCGCCGCCAGGTATTGACCTCACGGAACGTGTCAGGGGGGCGGGTGGCCAGCTTCGCCATGGGTGGCTTGAACTATCAGATCGAGCACCACCTGTTCCCGAACATGCCGAGACCCCATCTGCACCGGGCCCGACCGATCGTGCAGAACTTCTGCGCGAGCAACAGCATCGACTACAACGAGGTGACCATTCTCCGCGCGTGGCACATCGTGGCGACGTACCTGAACAAGGTCGGACTGTCCGCCCGGACGTTCGCCTGCCCCATGGTGTCCGCCCTGCGCTGACCCCGCTCCGGTTGACCCAGCACGGTGACCCGGTGCCTGCCGCCGCGAGAAGTCCCGATGGCGCGAACCATGAACGGCGTTGACAATGAGCGGGTTGTCAGCGGCGGTCCGGCGTGACCGGAGTGGTAGGAGGCGTCATGTTGCTTCGACAGGCAGTGCCCGGTCCGGGGGTCGCGTTGGACCGATTCGCCGAGCGGCTGCAGGCACGGCTGATCGAGGTGACCGACCGGGGCCCGTTACGCAAGTTGGTGGTCGGCCTGTCCGGCGAGCGGTGGCTCGGTCACCCCGCGCATCCGGCTGTCGTCATGGTGCCGGCGGGCTGCTGGCTGGTCAGTGCCTGGTACGACGCGCGTAGTGCGCACGGGGGCGACCCGGACGCGGAGAACGTGGCCGATACGACCCTCACCCTCGGATTGATCGCCGCGGTCCCGGCCGCATTGACCGGTATCGCCCAGTTCCTGCACACCGAAGGCCAGGCCCGCCGGATCGCCACCGTTCACTGGGCCCTGAACGCTTCGGCCGTGACTCTCTACGCCGCCTCGTGGTTCCTGCGGCGGCGGGGCCGGCGAACCGCCGGTCGCCGGGCGTCGGCGGCCGGGCTCGGCCTTGTGGGTCCGGGTGCGTACCTGGGTGGCCACCTCGCCTATCGACTCGGTGTGGGGCAGGTGATCGACCGTTCGTCGCACCCGGCGACGTGAACCCGGAGCGGCGAGCCAGGTCCCATACTTCTGGCATGGTCGTCGACGGGTCCGGTCGGCTCCGGATCATCGTGTTGCTCTCCGCCGCGCTGGCTCTGGCCGCCGGGGATCAGACCATCGCGGGTGCGGTCGCGCCCGACCTGAAGGCGGCCCTCGGGGTGACGAACACGCAGATCGGTCTGTTGGTCACCGCAGCCAGCCTGATGGGCGCGGCGACCACGTTGCCGTTCGGGCTGCTGGCGGACCGGATCACCCGGGTCCGGCTGCTGGCCGCCTGCGTGCTGGCCTGGTCCGCGGCCGTGACCGTCGCCGGAACGGCGCAGAGCTATCTGATGCTGCTGCTGGCCCAGATTGCGCTCGGCGCCGGGATCGGCGCGGCGACGCCGGTGGTGGCCTCGCTGACCGGAGACCTGTTCCCGGCGGTGGACCGCGGCCGGGCCTACGGATTCATCCTGGCCGGTGAGTTCGCCGGCGCGGCGTCCGGACTGTTGATCGCTGGTGAGGTGGCCGCGTGGTGGTCCTGGCGGGGTGCGTTCTGGGTGCTCGCCGTGCCCGGACCGGTGCTCGCACTCGCGCTGCTCCTGCTGTTGGACGAGCCGGTCCGGGGCAGCATGGCGGCGCCTTCGGTGGAGCCGCCGCACGGTACCGGGAACGAGGTCCCGGGAACGACGGTCCCGGGAACGGCCAGGGTCGGCCCGGCGAGCGGAGCACTCTGTCCGGCCTGATCGTCGCGGCGGGGGTCGAGCCGCACGCGGACCTGGTGCTCAGCCAGGATCCCGTGGACAGATCGCTCGCCTGGGCCGTGCGTTACGTGCTGTCCATCCGGACGAACGTGCTGCTGATCATCGCCTCTGCACTGGCCTACTACTACGTCGCCGGGATGCAGACCTTCGCTGTGCTGTTTCTCCGCGGTCGGTTCGACCTGAGCCAGGGCGCGGCCACCCTCCTTCTGGTGGTGAGCGGCAGCGGGGTGGTGGTCGGGACGCTGCTCACCGGGCCGATGTCCGACCGGGCCATCGCCCGGGGGCACATCTCCGCCCGCCCGCTGATCGGCGGACTGGCCTGCCTGCTCGCCGCGGTCTTCTTTCTCCCCGGCTTCGTGACCGCCTCTGTCTTCGTAGCGGTGCCGTTCCTGTTCCTGGGATCGGCCGGGGTCGGGGGGGCCAACCCGCCGCTGGACGCGGCCCGGTTGGACATCATGCATTCCAGGCTCTGGGGCCGTGCGGAGAGCGTGCGGACCTTCATCCAGACCTTGTTCAAGTCGTCGTCGCCGCTGGTGTTCGGCTATCTGTCCACCCTGCTCGCGCCGGCCGGGAGCGACCCCGATCAGGTGCAGGGCGGCGGCGCGGTCGGGCTGGACCGGGCGTGCATCGCCATGTTGGTGACGCTGCTGGTCGCCGGGGTCATCCTGCTGGCCGCGGCCCGCCGGCGATACTCACGTGACGTGGCGACGGCCATCGCCTCCGAGAAGGCGACCGCCCGCGGATAGCCGGTAAGCGGTTCGCGGGCGACTCCTGTTCGACGTCCGTCATCGGGTCGCGCCGGGTGAACCGCCGTTGGCCGACAGCTTCCTGGCCGTGTTGATCAACGGAACATGGCTGAACGCCTGCGGGAAGTTGCCGACCAGGCGCCCGGCTTTCGGGTCGTACTCCTCGGCCAGCAACCCGACGTCGTTGCGCAGAGCCAGGAGTCGCTCGAACAGTTCCTCGGCTTCCTCGGTGCGACCCATCAACGAGTAGTTGTCGGCCAGCCAGAAGGTGCAGGCCAGGAATGCTCCCTCGCCGGGCGGCAGACCGTCGGTGTCGGTGTTCGGCTGCTGGGTGTACCGCTGGACGAACCCGTCGACCAGCAGTTCCTTCTCGATGGCCGCCACTGTTCCCCGGACGCGGTCGTCGTCGGCCGGCAGGAAGCCGACCAGCGGGACCATCAGCAACGCCGCATCCAATTCGGTGGAACCGTAGTACTGGGTGAAGGTGTTCCGGTCGGCGTCGTACCCGCGGTCGAGAATCTCCTGCGCGATGTCGTCCCGCAGTCGTCGCCATTCGTCGATCGGTCCGTCCAGCCCGAACCGTTCCACGCTGCGGACCGCACGGTCGGCCGCCACCCACGCCATGAGTTTCGAGTGGGTGAATTGCCGGGCTTCGCCGCGGACCTCCCACAAGCCTTCGTCGGGTTCCTGCCACCGGTCGGAAACGGTTCGCATCAACGTTGTCTGCAGCGCCCAGGTGTTGCTGCCGGCCCCGAATCCGGTGGTCCGGGCCTGGTACAACGTGTCCATCACCTCGCCGTACACGTCCAGCTGGAACTGGTCGACGGCCTGATTACCGATCCGCACCGGATTGCCGTCGTACCCGGGGAGCCAATCGGCGATGTATTCGGTCAGTCGACGCTCGCCGGCGACGCCGTACATGATCTGTACGTCGGCCGGGTCGCCGGCGATGGCACGCAGCAGCCATCGCTGCCAGTCCCGGGCTTCCTGCTCGAAACCGGCGTACATCAGCGACTGCAGCGTCATGGTTGCGTCCCGCAGCCAGCAGAACCGGTAGTCCCAGCTTCGTAGCCCGCCGGGTTGCTCCGGGAGCGATGTGGTGGGGGCAGCGACGATCCCACCGGTGGGCGCGTAGGTGAGGGCCTTGAGAGTGATCAACGACCTGACCACCGCGTCACCCCACCGGCCGTCGTAAGTGCAGGCCGCCAGCCAGTCGGACCAGTAGCCGATGGTCTGCCGCAGGGCCCGCTCGGCGTTAACCACCGCGGGCTCGGACAGGTGGGACTCCCGCCAGGTCAACACGAACGGGACACGGTCGCCCTGCTCGACCACGAACTCGGCGACGGTTTCCAGGTCCCGTCCCCGGGTCTCCACCGGTGTGCGGAGCCAGCAGGAGTCAGGTCCGGCCACCGCCACCAACGCACCGTTCTCCTGCCGGACCCACGGCACGATACGGCCGTAGTCGAACCGCAGAGACAGCTCCATCCGCATCGACACCCGTCCGGTCACGCCTTCCACGATCCGGATGACGTTCGGCGTCCGGCCCTGGGGCGGCATGAAGTCGATCAGCCGCACGGTGCCCTCGTCGGTCTGGAATTCCGTCTCCAGAATCAGCGTCCGGCCCTGATAGCGGCGCGAACTGGACCGGACCGGGCCTTGCGGGGTGATCAACCAGCGGCCGTGATCGTTCGTGCCCAGCAGGGCCGCGAACACCGCCGGGCTGTCGAATCGCGGGAGGCACAGCCAATCGACCGATCCGTCTCGACCGACCAGCGCAGCGGTCTGGGTGTCACCCAGCAACGCGTAGTCCTCGATCAACGACGCCATTCCCCGGCTCCTGTCCGCGTCGCAGCTGCGACTCACCGCCAGCAGTTACCCGGGAGCCCGTTGGTCCAAACTCCTCTCACGCCGGCGGGTCTCAGCCCGCCAGCAGGGGAAAAGAGGCCCGGTCTCCGTGCTCGACGGTGGCCCTCAGCTTGGCCAGTGCGGCCCGGACGAGCCGGGAGATCTGCATCTGGCTGACCCCGATCAGCTCGCCGATCTTGAGCTGGCTCAAGCCGTCGAAATACCGCAGCCGCAGGATCGTCCGCTCCCGTTCAGTGAGCTGATCCATGGCCTGCCGCACCATCATCAGGTCCTCGACGCGTTGCAGATCGACTTCGGCGCCGGAACTCGGGAATTCCGCAGCGGCGGAATGCACGGCCAGGTCGTCCAGGCTCAGCACCTTGCAGCCCGCGACGGCGGCCCGTCCGGCGGAGACCTGGTGCAGAGCTACTCCGGAAGCCTCCGCGAGTTCTGCCTCGTTGGCCGTATGACCCAGCCGTTGTTCGAGTTCCTCGGTGACGGACTGCACCTCGGAGTAGAAGTCGCGCAGGCCCCGCGGTACCCGGATGGTGTTGCCGTGGTCACGGAAGTAGCGCTTGATCTCGCCCAGGATGGTCGGGTAGGCGAACGGCAGGAATTCCCCGCCGATCTCCGGTTGCCACCTCTTGACCGCCTTGACCAGGCCCAGCCGAGCCAGCTGCTGGAGATCATCGAATTCCACACCACGATGCTGGTAGCGGCGGGCCAGTGCGGAAGCCAGGCTCAAATGGGCGCTGACCACGTCCTGCTCGGCAGAGCGGATTCCGGACGTCGTGCCGGCCGCGCGGGCCTCGGTGAGCCGTTGTAGCGACTCCTGCTGGCGGACATCGAGAGTGGGATGGGTGGGGTGCGACGACGTTGCAGAGTTCACTATTCGGTCCTTCGTGACCAAAGTCGATGCAGGCACTCTGCTGTACCTACGCGGGGCAGCTAAACACGGCCCAGGACCGCCGGGCAACCGCCGAAGCTATGCAAGACGATTTGCGGTTGCACAGTAACCAGGGATGTTGCAGGCTGGGCCCGCCACGACATGAGGAGTCAGTGGCGGCGGAAGACACCGTTCCACATCCGGATCAGCAGGCCGGGGAACACCACCCAGGTCAGATCGGGCAGGTTGACCACCCCGATCAGGCGGTGGCCGGCATCGGTCACCGGGAGCGACCAGGTGTGAGCGTCGTCCATCTCGACCAGGATCCATTCCACACTGGCGTCATCGGTGACGAAGACCGGACTGCCGTCCATCACGTCGTCGACGAGCCGCCCGGACGATGCGTGACCGCGCGCCACCGCGGAGATGATCGCCCGAACCGTCACCACCCCGACCAGCCGTCCGTCCGGCTCGCAGACCGGAACCATCGGCAGCCCGGACCCCAGCAGAATCTGTGCGGCGTCGGCGACCGCCGATCCGGGCGCCACCCACTGACCACGGGCCGTGATGAGGTCGGCGGCGACCGGTCTGGACTCTTGCTGCACGGGCGTCAACCTCCTCGTCGGTGCATTCGGCTGGCCCGATCCGACCGGCCTACCCGCCGCCCCGGTACCCCGGCCGGTTGCGGATCACACCCTGGACCTCGTCGAGGTCCGGGGGTGTCGCCTGATGCGGCCGACCTGGCGGGAGCACCTCCTCTACCGGAGAGGACACTGGAGGGATGAACGACGAACTCGGTGACCACCCGGTGGCGGCGAGGGACGCGGCCGTCACCGAGGCGGCCCTGCGCTCGGGGTGGTCGCACCGACACCGGGACGTTTCGGGAGGGTGGTTGCGGCCCACCGTGTTCGGTGCGGTGGACGGTCTGGTCACCAACGCGTCGCTGATCGCCGGAGTGGGCGGTGGGGGCGGGTCGACGCATGCGATCGTTCTCACCGGGCTGGCCGGTCTGGTCGCGGGCGCGTTTTCGATGGGCACCGGTGAATACGTCTCGGTGACCAACCAGAACGAACTCGTACACGCCGAGGTCGCCGTCGAACGCCGCATGCACGAGCAGTTTCCGGACGCGGAGCAGGCCGAGTTGGCGGAGACCTTCCGCGGGTACGGAGCCGACGCGGAGACCGCCGGCAAGATGGCCGCCGCGGTGTCCAAGGACCCGGATGTGGCGCTGCGCCTGCACACCCGTGACGAACTCGGTCTGGACGCGGAGGAACTGCCGTCCGCCCTGCTCGCCGGTGGTGCGTCGCTCGTAGCCTTCTCCATCGGCGCCCTTCTGCCCCTGGTTCCGTACCTGTTCGGATTTCCGGGCCTGCCGGCCGCGATGGCGATCGCCGCGGCCGCGTTGATCGGCGGCGGAATGGTGGTCGGGCAGCTGACCGGCCGGCCACTGGTGCGTTCCGGGGCCCGCCAACTGCTCCTGGGGGCGATCGCGGTCGTGGTCACATTCGGGGTCGGACACCTCATCGGAGCCGTACCGTCCTGATTCCGACCCGCGTGCATACCGGGCGGGCGCGGTGCGAGGCCCGCGGGTAGTCTGCGGAGCATCCAGCAAACGGAGTGCAGATGGCAAACGTGCCTCGCCGGCCCCCGCAGCCCCGCCCGCTTGTCGATCGTCTTCCGCTGACCAGAGACCGGATCGTCGACCGTGCGCTGCTGTTGGCCCGCGAAGAAGGCATGGCCGGCGTGTCGATGCGGCGGCTGGGCCGGGAGTTGGGCGTCGAACCGATGTCGCTCTATCACCACGTTCCGAGCCGGGCCGTGCTGATGGTGCTGATGGCCTCCCGGTCCGTGGCCAACCTGCCCGATCTGGATCCGGAGCAGCTGTGGTACGAGCGCCTGATCGAGCTGCTGATGCACACCTACCGGGCCGGTGTGGACGATCCCGCCGTATTCCCCGTCCTGGCCTCGGAATCGTTGGGGTCTGCGATGCTGCCGGCCCTCGAGCCGGAATCCGGGGCGGCGTCGCTGGGGTTGATCCAGAGGCTGGCGGCGTTGCTGGCGGAGGGGGACGTGGCCGAGAATCGGCGGTTGGCCGCGGGTCGCGGGTTGATCGGTCTCGTCGTCGGCTTCATCGTCGGCCAGGTCGACGGGTTGTCATCGACGATCGGCGCGGCGGACGACCCGCCGACCCAGGAGCTTCGTCCGCCCGGGTCGGGCGCAGACCCGGTGCTGTCGGCGATGCACTCGGACGATCCGGCCGATGATCTGAGGTTCAGCCTGGAAATGTTCGTTCGAGGACTCCGTGCGGCGGGCCGCTAGTCGTGACCTGGGTGCAGGGCGGAATGGCTGGCCCCCACGGCATGCAGGATGTCGTGGATCTCCTGGTCGATCACCGACCACCGCCGGTAGCGTCCGTCCCGGTCCGCCGCCACGACGCCGGCCATCCGCAGGCCCGAGAGCGCGTGCGAGGTGGCATTATCGGTCATGCCCACCGCGGCGGCCAGCAGCCCCACGGTGCTGCCCGGTGCGCGGTGTAACGCCAGCAGGAGCTTCAGCCGGTTCTCGTCACCGAGCAGACCGAACCGGACCGACCACGCCTGGACGTCCCCCGCGCTCTGCAGGGCTTTCCCGGCCTGTTGGGCCCGGACGGCGTCTTGGTCGTCCGGACCATCCGGGTGGGCACGGAGGTCGCTGTGAGAAGGGAACTTCGCGTTGACCCGCATCCCCACATCCTTGCACCGCCCGGCCCCATCCATCGCGGAAGCGAACCGCCCGCCCGCCTCCGGTGGCCCGGTGACGATCATCGGAGCGGGCATCGCCGGGGCGGCCTGCGCGGTGGCCCTGCGCGCGGCCGGTCGGGAGGTGCAGGTCATCGAGCGCGGCCGTACGGCGGGGGGCCGGATGGCCTCGCCCACGCTGCGGGGGCGACCGGTGGACGTCGGGGCCGGTTACTTCACCGTCCGCGATGATCGGTTCGCACGCGTCGTCGACGGCTGGCTCGCCGCCGGTCTGGCGCGGGAATGGACCGATACCTTCGCCGTCCTGCGGCCCGGGCGCGAACCGGAGAGCACGGTCGGCCCGGTTCGCTGGGCCACGCCCGGCGGCCTGCGCTCACTGGTCCGCGACCTGCTGGACGGTCATCAGGTGAGATACGGCGCTGCGGAACAGGTACTGCCGGCGGGCCAGGTGGTGCTGGCCATGCCCGACCCACAGGCGGCCCGCCTGACGGTGGTGCCGGACCCGGTGGGGTACGAGCCGGTGATCGCGGTGGTGTGCGGATTCGGGGAGCGGACGTGGCCGTTCGTCCATGCGGCCTTCGTCAATGACCACGCCGATCTGGCGTTCGTCGCGGACGACGGTGCCCGACGCGGCGACGGCCGTCCTGTGCTGGTCGCCCACAGCACCGCCGCTCTGGCCCGCAGATGTCTGGACGATCCGTCGGCGGCGATCGCGCCGGTGATCGGGGCCCTGCGCGACGTGCTGGGCGTGCCCGACCCGGAATGGACATCTGCGCACCGGTGGACGTTCGCCAAGCCGGTCGGTCGGCACGAAGCCTGGTTCGGGACGACCGGTGATCAGGACTGCCGGGTCTGGCTGGCCGGCGACCAGTGGTGTCCGCAAGGGTCACCGCGCGTTGAAAGCGCCTGGCTTTCGGGTACAGAGGTGGCGGCTGCGATCAACCGCTCGCCGGGCGATTGAGGGCATGCCCTAGCCTTGGGCACGTCCGCCCGCCAGCCGTGGATAACCCGTTCGCTCATCTCACATCGGAGAAGGAGTTCCCGCTATGCAGCTCGGAATGATCGGCCTGGGTCGTATGGGGGCCAACATCGTGCGACGGCTGATGCGCGACGGTCACGATTGCGTGGTCTACGACGTGAGCGCAGACTCGATCGACGCGCTGGAGAAGGAAGGGGCGACCGGAGAGCCGACCCTCGAGGGTTTTGTCAGCACGTTGAAACAACCGCGGGTGGCCTGGGTGATGATTCCGGCCGGGATCACCGGTCAGACGGTGGACAAGCTGGCCGAGCTGCTCGACGACGGGGACATCATCATCGACGGGGGGAACTCGAACTACCGCGATGATGTCCGCCGGGCCGCCAAGCTGCGGGAAAAGGGCATCCACTATGTCGACATCGGTACGAGCGGCGGCGTTTTCGGACTCGCCCGCGGGTATTGCCTGATGGTCGGCGGCGACGACGCGGCGATTGCGACCATCGAGCCGATCCTCAAGACGATCGCACCCGGCCCCGGGACGATCGATCGCACGCCCGGCCGCACCGGTGAGCTGGCCCCGGAGGAGCAGGGTTACCTGCACTGCGGCCCGTCCGGAGCCGGTCACTTCGTGAAAATGGTCCACAACGGCATCGAGTACGGCATCATGGCCGCCTTCGCCGAGGGCTTGAACATCCTCGACAACGCCGACGCGGGCATCAAATCTGCGGAGCATTCGGCGGAGATTGCGCCGTTGGAGGAGCCGGAGTTCTATCAGTTCGACGTCAATACGGCCAAGGTCGCGGAAGTCTGGCGACGCGGGTCGGTGATCTCCTCGTGGCTGCTGGATCTCACCGCTGCGGCGCTGCAGGCCAACCCGACGCTGGACGGGCTGGCCGGGCGGGTCTCCGACTCGGGCGAGGGCCGGTGGACGGTGAAGGCCGCCATCGACGTCGGGGTGCCCGTTCCGGTGCTGTCGGCCTCGCTGTTCGAAAGGTTCGCCTCCCGTGGTGAGGACCACTTCGCCAATCAGGTCCTTTCCGCCATGCGGCAGCAATTCGGCGGTCACCACGAATTGCCGGCCGGTGATTCGTTGGAGGCCGGTTCCAGCAAGGCGGACCACGGCCACGGCCGCGCGTCCTAGGTGATCCGGGCCAGCTGCGGCAGGGCGTTGGCCGAGGACCTCTCCATGATGTGACGGCGGAACAATTCAGCCGAGGGCAGGGTGCGGCGTTCGGTCGACCAACCGAGCCCGATTTCCCGGGCCGCCCCGCTGTCGGTGATGTGCAGGTGGTGCACGGCGCCGGTGACGGCCTCCGGTGACCCTTCGTGAAGCGCCGGGACGACAGCGACACCGAGGCCGGCGGCGACGAACCCCCGGAGCGTGGGAATGTCCTCCCCTTCGAACGCGATGTTCGGCCGGAAACCGGCCTGTTCGCAGAGATCCTCGCTCTGGCGTCGCAGCAACGAAGGGGTTCTGAGCATGATGAACGGCTCGGTCGACACCTCGGACAGGGCCGCCTGTTTGCGTCGGGCGAGGTGGTGGTCGCGCGGGACGGCCAGCCACAGCGGTTCGAGCAGCAGCGTGTGCCATCGCACCGTCCGGTCGGTGGGCCGCACCGTGGTGATCTCCAGGTCCAGCCGGCTGTCCTGCAGGACCGGGGTGGTCAGCTCGTCACGCACCTGTTGCAACGCGAACCTGACGTCGGGATGCAGGACACGGAAGGTCCCGACCAGGTTGGGCACCAGCCACATGCCCAGCGACAGCTGAGCGGCCAGCGCGACGGTACCGGTTTCCGGGTCGATCAGTTGGTTGACGGCGGCGATCCCGTCGTCCAATTGATGCAGGAGCGCGTCCACGTGCTTCTTGAATGCGGCCCCGGCCGGCGTCATGCGCAGATTTCGGCCGGTCTTGCGCAGAAGCTGTGTGCCCACCTCGTTCTCCAGCCGGGTCAGCGCCCGGGACACTCCCGACTGGGTGATGTATTCGATCTCGCTGACCTCCGTCATCGTCACGCCGTCAGCGATCTGTTGGAACCAGCGCAGAGAGTCGATGTCCATCAGATGACTTTAGGTCATTGGTACAGCACGGGACTGTCATCAGGCGCATGAGTCCCTCACCCGCACGATAGGGACATGACCACCACGGGCGTGCCGAAGGTGCCCGGGAGCTGAACCCAAACTGTGCACACCCGAACGTGTCGTGCATAGTGCGGCATTGCCTTGGCCGCGCCCGTCGGGCATTCTGGGCGCAGCGCACTATTGAATGCGTATGGAGCCTGGGCCCGTCCGGAGGCGATTGCGTTGAGCACAGCGACACCGCCGGTGGTGCGTGATTCCACAGGTGCGGGGGGCGTTCCCATCGCCGAGGCGTCCAAGGCCCTACGGGTGCCGATGCCGACCCTGCGGTCGTGGGAACTTCGCTACCAGATCCCGGAATCATCCAGGACGCCGGGTAAGCACCGCCGCTACACCGAGCAGGAGATGCACACCCTGAGGTTGATGCGCGACGAGATCGCCCGGGGGACCCGGGCCAGTGTGGCCGCCCAGGCGGTGCGGACGTTGCTGGGCATCGACGGACCGGCCGCGGATTTGATCCGCTCCTTCCTGGCCGCATCGGACCGCTCGGATCCGGACGGGATACGCCTTGAGCTGAGCCGGGCGGTGACCCTGCTCGGCCTGCCCGGCTGTATCGACGAGGTGCTGCTCCCGGCCCTGCGCCAGATCGGGCAGTGGTGGGAAGCCGGCCGCTGCGACATGGCCCAGGAACACCTGACGACGGAAGCCGCGCGCGCCTGGCTGGACAAGAGCAGCGCCTTCGCTCCGGTCCCGACCAAGCGTCACCCGATCGTGCTGGCCTGTGGTCCCGGGGATCTGCACACCATCGGTCTGGAGGCGCTGGCCCTGCTCCTGCGCCAGGAGGGCTGGCCGTGCCGGATCCTCGGCGCGCGCACCTCGACCGTATCGCTGACCACGGCCGCGGCGGCCACCGGAGCCGCCGGGGTCGTCATCGTGTCGCATCTTCCGACCGGCCGCCGCCGCGCGTTGGCGTCGATCACCGCCGTCCACGAGCTGGACATCCCGGTCTTCTACGCGGGCAACGCGTTCAGTTCGGTCCGGCGCCGGTTACAGCTTCCGGGAACGTTCCTCGGCAACCGCCTGCAGGATGCCTGCGCGGTCATCCACTCGACATTGTCCGAGGGGCTGGCACGCGAAGCCCTCCCGCCCGAAGCCGTCCCGTCGCACGGTCTCCCGCCCCACCGTCACCCGTCCGGCGCCGTCGGCATCTAGCTGCGACAACCCGTCGCCGCGGCGATACCGGCCACGGCCATGGTCCCTTACCGGCGGGCTACGGCGACCGTACGATCGGCCAGGTCGGAGATCAGAGAGTTGTCGAAGCCGAACAGTGCCGACCGGGTCCGATTGTCCAGCGGTTCGATCAGATTCGCCGGCAGATTGGACGACCCGGCGAGGATCCCGGCGACGGATCCGACGGTTGCGCCATTGGAGTCCGTGTCCAACCCGGCCATCACGGTGTTCCCCACGGCGGTGGTGAAATCCCCGTCACCCCACAGCAAGCCCAGGACGACCAGCGCCGCATTGTTGATGGTGTGCACCCAGGCGTACTGCCCGTAGGCGTCCTCGATGCCTTGCCGAGCGGCGGCCCAGGTCAGGTCTTCGTCGCGGAGTCGCACGACGTGACCGATCGCCTCGGCAAGCCTGGAGTGCGGCGGGAGCACACCGAGCGAAACATCCACGGCGGCACGGGCATTCGGTGCGGTGAACGCGGCGGCGACCAGCCCGGCGGACCACATCTCCCCGTACACGCCGTTGCCGGTGTGGGACAGCGAAGCGTCCTGGAAGGCGAGGCGGGCGGCGGCCCACGGGTCGCCCGGATGCACATATCCGAAAACGTCGCCGCGGATCTGGGCGCCGATCCATTCCCGGTAGGGGTTGCGGAATCGTGCGGTCCGCGGCGGGCGGATTCCGTTGGTCAGGTTGACGTAGGCTGCGCGCTCGGCCGTGAAAACCTGTCGTAGCGGGAACAATCGGGTCCAGGCGTCGCCGACAAGGTCCGGCGTCAGCGCCGTCCCGTAGGTTTCCAGCAGGTGCAGAGCAAGGATGGAGTAGTCGATGTCGTCGTCGCGGGCCGATCCATTGATCCGCCCGCGGGTGCTTCCCGGCCAGCTGTCGTTGAGTTCGAACCCGTCCGGCATCGGGTCCAGCGCCGGTATGTAGTCGGTCAACGGGTAGGCGTTGCCGAATCGGAGGTAGGCCTCGATCCGCTGCACCGTCCAGTGGTCTCCCCACTCCACCGGCTTACCGAGGTTGCAGCCGGCGATACGTCCGAGCCACGCGGAGTGGACCTGGTCGGCGAACCGCGCCCGATCAAAGCCCATCGGACGCGGCCTTTCGCCCAGGGACGCCTCGATCGCCTCAAGACCCTCAGGTTCCTCCCAGGGCCACGGTCCCCGCTCGGCGGATTCCATTGCATCGACAAGAGCCAGGATCCCCCCGTCGTCGTCGGTGTCGAGCCGGTTCGCCGCCTCGACGACACCGTCCACCTCGTATCCCGTTTCTCGACGCTGCCGCACCTCGTCGGCCAGTAGCGCATGCACAAGGAGGCAATCGTGGTCGGCGGGTTCGAACCGGGCGTCGAGCGCCGGGCGCCCGTCGGCCGGCCTGGACAACGTCAAGGCCTTTCCCGGCCGCGGCCGACGGGTACCGGGGATCCGTTGCGGATGAGTTCGGCGCCCCGGTCGTAGTCGTCGTCGGCGTCCGACGTCAGCACCCCGACCGCGATGCCGGCCCGGGAATACCACACGGTCAGTCCACCATCCGGGTGCCTGATCGGTGTCTCGACGTCGAAGCCGTCGCCCCAGGCGGCGTACTTGAGGGTGTGGTCACCGATCTCCGACCAGAATCCCGGTGTCTCCGACCAGTGGGCATCGCCGCCGGCGGCCACCGTGCCGGCGATTTCGCCCATCCGTTCGGCTTCGCCCCAATGCTCGACCGACAGGTGTCGGCCGGCGGAGGTGTTCAGCGCCGACGCCGCATCACCGGCGGCCAGGACACCCTCGGCCGAGGTTCGCATGTGCTCGTCGACGACCACCCGATGGTCGGCGACCTCAAGCCCGGCCCGCTCGGCGAGCTCGGTACGGGGCTGGACGCCGATCGCGCCGAGCACGAAGTCCGCGGAGAGCACTGTGCCGTCGGACAGGTCGACCATGCGGCCGGCGCTGATGCCGGCGACCTGTGCGCTGCCCACGATCCTCACCCCGGCGTCGACCAGCCAGCCGGAAATGAGTTCCGACGCCGCTGAGCCCAGTCGCTGGAGTTGGGGTTGCGGCTCGGTGGACACCATGGTGACCCTGATGCCCCGGGCGGCCAGTGAGGCCGCCGCTTCACAGCCGATGAATCCCGATCCGATCACCACCGCGCTGGCCGCCGTCTGGGCGGCGTCCCTGAGCCGGTGAGCCTGGCCCAGCCACCTCAGCGGCAGTGCCGAGTCCCCGCCGGGGACGTCCAGCGTGACCGGCCGACAGCCGGTGGCCATGATGCACGTCCCGTAACGGATCTCCCGGCCGGAAGCGGTGCGCACCAGATGGGCACCCGTCTCCAGGGTGATCACCGAATCGGACAGGACGAGCTCCACCCCCTGATCTGCGTAGAAGTCGGGCGTCTCCAGCGGCAGGCTCTCCTCGCCGGTTTCGCCCCGCAGGAAGTCCTTGGACAGGGGCGGGCGGTTGTAGGGCGGCCGGTCGTCCTCGGAGATCATCAGGACGGATCCATGGCCGCCGCTCCGGCGATAGGCGGCCAGGGCCGCGTGCCCGGTCGCTCCGCCACCGATGATGACCAGATCGGTGGTCACCGGGGAGACTCGCGGGTGGACGGACGGGGCGGGCGGGCGCGGGGTGTCGGGCATGCTGATCCTGTGCCCCGACCGGGCACGCCCGAACCTAGACGCGTCTTCTCGGGCGCAATGAACGCGCTCCGACGATTCCTAACGGGTGATTCACCCGCAAGCGGGGGATAGCGATCGACTGTGAGCCAGCCCGTCGTCGAAATATGCAAGCATCGGCACATGACCCTGTGGTTCAATCGCCTGACCCTGCGGTTCAACAGAGTGCTCCGCCGACGGCTGGGTGTTGTCGTTCTCCTCGCGTGCGTGTCAGCCTCCGGGTTGATGCCGGACCTGGCCGCCGCGACGACTCCGGCGGTGACGACTACGGCGGTGACGACGGCTGCGGTACCCGGCGCCGTCCCTGAAGTCGACTACGCCTACCAGTGTCCGCCGCGTCCCGCGCCTGGTCATTACACCTGTTACGGACTACGCAGGACCGACCTGGGGCGTCGGCCCGCCTCGCCCGTGCCGACGGGATTCGGACCCGCCGAGTTGAGGTCGGCGTACCGGACGCCGTCGTCCACGGCCGGCGCCGGGCAGACCGTCTTCGTCATCGACGCCTACGGATATCCCAATGCGGAGAGCGACCTCGCGGTCTATCGAAGCCACTACGGCATGCCGGCCTGCACCACGGCGAACGGTTGCTTCAAGAAGCTGAACCAAGACGGTCACACCGCGCCGCTGCCCGCCTACGACGACGGCTGGGCCGCGGAAAGCGCGATCGACCTGGACATGGTGTCGGCGATCTGCCCCCTGTGCAAGATCACCCTGATCGAGGGATCGGACAACGGGGACAACCTGTTCAAGGCCGTCGGACGAGCCAACATACTGGGCGCCAAGTACGTCTCGATGAGCTGGGGAGGCCCGGAGGACGGCACCGAACCTCATTATGACGCGGCGTATTTCGGCCGGTCGGGCGTGGTGTACGCGGCCTCGGCCGGAGACGGGTCGTACCAGGCCGGCGTCAGCTACCCGTCCACCTCAGGCAACGTCGTGGCGGTGGGCGGTACGTCCCTGGTCAAGAATTCCAGTGCCCGCGGATGGGCGGAAACAGCGTGGGGGAACGCCAACGTCGGCACCGGGTCCGGCTGTTCCGGTGACGAGGCCAAGCCCAGTTGGCAGCGGTTCATCGCCCCGTCGGTGTGCCCGCGTCGGGCCGCCAACGATGTCGCCGCGGTCGGCGACCCGGACACCGGCGTGGCCGTTTACCAGCGGGGTTCGCCGTGGGGCGACTGGTCGGTCGCCGGTGGGACCAGTGTCGGAGCTCCGATCATCGCGGCGGTGTACGCGCTGGCCGGTGTACCGGGCAACGCCGACCACCCTGCCTCCTACCCGTACAGCACCACCGGCGCCCTCAACGACATCACCAGAGGCAACAACGGGAGCTGCGTCCCGGCGCTGTTGTGCACGGCCGCGGTCGGTTGGGACGGACCGACGGGTCTGGGCACGCCGAGAGGGGTGGCCGCCTTCCGGCGCCCGGCGCACGTCGTGCGGGTCAACAATCCCGGTCCGCAGACGGCTTCGGTCGGCAACCCGGTCAGCCTGCGCATCACGGCCACTGATACCCCGGCCGGACCCGGTGTGGCCTTCCGGGCCGCCGGGCTGCCCGCCGGACTGAAGATCAGTGCGTCCGGTGTCATCACCGGCAGGCCGACGGCCGTCGGTTCGTCGTCGGTGACGGTGACGGCCACCGACAGTACCGGGGCCAGCGGCGCGGTGACCTTCGCCTTCACCGTCGGAAACGCCGGCACCTTCACCGCGGTCGCCGCCAGTCGCCTGTTGGACACCCGCATCGGCCTGGGTGCCCCGCGCCGCGCCCTGGCCGCCGGCGGATCGGTGGCCGTGCCGGTGCAGGGTCGCGGCGGAATACCGGCGTCGGGGGTGTCGGCGGTGCTGTTGAACGTCACCGTCACCGCGCCGCGGAATCCGGGTTACGTGACCGTGTATCCCGACGGGGCGCGCCGTCCGACGACCTCGAATCTGAACTACGTGAAAGGCCAGACCTCGGCCAACCTCGTTGTCGTGCCGGTCGGAGCGGACGGCAGGGTCCGTCTCTACACGTCGCTGGGGGCGCAGCTGATCGCCGACGCCGCCGGGTTCTACCTGCGGGGACCGCCTGTGGCGCACGGCGCCTTCGCCCCGCTCAATCCGGCGCGGCTGCTCGACACCCGTCACGGCATCGGCGCCCGCGTCGGCGTGCCACCCAGCAGCGGAACCAACCGGCTGGTGCCGTCGCTGGTGTTGTCGGTCCTGGGGCGGGGCGGCGTTCCGGCTCACCACGTCTCGGCCGTGGTGCTCAACCTGACCGCGACCGGCGGCACGCGCGACGGATATGTGACCGCGTACCCGGCCGGAATCAGTCGACCGACGGCCTCCACACTCAACTTCCCCCGGGGCCGGACGGTGCCCAATCTCCTGGTCGTCCCGGTCGGGGCCAACGGCAAGGTGGCCCTGTACGTCTGGGGTGGAGGTCGCACCACGAATCTGGTCGCCGACGTGTTCGGCTACTACACCGACGGCGCACCCACGGTGGCCGGAACGCTTCGGGCCCTGACACCGTCCCGCGTCCTGGACACCCGGACCGGAAACGGCGTGGGGCGGCCGGGCACTGTCTCGGGTGGTCACACCGTTTCCCTGCAGGTGGCGGGCCGCGGCGGCGTCCCGTCGACGGGGGCCAAGGCGGTCCTGCTCAATGTGGTGGTGGTCAACCCGAGCAGCGCCGGCTACCTGACCGTGTACGCACGAGGTGTGGCCCAGCCGCACACCTCGAACCTGAACTACGTCAGGGGACAGACCGTGGCGAATCTGGTCGTGGTGCCGGTCGGCGCCGGCGGACAGGTGAACCTGACTGTCACCGGTCCGGGGAGCACCGGCCTGGTCGCCGACGTGTCCGGTTACTACCTCGCCGGTCGCTGAGCGCCGGGGCCACCGGGCCCGGATGAAATACTGCCGCCATGGAATACACCCATCTGGGCCGGACCGGCCTCACCGTCAGCCGACTGTGCCTGGGCACGATGAACTTCGGGCCGCAGACCGGCGAAGACGATTCGCACACCATCATGGATTCCGCCCACGAGCGCGGCATCAACTTCTTCGACACCGCCAACGGTTACGGCGGCGACCAGGGCAAGGGGGCGACCGAGGAGATCATCGGCCGGTGGTTTTCCCAGGGCGGTGGCCGCCGGGAGAAGACGGTGCTGGCCACCAAGCTCTACGCGGACATGGACACCGACCCTGCCCACCCCTGGCCCAACAGCGGCCGGCTGTCCGCGCTCAACATCCGGCGGGCGCTGGACGCCAGTCTGACCCGCCTGCGCACCGACTACGTCGACCTCTACCAGTTCCACCACATCGACCGGTCGACCCCGTGGGAGGAGATCTGGCAGGCGATGGAGGTTGCCGTCACCCAGGGCAAGGTGCTCTACACCGGCAGCAGCAACTTCGCGGGTTGGCACATCGCGCAGGCTCAGGCCGCTGCCGCCGCCCGACATTTCACCGGTCTGGTCAGCGAGCAGTCGATCTACAACCTGCTGAAAAGGAACATCGAACTGGAGGTGATACCGGCCGCCCAGCACTTCGGTCTGGGCATCCTGCCGTGGTCGCCGCTGGACGGTGGTTTGCTCGGCGGCGTGTTGGGCAAGGAACGCGACGGCAAGCGCCGACTGGAAGGGCGTTCCGCGGAAGCCGTCAGGGACCACCGCGATCAGATCCAGAAGTTCGAGGACTTCGCCGCGGAACGGGGTCTTCGACCTGGGGACACGGCGTTGGCCTGGTTGCTGCATCAGCCGGCCGTCACCGCACCGATCGTCGGTCCACGGACCATGGCCCAGTTGGACTCCGCCGAACGTGCTCTGTCGGTGAGCCTGGACGAGGCCTCGCTGGCCAAGCTGGACGACATCTTCCCGGGTCACCAGCCTGCGCCCGAGGACTACGCCTGGTGATCGGCCCCCCGGACGACGAGGCGGACGCGACCCTGGATGTCTTCATGGTGGGCACCACGTTCTTCGACATGGTCCTCACCGGGCTGCCCTCCCAACCGGTGCCGGGTACCGAGATCCACGCCGAGGGAATGGGGTCGTGCCCGGGCGGAATCGCGAACCTGGCCATCGCCGCCAGCCGGCTGGGCCTGCGGGCGGGACTGGCCTCGACCTTCGGTGACGATGTCTACGGTGACTTCCTGTGGCGCACCCTGGTGCAGGAAGGCGTCGACCTGAGCCGATCGCAACGGGTGGCGGACTGGCATTCGCCGGTCACGGTGTCGCTGGCCGTACACCGCGACCGGGCGATGGTGACGCACGCCCACGACTCGCCGATCCCGGTCGCCGACCTGGTGGGCGACCCGCCGCCGACCCGGGTGGGTTTCGTCAGTCTCGATGAAACCCGGGAGCCCTGGGTGGCCAGGGTGAAAGCCAAGCAGGCCAGGCTGTTCGGCGATGTCGGCTGGGATCCCAGCGGGCAGTGGCGGCCGGAGGAGTTGACCGGTCTGCAAGACCTGTACGCCTTCATGCCGAACAGCACGGAGGCCATGGCCTACACCCGGACCGAGGATCCCCGGGCCGCCCTGATGAGCCTGGCCGAACTGGTGCCGGTGGTGGTGGTGACCTGCGGCGGCCAGGGGTCGATCGGTCTGGACTCCACCACCAACGAGGAGGAGTGGGTGCCGTCGCTGCCCGTGAACGCCGTCGACGCCACCGGGGCCGGCGACGTCTTCGACGCCGCCTTCATCCTGGGCACGCTCCGGGAATGGCCGCTGCGTAACAGGATGGCGTTCGCGAACCTGTGCGCGGCACTGTCGGTGCAGCAGGTCGGCGGATCCCTGGCCGCCCCCGGATGGGGCGACCTGGCCGACTGGTTGTCCGGGGTCCGGCAGGCCGCGGCCTCAGGGTCGAGGTCGGCTGCGGCGCTGGCCAACAGCTACGGCTTCCTGGGCGACGAACTCCCGAGCCACGCCGCGGTGTCACTACGCCGGGCGGTGGCCACCATCGCGCGGCTGTCCGACGCCTGAGCGTCGCCCCGGGCGGTCGAACAGGGCCGCCACCTCCGGTTCATCGCGGACGATCGACGCGACCAGTGCCTCGGCGACCCGCCGCGAGCCGACCAGCGGGTGCACCGCGAATCCGTGCACCGCGGCGTCACGGTCACCGTGCACCGCGGCCTCGATGATCGACTCCTCCGCCGCCCTGACCGAGGCGATCAAGCCGAGTTGGTGCAACGGCAGGGCCGGACCTGGCAACGGGTGGGCCCCGGCCCCGTCCAGTCGGCAGCGGGTTTCCACGACGGTGTGCGCGGGCAACTGCGGGAAGGCGGACCCGTTGCGGCCGTTGGCGATCAGCTCGGTCGGCGTATCCGAGGTGACTGCCTGCGCGATGTCCAGCGCCACCTGCTCGTATCCTCCGCCGGAGGTGTCGACGTCCTCCCGCTGCCGATCGCGGGCTTCGGCCAGGTAGGTTTCCTCGCGGGTCCGGCGAGCCTGGTCCCATTCCCTACGGGCCTGCCCGGGTCGGGCGCCGGCCAGCCGGTAGAACTCCTCCTGCTGACGCTCGACGACTTCACCCCGGGTCTGCGTCCCGGCCAGCTGCGCGGTGACTTCCGTCGCCGCGTAGTAGAAGTAGAGGTATTCGTTCGGGATCGCCTGCAGTGACCGGAGCAGTCGGTGGTCGAACAACCGCCCTTCCTCCGTGGTGTCGAGCCGAGTGTCGTCGGCCAGCAGGTCGGGCAGCACATCGCGGCCCCCGTGACGTAACGCGGTAAGCCAGCCGAGGTGATTGATGCCGGCGTACTCGTACTGCACATCACCGGGCGGCAGGCCCAGTGCGCGGCAGGCCCGTCGGACGAGCCCGACCGGGGAATCGCAGATGCCGATCACCTTGTCTCCCAGCACGGTCGACAGGGCCTGGGTGATCAGGCCGGCCGGGTTGGTGAAGTTGATCAACCAGGCCTCCGGCGCCATTTCGGCCTGGAGCGCTGCGGCTCGTAGGACCACCGGAAGGGTGCGCAACCCGAAGCTCAACCCGCCGGCACCGACCGTTTCCTGGCCCAGCACGCCCAGCCGGAGGGCTCGGCGTTCGTCCCGCACCCGGCCGGCCGGGCCGCCGACCCTGATGGCGGAGAACACCACGTCCGCGCCGGCCAGGGCCGCGGACAGCGAGTCGGTGCAGGTGACCCGGATTCCCGGAGCCGGTTCCAGGACAGCTGCGATGACCGCCAACCGCCCCGGGTCGACGTCGAACAACACGACCTCGTCGACGCCCAGTTCACGACGCGCGACCAGCGCCCGGTAGACCAGCGGCACCCGAAAACCGCCGCCACCCAGGATGACCAGCCGCATGGGCTCAGGCCGGGCCCAGCACCCGCACCGGCGTTCCGGCCGCGAACGAGGCGATGTCCTCCACGGCATCGGTGTAGAAGATCCGGTACTGCTCGTCGACCACGTAGCCCAGATGGGGCGTGATGACGGCGTTGTGAAGGAACCGCAGCGGATGATCGGCCGGTAACGGCTCCACATCGAACACATCGAGCGCCGCGCCGGCAATCGCCTTGCGCCGCAACGCCTCGACCAAGGCGGCTTCGTCCACGATCGGTCCGCGGGAGGAGTTGACCAGGATCGCCGACGGTTTCATCACCGCCAATTCCGCCGCACCGAACAGGCCCCGGGTGCGGCGGCTGAGCACCAGGTGGATGGACAGCACATCCGCCCGCACCAACAGGTCCTGCTTCGACACCGCGGTGACCCCGACGTCGGCGGCGCGTTCGGCGGTCAGATTCTCGCTCCAGGCGATAACCTCCATGTCGAAGGCCAGGCCGATCCGCGCCACCGCGGACCCAAGTCGGCCCAGGCCGGCCAACGCCAGCGTCCGGCCGGCCAGCGAGACGCCGACCGTCTCCTGCCAGCCGCCCGCCCCGACGGAGGCGAATTCGGTCGGCAGGTGGCGGGCCGCCGCCAGGATCATGGCCCAGGTGTGTTCCAGGGTCGGTGAGGACAGATAGCCGGTCGCACACACCGTGACCCCGTGCGCGGCCGCGGCGGCCAGGTCGATCGAGGCGTTGCGGTCGCCGGTGGTGACCAACAACCGCAGGTCGGGCAGGCGGCTGAGCAGGTCGGCCCGGAACGGCGTGCGTTCCCGCATGACCACGATGACGTCGTAGCCGCTCAGCGCGGACACCTGCGCGTCGATGTCGGGCAGGTGCCGGTCGAAGAAGGTGACGTCCGCGTCCAGCGAGTCCCAGGCGGCGAACCGGGCTGCGGCCCGCTGGTAATCATCCAGCACGGCGATCTTCATGTGTCCTCCGACCGTGCAGAAGGTGGCTTCACTTGGCGGCCAGAGCGGCCCGGACGATGCTGACCGCCTCGTCGTCGGCCAACCCCAGGCCTTTGATCGTGGCTGCGTATTCCTGTGCGGCGGAGGCGGCCAGTGCCCGGCCGGCGTCCCCGGAGCCGCTGACGGTGGTGCCGGCCCGACCGCGGGTGCGCACCAGGCCGGCATGCTCGAGTTCGCCGAACGCGCGGGCCACCGTGTTGGCGGCGAGGCCGAGTTGGGTGGCCAGGCCCCGGACGGTGGGCAGTCGGGCGCCCACCGGCAGCCGGCCCGACTGGATCTGTGCTGCCAACTGGGAGCGGACCTGCTCGAAGGGGGGTACCGACGATGCGGCATCGATAGTCACCATTGGCATGTGCCCATTGTGGTGCACCTGCCGCAGTCGGGCCAGGGCGGGTCGGCCGGGGCCCTCACCTGGCGAGTGCTTCCGGCGTCACCCTGCGCTGCCGCAGCCCGGTCCCCGGTCGCCGAACCAGACGGTGGTATTCGGACCTAGGGTGCCCTCGTCGGAGCTGGTCAGGCCGTCGGAGTTCGCCGGGTCTGCGTAGCCGGCCATGTCTGCGGAGCTGGACAGCAGGCGGCGAGCGCCGCGTACCGACACCGGAAGATCGACCGGTCGGTCGGTGAAATTCGTGACGCAGGTGAAGGCGTCGCCGCGTTGGAAGGCCAGTACGCCCTCCGCCGTCGGCAGCCAGCTCAACTCGCCGTCACCCAGCGCCGACTCCGCCCGCCGTGCTCGGAGTGCGGCCCGGTAGAACGCGAGTGTCGAACGCGGGTCCGCGTTTTCCGCCTCCACGGTCTTGTTCGACCAGGAGTCGGGTTGGGGGAGCCAAGGGGTACCGGCCGGGCCGAACCCGAACGGGGCGGTCTGACCGGACCACGGCAGCGGGACGCGGCACCCGTCCCGGCCGACGCGCTCACCGCCGGTGCGCTCGAAGATCGGGTCCTGCCGCCGATCGTCGGGGATGTCGAGCACCTCCTCCAGGCCGAGTTCCTCGCCCTGGTACAGGTAGGCGCCACCGGGCAGGGCCAGCATCATCGCGGTGGCCGCCTGCGCCCGCCGCCGGCCCAGCTCGCCGCCGCCGAAGCGGCTGACATGGCGGACGACGTCATGGTTGGACAGCACCCAGGTGGCCGGCGCACCGACGTCGTGCAGCTCGCCCAGCGTCTGGTCGATGACCTCACGATTGGCGGCCGCATCCCAGCCCGCGACCAGGAAGTTGAAGTTGAACGCCGTGTGCAGCTCGTCGGGTCGCAGGTACCGGGCAAAGCGGTCCGGGTTGGGCACCCAGGCTTCGGCCACGAAGATGCGGTCGCCGGCGTAGGAATCGATGACTTCACGCCAGCCCCGGTACACCTCGTGCACCTCGTCGCGGTCCCAGTGCGGGTGGTCGCCGGTGTTCGCCGCGGTCAGCAGGGCGCCCTCGGTCAGATCCGTCAGCGCCGGGTCCTTGGCCAGGCCGTGGGCCACGTCGATCCGGAAGCCGTCGACGCCGAATTCGAGCCAGAAACGCAGGATGCTCTTGAACTCGTCGACGACCTCCTGGTTGGTCCAGTCCAGGTCGGGCTGCTCGGGAGCGAACAGATGCAGGTACCACCAGCCGTCGGCCAGGCGGGTCCACGCCGGACCGCCGAAGTTGGACACCCAGTTGTTCGGGGGAATTGCACCGGTCTCGCCCCGGCCCGGCCGGAAGATGTATCGGGCCCGCTCACGGCTGCCCGGAACGGCGGCCAGCGCCGCCTGGAACCAGGCGTGTTGGTCGGAGGTGTGGTTGGGGACGAGGTCGACGATGATCTTCAGCCCGTGCCGGTGGGTGTCCTCGATCAGCGCCCTGGCGTCGGCCAGAGTGCCGAAGATCGGGTCGACGTCACGGTAATCGGAGACGTCGTACCCGGCGTCCGCCTGCGGGGACGAGTAGAACGGGCTCAGCCAGATCGCGTCGACGCCCAGGTCGGCCAGATAGGGCAGCTTCGACCGCACCCCGTTCAGGTCGCCGACGCCGTCGCCGTTCGAGTCGGCGAAGCTGCGCGGATAGATCTGGTAGATGACCGCGGACCGCCACCACGTGGCGGCCCGGGGTGGAGCGACTGGAACTTCGGGCGCAGGGGTGGGCACAGGCGTCCTTCGGGTCGGCGGGATCCGGCGGTCAAGTGTTCACTCCCGACCGTAGCGGTCCAGCACCGGCCCTCTCGACGGTCAGCCGGCGGCGACTTCCTCGCGGACCGCTCCGTGCCGGTTGACCAGGTTCAGCCGATCGACGGTCACCACCGGGCAGGCGGCGTGTTTGCGGCAGTGCGACAACACGGAGCCGTAGGCCAGATCGCGCATGGCGGTCGTTTGACGAACGCCCAGCACCAGCAGGCGGGCGTTGGCGCAGCGGTCGACCAGGACCGTGGCGGGATTGCCGGGCAGGCTGAGCTGGGTCGGCACCAGGGTGTCCGGAATATCGGCCAGGGCCGCGGCAATCTCGTTCTGGAGCATGCAGACCGACGCCGTCATCAGTTGCTGCGCCGGGGAGAAGACCACATCGGTCAGCGTCGGTGCCGTCCAGCAATGGACCACTTCCACCGGGGCGCCGACAGATTTCCCTTCCCGTAGGGCCCACCGGAGCGCCGCGAGACTGTTGGTCGAGCCGTCGATCCCGACGACGATCGGCTGCTCATTGACGACGTTGGTGCCGGCCGGGTTGGTCATTGTGCACTCCTAGATTGGGGTCGAAACTCCAGCTCTTCACCGATGGGCTGCTCTGTCAGTCAACCGTGAGGGCAGACCCGGCCCCAGAGTCCAAAGTCCCGATGGCCCGCGGATTTCGACGGCATTCGACCCGAGCTATCACCGACTTTCGGCCCTGCCCACCGACACCACGAACCGCGATTATCGGTGGCACCCCAGGAAGGGGTCGAGGTCGGTCCGAAGATCGGACAGGACATCACTCTCTCCACCAGCAGAATTTGGAGCATCGACCATGACCGTCACCGCCCGACCCGCACCCCTGGACACATCGATTGTTACGCAGCGGGTTTCGTCCGCGAGCCCGTTGTCCCGCATCGCCACCGCCGTGCTGAGGATCGGGTTGGGCTGGATTTTCCTGTGGCCTTTCCTGGACAAGACTTTCGGTCTGGGATATTCCACAGCGGGCAGCAAATCGTGGCTGAACGGAGGGTCACCCACGAACGGCTTCCTGGGCCACGTACAAGCGGGGCCATTGCAGTCGATCTTCCGGGGCATGGCCGGCAACGGATTCATCGACTGGCTCTTCATGCTGAGTCTACTGGGCGTCGGCGTGGCCATGATCGCGGGTGTCGCGCTCCGTATCGCAGCGCTCTCCGGGTCGATCCTGCTGGTGCTGATGTGGGCGGCGGAATGGCCCCTGGCGCAGTCCACCTCGGCCGGAGTGGCGACCGGCTCCACCAACCCGTTCCTGGACTACCACCTGATCTTCGCGATCGGTCTTATCCTGGTCGCCACGATCGGTACGGCTTCCTCCTGGGGACTGGGCGCCTGGTGGTCGACCCGGCCCGTCGTCGCCGCTCACCCGATCCTGCGCTGAGCGGGCATCTGGTTGCGCCGCTGGTCGCAGCTACCGATTGATCTCGGCGCCGAAGACGGCGGCCTGGGTGCGGCGCTGCATGCCGAGCTTGCCCAGCAGCGATGAGACGTAATTCTTGACCGTCTTCTCGGCCAGGTGCAGGTGTTCTCCGATCTGCCGGTTGGTCATCCCGTCGGCGATGAGGGCCAGGATGTCGTGGTCCCGGGAGGTCAGCGCGTCGAGTCGCTTGTCGTGCGGTTTCCCGTCGCGAAGGCGGGCCAGCAGCCGGCCGGTGACCTTGGGATCCATCAGGGACCGGCCGGCGGCGACCTGGCGGATGGCGTCCACCAGCGACGCCCCGCGGATCTCCTTGAGCAGATAGCCGGCGGCGCCGGCCATGACAGCGGCGAACAACGCCTCGTCATCGTCGTAAGAAGTCAGGATCAGGCACCCGATGTCGGGGTGCGCCGATCTGATGTCGCGGCATACGTCGACCCCGCTCCCGTCCGGGAGTCTGGCGTCCAGCACGGCGACATTCGGCCGGGCGGCGCCGATCCGGGCCAGCGCCTCGGCGGCCGTGCCCGCCTCACCGACGACGTCGATGTCCGGCTCGGCGGTGATCAGGTCGGCGATGCCACGACGGACGATCTCGTGGTCGTCGAGCAGGAACACCCGGATCTTCTCCGTTACCTGGTTCAGCTCAGCGGAATCTGCCATGTGAGACGTGTTCCTTTCCCGATTCCGGGTACGACGTCCAACCGGCCGTCGTGCCGCTCCGCCCGGTGACTCATGTTGGCCAGTCCGCTGTTGCGGACGGGTACTCCGATCCCCACTCCGTTGTCGGTGACGTCCAACCTCAGCCGGCCGTCGGCCGCGGTGAGGTCCACCTCGACCGAGGTCGCCTCCGCGTGGCGGGCGACATTGGTCAGCGCCTCACGAAGGACCGCCCTCAGATCGTGCATCACTTCCATGTCGACCAGGGAATCGATGGGTCCGGAGAACCGGACCAGGGGAGGCTCGCTCAGCGCGGGCGATACTTCGTCCACCGTCCTTTGCAGTCGGGTCCGGTTCGTTTCCTCACTGCCGGAGGGTGTTTGGAGCGCGAAGATGGACGAGCGGATCTGCCGGATGGTGTCGTCGATGTCGTCGACGACACGTGAGAGCCGGTTGCCGGAGTCGATCACCCTGCCCGAGAGCACGCTCTGCACGGTGAGCCCGGCGGCGAACAGCCGCTGGATCACGTGGTCGTGCAGGTCTCTGGCGATCCGGTCGCGGTCTTCCAGCAACGTCACCCGGTCGTGCACCGCCCGGGCGTCGGCCAGCTCCAGCGCCACGGCCGCGTGCCCGGCGAACGTGGCCGCCATGTCCAGTTCGGCCAGCGAGAACGGTGCCCGGCCGAACAGCCGCCCGGCCAGCAGGGCACCGCGGGGACGTCCTGACCCGGTCAGCGGAAGTGCGATGACCGGTCCCACCTGAACGACGTCGGCGAGGTGCACCCGCAGGTCGGCGGCGTTGTTGGCGGTGGCGATGCGGATCGGCTGGCCGGTGTCGATGGCCGCCTGCGACAATGTGTCCTCGTCGTCGTAGACCCGCCCGGTCAGCTCGGCCTCGCCGTCGCCGGTGGCCACCTCGATGCGCAACTGATTGGTGGTGCCCAGCGGCAGGACGACGATCACCACATCGGCATCGGCGAGAGTGCGCACCTGGTCGGCGATGTCGCGCAGGGCGTGTTCGACCGGGCGGGTCAGCAGTCGCTGGGTGATCTTGGTCGATGCTTCCAACCAATCCTGACGACGTTGGCTGTCCCGGAACAGCCGGGCGTTTTCGATCGCGACGGCGGCGGTACCCGCCAGCGACACCACCAGCTCCGAATCCTCAGCGGTGAACTCACCGTCGCGGCCCTCGGTCAGGTAGAGGTTGCCGTACACCTCGTCGCGCAAGGTGATGGGCACCCCCAGAAACGACTTCATCGGCGGGTGATGCTCGGGAAAGCCGTACGACCGGTCGTCCTGACCGAGGTCGGCGAGGGTGATGGGTTCGGGATGGGCGATCAGCGTGCCGAGAAGGCCATGGCCGGTCGGCAGTACGCCGATGGCGGCCGCGTCATCGGGAGGCACACCGACGTGGATGAATTGTTCGAGCGTCCCGTCGGCACCGATGACTCCCAGGGCGCCGAACCGGGCTCCGGTCAGATCGCAGGCCGACTCCACGACCCGGCGTAGCACTGCCGGGAGTGACAGCTCACCCAGAATCGAATCGTTGGCCGCCACCAGTTTTCGCAGCCCGTCCCGCGCGGCGAGGACTTCTCCGGCCCGACTGACCAGCTGTTCGAGCAGGTCGTCGATGTGCATCCGCGGACCTGGAGCCGACATCAATACCTTTCTGTCGCGGGCGATGGGCCGGCTTCGGGCGATCGGCCGTTTCCACCCCTGTCCTGCCAGCATGACAGGTCTTTCTCCGGGCAGCGGGGAGCCGCAATCGACCGGATCGATCGGGGGTGTCCGAATGCGGGGGGAAGTAGGGCCTTACGACCATGTCGGGCGCCTGGTCGATGGGCCAGACTCGATTGGACGGGGCAGTTCCGATCCGTTCTCGTCGGGCAGTCAGTGTGGGTCGTCTTCGGAAAATAGTCAGCTGGTTCATCGTCAATAGCGGAGGCGGGAATGTGATCATCACACCGTTCGGTCTTTCCGCCGAGCACACCCGGCTGGTTTTCGCGGCGGCGGGCCGGGCCCCGTCGCTGCACAACAGCCAGCCCTGGATGTTCCGGGTGGCCGCGGACCGTATCGAGCTGTTCGCCGACCCGGACCGCAGGCTGCCGGTCAGCGATCCGGACGGTCGGGAAGGCCGCCTGGCCTGCGGCGCGGCGTTGTTCAACATGCGGTTGGCGTTGGCCAGGCACGGGCTGTCGGTGCGGGTCACCCTCCGGGCGCCAGGGGACGGTGGTCCTCTGGCGCTGATCGAGCCGGGCGGCAATTTCGCGCTCAGTCCCGACCGGGCCGACCTGGAGCGGGCGATCAACCACCGCCGGACGAACCGCAGGCCGTTTTTCGAGGCCGAGGTGACCGCCGGCCATCAGCTGGTGTTGACCCGCGCCGCCGAGGCCGAGGCCGCCACTTTGCAGGTCATCACCGACCCGGAGCGGTTGAACCATCTTCGCCAGTGGGCGGCGTCCGCCCATCGCAGGCAACGTGCCGACCCTGCGTGGGTGGCCGAATGGTCGGCGTGGACCGGGCGTGACGGCGGCGTCGACGGCGTTCCTGTCTCGTCCGCCGGACCTGCGCCGAGCGATCTGGACGACTGGACACTCCGCGACTTCGGACGACCCGACCGCCCGCACCGCATCGAGGGCAAGGACTTCGAGGCACAACCGTTGCTGGCCGTGCTGGGCACTTTTGCCGACGGTCCGAAAGCGCAGGTCCACGCCGGTCAAGCCCTGGAACGGGTCTTGCTCACGGCCACCACCCTGGGTCTGGCTGCGTCCTTCGTGTCCCAGCTGATCGAGGTAGAGCCGGTGCGGCGCGACGTGCAGGGCCTGCTCGGCGGCCGGATCCACCCGCAGGCGGTGTTGCGGATCGGTTTCGGCGGCCCGGTGCCGCCCACACCACGACGGCCGGTGCAGGATTACCTGTTGCCTGAGCCTGGTCGGGCCGCCGCATCACCGTCACGGCAAGGTGTGTCACCGATCAGCTGAACCTGAGGCCGGAGGAAGCGGTCGCCGGACCCGCGAATAGGCTCCAGCTTTCCGGAGGGAGCAGCACCGTGTCGTCGACGCCGCCGTCCACCTCGAACGAGCCGCTGCGGGTGGGGGTCGCCGGGCTGGGCTGGGCCGGCCGGCAACACCTGGCCGCCTATCGGGCCATACCGGGTGTGGAGGTGATCGGGCTGGCCGGCCAAGAATCCGACCTGCTGCAGGAATTGGGCCGTCAGTACGACGTGCCGACCCTCGTGCAGGACTGGGAGGAACTGGTCGACCTGCCCGACCTGGACGCGGTGAGCATCGCGGTGCCGACGTTCTTGCATGCGTCGATCGCGGTGACCGCGCTCCGGCGCGGGGTGCATGTGCTGAGTGAGAAGCCGATCGCCCGGGATGCCGCCGAGGGGCGTCAGATGGTTGCCGCCGCCCGGAATGCGGGACGCGTGCTGGACGTGGCGTTCAATCATCGGCGGCGCGGGGACATCCAGGCGCTCAAGAAGATCATCGACGCCGGGGAACTCGGGCGTCCCTATTACGCGAAGGCGTCCTGGCTGCGCCGCTCGGGTATTCCCGGGCTGGGAACCTGGTTCACCAGTCGCGAGTTGGCCGGTGGTGGCCCACTCGCCGACATCGGTGTGCACGTGCTGGACTATGCGCTCTACCTGCTCGGCGAACCCACAGTGCTCACTGTGTCGGCGGTCACCTACGCCGAGCTCGGTCCGCGCGGACGGGGCGGTTCCGGCCGGGCATCGGCCGACGCCTCCGTGTCGATATTCGAGGTGGAGGATTTCGCGTCGGCCTTCCTACGTCTGGACGGAGGAGCCACCCTGTTGATCGAGGCCGGATGGGCCAGTTATCGCAGTCCTGAGGATCTGATCGACTTCACCGTGTACGGGACCGACGGAGGGGCGGAACTCCGGGTCGACGGAGCCTCGCTGACTCCGGCCGGGCGGCTCACGCTCTACACCGAAACCGATGGCCGGAATGCCGATCGCGTGGTGTCCGCCGAACCTGGACGCGCCCATCAACAGGTGGTCGAGGACTTCGTGGAGGTCGTCCGGGGTGACCCGGCGCTGTGGTCGGCACACGACGGTTCGCTGGCCTTGGTCCGAGCCGAAATCATCGACGCCGCTTATCTGTCGGCGCAGCAGAATCGGGAGGTGCGGCTGTGAGCAGGGGACTGCGGATCACCGTGTGGAACGAGGCCGTACACGAGGCGTCGGGTCGGCCGGCCAGCATGGCCACCCACTATCCCGAGGGCATTCACGGCGCGATCGCCGCCGGTCTGGCGGAGCGGTTACCGGACGCCCGCCACCGGACAGCGGTGCTGGCCGATCCCGATCACGGCTTGCCCGAGGAGGTGCTCGCCGACACCGATGTCCTGCTCTGGTGGGCCCACATCGCCCACGACCAGGTCGCCGACGAGGTGGTGCTGCGGGTCCAACGACACGTGCTGGGCGGAATGGGTCTGCTGGTATTGCATTCCGGACATTTCTCCAAGATTTTCACCCGCCTCCTGGGGACGACCTGCTCCCTGAAATGGCGCAACGAGGCCGAGCGGGAGCTGGTCTGGACGGTGAATCCGACCCACCCCATCACGGAAGGCGTTCCGCAGCCCATCGTCATTCCGCATCAGGAGATGTACGGCGAGTTCTTCGACATTCCGGCGCCCGACGAATTGGTGTTTGTCAGTTCGTTCACCGGGGGCGAGGTTTTCCGTTCCGGTGTCACCTTCACCCGGGGTAGAGGTCGAATCTTCTACTTCTCACCCGGCGACCAGGAATATCCGGTGTATCACCAGCCGGACGTGCGTCAGGTGCTCGCCAACGCGGTCCGGTGGGCGGCGCAACCCGACGTGCCCAGGTCGGCTCCGGTGGTGGAAAACCCCGCGCGCGACTGGTTTGTCAGCTGAGTCCACCCCCGTTGCTCGACCATGTGCTGGCGGGGGCGGGGCGGGGCGCGGTCGGCGGGGATCAACATGTGCTGCGGGGATCAACGTTGCCCGAATGTGACGGGAGTGATGGAAGTGGTCACTTTCATCCCCGCCGGTGAAGTTGATCCCCGCCGGACAACGGCGCGCCGGTGGCGTTCTGCACCTGTTCGGCGGTGACGCCGGGGGCGAGTTCGACCAGATCGAAATGGTCGCCGGCGGTGTCCAGCACACACAGATCAGTAATGACCCGGTGCACGACGCCGCGGCCGGTCAGCGGAAGATCGCACTGCGTCAACAGTTTCGCCGCACCGCCTTTCGCGGTGTGGTCCATCAGCACGATGACCTTCTTGGCCCCGTGTACCAGATCCATCGCCCCGCCCATACCCTTCACCATCTTGCCCGGGATCATCCAGTTGGCTAGATCCCCGGACGTCGACACCTGCATGCCGCCGAGCACGGCGACGTCGATGTGGCCGCCGCGGATCATCGCGAAACTGGTGGCGGAATCGAAGAAGGAGGCGCCGGGCAGCACGGTCACGGTTTCCTTCCCGGCGTTGATCAGGTCGGGGTCGACCTCGTCGTCGAACGGATACGGCCCGACGCCCAGGATGCCGTTCTCCGAATGCAGATTCAGTTCCACACCGGGCGCCAGGTGGTTCGGAATCAGGGTGGGCATCCCGATACCGAGATTGACGTACTGCCCGTCGGACAGCTCCCTCGCGGCGCGAGCGGCCATCTCCTCGTGGCTCCAGGACATCAGGACTCCGTTCCGGGTGCAGGAGTGGGCAGGCGGTCCTGCGGCGAGCCGGATGCGCGAGCTCTGGTCGTTCGCTTCTCGATGTTTTTGGTCCGGGCCTGCTGCGGGTCCAGCACGATGACGCGTTGGACGAAAATGCCGGGCAGGTGTACGTCGTCGGGGCCGATCGACCCGACGGGCACGATCTCCTCGGCCTCGAGAATGGTGATCGAGGCCGCCATCGCCGCCGGCACGTTGAAATTCCGGGCGGCGGCGTGGAACCGGGCGTTGCCGGCGGAATCGGCGACGGCGGCCCGGACCAGGGCGACGTCGGTGTGGATGCCCTCTTCGAGCACCATCGCGCGGCCGTGGAATTCGCGGACTTCCTTGGGCTTGGACGCTTCGGCGATGGAACCGTCGGGGTGGTAGCGCCACGGCAGCCCGCCGTCGGCCACCTGGGTGCCGACCCCGGTGGGTGTGTAGAACGCGCCGATACCCGAACCGCCCGCCCGCAGTCTCTCGGCCAGCGTGCCCTGCGGGGTCAGCTCCACGTGCAGTTCGCCGGCCAGGTACTGCCGGGCGAATTCCTTGTTCTCGCCGACGTAGGACGCGATGACCCGGTCGATGCGATGGGCTTCCAGGAGCAGTCCCAGACCGGCGCCATCGACGCCGCAGTTGTTCGACACGACCGTGAGGCCGGTGGCGCCCTGGTCCAGGAGTGCTCTGATCAGTACCCACGGAATGCCGGACAGACCAAAACCACCCACCGCCAGACTGGCTCCGTCCGGCACATCGGCCACGGCCGCCACGGCGGAAGCGACGATCTTGTTCATCCCTGGGGTTCCCTCTTTCTGCTCAGCGGCGCGAAGCATTCATAGCATCCCCGGGGCCTCTGCTGTCCCGGCCGGTCGGGCGGGTACGCACGGACCGTCATCCGTGAGGTGCCTAACGTCAGAATCGAAAACTCTTGGCCAGATAGTTAGCAAGCCTGCTGGCTAACTGCTAACCTTGGGGGATGCCAACCGCCGTGATCGTCGCAGGAGCCAGAACGCCCATCGGCCGGATGTCCGGCGCGCTTGCCGACGTCTCCGCCGTCGAACTGGGTGGAGTGGCCATCCGCGGTGCCCTGCGCCGCGCCGGTGTTGATCCGACCGATGTGGAATACGTCATCATGGGCCAGGTGCTGCAGGCGGGCTGCGGTCAGCTTCCGGCTCGTCAGGCCGCGGTGGCGGGCGGCATCGGTATGTCCGTGCCGGCGGTGACGATCAACAAGGTCTGTCTGTCCGGGCTTGACGCCATCGTGTTGGCCGCCCAGTACATCCGGGCCGGTGAGTACCGCACGGTCGTGGCCGGCGGAATGGAATCGATGACCCGTGCGCCGCACCTGCTGCCCTCCTCGCGCGCCGGTTTCAAGTTCGGCGACGTCACCCTGCACGATCACCTGGCCCTGGACGGCCTGACCGACGTCTTCACCGATGTCTCGATGGGGGTGTTGACCGAGCAGGTCAACGTGGGGCAGGTGAATCCGGTGAGTCGTGCGGATCAGGACGCGTTCGCCGCCGGTTCCCACCACAAGGCGGCGTCCGCCCAGGCGGACCACCTGTTCGACGACGAGATCGTTCCCGTCGTGGTGACGTCCCGGCGAGGCGAGAAGACGATCGACGTCGACGAGGGCGTGCGCCCGGAGACCTCCCTGGAGTCACTGGCCGCACTTCGTCCCAGCTTCAGCAAGACCGGCACGATCACCGCGGGGTCGTCCTCGCCCATCTCGGACGGCGCAGCCGCCGTCGTGGTCATGGACCGTGAGCTCGCGGAGGAACGGGGGCTGACCTGGATCGCCGAGATCGGTCCCAGCGGCCTGGTGGCCGGGCCGGATTCGACGCTCCAACTACAGCCGGCCCGCGCCATTCGGGCCGCCTGCACCCGCGCCGGACTGGAACCGACCGACCTCGATCTGGTCGAGATCAACGAGGCCTTCGCCGTCGTGGGCCTGGTGTCGGCTCGTGATTTGGGGATCGAGGAGAAGATCGTCAACGTCAACGGGGGGGCCATCGCTTTCGGCCACCCGATCGGCGCCTCCGGGGCTCGCATCGTCCTACATCTGGCGCTGGAACTGCAGCGACGCGGTGGTGGCACTGGTGCTGCGGCTTTGTGCGGCGGCGGCGGCCAGGGCGAGGCCGTGCTGCTGACGGTCCCGACTGCGACCGAGGGAAAACGATGACTGAACCACTGAGCGTGGAACGTATTGCGGACCTGACGGCATCAGTGAGCAGGCAGGCCGACACGGCCGATCCGCACCGACGGTGGCAACTCGTCGACGAACTCAACTGCCTGGCCGAAGACCTGATCGGCCAACCCGGCGTCGCGGCCCGACGAGCGGAGTCGGAGATCGCGCAGTTGGTGGCCAAGCTCCGTGGCGGGCTGCAGAAGTAGACGAACATCTTCATGGCGCCGCTCACAATGGTTAGCCAGTTAGCCAGAAAGTTTGCTAAACTTGAACCAGTGGTGGAGATGCCATCACGATGGCCGCCATGAGCCGGTGACCGTGCCCGCAGTGCCTACGACGCCGCGCTGACATGCAGAACCTGACATGTCGGCCCCGCCGATGGTGCGCCGCACGACCAATCGGCTCGGCGAGCCGCCCGTCGACGAAGGAGAGCCATGACCAGCACCGAGACCTACAATGCTGTCGCCACCCAGGTCCGCGAGGCCACCGAGAAGTCGGTCGAGACCTTCCGCAAGACGGCCCGTACTTTCGGCGAGCAGGCCAACGCGGCCGTGAAGCTGCCCGCCATCGACCTGACCCCGCCGGTGCACCAGTACTTCGACTACCTGCAGAAGGCGGTCGATCTGAACCGTGACCTGGCCACCAAGTGGGCCGAGCTGGTCACCTCCCTGAGCTGGACCGTGCGCGATCAGGTGGAAAAGGTCGGCACTCTGGTCGGGGACCAGACCGAAACGGTGGTCGATCTGGCCACCCGGCAGGCCCAGCGGGTCGAGCACCTGGCGCAGAAGCAGGCCGACAAGGCTGCCGAAGCCGAGCAGGAGCAGGCCCGGTTGGCCCGCAAGGCCGAACGTGAAGAGGCCAAGCAGGCCCAGGCGAAGGCCAGGGAGCCCTACGAGGGTCTGACCAAGGCCGAACTGTCCGATCAGCTCGCGGAGCGCGGACTGCCCAAGACCGGCAACATCGAAGAGCTCATCGAGCGTTTGGTCGCCGACGACAGCGAGTAAGTTCAGCCGGTGATGTCACCGGATCGGTCCGGAACCGAAGTGGTGTCGAGCAATCCGACGACGCCGATGTGCGGCACACGCGCCCACATCGGCGTCGTTTTTTGAGTTTCCGCTCACCTTCGGGAGTTTCGTCCACTGGGAAAATCGGTTGCCCGCTTGGTCGATCGGCCGCGGTGCGCCACCATCGGTGCAGGCAGGTCGACGACACGGTGAAGAACCCCAGCGACGCGGTGCGTGCGACCCACCCGTAACGACGGGGCGTTCCTGGCGTTGCGTCCCGATAAGCCCTGGAGGCCTTCGCCATGTCCCAGCAGTCCCTGCCGGACCCGACCCGGTGGCTCGCTGATCTGTTCACGAATGCGACCGGTCCGCTGTGGCCTTACCAGCCGGCAGTCGCCCCTGCGGGCGATGCCTCATCCTGGTGGACGGACGGTGTCAAGGCGTTCACCGGATGGCAACAGGACAGCCTGCGCCAGCTCTCGGCGCCCTGGAAAACCATGTGGGATACCGCATCCGGCACGCCCGCACCGGTGACCGACCGACGTTTCACCGGTGACGCGTGGTCCAAGGATCCGCGATACGAGGTCTTGGCCCGCGCGTACCTGGCGCAGACCGAGCTGATGCGTAAGGCACTCGAGGCCGCCCCCCTGGACGAACGCGAGAAGGCTCAGTGGGGTTTCGCCCTGCGTCAGGTGACAGATGCGCTGAGCCCCGGCAACGCGTTGCTGACCAATCCGGAGGCGCTGCAGCTGGCCGTGGAGACGGGTGGGGCAAGCCTGGTCGAGGGTATGCGGCTGTTCACCGAGGATCTGGCCAAGGGCCGCATTTCGATGACCGACGAGTCGGCGTTCGAGGTGGGTCGTAACATCTGCCTGAGCGAAGGCAGTGTGGTGTACCAGAACGAGCTCATGCAGCTGATCCAGTACGCGCCCACCACCGCGCAGGTCTATGAACGACCGTTGGTCATCGTGCCGCCGTGTATCAACAAGTACTACATCCTCGACCTGCAACCGGCGAACTCCTTCGTCGGCTATGCGGTCTCCCAGGGACACACCGTCTTTCTGGTTTCCTGGCGCAACGCCGGCCCAGACCAGGCCGGGATGACCTGGGACGACTACCTCGAAGACGGCGTCATGCGAGCCGTCCGGGTGGCGCTGGAGATCACCGGCGCCGACTTGGCCAACACCCTGGGCTTCTGCGTCGGCGGCACGCTGCTGGCCAGCGCCTTGGCCATCCTGGCCCGGCGGGAGCAGCAGCAGGCGGCCAGCGTGACCTTGTTGACCACGATGCTCGACTTCTCCGACACCGGCGAGATCGGCCTGCTGGTCACGGAAGAGGGGGTGGCCAAGCGCGAGACCGAGATCGGCGGCGGCGGCATCATGCACGGTCGCGAGTTGGCGCAGGTGTTTGCGGCGTTGCGCGCCAATGATCTGATCTGGCCCTACGTCGTCAACGGTTACCTCAAGGGTCAGCCGCCGCCGGCCTTCGACCTGCTGTACTGGAACAGCGACGACTCCAACCTCCCGGGCCCGATGTTCTGCTGGTACGTCCGCACCACCTACCTGGAGAACAAGCTGCGCGTTCCGGATGCCACCGTGCAGTGCGGAGAACCGGTCGACCTGGGCCGGATCGAGGTGCCGGCGTTCGTCTACGCCTCGCGTGAAGACCACATCGTGCCGTGGCAGACGGCCTACGCCAGCACGAATCTGGTGGGCGGCGCGACGACCTTCGTGCTGGGCGCCAGCGGCCACATCGCCGGCGTCATCAATCCTCCGGCGAAGAAGAAGCGCAGCTTCTGGAGGCACAGCGCCGACGGTGGGGACGCCCGACCCGACGCGCAGACCTGGCTGGACGATGCCGAGAACGTCCCCGGCAGCTGGTGGCCGACCTGGAGCGAATGGCTGGCCGCGTCCAGCGGGCCGGAGGTTTCCGCGCGCACCGAGCTCGGCAACGCCGAGTATTCGCCGGTCGAAGACGCGCCAGGAAGCTACGTGAAGGCAAAGGCTTCCTAGACCGGCCTATTCTGTAGGCAGCCGCCTCTCGTGCCGGCAGCGGTAGCCACGTGCAGGATGGAGCCCACGACAGTGTCCGAGAAGCCCGGCGACAGCACCTCACCCGACGGCTACCTGCACACCGGAACGGCTGCCGGTTACCTGCGGGATGCCACCGAACTCCTGCTCAATCAGGTACGCGCGGCCACCGACATGACGGCGGATGCGGGGCGTCGCGCCATGGCCGGCGTGAACGTTCCACCGACGACCGATGCGGCCACCGACGTGCTGTCCTACCTGCAAGGGGTGATGGCCCAGGCGCCGGCCCCCATCGCTCAACTCGACCTGCTGGCCAAGGAGCTACGGGCCAAACGGGCCCTGATCAACGCCCTGCAACTGCAGCTGGCGGCCTTCGAGCAGCAACTTCAGATGGTGGAGCAATCACTGCAACCACTGCACGCCTGGGGGCAGCAGTGGTCGAGTGTGCAGAAGTCGCTTTCGGACACGCTTCAGCCGTTCGTGCGGCCTTCACTTCCCGAACCCGATACGGGCACCGACCGCGGCTGACCTCTGCGCAACCCCGGGCATCCCTTCGCCATCTCTGGACCATCCAACGGGATGGTGCTACGATGAAGGAGTAAACGGGAGGAGCCGACCGAGATGGCCGAGATCGAGAAGACCGAGAAGATCACCATCAACCTGGGACTGGTTGATCTGGGTGAGATCGATCTGCTGGTCGGGGAAGGCTTCTACGCGAACCGGACCGATTTCATCCGCTCCGCGATCCGACGGCAGTTGGAGAACCGTTCCGGCGCCGTGAAAGACACCGTCGCTCGGCGCACGCTCGAATTGGGCACTGTGCATTACTCCCGGGTCCAGCTCGAGGAGGTCAGGGCCGCAGGGCGCACCGTCGCACTGCGGGTACTGGGGTTGGGCAGTATCGCCGATGACGTCTCCCCGGAGCTCGCGCTCGCCACCATCGAATCCGTGGAAGTGCTCGGCGCCTTCCGCGCTTCGCGAGAAGTCAAGGCCGCGTTGGCCGCACGTACCACCTGACGCTGCCGCGCAGCGCAGCGTGTCCGGCGACCGTCGTCGTCCGACAACACACACGAACAAGAGGAACTTCGCCATGCCCGAAAACTCGCACGCCACCATCCAGCGCGTCCTGCGGCTCATCCAGCAGAACCGCGACGCCGTCGCCCGCCAGCGCGGCCGAATCGCCGGCGGCCCTCCTCTCACGCTGCCCGACCCCAGCGGCATTCTGGCCGGTGTGCTCCCGATGACCGGACCTCCGGACGGGAATGCGAACGGTGCCGCCCGGGAAGTCGCGGCCGCCGCCGGGGGCGAGATCCGGCACCTGATCCACCGTGGGCCGGACGGTTCGCGGCACTACGACCTCTACATTCCGACCGGGTACCGGGGCCATCCGGTCCCGCTGGTCGTGATGCTCCACGGGGGCACCCAGAACGCCGTCGACTTCGCCGCCGGTACCGGCATGAACGCGATCGCGGAACAGCACACATTCCTGGTCGCCTATCCGGAACAGTCCAGGACGGCCAATCGCAGCGGGTACTGGAACTGGTTCCGTCCCCAGGACCAGCAGGCGGGGCACGGTGAACCGGCCATCATCGCCGGCATCACCCGGCAGATCGTCACCGAGCAGGCGGTCGACCAGCGGCGGATCTATGTCGCGGGCCTGTCGGCAGGCGGCGCCATGGCGGCGGTCATGGCCGCGACCTACCCCTCCCTGTACGCCGCGGCCGGGGTGCACTCCGGCCTCGGTTACCGCTCGGCCACCGACATCCCGTCCGCGTTCGCAGCCATGAGTACGGGTGGTACCCCCGGTCCGAGCGGTCCGGTCCCGCTGATCGTCTTCCACGGCAGCAACGACACCACCGTCGCACCGGTCAACGCCGACAAGATCATCGCCGCCCGGCTGGCCGCCTCGCCGGCGGCCCGGATCCGCACCGCTGTCACCCACGGCAACGCCAGGGGCATCACCGGCTCCCACGGAGGGGCCGGCCATCCGTACACCCGGACCGTCCACGCCGATGCCGACGGCACGGTGGTCGCGGAGTCGTGGCTGGTGCACGGCGCGGGCCATGCCTGGCTCGGCGGCAATCCGGTGGGCAGCTACACCGATCCGCAGGGTCCCGATGCATCCGCGGAAATGGTCCGCTTCTTTCTCACCCCGGACGGGCGTCGGGCATGATCAACCGATGACGAGCAGTGCTCCATCACAAACGACAGCTGACCTGCGTTACGACGTCGCGGCCCTACGCTCCCACTTCCCGGCCCTGGACCGCGGAGCCGCGCACTTCGACGGCCCGGGCGGTTCGCAGGTGCCGGACGTGGTCGCCGACGCCGTGCGGGACACGCTGGCGGAGGCCATCGCCAACCGTGGTCAGCTGACGGCGGCCGAGAGGTTCGCCGACGAGGTGGTGGTCGGTGCGCGAGCCGCCATGGCCGATCTTCTGGGTGCCGATCCCGCCGGCATCGTCTTCGGCCGCAGTATGACGGCGCTGACGTTCGATTTCGCCCGTACCCTGGCCGACACGTGGCGGGCGGGGGACGAGGTGGTGGTCACCCGACTGGACCACGACGCGAACATCCGTCCGTGGGTGATAGCTGCGCAGCGGGTGGGCGCGGTGATCCGGTGGGTCGACTTCGACCCGCAGACCGGGGAACTCCCCGCCGAAGCCGTGGCGGCCCAGTTGTCCGACCGCACCCGGTTGGTCGCGGTCACCGCGGCGTCCAACCTGATCGGCACCCGTCCGGACCTGACGGCGATCGCCGGGTCGGTGCACGCCGCCGGTGCCCTGTTCTACGTCGACGGTGTGCATTTCACCGCCCACGCCCCGGTCGATGTGCGGGCCTCGGGTGCCGACTTCTATCTGTGTTCGCCGTACAAGTTCCTCGGTCCGCACTGCGGCGTGCTGGCCGGCCGGCCGGATCTGCTCGAGGAGCTGAAGCCGGACAAACTCCTTCCGGCCCCCGACCGGGTGCCGGAGCGTTTCGAACTGGGCACGCTGCCCTACGAGTTGTTGGCCGGGACCCGGGCGGCGGTGGACTTCCTGGCCCGACTCGGCGGCTTCGGCTCCGGGGTCGCTGACCGTCGTCAGGCTCTCATCGAGGCCATGACCATGGTCGAGAGCCACGAGGATGAGCTCAGGGAGACCATCGAACAGGGTTTGGCCGCACTGCCCGGGGTCGTGGTGCGGTCCCGTGCTGTCCGCCGAACGCCGACCCTGCTGCTCACCTTCGACGGCCGGGACGCCGCCGAGGCGGCCCGCTTCCTGGCCGGACTGGGCGTCAACGCGCCCGCCGGATCCTTCTACGCGCTGGAAGCGTCCCGCCGACTGGGTCTGGGAGACGCGGGCGGGCTGCGAGTCGGACTTGCGCCCTACACAGATTCCGCGGACGCGGAACGACTGCTCGCCGGTCTGCAACGCTTCTGCGGCTGAGTCGGGGCTCCCACTGAGCAGGAAATCCGGGTCGCGGCCGCTCCGGCGGTGCGGCCGGTGCTTGACTCGGCCAGCGAGAACATCGCCGAAACTGCCCGCGGGAGGCGTAAACCATGGTCGAGCCGACGCTGGCCGGGCAGTCCGACCCAGCTGGTACCCCAGTGGTTCTCAACGGCTTGGCGGATCTGCAGGATCGGGTGGGACAGGAGCTCGGGGTCAGCGGCTGGCGCACGGTCGGCCAGGCCGACATCGACACCTTCGCCACACTGACCGGTGACCGGCAATGGATCCACGTCGATCCGGAGCGGGCGGCCACCGGTCCTTTCGGTGCCACTGTGCAACACGGTTTCTTGACTCTGGGTCTGGCCACCGGTCTGCTCTGGGAGGTGTGCACGGTCGCGGGCTTCGGCGTGGTGTTGAACTACGGGCTGAACAAGGTGCGGTTCCCCGCCCCGCTGAAGGTCGGCAGCCGGCTGCGAATGCGCGTCCTGCTGGCCGACGTCCGCGCTCTGGACGCACCCGGCGGGCCGGGCGCGGAGGCGGTCTATCGGCTCACCTACGACGTCGAGGGTGAGCAGAAGCCCTGTTGCGTCGCCGATCTGGTCTTCCGCTACTACCCTTGATCCGCATTCGAATCCGCGAGAGAGGAATACGCGATGACAACAACCCAGAAGCCTGAGATCGGCCAGAGCGTGGTGGCCGACGGAATTCGGACCAACTACCTCGAGGCCGGCCAGGGTGACTCGACGGTCCTGCTGATCCACGGTTCCGGGCCGGGCGTGACCTCGTACGCGAACTGGCGGGTGGTGATCCCTGGTCTGGCCGAGAACTTCCACGTCGTCGCCCCGGACATGGTGGGCTTCGGCTACACCGAGCGGCCGGAGGGCGTGAACTACAGCCTGGACACGTGGGCGAAGCAGACCGTCGGGGTGATGGACGCCCTGGGCATTCAGAAAGCCCATCTGGTCGGCAACAGTTTCGGGGGCGCCATCGCCCTGCGCATCGCCACCCAGCACCCCGACCGGGTCGGCAAGCTCGTGCTCATGGGCAGTATGGGCGTGAGCTTCCCGATCACGCCCGGGCTGGAAAAGGTCTGGGGTTACGACGGCACCTACGAGGACATGCGCAGGGTGCTGGACGTTTTCGCGTACTCCCGGGTGCTGGTCAACGACGAACTGGCCCAGGTGCGTTATGAGGGCAGTAACCAACCCGGCTGGCAGGAAGGGTTCTCGTCGATGTTCCCGGCTCCGCGACAGCGCTGGGTGGAAGCGATGACCACCCCGGACGAGGAGATCCGCAAGCTCGAGCATCGCACGCTGATCGTGCACGGGCGGGAGGACCAGGTGATACCCACGTCCACCTCCTACCGGCTGGAGGAGTTGCTGGACAATGCCGACCTGGCCATCTTCTCGCACTGCGGGCACTGGTCGATGATCGAGCGCACCGCGGATTTCAACCGCTTGGTCCGCGACTTCTTTCTCGGGGACTGAGCAGATGACGCTATCGACCACCGAGACCCCGACCGAGACCGACGCTGCGCACTCGGCCTCGTCGCCGACGCAGCGGGTCAGCGGCCGCGATCCTGAGCTGCTCAAGCAGATTCTGCAGAAGATGGTGCTGACCCGAGCGGTCGAGGACCGGATGGTGGCCATGTACAAGGGCGGCGACCTGTTGGGTTCGCTGTACACCGGGCACTGGCACGAGGCGATCAGCGTCGGTGCGGCATCCACCCTGCGCCCCGACGACTACATGGCGCCCATCCATCGCGACCTCGGCGCACACCTGTGGCGGGGGATGGAACCGTGGCAGGTGATGGCCAGCTTCATGGGCAAAGCCACGTCGCCGACCGGTGGCCGGGACGGCACTTTGCACTACGGCCGGCTGGATCTGGGCATCTACAATCTGCCCAGCCACATCCCGGCGAATTTCCCGGTGGCCACCGGCATGGCGTTTGCGGCCAAATATCGTGGGCAGGACCGGGTGTGCCTGGCGTTCTGCGGAGACGGCTCCACCTCACGGGCCGATTTCCACGAGTCGCTGACGATGTCCAGCGTGCTGGGGCTGCCCAACGTCTTCGTCATCGAGAACAACCAGTTCGCCTACTCCACGCCGTTGTCGATGCAGTCCCGGTCGGAGACGTTCGCCGCCAAGGCGGTCGCCTACGGCATTCCCGGAACCAAGGTGGACGGCACCGACGTGCTCGCGGTACACGATGCGGTCGCCACCGCGGTGGCGCGGGCGCGGGCCGGTGACGGGCCGTCGATCGTGGAAGGCGTGACCATGCGCATGCACGGCCATGCCGAGCACGACTCCGCCGACTACGTGCCGAAGGCGATGTACGAGGAGTGGTCCACCAAGGATCCCGTGGAACTGTTCGAGAAGCTTCTGGTGGACGCGGAGGTGATCGACGCCCAGACGGCCAAGGGCTACCGGGAAGAGGCGCGCCAGTTCGCGATCGACGCCCGGCGCAAAGCCCTCTCGGACCCGATGCCCGACCCGAGCACAGTGGAGGAAGGCGTTTATGCCGACTGAGCGGAGCTTGCGGAGCGAACATGAGCACTAAGGCGAGCTTGCGGAGCGAACATGATTACTGACAGCGGTCAGGCCACCTACCTGGAAGCGGTGGGACTGGCTCTGGATCACGAGATGGACCGCGATCCGGACGTGTTCATCATCGGCGAGGACGTCGGCCAGTTCGGCGGCGCGTTCAAGGTCACCAAGGGTTTCCTGGACAAGTTCGGACCCCGTCGCGTGGTCGACACGCCGATCGCCGAAACGGGTTTCACCGGGCTGGCGGCCGGTGCAGCGCTGGTCGGGCTGCGGCCGGTGGTGGAGTTCCAGTTCGCCGATTTCATTTCGTGTGCTTTCGACCCGATCATCAATGTCCTGGCCCGCCATCACTGGCGGACCGGTGATGCCATGCCGGTGACGATGCGGGCACCGTTCGGTGGCCGGTTGCGGGCCGGGCCCACCCACTCGCAGAGCGTGGAAAGTTATTTCGCCCACGTGCCGGGGTTGAAGATCGTCATGCCCGGCACACCGGAAGATGCGGCCGGCCTGCTCATCTCCTCGATCCGTGACAACAATCCGACCCTGTACCTGGAGAACAAGTACCTCTACCGGCGGCTCAAGGCCTCCGGTCCGATATCGATGGACCCGATTCCGCTCGGTGTGGCCAAGGTGGTCCGGGAGGGTCGCGACGTGACCCTGGTGACCTATTCGGCGGGCGTTCACCAGGCCGTGGAGGTCGCCGACGAACTCGACAAGGACGGCATTTCGGTCGAGGTGATCGACGTGCGGACCCTGGTGCCTCTGGATGTCCAGACCATCGTCGACTCGGTCAAGAAGACCTCCAGAGCGGTGGTGCTGCACGAGGCTGCGAAACGGATGGGGTACGGCGCGGAAATCGCCGCGACCATCCAGGAGGAGGCCTTCTGGTTCCTCGACCAACCGGTGGTCCGGATCGGTGCCAAGAACACCCCGACGCCGACCAGTCCGCCGTTGGAGGACGCGGTCATCCCGCAACCGGCGGAGATCGCCGAGACGGTGCGAAAGGTGGCCCGGGCGTGAGTGAGCATCGCAGCGAGGTACGAGCGAGGAGCGGAGCGAATGAACTGATGAGCGCTTGCGCGAAGAGCCAGGATCAACCGTGAGTGACTATGACCTGGTGGTGATCGGCGGCGGCCCCGGGGGTTATGCGGCGGCGCTGTACGCGGCGTCGGCCGGGCTGTCGGTGGCCCTGATCGAGAAACAGAAGGTCGGTGGTACCTGTCTGCACCGGGGGTGCATTCCGGCGAAGGCACTGCTCCACGCGGCGGAGGTCTTCCGGACGGTCAGCCACGCCGGCGAGCACGGCGTGAAGTTGCCCGACGGCGTCACGCCCGAGCCGGACTGGCCGGCCGCGAACAGGCGCAAAACCGGGATCGTGAACAATCTGTCCCGGGGCTTGACCGGACTCCTGAAGCGCCGCAAGGTGACCGTCATCGACGGTGTCGGCCGCCTCGCCGCCGACGGATCGGTCGTGGTGGACGGTCAGCCGCTGAGGGGCCGGGCGACCATTCTGTGCACCGGATCGGTGCCGCGGGCGATTCCCGGGATGGACCTGGACGGCGAGCGGATCGTCAGCTCGGATCACGCGACCAACAGTGAGGCCGATCGGTTGCCCGAGCGGGTCGCCGTCATCGGCGGCGGCGTGATCGGGGCCGAGTTCGCGTCCGTGTACACCGATCTCGGTGTGCAGACCACGTTGCTCGAGGCCATGCCGCACGGCGTGCTACCTATCGGGCCCGACCGTGATGTCGCGGACGTGTTGGCCCGTTCGCTGGGCAAGCGGGGCACCAGGATTCACGCCGAGGCCCGCGTCGGGGTCCTGGAACATACCAACGATGGCGTGCTGGTGCCTTTCGAGACTCCGCACGGAGCCGAGAAGATCGAGGTGGACCAGGTTCTCGTGTCGATCGGCCGGCGGCCGGTCACCGAGACGGTGGGCGCCGAGGAAGCCGGGATCAAGATCGACGAACGCGGCTTCTTCGAGATCGACACGAACACGATGATGACCTCGCGGCCCGGTGTGTACGCCATCGGGGACTGCGTGGCCACCCCCGGGCTGGCGCACGTGGCCTACGCGGAGGCGGTGGTCGCGGTCGACCACATCCTGGGCGAGGTGCCGGTGCCGGTGGACTACGGCAAGGTTCCCTGGGTCGTCTACACCCATCCTGAAGTGGCCTTCGTCGGGTTGACCGAGGCGCAGGCCCGGGCCGCCGGGCACGACGTCGTCGTCCACAAGCATTCTTTCGCGGGCAATGGCCGGGCCATGATCCTGGGCGAGACCGACGGCCTGGTCAAGATCGTCGCGCAGAAGGACGGGCCGTTGCTCGGCTTCCACATCGTCGGTCCGTGGGCCAGTGAGCTCCTGCACGAGGGGTACCTGGCGGTCAACTGGGAGGCCCTGCCCGGTGATGTGGGCCGATTGATCCACGCCCATCCCAGTCTGTCCGAGGCGATCGGCGAAACCATGATCACTTTCTCCGGCCGTTCGTTGCACGGCTGACACGGCTGCACCGCAGCCCGATACGGGACGAAGAGGCTGGAAATGGCGAACGAAGAGTGGACTGTCACGATGCCCAAGCTGGGCGAGACGGTCACCGAGGGCGAACTCACCAGATGGCTGAAGCAGGCCGGCGACGATATCGCTTTCGACGACCCGTTGTTCGAGGTGTCCACCGACAAGGTCGACTCGGAGATCCCGTCGCCGTACGACGGCGTGATCGCCGAACTGTTGGTGGCAGCCGGGGAGACGGTGCCGGTCGGCACGCCGTTGGTGCGGATCGTGCCGGCCGGGACCCCGGTGGCGAACCGGCTTCCGTCGGCCACCCATGCGCTGGCCGCCGCGGGTGGGCCGGCCCTGGGCAACCCGGCCGCCCCGCAGATGGGCGGATCCGAAGGCCCGGCCGACGAACTGTCCAGTGTGGCGCCGAGGGGACTGGTCCACGACATCACCATGCCCAAGCTGGGCGAGACGGTCACCGAGGGGACGGTCAGCGCCTGGCTCAAGCAGGTCGGCGACGAGATCGCCCTGGACGACCCGCTCTTCGAGGTGTCCACCGACAAGATAGATTCCGAGATCCCCTCGCCCTACGACGGGGTGCTCCTGGAGATACTGGTGGCCGCGGGCGACACGGTGCCGGTGGGCACGCCTTTGGCCCGGATCGGCGAGCCCGGTAGCGCGTCGTCGAACGGATCGCCGTCGTCGAACGGTCATGCGGTCTCCGCCGACAGGCCGACCGCCGCACAGGTGAGCGCACCGGTGAGCGGTGCTCCGGTCGGCCGGAGCGGCCTGCTGCTGTCACCCCTGGTCCGCCGGCTGGTCGGCGAGGCCGGCCTTGACCCCGCATCGATCACCGGGACGGGCGTGGGCGGGCGTATCCGACGCGAAGATGTACAGCTGGCGATGGCCCGGTCCGCCCCACCCGTCACGACGGAGCCGGTCCGGGTGTCGACCGACACCGGCCGTCCGGCCGCCTCGGCCGATCAGCGCGACGAGGTCGTCACCCTGTCCCGCATGCGGTTGGCGGTGGCGGAGGGAATGAAGCGTTCGCAGGCCACCTCGGCGTCGGTGTGGACGTCGATCGAGGTGGACTTCGACAACGTCGAGAAGGTCAGGGCCAAGAACAAGGATCGCTTCAAGAAGGAAACCGGTTCCTCCCTGTCCTACCTGCCCTTCGTCTCCCGCGCGGTGGTCGACGCGCTGCGTGCCTTCCCGACGGTGAACTCCTCGATCGACATCGAGGCCAAGACGATGACCCTGCATCCCTACGTCAACCTGGGCATCGCCGTGGATCTGGATCAGCAGGGTCTCGTCGTCCCGGTGGTCCGGGACGCCGATTCCCTCAACATGCGCGGAATCGCCAAGAAGATCACCGAGATGGCGGCCGCGGCCAGGGGTAAGAAACTCGCCGCCGCCGACATGCAGGGGTCCACCTTCACCATCACCAACCCGGGCCCGTTCGCCAGTTTCGCCTCCGGCCCGATCATCAACCAACCCAACGTCGCCATTCTGTGCACCGACGGCGTAAAACGCCGTCCGGTGGCCATCGGTGACGCGATCGCCATTCATCCGACCGGGATCGTCGGGCTGGTGTACGACCACCGGGCCTTCGACGGGTCGACGGCCTCGCTGTTCCTGATGCACATCCGGGATTCGCTCGAGCAGCGTGACTGGGAATCCGAAGTCGGCTGACGGCGGCGTCGGCAGCGATGACCGGCCGGCGAGCGGCCGACCCGGAACCGGTGACCGTGACCGTGGCCCGCCAGGTCGCCGCCGGGCAGGAGACCGATTTCGAGACCTGGAGCAATCAGCTGACCATGGCCGCCTCCACGTATCCGGGTTTCCTGGGAGCCGGAATGTTGCGGCCAAGCCACGCCGGGGACCCGTGGCACGTGATCTTCCGCTTCGACAGCGAGGACCACCTGCGCGCCTGGGAGGGCTCCGACCAGCGCTTGGTGCTGCTGGAAGCCGGGCGACATCTGGTGGAGGCGACGGACATGCACCGGGTGTCTGGCCTGGAGACGTGGTTCTCCCTCCCCGGCCGAACCGCTCCGGCGCCCCCGAAATGGAAGATGTTCCTGGTCTCGGGCAGTACGTTCTACCTGCTCAACGTGACCTTTTCCTACGCGTACGGGTGGGCCTTGGGTGACGTGCTGTTGCCGGTGCACATTCTGCTGATCTCATTCCCGGTGACCGCATCGGCGACCTGGTTGCTGATGCCCCGAATCGCCCGTCTGTTGCAGGCCTGGCTGTACACGCCACCGGAGCGCCGCTGATCTGCGTGCCGGTCAGCGGGTGATGTTGATCCCGAGTAGCGAAGCGGCGTTGTCGAAAAGAATGGCGCGCGTCGCGGTGCGATCGAGGCCCAGACCGGTCACCGTCTCCCGGGGCGTGCGGTCGCCCAACTCGAAGGGATGGTCGGTGCCCAGCAGGACATGGTCGTAGCCGACGTCCTCGACCAGCCGACGCAGGATGGTCGGGGAGAACACCGCGGTGTCGTAGAACAGCCGGTCGGTGAACTCACTGGGTCGCAGTGTGGTGGTGTGCGCGACATCCTTCCGCTCCCAACCCATGTCCAGGCGTCCGCGGAGTGAGGGAAGGCAACCGCCGCCATGGGCCAGACAGAGGTTCAGCGGGAACCTGTCGAGTACCCGGCCGAACACCAGCCGGGCCACGGCCAGGGCCGTCTCCATCGGGTAGCCGACCAGTTGCGGCAACCAGAAGTCCCGTTGCCGATGCGCATCCGGGACGCCGCTGGGGTGCAGGAAAACGAAGGTCTTCCGCTCGGACAGCATGGCCCACAGGTCGTCGTTCACCGGATCGTCGAGATCGCGGCCGCCACCCCGGGTCCCGATCGCGATACCGGCCATACCCAGTTGGTCAAGGGCCCGCCGAGCTTCTCCGGCGGCGTCCGGCCAACCCAGGGTCACCGAGCCGAGAGCGAGGAGCCGGTCCGGGGAATCAGCGACATACATCGACAGGGCGTCATTGCCTTCGGCGATGATCTCGGTGGCGAATCGTCGGTCTTCGGCCGTCGAGCAGAACAGGAACGGTGGCAGCGACACCGCATGTCGGTAGACGTCCACGCCGTCCATCTCCGACAACCGGACGTCGACGTCGTACTGCGACCGGGCCAATGGCAACGGTGCACGCGGGCCCACTCCGCTGACCCTGGAATCGAGCACCACGATGCCGTCCGCCACCCCGGACAGATCGGCCAGCCCGCGATCGGCGAGCCGTTGGAGCAGCGGAAGGGGCATCGCATGGGAATGGACGTCGATGGCGCCACCGTCGGCTCCACCTTCGTCCAGCGGCGGCACGACCGTCAGCCCGACCGCTGGGACACCGGTGACTGCCATCGCATCTCCCCTGAGTTCTCTCCGCCGCGTCGAGGGTCGCCCTGCGGCGCCAAGCACTGTCGCCCAACCACTGTCACCGCGGCGAGGTGGACCGCACCACACCCTCTCACTGGTCGGAACAATGCAGCGAAGTCGCGCCCGCTCGGATTCCGCGTGAAATTCTTCTAGGCGAACCGCCCATGTCAACGGGCACCGGCGGGGTGAGCGCCCCAGAACGGTAGGCGATGATGGACCGCGATGCCCGATGAGCTGGTATCAGTTGCACAGGTGCGTCTACGACTGGGTCAGGGCCGGCGAGGTGAACAGCGGGGATGCCGGCGATGGGCGGGCCGGGTTCGACGATTCGGTCTACGAGCTGACCGACGACGAGCGTCGGGCGTTCCAGGACAGGGATATCGGCGCCCTATACCAGCTCGGTCTGCATGAGGTGCTGATCAATCGCTTCGCCCGCGCAGCCGGGTTTCCCCGGGACGACTACCGCCGTCGGCTGGAACCGTTCGCGAAGAAGGTAGAAAGGGTCGGCCGATGGCAGAAATAGTGCTGGCGTACTGTTCGTCGCACGCACCGATGATGTCTTCGCAACGGGAGGCCGCACCGGAGGAGCAACGGAACAACTTCTTCGGGGCACTCGACCACATCAAGAGGGAGGCTGTCGAGCGCGACGTCCAGGCCTGTGTGGTGCTGTCCAACGAGCACTACACGAACTTCTTCCTGGAGAACTTCCCGCAGATCTGCATCGGCCTGGGGGAGAAGAACTGGGGTCCGACCGAGGAATGGCTGCCGATCGACAAGGTGTGGATTCCGGGGCACGCCGGCCTGGCCAACCACATCGCCACCTATACGCTGAACCACGGTTTCGACCCGGCCTTTTCGCATCAACTCGAACTCGACCACGGCATCATGACGGTGTACTACGAGCTGGACAACCAGATGAAGCTGCCACTGGTGCCGATCGTGCAGAACTGCGCCGTCCCACCGTTGATGCCCGTGTGGCGGGCGTACGAGTTCGGTAAAGCGCTGGGTGATGCGATCCGCTCGTACGACGGGCTGGAGCGGGTCGCCGTGGTGGGTGCGGGTGGCCTCTCGCACTGGATCGGCAACCCTCGTGTGGGCGACATCGACGAAGAATGGGACCGCTGGTTCCTCGACCGGTTGGTCAAGGGAGAGATCGACCAGCTGCTGGACATGACCGACGAGGAGATCGAACTGGCCGGGAACGGTAACCATGAGATGCGGAGCTGGCTGGCCGTGGCCGGGGCCGTAGCCCCCGTCAAGGCCACCAAGCTGGCCTACGAGCCGGTGTATCCGTGGATCACCGGAATGGCTGTCGCACAGTGGGAGACTCAGTCGCAGTAGAATCCTCACCCCACCCATCGGAAGGGAAGTTGCACATGACGTTGCCAGATGTGAGTGCCAACCTGGACGCCGCGGCCAAGCGGGTCAAGGAGCTGAGCGACCAGGTCGCCGCCCAGGCCAAGAAGAACGGGCTGGAATGGCTGGAGAACTACGAGAAGGTCCTGAAGAACATGCTCGACCTGGAGGAGCAGGCAGCCAAGAAGTCGGGCGTCGACTGGGCGGCCACTCTGGCCACTACCCACGCCAACTTCGTCCGCGAGACCTCGGAGATTTTCTTCTCGGCGATGAGCAAACAGCTCAAGAGCTGACACACGGTTCGACCACACCGCCTCCGAGGAGGGTTCGATGATCAGCGGCAAGACGACTCTGATCGCGCATCTGGGTTATCCCACGTTCGCGTTCAAAGCGCCGCTGATATACAACCCATGGTTCGAGAAGCACGACATCGATGCCGTTGTCGTGCCGATGGGGGTGAAATCTGAACAATACCGGGACCTTTTTCCGTTGCTGTTCCGCATGAGCAACATTCGGGGTGCGCTGGTGACCATGCCGCACAAGGTGGTGACCTGCGAGCTGGTCGACGAGTTGACGCCGATCGCCCAGGTCGCCGGAGCGTCGAACGCGGTGCTGCTGCGGCCGGACGGCACCCTGATCGGTGACCAGTTCGACGGCGCCGGATTCACCCGGGGTGTGTTGAGCAAGGGATTCGAGCTGAAGGGCAAGCGGGCGCTGGTCGTCGGAAACGGGGGGGTCGGGTCGCCGATCGCGGCATCGCTGGTGGCCGAGGGGTTGTCCGCCATCGGCCTGTACGACCCCAACACGGCGGCTTCGGAGGCGCTGGCCAGCCGTCTGTCCGCCCATTATCCCGACGTGGAGATCATCGTCGGATCCAAGGACCCCGACGGATTCGACCTGGTGGCCAACGCCACCCCG
>CAXUHA010000002.1:0-72952 GCA_964250735.1 uncultured Nakamurella sp. | reverse complement strand
CACCCCGATCGGGATGAAGGACGGTGATCCGCTACCGGTGGACGTCGCCCGTCTCTCGCCGAGCACGTTCGTCGCCGATGTGGTGATGAAGCAGACGATCACGCCGTTCCTGCAGGCCGCCCTGGACAAGGGGTGTCCGATCCAGGTCGGCACCGACATGCTGTACGAACAGATTCCGGCCTATCTGGAGTTTTTCGGATTCGGGTCGGCTACGGCCGACGAACTTCGTTCCGTGTCGGCGATACCGGCGTGAGCTCCGGCGCCACCCGCAGCAGTCGCCGGCAATTGCTGGTGGCCGTGGTGGTCAGCATCGTCCTGGAGTTCGTGGGTTTCGCGCTGGTCACCATGGCCGACGGAGATATGCGGACGTTCGGCTGGTTCATCGTTGTGCTCGGTGCTCTCTTCACCGGTATCAATCTGGCCATGAGAAGAATGGTTGCGCACCGACAGATGCCGTCCAGCGGAAAATCAGGGTAAAGGCGTTGACCCCACCGCGGCGTGGGGATGCACTGGCAACCTCACCGCGCACCATCAAGAGCCTTATGCGCACCATCGAGAGCCTTATGTCCGACCGGCCCTGTGCCTACGCGCCAAGGAGTCCCCATGGATGAAGTCATCGCCGAACCGGCCGGCTCGCACGAGCCCAGCGAGTTCGCCAAGACGCCGAAGAAGGCGGTGGCCAGCGGGTGGGTCGGCAGCGCTCTGGAGTACTACGACTTCTTCATCTACGCGACGGCTGCGTCACTGGTCTTCCCGAACATCTTCTTTCCCTCCACCAATCCGAAGGTGGCCATCGTCGCCTCGTTCGCGACCTATGGAGTCGGCTACGTGGCCCGGCCGATCGGAGCGTTCTTCCTGGGGAACTGGGGTGATCGACACGGCCGGAAGAACGTGCTCGTGCTGTGCATGCTCCTGATGGGCTTCGCCACCTTCCTGGTGGCGGCATTGCCGACCTACAGTGCCATCGGCATCTGGGCTCCGATCCTGTTGGTGGTGTTGCGCCTGGTCCAGGGGTTCGCCGTCGGCGGCGAACTGTCGGGCGCCAGCGCGATGATCATCGAGAATTCGCCGTTCGGCCGGCGTGGATATTTCGGGAGTTTCACCCTCCAGGGCACCCAGGGCGGTCAGCTCATCGCCGCCGCGGTGTTCCTGCCGCTCTACTTCACGCTGTCCAAGGACAATCTGGAGGCCTGGGGCTGGCGGATTCCCTTCGCCCTGAGCGTGGTCGTCGTGATCATCGGCTACTTCATCCGCCGCAATGTCGACGAGACACCCGCCTTCCAGGAGGAGGCGGTGCACGGCGTGGTGCCGAAGGCCCCGATCCTCGTCGCGTTCCGGGAAAGCTGGCCGAACATGGCCCGGGTGGTGTGCATGGCGCTGATGAACACCATCGCCACGGTGGCCACCACATTCGGGGCGACGTTTGCCACCAATCAGGCCTACGGCGTCGGTATGAGCACCAAGCTCTACCTGTTCATCCCGGTGATCGGCAACGCCATCGCGATGGTGTTGATCCCCTATCTCGGGGCACTCTCGGACCGGATAGGCCGGCGGCCCCCGATCATCGTGGGCGCCTTGGGGTCCGGGATCCTGGTGTTCCCGTATTTGTACTTCATCAGCCAGGACAACGTCCCGCTGACCATCCTTTTCGCAGTTCTCATGTGGGGCATGGTGTATCAGGGGTACAACTCGGTGTTCCCGGCCTTCTACCAGGAGCTGTTCCCGACCCGGACCCGGGTGACGGCATTTGCCGTGTCACAGAACATCGGGACCCTGATCACGGCGTTCCTCCCGACCATCTTCGCCTCGATCGCCGGGCCCACCACCGGATGCGTCGGCACGGACAAGGGAAACCTGGCCACCTACAAGGTGTTCGAGTCCGCCAAGGCCGGCTGTCTCGCGCAGGCCCACGCCGTCCACACGGACGTGATCTGGACGGTGGGCACCATCGCGTTCGCCATGACCGTGATCGCGTCGATCGCGGCCCTGTCCACGAAGGAGACGTTCCGGATACACCTCAACGATTGTGGTGAGCCGTGGGCCAAGCCGGTGCCGGCGGCCGAGTACGAAAAGGCCAGGATTGCCGCGAACGCCTGACCGCCAGAGATAGGTTGACCGCCATGACGTCGATCACCGTGCTCAATGGGCCCAACCTGAACCTGCTGGGTACCCGCAAACCCGAGGTGTACGGCCGTGCGACCATCACCGACGTGGAAGCGCTATGCCGGGAGGAGACCGAGAAGCTCGGGCTCGAGCTGATCTTCCGGCAGTCGAACCACGAGGGTCAGCTGATCGACTGGATCCATCAGACCGGGTTTGCGGTCAAAGCCGGAGAATCCATCGGCGCTGTGTACAACCCCGGTGCCCACACCCATTATTCGTACGCCATCCGGGACGCGATCGAAGGGGTGAGCCTACCGGTCGTGGAATGTCATATCTCGAACGTGCATGCCCGCGATGAATGGCGGCACCGCTCCGTCATCTCCGAGTTGGCCGCGGGCATCGTCATCGGCTTCGGTGTGCTCGGTTACCGGCTGGCCATCAACGGGCTGTACGAGCTGGCCGGGAAGAAGTAATCCACGCCGGTTCAGCTGAAGTCGGTTGAGCGCGGCTGCAGTCTCCAGGCCAGCCACAACAGAGCGGACTCCACCCGCTGGGCGCTTCTGGCCGCCCTGGCCGCCACGGCGTATCCGGGTGTTTCACTCCTCACGGTCAGCAGATTCTGTTCCAGCTCTCGTGCGTCCAGACTTCTGTCCATCGCACCCTCGAGAAGTTTGTCGCTGACGCGTCTTCGTATCTTTTGCATGGTCACTCCTGTTCGTCGTCGTTATGGGGCAGGGCTGGGGCACCACGTGCCTGCACCACATCGTCGAGGAGCGTGGACGACTTGGCGTCGTCGGTCGGTACCGCTGTATTGGTAACGCCGTATTGGTAATGCTTCTTCGCCCCCGGTTTTGTTACCTGCGGTGAAGTTTACCGGACCGATGCCCGGACGGCCGGAGCCTTACGCCGATGTGCCGCCATCCGGATGGGCCCGTTGGTCTCGCCGTAGCCCCGATAGTCCCCGATTCGCTGGACGACTTCGAAGAAGACCCGACCTCCGAGCACCTGGGTGTAGAAGTGCAGGAACTCCCCGGACGGACCTCGATCCAGCAGTACACCAAGTTCCCTGATGGCGTTGAGCTGCGCCGATGGGGGCGCGAGTCGGGCGTCGAGGTCGTCGTAGTAATTGTCCGGGATGTCCAGCAGGTCTGCCCCGGCGGCCCGCATGGCCCGGGCCGCCGCTATTGCGTCGTCGGTGGCGAAGGCCACATGTTGGGGATCGGTCACACCCGGGTGCCATTCACCACCGCGGCGCAGTACCGCGACACTCAGACAGATCCGCACCAGGCCGGCCGCATCGGTGACGGCCCGGTTGCGTACCAGGCCGAACGGCGCTGCCACCTCCGAACTGCGCTGGGTCTGCAGTCCGAGTACCGACCGGTAGAACAGGGTGGCCTCGTCGAATCGGTCGAAAGGCTGCGTGAGGGCGACGTGGTCGATGCGGGTGATGTGACCGGGCCCGGCCGGCCCAGGCCCGGTGACGGCCGGGCCCGGAAAGTCCGAGAGCCAGCTCTGGTCATCGCCGATCCCGTTGCGGCAGAAGAAGACGGACGTACCGTCCGGCGCCGCGACGGCCGACAGATCGGCTTCGTCCGGCCCCCGCCGGCGGGGGAGCAGCGGCGCGAGTAATGCTTGGGCGCGAGCCGCCGCGCCGCTCGGATCGGTCGTTTCGATGCCGAGCGCCGACACCGCGGCGCCGTGTTCGCCGGCGCCGGAAGCAGTGACCAGCACACGGGCCTGGCCCTGTTGCCACAATTCGACCGGCTTGGTCGGATGCCGGCCGGCGGCGAAGAAGCCCAGGCGGCCGAGCGTGTCCGTCACCGGGTGACTATCCTGCTCGTCCACCACCAGTTCGACGAACGCGAGCCCGCCGACCTCCGGCGCGGCCGGTACGGCGGCGGCGGTCGCTGGTCCGGACCCGGCCGGGTCAGCGACCGGGTCGGCGGAGGCGGGGAGGCTACCAAACGTGTCCTCCTGCAACGCGAGCAGCGAACGACGGGCATCGACGGCGGCCCGGTGCGGCCCGGCCTGGCGGAAGACGTCGTTGAACACCTCGAGTGAGAGCGGACCGCTGTATCCGGCGGCCAGCACATGTCGAAGGAACGCCGGCAGATCGAAGGTGCCCTGCCCGGGGAAGAGCCGGTAGTGACGGCTCCACTGCAGCACATCCATGTCCAGGTGCGGCGCGTCGGCCAGCTGGAGGAAGAACAGCTTGTCGGCTGGTATCCGCTCGATGGCGGCGGGATCAGAACCCCGGGACAAGATGTGGAAGCTGTCCAGACAGAGCCCGAGCGCCGGATGGTCCGCCGTACGGACGATGTCCCAGGAGTGTTCGTAGGTGTTGACGTACCGACCCCAGGCCAAAGCCTCGTAGGAGATACGCACCCCGCGGTCTTCCGCGGCCGACGCCAGTTCGTGCAACTGCTCGGCTATCGCGTCGTCGTCAGTCACACAGTCCTCGGACACCGAGGAGCAGACCAGGAGCAGATCGGTGCCCATGTCGGCCATCACGTCGAACTTGCGTTCTGCGCGGCGCAGGTTGGCCCGCAGCGTGTCCGGCCGGGCGGAGTCGAAGTCACGGAACGGCTGGTACAGGTCGATGGTCAGGCCCAGGTCGGCGCAGTGCGAACGGACCCGGGCCGCTGACCACGGCGATGCCACGAAGTCGGGTTCGAAGATCTCCACGCCGTCGAAACCGGCCGCCGCTGCGGCTTCCAGCTTGTCCTCCAGCGTGCCGGAGATGCACACCGTGGCCAGGGAGGTCCGCAGCCGCTCGGAACTTTGCCGCGGACCCGTCCCGGTCAGGCTCGGGAAGGAAACAGACATGAGAACTCCCACCGCTGTCGGGTACGTGCCCACTGTCCCGAGCTTGCGCCCCGAGGGCATCGCGGACGCCGGGATTTCCGGTCAGTGAGAGCGTGGACGGGGGACGCGTCCGACGTTCCTGGCGGGTTCTCCGAAACCCGAACGGCACGGCTGCGGGCCGTGACGACAGTCTGCGCCGGCGGAGGCGTTCCACGAGTTTGTACCGTTTACACCTCGCGGACCATTGCTGACGAACGAACTCATCGACAAGTTGCGCGATGATGAGTCCATTTGAAGAGAGCACTGCTGGATGTGAACGTGCTGCTCGGTTTAATTGGTTAGGGGAACTGGAATTCATGCCATAGGTTTCACACATTGAAATTTCCGATCGGACTACCTGACACGTCCAGATTCAACAGTCCAGATCCAACTCTGTGCGGGCTTGCTGGACCTGCCGCCAAACAGTCTCGCACTGTCCAGTCATGGGTCGACAGCCCAAGGGCATCATGACGCCTACCTGCCGATGCCCGGAGCGGTCAGCTCGGTGACGGGACCCACCCTTGGACGCGTCCCCGGAGGGGGACACAATGGCCCGATGGCTATTGATCTGCCGGACACCCGTGAGCTGGCCGAACGTGCCGCCGGGGTACTCGCCCCCGAAGCGGGGCTGTTCGAGGACATGGACGCGGCCGGTCTGGGCGAGGCTCTGACCGCTGCCATCCGCTCCGCGTTGTCCAATCCCGTCGGCCCGACCCTGGCCGCGGTTCGGCTGGGCACCAGGCTCGTCCGGACACCGATCGCCGCGACCAGGCGGTGGTTCGGCCTCGACGCTCATCCGCCGGTCGTCCTCGATCCGAAGGACCGGCGTTTCGCCGCGCCGGCCTGGGAAGCCAACCCGGCCTTCTACTCCGTCAGGTTGGTGTATCTCGCTGCGGCGCAATGGGCCCGGGAGGTGATCGAGTCGGCGTCGGTCGAGCCGGAGGTGGCGCGCAAGGCCGAGTTGACGCTCAATCTGTTGATCGACGCGCTGGCCCCGACGAACTTCCTGGCCACCAACCCGGCCGCTCTGCAACTGGCCTTCGAGACAGCTGGTTCGTCGCTGGTCAAAGGGGCGCGCACCTTCGTCGACGACCTGCTGCACAACGGCGGCCGGCCCAGGCAGGTCGACACCACCGGCTTCCAGGTGGGCGGGAACCTGGCCTGCACACCGGCAAAGGTGGTGTACCGGAACGAGCTGATGGAATTACTCCAGTACGAGCCGCAGACCCCCCAGGTGCACGCCAATCCGCTGCTGTGCAGTCCACCGTGGATCAACAAGTACTACGTGATGGATCTGGCGCCGGGGCGCAGTTTCGTCGAGTGGGCGGTCCGGCACGGACGGACCGTGTTCGCGATCAGCTACCGCAACCCGTCCAAGGAGATGTCCGGTACCACCATGGACGACTACCTGGTGAGCGGCCCGCAGACGGCCCTGGATGTGGTCCAGGAGATCACCGGAGCCCACACCATCGACATCGTCGGGCTCTGCCTGGGCGGCGCCCTGACGGCGATCACCGCCGCCTACCTGACCCAGGACGGCGACACGCGAATCGGCACCCTGACCCTGCTGAACACCATGCTCGATTACTCCCAACCGGGCGCGCTGGGCAACTTCACCGACGAGCGCACCGTGGCGAAACTGGAACGCAAGATGCAGAGGGAGGGCTCCCTGGAGGGCGCCTCGATGGCCGGGACCTTCGACATCCTGCGGGCCAACGATCTGATCTTCAACTATGTGGTGTCGAATTGGTTGATGGGGCAGTCGCCGCCGGCCTTCGACATCCTGGCCTGGAATGGCGACAGCACCCGGATGCCGGCGGCCATGCATGCGTTCTACCTCCGCAATTTCTACCTGGAGAACAAGCTCGCCGCAGGCTCGCTCGAGATCGCGGGCAGGACGATCGACCTCGGCGTGATCACCTCGCCCACCTACATCGTCAGCGCGATCAACGATCACATCGTGCCGTGGGAGTCCGCCTACCAGACGACGGGCCTGGTCGGCGGACCGGTCCGATTCGTGCTGGGCAGCGGCGGCCACATCGCCGGGATCGTCAGTCCGCCCGGCCCGAAGGCCTGGCACCAGGTGAGCGAGCACACCGGCAAACTCCCGCGCACGGCGCAGGCCTGGCAGCGGACGGCGGAGCGGCACGCCGGCTCGTGGTGGGAGGACTGGGCGCGCTGGTCGGCCACCCGGTCCGGGCCGCAGCGGAAGCCGCCGCGGATGGGCAGCAGGAAGAATCCGCTGCTGGCCGACGGGCCCGGCACCTACGTTCTCGGCTGACCGGCCGACGGCTGAACGACGGCCGTCAGCTGCCGGCTGCTCGCAGCCCATGCTCCGGTTCGGGCAACGGCACGCGATGGGCCAGGCCACTGTATCCGGCCTGGCCGGCCAGTTCTCGCGACAGGCTCCGGGAGGAAATGCTCAATGCGGCCATGATCGGTGGCAGGCCCTGACCCAGGTCGCGGACCGCCAGTTCGATCGCCGCCACCACCTCACCACCCGGCCCGAAAACGGGCATGGCCACCCCGCACACGCCAGCCTCCAGCTCGAACCTGGTCACCGCCACCCTGGTCAACCTGGTCACCGCCAAAGCCCGACGGAATCGTTCCGGTGAGGTGACCGTATGCGAGGTGTACGGGCGCAGACCCCGTAGGATCGTCATCTCGACGGTTCGCACCGGGGAAAAGGCCAGTAGGGCGCGTCCTAGGGCGGTCGGATGCGCCGGTAGCGTGGCGGCCGCGCTGAACAGCGACGCGGGCACCGGGCCGGGTTGCTTCTCGATGTAGGCCACTTCCAACTCGTGCAGCACACCGAGCCGGGCGCGGCACTTGGTGGCCGCCGCCAGGTCTTCCAGGATGCAGGGGGCACGCTCCTGCAGGCTCGGCGGGCAGGCGTCGACGGTACCGATCATCCGCAGCGGAAGACCGGCTCGGTACAGCCCTTCCCCGGTCCGCTCCAGCAGACGCCAGGCGGCGAGTTCCGAGGTCAGGCGATGCGCGGTGGAGATCGGCAGACCCGCCAGGCGAGCGATCTCGGTCAGTGAATGCTCGCTGCCCTGCGTGAAGGTCAGCAGAATGGCGGTGATCTTACTGGTGACCGACCTGCCCGACTCGGTGGAATTACCGGCCATGTCATCACTCCTCGTCGTTGAGAGCAGATCGTTTACGCCAAGTGAGGGGCCGTAGCGGTGATGCTGCTCCCCAGCAAAGCAACATGTGGCCACGTATGCCAGTGTGTTCACCACCGGGATCGATCCGTGACCCGGATGGACCTGCTGGTACCGAGGGTCGGCGTCCACCGGCCAGGGTTGACCCCAGGGTGGTTCCTCGGGTGGCCGGCCGACCGGTAAGGTCCACCGGGTCTACCCGACAGGACCCGGGCGCCACGGCGGGCGCGGGCCCGAGATCCGCAAGGACACCATGGTCCCGTTTGTTGGACGGCAGTCCGAACTCGCTGTGCTGCGGGAACGATTGCTGGCGGCCACGAATGGAACGCCGCAGACGGTGCTGGTTCAGGGTCCGGCCGGCATCGGTAAGACGGCACTGGTCGAGCACTTCCTGGCCGAACTGGCCGCCGATCCGTCGTCGGTGGTCGTCCGGGCCAGCGGTGAGGACACCGAGCAGCTCCTGGCCTACGGGGTGATGGACCAGCTGGTCCGGTCGGTCCCCGATACCGGTTCGTCCCGGGTGCGGGCGACGGCGACCGACGACCAGGGTCATCTCGAGGATCCGGTCACCGTCGGCACCCGATTCCTGGAACTCCTGGACCGACTGGCCGGGACCACGGTGGTGGTGGCCATCGACGACGCGCAATGGGCCGATCGACCGTCGCTGCAGGCTGTGATGTTCGCCCTTCGCCGGTTGGTGGCCGATCGCGTGCTGACGGTGCTGGCCGTCCGCGACGAGGACGTCGGCGACCTGCCCGGAAGCGTGCACCGATTGATCGGCCGACCGACCGGCAGGGTGGTCGCGTTGGGGGGCCTGGGCGAGGACGACCTTCGTCATCTGGCCGGTGCGCTCGGCGTGGACGGCATCGGCCCTGTCGACGCCCGCCGGCTCTGGTACGGAACGCACGGCAACCCGTTGCACGCCCGAGCACTTCTGGAAGAATTCCCGCCGTCCGACTGGGGCCCCGACGAAGGACTGCTGCCGTCACCGCGATCCTTCCGGCGGCTGGTCCGAGATCGTTACCTGTCGTGCTCGCCGGCGACCCGGATGCTCGTCGACGCAGCGGCGGTGCTCGGTCCGCATGCCCCGATGCACGTCGTCGCGGCTCTGGCGGATATCGACGATCCGCTGGCCGCCGTCGACGAGGCGATCAGCCACGAGTTGCTCCGGCCACCGGAAGCACCCGCCCGGTGGAGCTTGTCGGCGCCCCATCCGCTGGTCCGCGCCGCGGTCTACGACTCGCTCGGGCCATCCCGCCGACACGCGCTGCATACGGCGGCAGCCGCCCGGCTGACCGACCCCGCGACGGTGCTGCGTCATCGGGTCGCCGCGGCGTCCGGCCCGGACGACGAACTGGCCGCCGACCTCAGCCGCTTCGCCGGTCTCGAGGCGGCCCGCCATTCCTGGCCGAGTGCGGCCGCGCACCTGCTGTCGGCGAGCCGGTTGAGCACCGATCCGGCCGACGCCGGGCGGCGCCTGCTCCAGGCCGTGGTGCTCACCATGCTGCGGGGGGACGCGGCCAGGGCGGGCCAGCTGGCCGCCGAACTCCGGACCCGACCGGGTGGCCCGTTGCCCGATGTGGTGTCGGGTTCCATCGCGATGGCCGCGGACGACCCGGAAAGCGCGGAGCGGTTGCTGGCCCAGGCCTGGAAATCGTCCGACCCCGCTGACACGGAGACCGCCGGGGTGATCGCCCTGATGACGGCGATCCACTGGTACGGGCGGCTGGACGGCGCGGCAACGGTGCGATGGTGCTCGAAAGCACTGGCCCTGCTGAGTCCGGGGACGTCGATTCACGCCGTGGCGCAGACATATCTGGTGCACGGGCTGGGCTATGCCGGCCGCCCGACCGAGTCGATGTCGGCCGCGCAGTCCGCGCAGGAAACGCCCGGGAATTCCGACCGGCTATGGCTGAGTCCGCGTTCCGCGCGCGGCGTTCTACGGCTGGTCGATGACGACTACAGCGGCGCCAGAGCCGATCTGGAGTCCGTGGCGGTCACGGCCTCCGGGCTCGGCATCCTCAACACCTCCTCGTTCGGCTACGCCTACCTGGCCAGAGCGGAATGGATGGTGGGCGAGTGGGACCAGGCCCTCGTGCACGCCGAACGTGCGGTCGCCATCAATGTGGAGTCGGATTTCACGTTCATGCATTCGGCGGTGATCGGAATCGCCGTGCTGGTCCCGGCGGCCAGGGGTGACTGGATCACCGCCGAGGCCTACCTGCGGTCGATGTCCGAGAACGAGGCCGGCTACGAACGATCCATGGTGGCCCTGGCCATGTCCCGCGCCAGGATCGGTGAGGCGCGGGGTGATCCACACGCGGTGTTGGCGGCGCTCGACCCGGTGCGCCGATTCGCCGTCCGTGACGCCGTCGACGAGCCGGGATTCTGGGCCTGGCCGGATCTGTACTCCGACGCGCTGGTGGCTACCGGTTCGGTGGCCGAGGCGGACACGTTTCTGCGACCGCACGAAGAACGGGCCTTGCAGCGCGGCCGTCGAACCGTGCTGGCCCGCCTGGCCAGGTCGCGCGGTCGCATCGAGGCGGCGGCCGGCCGGCCGGAGAACGCCGAGGCGGCCTTCGACCGCGCGATGAACACGCTGCGCGGGCTCTCGGTTCCCTTTGAAACGGCCCGGATCGAGCTCGCGACGGGCACATTCCTGGCCAGAGCCGGGCACGGTCGGCGTGCGGCCGAGCTTCTGATGAACGCCCGACACCGGCTTCTGCTGCTCGGTGCCCTTCCGTACGCGGATCAGTGCGCGCGGGAGCTCGCCGCGTCCGGCCTCGACCCCGGTCGTGCAATCGGCCACGGCCGCCCTGGCCTGACCTCGCAGGAGCTGGTGGTGGCCCGACTGGCCGCGACCGGTCTGACCAATCGCGAGCTCGCCGCGGATCTCGTGGTCAGTATCAAGACGATCGAGTTCCATCTGCGCAACGCCTTCGCCAAGCTCGGCGTCACCTCGCGCCGTCAGCTGGCGTCGGGTCTGGCCCGGCTACCCGAGGAATCGGCCCCGGGCGGCCGAATCGGCGCTCCCACTCCACGGAAGGCGCGAGGGTGATCGTTGCCTGCCGGCCCCCGTCCGAGCAGAATGCACTGGTGCAACCCGCCGAACTTCACCACACCCTGGCCGACGAACTCTGGGAGGCGGACCGGACGGCGAAACCCGTTGGCCCGCTGACCGAACGGCACCCGGAGCTGGTTCTCGGCGATGCCTACGCGATTCAAGGCATCAACATCGAGCGGCGGGTGGCCGGCGGCGAGCGCGTCATCGGCCGCAAGGTGGGACTCACCTCCCGTCCGATGCAGCAGATGCTGGGCGTCGACGAGCCCGACTTCGGTGTGCTGACCAACGAGATGTTCGTGGAGGACGGCGATCTGATCCCCATCGGCAAGCTCGTCCAGCCGCGGGTCGAGGCCGAACTGGCCTTCGTCATGGAGAAGGATCTGCGCGGTCCGGGGGTGACCACGGCCGGCGCACTGGCGGCCATCGCCGGTGCTCTGCCGTCCGTGGAGGTGGTGGACAGCCGGGTGGCCGACTGGAAGATCACCCTGGTCGACACGGTCGCGGACAACGCCTCCTCCGGGATGTTGGTGGTCGGCGGCCGCATGCGCAAGGTGGAGGAACTCGACCTGCGACTGCTCGGAGTGGCCGTCTACCGGCACGGTGAGCTGATCGACACCGGCGCCGGCGCAGCGGCCCTGGGCAACCCGGCCCGCTGTGTGGCCTGGCTGGCCAACACACTCGGCCGCTTCGGTGACGGACTCAGGGCCGGCGACGTGGTGCTGCCGGGTGCGGTTCACAAAATGGTGCCGGTGCGACCGGGTGACGTCTTCCGCGCCGACTTCGCACATCTGGGTCCGGTGACCGTACGCTTCTCGACCGAAACGGAGGAGTCGAGATGAGCACCTCGGAGACCGAGGACCGTGCGGCCGCGATCGCCAGAACCCTGCTCGACGCCGAGCGGGATCGCCGGGAGATCCCGCGGTTCAGCGATCACAGCCCGGATCTAAACGTTCCGACCGCCTATCGCGCCCAACAGGCCTTCGTGCAGTCCAAGATCGACGACGGCGACCGACTCGTCGGGTACAAGCTCGGATTGACCAGCAAGAACAAGCAGCAGGCGATGGGTGTGGACGCACCGCTGTACGGCCGGGTGACCAGCAGCATGATCGCCACCTACGGCGAGCCGATCGCCCTGGACCGGTTCATCCATCCCCGGGTGGAATCCGAGATCGCCTTCCTGCTCGCCCGCGACATCCAGACGCCGGCCACCGTGACCTCGGTCCTGGCCGCGACCGAGGTCGTCTTCGGCGCCGTGGACGTACTCGACTCCCGGTACCAGGACTTCACGTTCACCCTGGCCGATGTGGTCGCCGACAACGCCAGTGCAGGCGCCTTCTACCTGGGCCCGATCGCTCGACCGCCGGCAGAACTCGACCTGCGGCTGCTGGGCTGTGTGGTCCGGGTGGACGGCGAGGTGACGCTGACGGCGGCCGGGGCCGCAGTGATGGGACACCCGGCGGCGGCGGTGGCCTGGCTGGCCAATCAGCTGGCCGCCGAGGGGGAGACCCTCCGGGCCGGTCAGTTGATCTTCTCCGGCGGCGTCACCGCTCCGGTACCGGTGCGGCCGACGGGCAGTGTCACCTTCGAGTTCGACGGACTCGGCGTGATCGAGATCTACAGCGCGTGAACCGAACCTGTGGACGGGAGGCGATGTGCTCAAGGCCAGGGCCGTGATTGTCACCGACGCGTCGAACCGGTACGCGAAACAGCTGCTGGCGCACCTCGGTCACAAGGTCACTGTCGAGCCGATCCCGGAAGTGCCGGAACCGGCCGGGCAGCTGATCTTCTCCTATGGCATCGGCACCGTCGTGCCGATGGCCGACCAGCTCGTCCTGGGTGCCCTGGCTGCCGACCCTGAATCCCTGGCGCACGTGCAGGACGTGCTGCAACGGCATCTGGTGAAATTCGGCGCCCGTCGTGAACTGATGGTGAGCTGGGGCGATGTGGAAGAAGTCGATGGCGGCCCCGCCACCCCATTCGCGGGTGCGGAGGACTAGGCCGTTCGTGTGATCTGACCCGCCTTGTGTTGCAGTTAGCCATGGGGGTAGCTAACCTGCTAACAGGTCCGGTGGAAGGTCGCCGTCACCCCCTGTTCGCACGACTCACCCTTGAAGGAGTTCGATGACCGCCAACAACCCCGGTGCGCCGTGGGCGACGGGCGGGCACAGCGGGTGGCCAGGGTGTTGTCCATGCCGATCCAGGGTGACGCGATGAGCGCGACCTGGCCGGAATCGATGTCCCTGGGCGAGATCATTCGCCGACAACGAGAGTTGACCGCGTTGCCGATGCGGCAGTTGGCCGCCATGGCGGGCATTTCCAATCCGTACCTCTCCCAGATCGAGAGGGGTCTGCGTGAGCCGTCCGAGCAGGTCCTGAAAGCCCTGGCCGATTCATTGCAGCTGTCCGCGGATTCGCTGCGGCCGCCGACGCCGGAGTGCGAAAATGGCGCTGACTCCGCGGTGTTGACCGCCATCGCGGCCGACCCCGATCTGACCGCCCAGCAACGTAAAGCACTGCAGGAGTCCTACCGTGCCTTTCGAGAACTGACTATCGAGCATCGCCGCGACAAGGGCCGGCAACGGCGTCCGCGATAAACCGTTTCACGCGATAAACCGTTTCAGCAGTACCCAGTCCCAGCGGTAACGAGCCCTCGTGCAGGGCATAGAAGGAGCAGTCAATGGCGACAGCGGAAAAACCCCCGAGCGGGTCCGGGACACCGGCACAGCCTCCGGGGCCCAAGGTCCCCGCGGGATCGGGCGGCCGGCGGAAGCCGCGGCGGACGAACCCCGTCGTGCAGCAGATCCAGGCCGGCGCCGCCGAAGTCGTCGACCGGGTCAACCGTGGTCCGCTGGGTGAGCTCGATGCGATGAGCTTGATACCGGCACTGTTCCGAGCCTCCCTGTCCATCTCCAATCAGCCGACCGAAGTCGCCCGGGTGGCGGTCGACTACTTCACCGGAACGCTCACGTCGGGCTGGGCCGCGGCCGCCCGCGCGTTCGGAGTACCGGCCGTCGGTCAGGAGCTGGCCAAGGACAAGCGTTTCGCCGACCGGGCCTGGACCGATAACCCGGCCTTCTTCTGGTTACGCGAACAGTTCGCGTTGGTCGAACGCGCCGCGGACGAACTCGTCGACGTGGCCGATCTGACGCCGCAGGAGCGGAGCAAGACGAAGTTCGTCGCCCACGCCATCCTGGACGCCTGCGCGCCGACGAATTTCGCGGCGACCAATCCCGCAGTGCTGAAGAGAGCGTTGGAAACCGGCGGGCAATCACTGTCCCGCGGGGTGCAGAACTTCATGACCGACCTGGTCAACAATGAGGGTCAGCCCCGCCAGGTGGCCACCGGCGTCCATGAAGTCGGCCGCAACCTGGCCGTCACGCCCGGAAAGGTCGTGTTCCGCAACGATCTGATGGAACTCATCCAGTATTCGCCGACCACGGATCTCGTTCACGAGATTCCCGTGCTGTTCAGCCCACCCTGGATCAACAAGTACTACGTGATGGATCTGGCTCCCGGCCGCTCCTTGGTCGAGTGGGCCGTGCAACACGGCCATACCGTCTTTCTGATCAGCTATCGAAATCCGGACGAAACCATGCGGAACGTGCGCATGGACGATTATCTGCTGTCCGGTCCGCGGGTCGCGCTCGACGTGATCACCGAGATCACCGGCTCGGAGAAGGTGAACCTGCTCGGATTGTGTCTGGGGGGCACCCTGACGATGGCCACCCTGGCCTATTTGGACGCGACCGGCGACGAGCGGATCAACTGCGCCACCTTCCTGAACACCATGCTCGATTTCGAAGAACCCGGAATGCTCGGCGTGACGACCGACGAGAGTACGGTCGCGAAACTCGAGAAGACGATGAACAAGACCGGTTTTCTGTCGGCCGACAGCATGGCGAAGACCTTCGATCTGTTGCGCGCTAACGATCTCATCTGGAACTACGTGGTGAGCAACTGGCTGCTCGGCGAGGATCCGCCCGCTTTCGACATCCTGACCTGGAATGCGGATTCCACCCGCATGCCGGCCACCATGCATTCGTTCTACCTGCGTAACTGCTATCTTCAGAATCGCCTGGTCAAAGGTGAGATGGAACTGGCCGGTCAGCAACTCGACGTTCGCCGGGTGGACCAGGATCTGTATTTCCTGGCCGCTGAGCAAGATCACATCGCCCCTTGGCGCAGTTCCTACGCCGGCGCACGATTGCCCACCGGTCACGTGCGTTTCGTCCTGTCCAATGCCGGTCACATCGCTGGAATCGTCAACCCGCCCAATCCAAAATCCAAACATTGGGTGGGCGCAACCGATGAGCTACCGCCGTCGGCAGACGAATGGCTGGAGACCGCGACGATGCACCCCACCACCTGGTGGGAGGACTGGGCCGTCTGGATAGGCGAGCGGGCCGGCGCGATGCGCAAGCCGCCGCCTATCGGCAGTACGACTCACCCGCCGCTCGGCGATGCGCCGGGCAGCTACGTATTCGGTTCATGATTTTCAGTGATCGTCACAGAACGGGAGATCAGATGAGCACGAAGTACAGCGTTTCCAAGGCCATCGTCACCGGCGGCGCGCAGGGAATCGGGGCGGCCATCGCCCGTCGACTGGCCGAAGAAGGCCTTTCGGTCTCCCTGTTGGACGTCAACGATGTGGGCGCCAAAGAGGAAGCCGTCCGAATCTCCGATGCCACCGGCTCGCCGGTTTTCGGGTTCGGTTGTGATGTGACCGATCGTGAACAGTTCAAGGAGGTCGTCGCCGACGCGGCGGCGGCCATGGGCGGGTTGGACACCTACATCGGCAACGCCGGTATCACCCGCGACGGCATGTTGCACAAGTTGTCCGACGACGACTGGGATCGGGTCATCTCGGTCAACCTGACCGGGGTGTTCGTCGGTCTCCGGGCCTGCGCCCCGTGGCTGCGCTCCGATGGTCCGGGCCGGGTGGTGCTGATCTCGTCGGTGGTGGCCAAGGCCGGCAACCTGGGTCAGATGAACTACATCGCCGCGAAGGCCGGCGTCGTCGGTCTGGTCCGTTCGGGCGCGGTCGAGCTTGCTCGTTTCGGCACGACGGTCAACGGCATCCGACCCGGCTTCATCGACACGCCGATGACGGCGGCGATGCCGGCCGCGGCGAAAGATGCATTGATGACGGCCAATCCGCTCGGTCGGGCCGGACAGCCCTCCGACATCGCCGGTGCGGTGGCCTATCTCTGCTCGGACGACGCAGGTTTCGTCACCGGCCACCTGCTGGACGTCAACGGCGGGATGGCCCTCTGACCAGACTGGTGACCCAACGTGACCGATCCGGCCAGAGCGGGGCAATTCCTGCGAACGAGCCGGCTGGATGCACTTGCTGTGATTCACTCTGGTGATGAGCGCGTCCGGACTGGCCCCCGCGGTCGGGCAAGGGTCTCTCGCGCATCGCGAATACGCCGGCCCCGCGGGTGTCCTCAACTACGACCTCTATGTGCCCTCCGGGTACAAAGGCGCCGCTGTTCCGCTGGTGGTCATGCTGCACGGGGGTTCTCAGGACGCGACCGACTTCGCCGTGGGGACCGGCATGAACGCACTGGCCGAGGACCACTGCTTCTTCGTCGCCTATCCCGAGCAATCCCGCCGGGCGAACGCCAACCGGTTCTGGAACTGGTTCCGGCCGGAGGACCAGCATGCGGGCGGCGGTGAGCCCGGCATCATCGCGGCCATCACCGACGAGATCGCCCGGACCTACGTCGTCGACCCGAAAAGAGTTTTCGTGGCTGGCATGTCGGCCGGTGGGGCGATGGCCGCCGTCATGGCTGCGACGTATCCCGAGCTCTATGCCGCCGTCGGAGTGCATTCCGGGCTCGCGTACCGGGCCGCCCACGACCTGATGTCCGCTCTCAACGCCATGCAGACGGGCGGCTCGCCCGCATCGGGTGGCACCGTGCCGCTGATCGTCTTCCACGGCGACGGGGACAGGACCGTCGCCCCGGTCAACGCCGATATGTTGATCAACGCTCATAGCGGCGCCCGTCGGGCCACCGCCAGCCGGGTGGCTCATCCCGGCGACGGCCGCACGGTGCGCCCCTACAGCCGTACGGTGTACACCGACGATTTGGACCAGGTGATCGCCGAGTCGTGGATCGTCCACGGCGGCGGCCACGCCTGGTTCGGTGGGCGACCCGCGGGCAGCTACACGGATCCGAAGGGGCCGGCCGCCTCGGCCGAACTGGTTCGATTCTTCCTCGAGCACCCGCGGTCCCGACCAGTCGGGTGATAGTGCGGCCCGCAGTGGTACGGCCGCTTCTGGCAGGATCCGCGGTATGAAGACCAGCGCCGGCCTGTTGCTGTACCGGAGCACCGGATCGGGCGCCGTCGAAGTGCTGCTGGTCCACCCGGGCGGACCGTTCTGGTCCGGCAAGGACGCGGCCGCCTGGTCGATTCCGAAGGGTGAGTTCGCGGCGCCCGAGGATGCGCAGGCGGCGGCCATCCGGGAATTCACCGAGGAGCTCGGCTCGCCGCCACCGCCCCCGCAGCAGGGCCTCGACGATCTGGATCTCGGTGTTGCCAAGCAGTCGTCGAGCAAGACCGTGACCGTGTTCGCCCGCCGCGCAGATTTCGACGCCGATCGGATCACCAGCAATCTGATCGAGATCGACTGGCCCCCGAGGTCAGGTCGGCGGCTGCAGATACCGGAAGTCGATCGTGCGCGATGGTGTCCGATCGACGAAGGCAGGGAGAAACTGGTGCGGGGGCAGGTGCCGTTCCTCGACCGGCTGCTGGAGCGCCTGGACACTGTTCAGTTCCCGCTCACGGCAAGCGCGAAACCCGAGACACGGTAACGCCAATGCTCTTCGGGAGTAGGTAAAAAGCAGGTAACAGTTGGATGATCAACTGGCGAGGCGCCCCTGAACGTGTGACGATGTGCCGGGTTTCGACCACGGCCGTGTCAACCTTCACCACACCGTCCACGAAACGACATTCGTTTACGGGGCCTGACCCGTCAGGAAGTGCGATGACGACAACCGAGAAACGCCCGCAGAACTCTCTCGACGCCGAACAGGCCGGGTACAAGCAATCGCTGGGCCGTCGACATGTGCAGATGATCGCGATCGGCGGTGCGATCGGAACAGGTTTGTTCCTGGGTTCCGCCTCGCGCCTGCACAGCACCGGGCCCGCTCTCCTGCTCAGCTACGCATTCGTCGGGGTGATCGCCTATTTCCTGATGCGTGCGCTCGGCGAATTGGTGCTGCATCGTGCGACGTCGGGAGCGTTCGTGTCGTACATGCGCGAATTCTTCGGCGAGAAGGCCGCGTTCATCACCGGTTGGCTCTACTGGCTCAACTGGGGGTTGACCGGTATCGCCGAACTGTCCGCGGTCGGCCTCTACGTCCAGTACTGGTATCCGCTGATGCCCACCTGGGCCACCGTGCTGATCGCGTTGGCGGTGGTGTTGGTGATCAACCTGCTCTCGGCACGCGCCTTCGGTGAGTTCGAGTTCTGGGCGTCGATCCTGAAGGTCGGCGCGATCGTGATCTTCCTGATCGTCGGACTGGTGGTGGTGATCGGCCGATTCCACATCGGCAGCCACCGGGCCGGATTCGGGAACCTGTGGAGCAATCCGGGCGGCTTCTGGCCGACGAGCAACGGGTTCTACTGGTACGGGCCGATCCTGGTCATGTCCGGTGTGGTGTTCGCCTACGCCGCCATCGAGATGGTCGGCGTCGCGGCCGGGGAGATGGAGGACTCCGACCGCGAGGTCCCGAAAGCCGTCAACGCCGTCATCTTCCGGATCGGCGTCTTCTACTGCGGGTCGATCCTGCTGCTGGTCTCGATCCTGCCCACCAGCAGCTACAAGTCCGGCACCAGCCCGTTTGTGACGGTGTTCACCCAACTCGGGCTCACCTGGATGGGCAACCTGATCCAGGGCGTGCTGATCGTCGCCGCCATGTCCAGCCTGAACTCGGGTCTCTACACGACCGGTCGGGTGCTGCGCAGTCTCGGCGTGTCCAAGCAGGCCCCGAAGTTCACCCTCAAGATGAGCAAGCAGGGCGTGCCGTGGGCCGGCATCGTGATGACCTCGGTGGTCTTCGTCTTCGGGTCCCTGCTCAACGCGGTCGCACCGGACGCCTTCGAGATCGCCCTGGAGGCTTCGGCTCTCGGTGTCGTCTTCACCTGGGGCACGATCTTCCTGTGCCAACTGCGGTTACGTAAGTTGGTCAATCGGGGGGTGATAGAGGCCAGCCCGTTCCAGGCGCCGGGTTCGCCGTGGACGAGTTACATCGGCCTGGTCTTCCTGGCGTTGGTGATCGTCGGGATGGGCATCTCGGGGTGGCAGGCCTCCCCGTACTTCTGGCACAAGACCACGTTCCTCGTCGTGGTCCTGGGCATCCCCTTCCTGGCCGTCGCGCTGACCATCGGCTGGCTGGTGGTCAAGCCCCAGGTCGTCGCCAATACCGGCAACCGCCTCAAGGCGGTCTGGTCGGACGACGGTCCCACCTACGGCGACGATGTGGATCCGGACGACCTCGACCCCGCACAGCACGACGAGAAGGCCACGCCGTGATCAGGAAGCGCATCGTCACTGTTGCCGCCGTGGCCGGACTGGCGATCAGTCTGCTCACGGCCTGCAGCTCGACCGGATCGGTGAACCCGAGCCCGTCACCGGTGGCCGGCGCGGTCAGCGGCGGCAAACTCACCATCGGCATCTCGTTCGACCAACCGGGTATCGGCATGAAGACCGGTGACAGCTACAGCGGTTTCGACGTCGACACCGCCGTGTATGTGGCCAAGGCCCTGGGGGTCCCCGAAGCGAACATCACCTGGACAGAGGCCAACGGGGACCAGCGCCAGGCTCTGCTGACCTCCGGAAAGGCCGACCTGATCGTGTCGACCTTCTCGATCACCGACGCCCGCAAGAAGCAGGTCGACTTCGCCGGACCGTACTTCGTGGCCCACCAGGACCTGCTGGTGCGGCGCAACGACACCGATATCGACGGTCCGGAGACGTTGGGCGGCAGAAGCTTGTGTTCGGTGCCCGGAACGACGTCGGCGGCCCTGGTCAAGAGCAAGTACAAGGGAAACATCAACCTGCTGGAATTGCCCACCTTCTCGGAATGCGTGAAGGCGCTGGCCGACAGCCAGGTCGACGCCGTCACCACTGATGACGTCATCCTGGCCGGGTTCGCGGCGGAGTCCAAGTACAAGGGCCAGCTCAAAGTCATCGGGAAGGGTTTCTCCAACGAGTACTACGGCATCGGTATCAAGAAGGGCGACTCGGCGATGGTGACGAAGGTGAATGCGGCGCTGAAGCAGTACATCGCCGACGGATCGTGGAAGGCCTCGCTGGAGCACAACGTCAGGCCCTCCGGGTACAGCATTCCGAGCCCGCCGACGCCTGGGAGCATGTAGTAGGACGGCCGGGATCAGGTCAGGATTTTCCGGCGTACAGCGGTAACGAACGTCGCCCGGGTGTAGCCAGTCCATTGAACGCCCGGGCGGCGTTCTGACGTTCGGTCCCGACGCGGCCGTAGGTGGTGGTCCGCTGCACGACGGGGCGACCGATCGGTGTGGTGATCTGTTCGATGTCGGCGACCGTCTTGTAGGAGCCGAACTCGGAGCCGGCCATCCGGGAGATGGTCTCCTCCATCAGCGTTCCGCCCAGATCGTTGGCCCCGCCGCGCAACATCGCCCGGGTGCCGTCGACACCCAGCTTGACCCAGGACGTCTGGATGTTGTCGATGTATCCGTGCAACATCAGCCGGGCCATGGCGTGCACCGCACGGTTCTCCTCGTAGCTTGCGCCGGCCCGCGCCAGACCGGCCAGATAGATCGGTGCATTGGTGTGAATGAACGGCAGCGGGACGAACTCGGTGAAACCGCCGGTCTGCGACTGCAGCGTCCGCAGCAGCGCCAGGTGCGCAACCCAGTGCTCGGGGGAGTCGACGTGCCCGTACATCATGGTCGACGACGACGGGATACCGAGCCGGTGTGCGGTGGTCACCACCTCGATCCACGCCGCGGTCGGCAATTTGCCCTTGGTCAGCACCCAGCGGACGTCGTCGTCCAGGATTTCCGCTGCCGTGCCCGGAATGCTGCCCAGCCCGGCCTCTTTCGCGGCCGTCAACCAGTCAGCGATGGACATGTTCGACCTGGTGGCCCCGTTGACCACCTCCATGGGTGAGAACGCGTGCACGTGCATGTCCGGGACGGCGGCGCGCACCGCCCGGACCAGATCGAAGTACGCCGTACCGGGCAGCTCCGGGTCGATACCGCCCTGCATGCACACCTCGGTGGCGCCCAGGTCCCAGGCCACCCGGGCCCGGTGCGCCACCTCGTCCGCGGACAGCGAGTAGGCGTCGGAGTCGGTGCGGCGCTGGGCGAACGCGCAGAAGCGGCAACCCGTATAGCAGACGTTGGTGAAGTTGATGTTCCGGTTGACGACGTAGGTGACGTCGTCCCCGTTGACATCGGCCCGCACCGCGTCGGCCAGCGCGCAGACCGCGTCCAATTCCTCACCGGTCGCCGTCATCAGCGACAGGGCCGCCGCTCCGTCGAGGGAACCGGGGTCGCGCTCGGCGATCCGAAGCGCCGCCAGCACATCGGACTCGAACCTGCGGGGCGCCCTGATCCTGGCGCGCAGCGATTCCCAGTCGCCGTATACGTCGAGGAAATCCGACCGGCGGTCGGCGGTCCTGCCCTCGGTGTCGATGGAGGTGGCGAGGTCGGTGCGGCCCGAAGAGGTGAGGGAGCCACCTGTGGACCCCGGGTCCGCCGGCTGCCACGGCCGGCCGACGGCGACCGCATAGGGTCGGGCCAGTCCGGTGACCGGATCGGCCAGGGCGTCGACGTGCGCCCGCAATCTGGGGTCCAGCCAGGGCTCCCCGGCCCTGACGTACTCGGGGTAGATGGTCAACCGCTCGGCCAGGGTGTATCCGGCCGCGGCGGTCTGTGCGGACAGTTCGGCGATCTGCGGCCAGGCCCGCTCGGGGTTGACATGGTCGGGGGTCAACGGCGAAACGCCGCCCCAGTCGTCGATCCCGGCGCCGAGCAGGTCGGAGAACTGATCATCGATCAGGTTGGGCGGAGCCTGCAGCCGAACGCCAGGGCCCAACACCACTCTCGCCACGGCGACGGTGGCGATCAATTCCGTCATGTCCGCGTCCGGCCGCCGCGCCATGGCGGTATCGGGTTTGGCCCGGAAATTCTGCACGATCACTTCCTGAATACCGCGGTAGGCGCGCGACGTGCGCCGAATGGCGAACAACGATTCCACCCGATCGGCCAACGTCTCGCCGATTCCTATGAGAATGCCGGTGGTGAAAGGGATCGACGATCGGCCGGCGTCTTCGAGCACGCGCAGTCGAACGGCCGGATCCTTGTCGGGTGAGCCGAAATGAGCGCCGGAGGGGTTTTCGAACACCTCCCGCGACGTGGTTTCCAGCATCATGCCCATCGACGGTGAAACCGGCTTGAGTCTGGCCATTTCCTGCCAATCCATCACTCCGGGGTTGAGGTGGGGGAGCAGGCCGGTGGCCTCCAGGACCCGGATGGACATGGCTCGGACGTAGTCGAGGGTGGAGTCGTAGCCGGCCTCCGCGAGCCAGGTCTTCGCGGCCTCCCATCGGTCCTCCGGCCGGTCGCCCAACGTGAACAGGGCTTCCTTGCAGCCGAGAAGCCTGCCTGCCTCGGCGATCTCGAGGACCTCGTCCGCAGACAGGAACGGCGCGGCGACCCGATGCGGGGTGGTGGCGAAGGTGCAGTAGTGGCAACGGTCGCGGCACAGTCTGGTCAGCGGGATGAAGACCTTCTTCGAATAGGTGATCACCCCGGGCCGCCCGGCGGCGACCAGTCCCTGGTCACGGATCCGTGCGGCGCTGGCGCACAGATCGGCCAGGTCGTCCCCCCTGGCCTGCAACAGCACCCGGGCTTCGGTCTCGTCCAGGGCCACGCCGTCCCTGGCTCGCCGCAGCGCTCGCCGCATCGCGCTGGGCGACGGCGGCACGGGTGCGGCGGCGACGGTCCTTTCCGGGGTGGCGGGCATCGTCGGGTCGGGCAGGTTGCTCACAGGCGTTCCTTCGCGGAGGAGTTCTCTTACCGGGCGCAGGTTCCCGCCGAACTCCTCGGCCGACGGCTGGTCGTCGGCGACCGCCACCCACTCGTCTCGCGGGTCATGTCGACGCTGGACTTGCCCTGCCGGAATTTCCGGGCGCATCGACGTTCTCGGCGCACCGGGACTCCCGGGCGCTGCGCCCACGATAGCCCCCGCCCCAGCCAGCGGCCGACCCCGGTCAGCCGGAGGTCCGCTCGCTTTCCCGCCACCACAGCACGGTTCCCAGCAGGAGGACCGTGATGATGTGAACAGCCGTGCACCACAAGCAGATGGCGTCGACCTTGAAGATCTCCACGTAGACCAGCCAGAGCACGGTGACCGTGCCGACCGACACCCCGATCAGCCGGAGCAGGCCGAGGCCCCCGGCGTACCGGGTCGGTGCGCAGAGCAGCGTCATGGCCAGGAAAAAGGCCAGGCCGGCGAGGGCCACCGGCACTCCCGCGACGGCCGACCACGGGCTGGTGGTCACCTTGAGGCAGTTCACCGTCCCGTTGTCCGAGCAGGCCAGGGTGGTGGATCCGGTGAAATGCTCGTAGGTCAGGTAACCGGAGATCAGCACCCCGACCACGCTCAGTCCGAACGCGATCCAGGCCGCAACAGAACGGGTGGCCGGCAGTGATTTCATGCCGGAAGCTGCTGGGAGGTCACGGCCTTCGACGTGCACACGGCGGCGGGCTGTTGACCGGTCAGCCGGCACAGCGCGGCCGTCATCATGTTGGCCGCTCCGAGCACTTGCTTGGCCACGGTGGTACTCGGGTCGGACAGCTGGGCGGCGATCTTGGCCTGGTCCAGACCCTGCAGGACCGACACGTCGTAGCTGACGCCGGTGATCACGTACTTGTTGCCGAAGTCGACGAACGGAATGGAGCCGGCCTTGTTGTAGGTGGCGTCGACCTGTTGATCGGCCGGGGTGGGGGTGTCCAGCGGGGTGTAGCCGGAGGTGCTACCGGAGTCGGGCACGTTGGTGGTCAGTTCCACGCCGGTGAACGAGAGCAGCGTGCTGGTGTAGGTGGCACCGTGGAACGACAGCGTCGCCGTGCTCGGATAGATGTCGGACGCCGACGATGTGGTCACCCCCAGCTTGCTGAACGTGCCGAATCGGGACAGCGCGGCGATGACCGCCCATCGCTCGCCAGCGCAGTACGGGCAGAACTCGGCCCCGATGTAGAGCACCCGAGGCTTGCCGCCGGCCGTCAAGGGCGTCCCGGTCACCGCCGACAGGGGGTGGACCCCGGTCCCGGTCCCCACCGCGTCGAAGGCGGTGGCCGGAATGGCCTTCAGCGTGTTTTCCAGTGCGGTTCCCGCGGGCGTCGAGGGTGAGCCGGTGGCCGCGGCGGGGGACCGGTTGGCCTTGACCACGAGGAAGCCGACGATGACCAGCACCACCACCAGGACCGGAGCGCCGACCACGATCAGCATCCGGCGGCGCTTTTCCCGCCGTTTCTGCGCCTCGCGCAGTTGCCGGGCGTGCTCACGAGCGGCGGCCTGTGCGGCCGATCTCGACTTGCCCCCGGGTTGCTTGCGGGAATTGTTGTTAGCCAGGTTGTCGGACACGCCCACCAGTGTCAGCGGTCCACGGAGTCTGCGGCAACTCGCCACGGTGTGGGAAACAGCAGTGACGAAACCGCCGCCGCTGCGCTGCTGAACGAACGACGGCCCCGCACCGGGGACCGCCAAGCCAAAGTACGTCCGGAAGTCCCAGGCTTTCAGTTCCCCGCAGACCGGGCGGCAATCGTCGGTATCGCTCGATGTCCGAATTGCGGTGTAATCGCACGGTTACGCGTAGTGTCGGGCGCATGCGAAAGCGACGTTCGATCACGTCCGTTCTGATCCTCGTAGCTTCTCTGGTGCTGGCGGCTCCGGCACTGGCCTCACCGGCACCGACAGTGACAGCGCAGACCGTGACAGCACCGACCGCGACAGCACAGGCCGCGGCAGCGGCGGCCCCGACGCGGACCCGGGTGTTCGACGGCGGAGTGCTGCTGCCCAGTTCGGCGCACAAGATCGTCACCGAACAGTTCTCCTCCGCGGCCGTGGGCAACGTCACCGGCCATCGGAACGGGGACACCGACGTGGTCGCCGGTTATCTGGACGGCACCCTCCACGTCTGGAGCGTGCGTACCGGGCGGCAGGAATTCGTGGTCCGCACCGGTGGCCCGGTGAGCTCGTCCCCGGCCCTGGTCCGGACGTCCCCCAAGGCCGGCCTCAGCGTCCTGACCTCGAACGACAGCGGTGACGTGTGGATCTACCAGTTCACCGGGGGCAAAGCCAGAGCCACCTTCCACAAGCATGTCGCGCCGCGGGCCGGAGTGAACGGCTTCTTCGGCACACCGACGCTGGCCGACCTGGATCGCAACGGCCGGATGTACGTCGTCGCGACCAGTTGGGATCAGCACCTGTACGTGTGGGACCTGGCCGGTCGCAACAAGCCCGGCTTCCCCTACTTCGCCCAGGACACGATCTGGTCCTCGCCCACCGTGGCAACGGTCCCCGGCGATCCCTACCCGGAGATCTTCTTCGGCTACGACTGCTCCGGCATCCCGGCCCAGGCCTGCGACCAGCGGTGGCACACCTACGGTGGCGTGCTCATCGCGTTGCGGCACGACGGCAGGGTCGTCCCGGGCTGGCCCGTGTTCATTCCGCACGAGGTGGTCTGGTCGACCCCGGCCGTGGCCTCGCTCATGGGCACCGCCGCCAAGCAGGTCGTCGTCGGCACCGGCCTGTTCTTCGGCAACGGCGCCGGGCAGAAGACGTACGTCTTCGACACCCGCGGCCACCTGCTGAAAGCCATCCCGACCTCCGGCCGAACTTTCTCCTCCCCGGCCATCGGTGACGTACTCGGGCTGGGCCGGCCGCAGATCGTCATCGGTACCGAACACGGTTACACCGACATCTTCGACACCAAGTGGCATCTGCGTTCCCACGTCTGCACCGCCCCGCTCGCCGGATGCGCCACGGCGCATTCCAGCCCGATCATCGGTGACCTGTACGGCGACCACCGGCAGGAGGTGGTCGCCGTGGGGGGCAACAGCTTTCACGTGATCGATCACACCGGCCGATCCGTGGTCAACGTCCAGGTCCCGGAAACGACCATGGGTCTGGCCGCCGCCCCCACCCTGGTCAACATCGACGGGCGGGCGACGCTGTTCATCACCCTGATGGCCAAGGGCCGCGGCGGCACACATGGGGAGGTCATCTCCTACACCTTCCGCACCAGGGCCGGGCCGAGCGCGTGGCCGATGTTCAAGGGCAACGCGCAGCGGTCCGGATCGCCGGCGAAGGTGGTCCCTATCCCGGCCACCTGAACACTCCGGGGCCGGTCAGAGCAACGGGTCTCGCCAGCGAAGCCCCAGATCCGCCCAGCGGGCGAAGTCGTGGTCGCGGCTGCACAGTTCCAGACCGTGTTCCAGCGCGATGGCCGCGATATGAGCATCGGTAGCCAGACGCGCCGAAGTCTGCCTTCGCAGCAGCTGGTCAAGAAGCTCGAGGTGCGCAGGTCCGGGTTCCGGGATCCACGCGCACGGACGCTCCAGCCAGGATCGAACCACCGACAGGGCGGCATCGACGGGCATGGGCCGTTCCCAGGCGCGGGTGGCCGACCACGCGGATGAAGCCGGTGATGCAGACCCACGGAAGTGCCACTCGGGCAGTGCCGCACAATCGCTCCTGCAGCCAGGCCCGCGCTGCCTCGTGCTGCGCCGCGGACGTCATGGTCGCCTCGACCAGGACGTTCACATCGACCAGGATCACGATCGGGCCGGCAGGCCCGCTCGATATCCTCGGTGTCCAACAGCTCAGCCAGCGCGTGGGTGTCGGTGACCAGTGGGCCGACCCGGGTCGAAGGTCGGCAGCTCGTAGTGCGCCCGGTGTTCCGGCGGCTGCTCGGCCGCGGCCAGACCGATGCGTAGCAGATCATTGACCTCGTCGCGCAGTCGAGTTCCGCGCGCTGGGCGGCGGTGCTCCAGAGCGGCCGCGACGTCGTCGTCCAGGGTCAGAGTGGTCCGCATGGCAATCAACGTACGACTGCCGGCATCACCGCATCAACGATGTGATGCACCGGCACCGAGGCGGTGAATCCGCTTCCGGCCCGGCTAGCATCGTAGAACCCACCCGCCGTCAGAGGAGTACTGGTCGTGTCCGTGCCCGCCGCTCGTCCCCCGACCGCCGCGCGCGTCAGGGTTCCCGCGGACACGACCGCCTCCCAGGCCATCGGCGCGGCCGGCCTTCCGCGTAACGGTCCCCAGGCCATCGTCGTGGTGCGCGACCAGGACGGCCGGCTGCGCGACCTGGCCTGGTCGCCCGACGTCGACACCGAGGTCGACGCGGTGGCAGCCGACACCGAGGACGGTCGCTCCGTCATCCGGCATTCGACCGCGCACGTGCTGGCCCAGGCGGTGCAGCAACAGTTCCCGCAGGCCAAGCTCGGCATCGGGCCACCCGTGCGGGACGGCTTCTACTACGACTTCGGGGTCGACAAGCCTTTCACCCCCGACGATCTGACCGCACTCGAGAAGCGGATGCGGCAGATCGTGAAAGCGGGCCAACGGTTCTCGCGTCGGGTCCTGCCCTCCGTCGCCGACGGGAAAGCGGAATTCGCCGACGAGCCGTTCAAGCTGGAACTGATCGAGGTGAAATCGGACCCGGCGGGCCACGGGCTGGACAGCGACGAAGTGATGGAAATCGGCGCCGGCGAGCTGACCGTGTACGACAACCTGCATGCCCATACCGGGGAACGGATCTGGGGCGATCTGTGCCGCGGCCCGCACATTCCCACCACCAGGGCCATCCCGGCGTTCACCCTCCTGCGCTCCTCTGCCGCTTACTGGCGCGGCGACCAGAGCAACGCGGCCATGCAACGCATCTACGGAACCGCCTGGGAGTCGCCCGAAGCACTCGAGCAGCATCTGGCCGATGTCGCCGAAGCAGAACGACGCGATCATCGGCGGCTCGGCCGGGAGCTGGACCTGTTCTCGTTCCCCGACGAGATCGGTTCCGGCCTGGCTGTTTTCCACCCCAAGGGGGGCATCGTCCGTAACGCCTTGGAGCAGTATTCCCGGGACCGGCACACCGAGGAGGGCTACGAATTCGTCTACACACCGCACATCACCAAGGCACAACTTTTCGAGACTTCGGGTCACCTCGACTGGTACCGGGACGCGATGTTTCCGGCCATGCACCTGGACGCCGAGTACGACAGCGGACCGGACGGTGAGCTGATCCTGCGCAAGCCCGGCCAGGATTACTACCTCAAGCCGATGAACTGCCCGATGCACAACCTGATCTACCAGGCCAGGGGACGCTCCTATCGGGAACTTCCGCTGCGGCTCTTCGAATTCGGATCCGTGTACCGGTACGAGAAGTCAGGTGTGATCCACGGCCTGACCCGCGTCCGCGGCATGACCCAGGACGACGCGCACATCTACTGCACGGCGGACCAGCTCCAGGGCGAGATCCGTTCCCTGCTCACCTTCGTGCTCAATCTGCTCCGGGACTACGGACTGGACGACTTCTATCTGGAGCTGTCCACCCGCAACGAGGAGAAGTACGTCGGCACCGACAAGCAGTGGGACGAGGCCACCGAAGCGCTGCGCAGCGCCGCCGAGGCATCTGGACTGGAACTGGTGCTGGACCCGGGCGGTGCGGCGTTCTACGCCCCGAAGATCTCCGTGCAGGCCAAGGATGCGCTGGGCCGCACCTGGCAGATGTCGACCATCCAGGTCGACTTCCAACTGCCTCAGCTGTTCGACCTGACCTACGCCGCCGCCGACGGGTCCCGGCAGCAGCCGTACATGATCCATCGGGCCCTGTTCGGCTCCATCGAGCGCTTCTTCGGCGTGCTCACCGAGCACTACGCCGGCGCCTTCCCGGCCTGGCTGTCGCCGGTCCAGGTGGTCGGCATCCCGGTGGCCGAAGCCTTCGCCGATCACCTGGCCGGGGTGGCCGCGATCGCCCGCGGGAAAGGCATCCGCTTCGAGGTCGACTTCTCCGACGATCGCATGCAGAAGAAGATCCGCAATCACACCACCGGCAAGGTGCCGTTCATGCTGCTCGCCGGCGCGCAGGACGTGGCGAACGGCGCCGTCTCGTTCCGGTTCCGCGACGGCTCGCAGACCAACGGTGTGCCGGTGCAGGACGCCGTCGACGCCATCCACCGGTGGATCGGCAAACGCGTCAACCTCTCGCCCTCGGCGGAGAACTTCGCCGCCGAACTCACCGACCAGGGCTGACCGTGACCGGCGTCGAGCTGGAACACCAGGACGGCATCGGCCTGCCCGACCGGTGGGCCCGGTTGTGGACCCCGCACCGGATGGCGTATGTCACAGCGGGGGACAGGTCGACCGACGCCGCCGATCCGTGCCCGTTCTGCCGGATCCCGTCGCTGGACGACCGGGCCGGGCTGATCGTGGCCAGGGGCTCGAGAGTGTATGCGGTGCTCAACCTGTACCCGTACAACCCCGGGCATCTGATGGTGGTGCCGTACCGGCACGTCGCCGACTACACCGATCTCGATCCGGCCGAGACGGCCGAGGTCGGGGCGTTCACCAGCCGGGCGATGACGGTGCTACGTCAGGTGTCCGCGCCGCAGGGGTTCAACATCGGCATCAACGCGGGCGCGGCCGCGGGCGCCGGGATCGCGGCCCATCTGCACCAGCACGTGGTGCCCAGGTGGGGCGGGGACGCGAACTTCATGCCTGTCATCGGCGGCACCAAGGTGCTGCCCCAACTGCTCGACCAGACCAGGGAGTGGCTCGCCGCGGCCTGGTGATCACCGCGGGGCCGACTATCCTCAAAGCTCCTGCTCCGGGCCTGGCGACGAGGCCAACCGAGTTCTCCGATCGATTCCGTCAAGGGGTACCGACATGCTCAACGCGCTCGCGCGCGGCTCGGTGTCCAAAGTCACCGACCCGGTCGGCCGTGCCCTGCTCCGGCTGGGTCTGAGCCCCGATCTGGTCACCGTCATCGGCACCGTCGGGGCGGTGGTCGCATCGATCCTGCTCTTTCCCACCGGGCACCTCTTCTGGGGGACGGTCGCGGTGACCGTCTTCGTCTTCTTCGACCTGTTCGACGGCGCGATGGCCAGGGCTCGGGGATTCGGCACCGATTTCGGTCTGGTGCTCGACGCCTCCTGCGACCGGATCGCCGACGGGGCACTCTTCGGCTCGCTCGCCTACTACTGCTTCGTGGTCAAGAACGATGCGCCCCTGGGCGTGGCGTGCCTCATCGTTCTGGTCGCCGGCCAGGTCATCTCGTACGTGAAAGCGCGGGCGGACTCGGTGGCGCTGCACGTCGGGGGTGCGCTGGCCGAACGGGCAGAACGCAACGTGCTGGGTCTTGTCGGGGCCGGGCTGGCCGGTCTCGGGCTCACCCGGGCGCTACCCATCTGTCTGTGGCTGCTGGCCGCGGCCTGCCTGGTCACCGTCGTGCAGCGGTTGGCCCAGGTCCGTGCGGCGGCCCGGATCGCGGACCAGTCCGCTCCGTGATGCGGACCACGGACGAACTGGTCGCCGCCGGGTACAACGCGGCGTGGTCGGCGGCCGGGGCGGTGCCCGACGAACTGGCGTACCGGCTCGCCGACCTGGCGGCCGACCTGGCCATGGCGCGGCGTGGACCCGCCGTTATCCAGTACGCCCGGAACCTGCTCCGGGTGCTGGGTCCGGCCGCCACCCCGGCCCGGCTGCACGAGGTGACCGCGGCCGGCCTGCGCTCCTACGCGCGGTTCTGGTTGGAGACTTTCCGGCTGCCGTCGATGGACCACCGCGAGGTGGTGGCCACGGCCGAGAGCGACACCAGGGGGATGGAACACATCGCTGCGGCGGTCGCCGCCGGCCGCGGCATCGTGCTGGTGCTGCCCCATTCCGGGAACTGGGACGTCGCCGGACTGATGCTGGCCCAGCAGTACGGCTCGTTCACCACCGTCGCGGAACGGGTGAAACCGGAGAGCCTGTACCACCGGTTCGTCCAGTACCGGGAATCGCTGGGCATGGAGGTCCTCCCCCTGACCGGCGGCGGTGCCTCGACCTCTTCGGTGCTCAAGGACCGGCTGCGGGCCGGCGGGATCGTCGTTCTGCTCGGCGATCGTGATCTGACCGCGAGCGGCGTGCCGGTCGACTTCTTCGGCGAGCGCACCCGCATGCCGGCCGGTCCGGTGTTGCTGGCCACGCTGACCGGCGCCGACCTGTGCGTCGCTCACCTGCGATCCACCGGCCACGGCACCCGTCGCGGTTGGCGGACCGAGGTGTCCGCACCGCTGACCGTGCCCGGCACCAGGCTGGCCCAACGGGTTCGTCAGGGCACCCAGGCGATCGCCGACCACTTCGCGAAGGCGATCGCCGAGTACCCGTCGGAGTGGCACATGCTGCAACCGCTCTGGCTCGCCGACCTCCCGGCCGGGCACGTCGCAGGATGAGGATCGGCCTGGTCTGTCCGTATTCGTTCGACATCCCCGGCGGCGTCCAGGGCCACGTCGCGGACCTGGCCCAGACGCTCATCGGTCTGGGGCACCAGGTTTCGGTGATCGCCCCGGGCGACGACGACGGCGACTTCCCCGACTTCGTGGTCCCGGCCGGACGCAGCGTCGGGATTCCCTACAACGGTTCGGTGGCCCGGCTGTCCTTCGGACCCGTCTCCTACAGCAGGGTGCGCCGGTGGATGCGGGCCGGCGAGTTCGACGTACTGCATCTGCACGAGCCGGTCGCCCCGAGCCTTTCCATGCTGGCCCTGATGGTCGCCGACGGCCCCATCGTCGCCACCTTCCACACGGCCAATCCGCGGTCGCGGATGCTGACCACCTTCCAGGGCATGCTGCAGCTGTTCCTGGAGAAGATCACCGGCCGGATCGCGGTCAGCGAACTGGCCCGCCAGGTGCAGGTCGAACACCTCGGTGGTGACGCGGTGATCATCCCGAACGGCGTGGACGTGGCGTTCTACGCCGCGGCGGCTCCGTTGCCCGGTTACCCCCGGGCCGGCGGCACCATCGGATTCATCGGCCGGTTCGAGGAGCCGCGGAAGGGCATGGCCACCCTGTTGGAGGCTTTGCGGTTGTTGGCCCTGGAACGGCCGGGCCTGCAGCTGCTGGTCGCCGGAAGCGGTGACGAGCAGGAACTGCTGGAGCTCGCCGGCGACCTGGCGCCCCGGGTGAAGCCGCTCGGCCTGATCTCGACGGCGCAGAAGGCGTCCCTGCTGCACTCGGTGGATGTGTACTGCGCGCCCAACACCGGCGGCGAGAGCTTCGGGATGATCCTCACCGAGGCCATGAGCGCCGGCTGCCCGGTGGTGGCCAGTGACCTGGACGCCTTCGTGCGGGTGCTGGACGGGGGCGCGGCCGGGGTGCTCAGCCCGGTGGAGGACGCACCGGCGCTGGCCGCAGCCATCTCTTCTCTGCTCGACGACCCGATCCGGCGGGCGTCCCTGGTGGCCGCGGCCCGGCAGGCGGTGTCCGCCTACGACTGGCCGGTGGTCGCGGCCAAGGTGGTCAAGGTCTACGAGACGGTGATCGCCGCGGATCCGCGGTCGGTCGTGGTCGAAGCGGACTGAGGCGGCGGTGAACACCCTGGTCGTCGTGATTCTGCTGTTCGTGCTGCTGGTGGCCGCGTTCCGGTTGTGGCTGACCGCGAATCGCCTCGATCGCCTGCATGTGCGGACCGAGGCGGCGTGGGCGGCGCTGGACGGCGCCCTGTCCCGCCGCATCGTCGCCACCAGGGCCGCGGCCGCCGCGGGCGCGTTTTCCGGACCGGACGCCGACCGGCTCCGTCAGCTGACCAGACAGGCCGACCGCGCCGGCCGATCGACCAGGGCCGACGCCGAGAACGACCTGTCCAGGGCGCTGGCCACCCAACCGCCCGTCGTGGAGCCGGAACTGGCGGCCGAACTGTTGGACGCCGGCGAACGGGTGGCGTTGGCGCGCAGCTTCTACAACGACGCGGTACGGGACACCAGGGCGCTGCGCGCGGTGTGGTTCACCCGGCTGTTCCGGCTGGCCGGCCGGGCGGCGCTGCCCGACTATTTCGAGATCGCCGACCAGGTCACCGCCGGCCCCACGCCGCGGGTGGCAGCCCGGTTGGTGCTGCTGGACGACCAGCAGCGGGTGCTGCTGTTCTCCGGTGCGGACCCGCGCGGGGCCCGCATCTGGTTCCCGACCGGCGGCGGGGTGGAACCCGGGGAGGATCTGCGGACGGCCGCCATCCGGGAGACTTTCCAGGAGACCGGTCTACGGTTGTCGGCCGCCGATCTGGTCGGCCCGATCTGGCGCCGATCGGCCCGGTTCGTCTTCACCGGGGTCGATTTCGAACAGACGGAGTTCTACTTCGTGGCCTGCGCCCCGCCCGGATTCCAGGTGGACGTCAGCGGCTTCACCGCGTCCGAGCAGGCCAGCGTGACCGGTCACGCCTGGTTTTCCGCAGCGGATCTGGCCCGGTCGGGGAACACGGTCTACCCGCTGGAACTGGCCCGGCGGTTGGGCGAGGCGCACCTGGTGCTCGCCGCCGGCCAGGCGGCGCCGCGGATATCGGAGATCAACTGAGTGTTTGTCGACCGGCGGCGGGTCCGGTCCGGGACAACGGGGAACCCGCCTACGGTAGTGGCATGCGTCCCGCCCGCAGCATCGTGTCGATCCTCGGGTCGATCCTGGTCCTGTCCGCGTGTTCCTCGGCGAAACAGGCGACGTCGACCCCGCCCACGTCACCGGTGGCCAGTAGTGCGGCGGTCGGCATCATGGTCACCCCCACGCCGCCGCCTGCGCCCTCGACGACCCCCGCCCGCCCGACGCCCCGTCCGGTCGCGGCCACCCCGAAGCGCACCACCGCCGCCCGACCGACGGTCCCCAAACCCGTGGCCCGGCCGCGGGTGACCACCGACCCGCTGACCGGGGGAGCGATCAGCACCAACCCGGTGATCGCGGCGAAGATCGACAACGTGTTCTTCGGCGTTCCGCAATTCGGCCTCTCCGCCGCCGACGTGGTCTTCGTGGAACAGGTCGAGGGTGGCCTGACCCGGATCATCGCTGTGTTCCACACGTCCATGCCCACGGAAGTCGGACCGGTGCGCAGCGTGCGGTCGACCGACGCCCAGTTGCTCCCGGTGTTCGGGAGGCCCGCACTGGTCTTCTCCGGCGGTGCGGGCGGACCACTGGCTGCATTGGCTGCGACCTCCATCGTCGACACGTCCGGGCTGGCCGACGCTTACTTCCGGTCGGATGTCGCCACCGGCACGCACAACCTGCACGCCAATCTGGTCACCGTCGCGGCCCAGGCCAGGGGTCTGACCCCGGCCAGGTCCATCGGGTTCCACTTCGTGCCGCAGTCACCGGTGGTCGCGGCGGGCCGGCCGGTGTCGTCCCTCCGCGTGGTGATGGAGGCGGGCGAGACCGACTTCGCCTACCGCGGTGGCCGGTACGTCCGGATGCGCAACGGTGCCCAGATGTCTGACTATCAGGGCGGGGTCGAGGCGGCCGACAACGTCCTGCTGATGAACGTCATCGACACGCCGGACGGCACCGTGGACACGAATGGCCAGCCGTCCTACCTGACCAAGACGGTCGGCGCGGGCCGGCTGAGCCTGTATCGCAACGGCCGGGTGATTGCGGGCACCTGGCGCCGGGACAGGCCCGGCGATCCGTTCACCTTCAAGGACGCCGCCGGCGGGCCGTTGCCCATGAAGCCGGGGAAGACCTGGGTGATGCTGGCTCCCCCGAGCGCCCAGGTCGGCACCAACTAGGTAATCAGACTGGGAACCCGCGGGTTGTCGAAGCAGACGCTCACGATGTCCCGCAGCGAGAAGCGTTCACCGGCCCAGCGCGGCCGGACCGCTTCGGCCTCCGATTGGGTCCAGTTGGTCACGTGGTCCAGGTCGCGGGTCAACGGGAAGTAATTCGGGTACTCCGGGCTGCTGATGCCGATTCGATCCGGGGTGATCACCGCGCCTCTAGGGTCGAGAAACCGCCAGGCCGGTGCCGAGAGGGTGGAATTCAGGGTGGGCGTGATCGCGAAACCAGCTTCGTGGACGGCGACATGGTGCAGCCGGCAGAGCAGCACGAGATTGTCCAGGTCGGTCTTTCCGCCGGCCGACCATGATCGGACGTGGTGTGCTTCCAGATGGGTGGTGCGCCGGCAGCCGGGAAATCGGCAGACGCCGTCCCGGACCATCAGCGCTCGGCGCTGTGCGGCTGAGACGAGCCGTCGCCTGCGTCCGTGGGCCAGCACGGCTCCACCTTCACCTCGAGTGATCGCGACAAACGTTGCGTCGCAAGCAATTCGTTGGGCAGTCTCCGGGGCGATGCCACCGACCCCGCTGACCTGACAGCAGCCGACGGCCGGCACGGCGTTGGTGTCGGGCTCCTGTTCGGGCGGGGTGGTCGGCTCCGACAACTCATTTCCGGCCAGCAGGTTGGCGTCGACGTGCACCACTACCAGATGCCGGTCTTCACCGGACAGATCCGGACTGACCGTGGCCAGAGATCGGCGGGCGACCTCGAGCAAAGCATCGGCGCAGCTGATCGACGGGTCCGCCACCACGGTGTCGGGAGCCCGAACCGCGGCCTGGGCGGCGGACAATTCATCGGAAGCCGTTTTCAGGGCGGCCAGGACCTCGGCACCTTCTTCAGCAGGCAGCCTGGCCGTCAGCACCAGCATGCCGTCGTCGTCGGTGAACCAGCGCGCCTTGCGACGCTTCTCCTGCTCCAGGCGTTCGTTGTCCGACCGGCGGTAACCACGCACCGTCCGCTCGAACTGGGAGGCCGTGGCCACCTTCATCAAGGACAGCAAAGCGGCCTCGTCCATCTTGTCGGCGATCCTGGTGCCCTCGCGCACCTTCGAGTACGACAATCGCCCGGCGGCAAACTCGGTATGGATCAAGGGCAGACTCCGCAAGGCGCGGGCCACCCGAACATGCTCGCGCGCGGTGCCCAGGCTCATCGAGCAGGAGTAGGAGATCCAATGTGCACAGTCCCGGATGCCGCTGCCGAACCAGGCCGTGGCCGCGTCGCACTCGGCCACCAGATCCAGCCACCAGCATTCCGCGGCCGCCATCTGGCCGGCCGCGGCGCACAACCTGGCCCGCATCACCTCCAGGTCTGCCTCGGACAGCTCCGTTGGACCGGCCGCCCCCACCACATCGCCCATCTGTGTCCACCCCCGGTTCATCGCCGCCGTGATCTGCGGCTTTCTGCGATTTTCGACTATGTGTTCGACCGTAGTCGACGCCACCGACAGTGATACTCGAACCGGCCGTCCGGAGGGCTTGGCACGGTCGGCAAGCCGTTCGAGGCGGCGTCGCGGGCTGACCCTCTGACGCCAGATGTGACCGTCATGCGGACCTTTCCAGGACGACGCCGCCGGGTCGGTACACATCGGGCGCATCAGGGTCAGCCACCCGGCCGAAATTCCCGCCGGGAACGTTTGCTGCGGCGGCCCTGCAGTATTTCGAATCCGTCAGGCCAGCCAGCCGGGAATCTCAGCGGGGCGGCCGTCCAGCACGGCGCTGCGGATCCGTTGGGCCAGTTGGCGGGAAGATGGACGGATGTGCTCCACCGAACCGTCCCGGTCGACTCGGGCATCGGGCCGTCCGGCCGGTCGTCGACGCCGCGGTCCGCTCTCCCTGCTCGCCCCGATCCCGCCCGACCGCCGGGTCCGGCGATTCGGTCAGCTGATCGTCGGGTTGCTGCTGTACGGGTTCACCATGGGACTGATGGTCAGGTCGGTGCTCGGTCTCGATCCCTGGGACGTCTTCCATTTCGGGCTGACCCGCCTCCTGGCCCGATGGATCGACATCTCCTACGGCACCGTCATCACCGCGGTATCCGTCCTGGTCCTCTTGATGTGGATCCCGCTCCGGCAGCGACCCGGTGTCGGCACGGTGCTGAACGCCGCGATCATCGGCTGGACCACCGACGCCACCCTCGCCCTCGTTCCGCCGACCGACAACCTGACCCTCCGCATCTGCTTGCTGACCGCGGCGGTGGTCGGCAACGCGCTGGCCGGGGGCCTGTACATCGGTGCCGGGCTCGGGCCCGGACCGCGCGACGGTCTGATGACCGGCCTGGTGGCCCGGGGGGTGGGTTCGGTCAGGGTGGTGCGCACCTGCCTGGAGGTGTCCGTCCTGGGCATCGGCGCTGTGCTGGGTGGGACCGTCGGCGTCGGCACGGCCCTGTACGCCCTGGCCATCGGTCCGCTGCTGCAGCTCACCCTGCCCAGACTGACGGTCCGAGCGACGTAGGATTTCGAGATTCGGCCCCGCACGCGACCCATCGGCCGAATCCACGACACCACGCCGGCGATCAAGGGGTATCTCGCGAGATGAGCGGCCACTCCAAATGGGCGACCACCAAGCACCAGAAGGCGGCCAAGGACGCCAAGCGGAGCAAGGCGTTCGCGAAGCTGATCAAGAACATCGAGGTCGCGGCCCGGATGGGCGGCGGGGACCCGGACGGCAACCCCACCCTGTGGGATGCGATCCAGAAGGCCAAGAAGACCTCGGTGCCGATCGACAACATCAACCGGGCGGTCAAGCGTGGGTCCGGGGCCGAGGCCGGCGGCGCCGACTACCAGTCGATCACCTACGAGGGCTACGGACCCAACGGCGTGGCGATGATGATCGAGTGCCTGACCGACAATCGCAACCGCGCGGCCAGCGAGGTGCGGGTCGCCGTCACGCGCAACGGCGGGAACATGGCCGATCCAGGTTCGGTGTCCTATTTGTTCAGCCGAAAAGGCCAGATCGTGGTGCCCAAAGCCGGTGACCTGACCGAGGACGACCTGCTGCTGGCCGTCCTCGACGCCGGGGCCGACGAGGTTCTGGACAGCGGGGACGTTTTCGAGGTGATCTCCGAGGCGACCGATCTGCTCGCGGTGCGCACCGCGGTACAGGAAGCGGGCATCGAATACGACTCGGCCGATCCGACCTTCGTCGCCTCGCTCACCGTCCCGCTCGACGTCGAAAGCGCCCGCCGGGTGCTCAGACTGATCGACGCGATCGAAGATCTCGACGACGTGCAGAATGTGTACACCAACGCCGAGATCCCCGATGACGTGCTGGCCGAACTCGACGAGGACTGACGAGGAGCAACCGATGAACACCGCCTATGTGGTCACCGGAGTACGGACGCCGATCGGCAGGTACGGCGGCGCCCTGGCCGCCGTCCGTCCGGACGACCTGGCTGCTCACGTACTGCGTGAGCTGACCACCCGGCTACCCTCGGTGGACTTCTCGGAGCTGGATGACGTGTTGCTCGGGTGCGCCAACCAGGCCGGCGAGGACAACCGCAATGTGGCCAGGATGGCGGCCCTGATCGCCGACCTCCCGGTGCGGACGCCGGGCGGCACCGTCAACCGGCTGTGCGGCTCCGGGCTCGACGCCGTCGGTACGGCCGCCAGGGCCATTCGCGCCGGCGACGCGGATCTGGTGATCGCGGGCGGCGTGGAAAGTATGAGCCGTGCCCCATTCGTCGTCCCCAAGGCGGAGACGGCCTTCGCCCGGACGGCGGAGATCGCCGACACCACGATCGGCTGGCGGTTCGTCAATCCGCGCCTGCGGGAGAGGTACGGCACCGACGCGATGCCGGAGACGGCCGAGAACGTGGCCAGGGACTACGGCGTGTCCCGCGAGGATCAGGACGCGTTCGCGATGCGTTCGCAGGAACGGGCGGCCAAGGCGATGGCCAGCGGGCGGATGGATCGGGAGATCGTGCCCATCACCGTCCCCCAGCGCAAAGGCGCCCCGGTGGTCGTGGACCGCGACGAGCATCCACGCGAGACCTCGCTCGCGACATTGGCCGGTCTGCGGCCGCTGTTTCCCGGCGGCAGCGTCACCGCCGGCAACTCTTCCGGGATCAACGACGGTGCGGCAGCTCTGCTGATCGCCTCGGACACCGCGGTGGCCCGGTACGGCCTGAACCCGCTGGCGCGGATCACCGGGATGGCCGCCGTCGGCGTCCCGCCCCGGATCATGGGCATCGGGCCGGAACCGGCCACCCGGCGGCTCTTGGGCCGGGCCGGTCTGGAGATCACGGACATCGACCTGCTGGAGCTCAACGAAGCGTTCGCCTCGCAGTCGCTGGCGGTACTGCGCGGGTTGGGCCTGCCCGACGACGCCGAGCAGGTGAATGCGAACGGCGGCGCGATCGCGCTCGGCCATCCCCTGGGAATGAGCGGAGCCCGGCTGGCCCTGTCCGCGGCCATCGACCTCGCCGACCAGGGCGCCCGCCGGGCGGTCGCCACCATGTGCATCGGGGTCGGTCAAGGGATCGCGCTGCTGCTCGAGCGGGTGTGACGCCGGTTCGGCGTGGCGTTCCCGCCGGCCGTCCATCCACCGGGTAACGTCCTCGGACAGGTGTTCGGGCGCAGGGCCCGTGTGTCCAGCGTGTGCCGGGCGCGACCGGGGCCGACCCGAAAGGTGCGAACTGTGCGTGTGCTGGGCGTGGATCCCGGACTCACCCGATGCGGGGTGGGCGTCGTGGACGGGGGACCGGGCCGGCCGCCGCAACTGGTCGAGGTGCTGGTCATCCGCACGGCGGCCGGTGACGACATCGCCCACCGGTTGCTCGCGGTGGCCCAACGGGTGGAAGCGATGATGGATCAACACCGGCCGGACACGGTCGCCATCGAGCGGGTGTTCAGCCAGTTGAACGTCCGGACGGTGATGGGCACCGCCCAGGCGGCCGGGGTGGTGGCCCTGGCGGCGGCCCGCCGGGGTATTCCGGTCGCCTGGCACACCCCGAGCGAGGTCAAGGCAGCCGTCTCCGGGAACGGGAACGCCGACAAGGCGCAGGTCACGTCGATGGTCACCCGGCTCCTGCGGTTGGCCGCCGAACCCCGTCCGGCTGATGCCGCCGACGCCCTGGCGCTGGCCATCTGTCACCTCTGGCGTTCACCGATGCAATCCCGGCTGGCGGCGGCGGTGCGGCCGGGGACCCCCGGTCGATGATCGCCTCGGTTCGCGGCACCGTGACCACCGTCACCCTCGACCATGCGGTGATCGAGGTGGGCGGGGTCGGGCTGGCCATTCGGGCGACGCCGTCCACGCTGGCCGGGTTGCGCCGGGGCGAGCAGGCCAGACTGGCCACCACCCTGGTGGTCCGGGAAGACTCCTTGACCTTGTTCGGCTTCGCCTCCGACGCGGCCAAGGAGCTGTTCGAACTGGTCCAGTCGGTGTCGGGGGTGGGACCGAAGATCGCGTTGGCGCTGATCGCCGTGCTCGAACCCGACGAATTGCGGCGTGCGCTGGCCTCCGGCGATTATGCGACCCTGACCCGCGCGCCGGGCATCGGCCGAAAAGGTGCCGAACGACTGGTGCTGGAACTGCGGGACAAGGTCGGCCTGGTGACCTCTGCGGCGCCGGCCGGTGGCGCCCCCTCCGCGGCGTGGCGGCCGAAACTGTCCGACGCGCTGGTCGGTCTCGGGTTCACCGGCAAACAAGCCGACGACGCGATGGACACCCTGGCCTCCGACCCCGAGGACCCGGCGGTCGCGGGCGGTGACGTCTCACTGCTGCTGCGGCGCGCGCTGGGGTTGCTCGGACGACACCGATGACGGCACCGGACGAGCTGGGAGCAGAGCTCGACCCCAGCCGGCTTCCCGGGGACACCGAGGTCGAGGCGTCCCTCCGGCCGCGGAACCTGGCCGAGTTCGTCGGCCAGGTACGGGTGCGCGAGCAGCTCGAACTGGTGTTGTCGGCGGCGAAGATGAGAGCCGCGGTACCCGATCACATTCTGCTGGCCGGTCCGCCGGGCCTGGGCAAGACGTCCCTGGCCATGATCATCGCCGCCGAGTTGGGGGCGGCGATCCGGCTGACCTCAGGGCCGGCCCTGGAGCGCGCCGGCGACCTGGCCGCGATGCTCTCCAACCTGGTGGAGGGCGACGTCCTGTTCATCGACGAGATCCATCGGATCGCCCGGCCCGCCGAGGAAATGCTCTACCTGGCGATGGAGGATTTCCGGGTCGACGTGATGGTCGGCAAGGGGCCGGGCGCGACCTCGATCGGGCTGGACGTCGCGCCGTTCACCCTGGTCGGAGCGACCACCAGGTCCGGCCAGCTGACGTCCCCGCTGCGCGACCGGTTCGGCTTCACCGCCCACCTGGAGTTCTACTCGCCGGCCGAGCTGTTGCGGGTGATCACCCGCAGCGCCGGCATCCTGGGCATCGAACTGCCCGCCGACGCCGGGGCGGAGATCGCCAAGCGCTCCCGCGGGACACCCCGCATCGCCAATCGGCTGCTGCGCCGGGTGCGCGACTTCGCGCAGGTCAGAGCGGGTGGGACGGCGAATTTGCAGGTGGCAAGAGCGGCCTTGCAGGTGTACGACGTCGACGAGCTTGGTCTTGACCGGTTGGACCGGGCGGTTCTCACCGCCCTGTGCTCCTCGTTCGGTGGTGGCCCGGTCGGTTTGACCACCCTGGCGGTCGCTGTCGGTGAAGAGCCGACCACGGTCGAAGAGGTGTGCGAGCCGTTCCTGGTCCGGCTGGGCATGCTGGCGCGCACCCCGAGGGGGCGGATCGCCACGCCGTCAGCGTGGTCGCACCTGGGCCTGGAACCCCGGTCCGGCACCGCTTTCACCGGCGTGTTGTTCGACGCGGACGACTGATCGGGCCAGGTCGCGGTTTCTCCCGATCGGGGCTTCGTCCGGTAGCATCGGGCTTTCGAGTGGGAGTACCTCAAAGGAGAACCATGCAGAACTTCACGCTCTTGATCCTGATGTTCGGTGCGGTCGGCGTGATGATGGTCTTCGGGTCGCGGAACAAGAAGAAGCAGGCGATCAAGGCCCAAGAACTACAGGAATCGATGGTCCCGGGCACCAGGGTGATGACGACGTCCGGTATGCAGGCCACGGTCACGGCTGTTGGCGACGACACCATAGAGCTGGAAATCGCTCCCGGCGTCTACACCCTCTGGATTCGGGCCGCGGTCCGCGAAATCATCCCGGTCCCGGAGGAAACCGAATTCGACGAGACCGAATTCGACAACACCGAGTTCACCGGGCCCGAGGCCAATAGCACCGAATTCAATGACACCGTGGAGCCCATCCACGACGACCACCCGTCATTGAAGAAGCGCACCAACGACGTCAACTAGGGCGTGAGTGTCGCCCGGCCACTTGTCGCTGCGGTCGGCCAGAAGGATGTGAGGAGATAGGCGCGACGTGGCAAGCCCTGTAGGTCAATTCCGACCCTGGCGGTTGATCACCGCCTTCCTGATCGTCACGGCCGTTCTCTACGCCCTGGTGTTCTTCACCGCAGGGTCGAACAGTCCCAAGCTTGGTATCGACCTGCAGGGCGGCACCCAGATCACCCTGACCGCCGAGACGCTGGACCACAAGGCGCCGTCCGCATCCTCCATGCAACAGGCCCAGCAGATCATGACCCGCCGCGTCAACGGATCTGGTGTCGTCGGTGCCCAGGTCCAGATCGACGGGTCCAGCCACCTGGTGGTGACGGTCCCGGGCAACGACGAGCTGACCGGCCTGACCGCCGCCGCACGGCTGAACATCCGCCCCCACCTGGCGCAGGGGTTGGACTACGACCTGGTCAGCGCGGCGGGGGCCAAGGCCACCCCCAGCGGGGCGGCCACCTCGGGCGGTGCGGTCGTCTCGGGCGCTCCGTCCTCGGTCCCCTCCGGGTCGGTTCCTTCCGGTTCGGTCCCCTCCGGATCGGGCCCGGCCACGTCGCCGGCGGGCCTGCGCGCGGCCGCGCCGGCCACCACCAGCCCCGCGACGGCGGCCGGGTCCGCACCGGCCGCGACGGCGGCCGGGTCCGCACCGGCCGCGACGGCGGCCGGGTCCGCACCGGCCGCGTCGGTGGCCGGGTCCGCCCCGGCCTCGTCGGCGGCGCCGACCGTCACCAAGGCCGCCTGGCCGTTGCCCGGAAGCGACAAGAACAACCCCGACCAGCCGGCCGCGACCACCGCCGCAGGCTGGGCGAGCTGGCTGACTGCGGCGCAGACGGCCGTCACCAGCAACTCCGTCAGCTGCCAGGACATCGGCAAGACCGAGGGACTGGACGTTCCCGGCCGCCCGCTGCTGGCCTGCGGCACCGATTCGGACACGAACCTCAAGGGTTCGGTGTTCGTCCTGGACCAGACGCTGATTCCCGGGGACCAGATCTCCGGTGCCACGGCCGGCCTGGACACGAGCGGTACCGGCGGCTGGGTCATCAATGTGACCTTCAACTCGGCCGGGTTCAAGACCTGGTCCAACTACACCGTCGCCAACGTCGGCAAGCAGACGGCGTTCACGCTGGACGGCGTCGTCATCTCCGACCCGTCCATCCAACAGGCCATCAACACCGTGACCACCCTGATCCAGGGCAGCTTCACCCAGGCCAGTGCGACCGGTCTGGCCAACTCGCTCAACTTCGGCGCCCTGCCGCTCAACTTCATCCAGGGCACATCCACCAGCATCAGTGCCCAGCTGGGCCTGCAGTACCTGCAGGCGGGCCTGATCGCCGGCGGCATCGGGCTCCTGCTGGTCGTGGTCTACTGCCTGCTCTACTACCGACTGCTCGGCCTGATCACCATCGGATCGCTGTTGCTGTCCGGCAGCCTGGTCTACGCGATCATGGTGTTGCTGGGCCGGTGGATCGGGCTGAGCCTGGACCTCGCGGGCGTCGCCGGACTGATCGTGGCCATCGGTATCACCGCGGACTCCTTCGTCATCTACTTCGAACGGCTGAAGGACGAGGTGAGGGAGGGTCGGACGTTCCGCTCCGCCGTCCCGCGGGCGTGGGAACGGGCCCGGCGCACCATCATGTCGGCCGACGCGGTGTCCTTCCTGTCGGCCGTGATCCTCTACCTGGTCGCGGTCGGCGACGTCCGGGGCTTCGCCTTCACCCTCGGCCTGTCCACCGTGTTGGACCTGGTCATCGTGTATCTGGTCACCCATCCTCTGGTGGCCCTGGCCTCGAGCAGCCGGATCTTCAACTCGGCCCGGTTCTCCGGTCTGGGTTCGGTGGCCGCGGCCGGCGTCAGACAACGAGCGGCGACCGCTCGGCTCACCGCGAAGGAGGCCTGAGATGGCACCGACTAGAACCGACCCGGCCGAGGCTGACGCGGCCTCCCACGACGAGGCGGTCAGGCTCAGCAAAGCGATGCATTCGGGCAGCTTCCTGTCCCGACTGACCACGGGTACCGGCGCCTTCGACCTGATCGGCCGGCGCCGCTATTACTACATGTTCTCCGGTTTCCTGGTGGTCGCCTCCATTGTGATCATCGTGTTCCGCGGATTCCATCTGGGCACCGACTTCGCCGGTGGCACCACGCTGACCTTCGTGCCGAACTCCGGTGCGGCCGCGGTAAGCACCGACGCCGTCACGCAGGTATTGGACAGAGCCGTCGGAACCGGCAACGTGGAGACCGTCCAGACGCTCGGTGGAAAGACCCTGCAGGCCACCCTCAAGGCGTTGACCGAGCAGCAGGTCGCGGCCGGAAAGGCCGCCCTGGTGAGCGCATTTCATCCTACCGGCGGCGTGTCGGCCTCCGACGTGTCATCGACATGGGGAGCGCAGATCTCGAATCGGGCCATCCTCGCGGTGGTCATCTTCCTGGTCGCGGTCGGCTTGTTCATCTGGATCCGGTACGAGAAGCGGGTCGCCATCGGGGCGGTGCTGTCCACTCTGCACGACGTGCTGGTCACCGCGGGCATCTACGCACTGGCCGGTTTCGAGGTCACCCCGGCGACCGTGATCGGTCTGCTGACCATCCTCGGGTTCTCCCTGTACGACACCGTCGTGGTCTATGACAAGGTGCAGGAGAACGCCAAGGGGATGACGTCGCTGCTGCGGCGGACCTATCCCGAGACCGCCAACCTCGCGCTGAACCAGACGATCATGCGGTCGCTGAACACCTCGCTCATCGCCCTGCTGCCGGTCGCCGGCCTGTTGGTCGCGGGCATCGCGGTGCTGGGCGGCGGAACCCTGAAAGATCTGGCCCTGGTGCTGCTGGTCGGCATGCTGGTCGGCGCGTACTCGTCGATCTTCGTCGCGGTGCCGATTGCCGTGGACCTGAAGATCCGGGAGACGACCATCAAGTCGCACACGGCCAGGGTGCTGGCCAAGCGCAGGTCGGACGGGGTCATCGTGGACGCCGACGGAGACCCGGTAGGGCACAAGAGGTCACCCGGTGTCGCCCGACCTCCGGCGTCGCCCGCCGCGGTCGCACCGTCGATCAGTGGACTCAAGGCCGGTGCGGCGCCCCGGCCCGGTGTCAAGCCACAGCGGCCCGGACGCCCGGCCACCCTGACCCCGCCCGCGCCGACCCCGGTCACCCTGACCCCGCCGGCGAACGCTCCTGTACCGGCCCCGGCGGCCCGGACATCCGGCAAAGGGAACCGGCCGTCCAGCAGGGCGATCAGACCCACCGGCAAACGTGGCCGCTGAACACTCGGTCGACCCGCGGGTGGCGGCTGCGGCGGCGGCCATCGATCGGCTGACCAGGGTGGAACCGGACTTCCCGATCCCAGGGGTTCTGTTCCGGGACCTGACGCCCGTGCTGGCCGACGCGCCGAGCCTCCGGCTGATTGGAGTGGCCCTGACCCTGGGGTTCGGGGGCAGCGCGTCCGACGACACCGGTCCACCGTTCGATCTGGTCGCGGGTCTGGAATCGCGGGGCTTCCTGCTGGCCACGGCAGCGGCCATGACGGCCGGTACGGGGGTGTTGGCCGTGCGCAAACCCGGCAAATTACCTGGGATCCTGCTCACCGAGCACTACGACCTCGAATACGGAACGGCCAGCCTGGAGCTGAACGCCGACGACGTGCCCCCCGGCGCCAGGGTGCTGGTGGTCGACGATCTGCTGGCCACCGGAGGGACGGCCGCCGCCGCCTGCCGGTTGCTGCGCGCTGCGGGCGCGACCGTGGTGGGCGTGTCGGTCGCCGTCGAACTGCTGGCCCTGCACGGCCGGTCACGGCTGCCGGACATCGAGGTCCGCGCGATCCGGGCCTACTGAGTACGGCGTTATGCTCGGTGGGTAGGGGCAGACCCGCGAATGGGGTGGTGATGAGTCCGGAACCGAGCGGCGACGTCCCGGCGTCAGTGCCCACCCCGACTCTGCCCACCCCGACTCTGCCCACCCCGATCCTGGCCGTCCTGGACGCGGCTCGGCCGGCAGAATCCGCCCCGGCCGGAGCCTCGACGCCGGATGTTTCGTCGCCGGAGGTGGGCGAGCACGCCGCCGGGTCGGCCGAGTCCGAGCCGGAGGCGCCGCCCCAGGCCATGTCGGCGACCAGACGCATGCGATCCCGGTTGACCCGCCGGATGAGCGGCCAGCGCACTCCGGCCACGCCCGGCCGGACGGTGCTCGAGCCGCTCTTCGCGGTGCACCGCGCGTTGCATCCCAAGGCTGACCTCAAAGTCATCCAGCACGCCTACGAGGTCGCCGAGAACGCCCATCGGGGGCAGTTCCGCAAGTCGGGCGACCCGTACATCACCCATCCCCTGGCCGTGGCCACCATCCTCGCCGACCTGGGGATGGACACCACCACTCTGGTAGCGGCGCTGCTGCACGACACCGTGGAGGACACCCCGTACACCCTTCGCGACGTCCGGGTCGATTTCAGCGATGAGGTCGCGCACCTGGTCGACGGGGTGACCAAACTCGACAAGGTGCATTTCGGCGACGCGGCCGAGGCCGAGACCATTCGCAAGATGATCATCGCGATGGCCCAGGACCCGCGGGTCCTGGTGATCAAGCTCGCCGACCGGTTGCACAACATGCGCACGATGCGTTTCCTGCCGCCCGACAAGCAGGCCCGGAAGGCCAAGGAAACCCTGGAGGTGCTGGCGCCGCTGGCCCACCGGCTGGGCATGGCCACCGTGAAATGGGAACTGGAGGACCTCGCCTTCGCCATCCTGCACTCCAAGCGTTACGACGAGATCGTCCGGCTGGTGGCCGACCGGGCGCCGTCGCGGGACACCTATCTGGCCGCGGTCACCGACGAGCTGAACACGGAGCTCAGCGCGGCCAAGATCCCCGCCGAGGTGGTGGGACGCGGCAAGCACTATTACTCGATCTACCAGAAGATGCAGGTCCGGGGGCGTGAATTCGACGAGATCCACGACTTGGTCGCGGTGCGGATCCTGGTCGGCACCGTCCGGGAGTGTTACGCCGTGATGGGGGTCGTCCACGCCATGTGGGCACCGATGCCCGGCCGGTTCAAGGACTACATCGCCCAGCCGCGGTACGGCGTCTACCAGTCACTGCACACCACCGTCATCGGACCCCAGGGCAAGCCGTTGGAAGTGCAGATCCGTACCCACGAGATGCACCACACCGCCGAGTACGGCATCGCGTCGCACTGGAGGTACAAGGAAACCAGAGGTACCCACGCCGGCGCCGGCGCATCGGTCGACGAAATGGCCTGGATGCGCCAACTGTTGGATTGGCAGCGGGAGGCCGGGGACGCGGGCGATTTCCTGGACAGCCTGCGGTACGAAATCGCCTCGAACGACATTTTCGTCTTCACCCCGAAAGGCGATATCCATACCCTGCCCGCCGGTTCGACCCCTGTCGACTTCGCCTATTCCGTACACACCGAAGTCGGCAATCGATGTATCGGCGCCAAGGTGGACGGTCGTCTGGTCGCCCTGGAACGTACACTCAACAATGGTCAGATCGTCGAGATCTTCACTTCGAAGGCGCCCGGCTCGGGCCCGAGCCGGGATTGGCTGGGGTTTGTCGCCTCCTCCCGGGCGAAGACGAAGATTCGCCAGCATTTCGCGAAGGAACGCCGCGAGGAAGCCGTCGATCTGGGCAAGGAGGCCATCACCAAGGCGGCCCGGCGGGAAGGCCTGCCGGTGCAGCGGCTCATTTCTCACGATGCGCTGGCCGCGGCCGGTCATGATCTCGGATTCAAGGACATCGCCGCCCTCTACGCGGCCGTCGGCGAGAATCATGTGTCGGCCAGAACGGTTGTGGCCAAAGTGGTGTCGGTTCTGGGGGGCGCGGAGGAGGCCGGCGATGCCATCGCCGAGCGGTCCGTTCCCTCCGTGGGGCGTCGAGCCCGGCCCACCGCCGATGTCGGGGTGCTGGTCAAGGGGATCACCGACATCCAGTTGAAACTGGCCCGATGCTGCACCCCAGTGCCCGGTGACACGATCCTCGGTTTCGTCACCAAGGGCGGGGCGGTCTCGGTCCATCGCACCGACTGCACCAACGCCGAGGCGTTGCGGGCCGAGTCGGCGCGGTTGGTGGACGTCAGCTGGGACCCGAATTCCGCGTCGGTCTTCCTGGTCACGGTTCAGGTCGAGGCGCTGGACCGGCACCGGTTGCTGTCGGACATCACCAAGACGCTCGCCGACGAAAAGGTCAACATTCTTTCCGCGAACCTGTCGATGTCCAAGGACCGAATGGCGATTTCCCGGTTCTCCTTCGAGATGGCCGACCCGAAACACCTCGGTCATCTGCTGCGGACGGTCCGCGGGGTGGAAGGCGTGTACGACGTCTATCGGGTGACCAGCGCCTGACTACTTCGCCGTCGTGGGCGCCGGTGCCGTCGTGGGCGCGGGCGCACCTGACCCGGCCGTGCTCGCGACCGCAGCGCTGGCGGTGGCGTACGTACCGGTCGCGGTGACGGCTTCGGCCGGTACGGTGACCGCGTCGATGACGGCCTTGGCCACCGGCGGCCCGTCCTGGGCGTTGTTCTTCACGCCCTTCGCGGCGATGTCCTCGATAACGTTCATACCGGCGGCCGACACGGTTCCGAACACCGTGTACGACGGTGCCAGGGTGGAGTCCTTGTAGACGATGAAGAACTGGGAGCCGTTGGTGTCCGGGCCGGAATTGGCCATCGCGATGGTGCCCTTGGGATAGGTCTTGGTCTGGCTGAGTTCGTCCGCGAACTTGTAGCCCGGACCGCCGTTTCCGATGCCGGTGGGATCACCGCACTGCAGGATGTTCAGCGCGGAATTGCCGGTCAGCCGCCAGCACGGCGACGAATTGTAGAAGTTCTGCGACGCCAGCGAGAGGAACGAGTTGACGGTGCACGGCGCGGCGGCGCGGTTCAACGTCACGTCGACCGGCCGGCCGTTCAGGGTGATGGTGGCATCGACGGTGCCGGTGTTGGCAGGGGAGAGGTTGGTCGGCGCCTTCACGGCCTTGGCGGCCTTGCCGGCGGCGGTATAGGTGCACGGGGTCTTGGGCGCCGATGCGGTGGTGGCCGCCGTAGCGGTCGCGGTACCCGTCGAACCCCCGGCCGTGTTCCCGGCGCCGCGAGTGGTGGCGTACCAGATACCGCCGGCCAGGACGAGCACGGTGGCGACCACGCCGACGGCGATCAACCGCCTGCGGCGCTTGCCCTCCTCAGCTTCGCGGCGGGCGAGCTGGCGTTCAAGCTTGCGCTTGGCGGCTTCGCGTCGCTGCTGGTTGCTGGGCACTGTCGTCCTCCTGGAGCGTTTCATGTCAGCCTGACCGGCGGCAAAGGCCCCGGCCGGTGAGTCTAGGTGACGGGCGGGCCGTTACCGGGATCTCGTCTGACCCGCGCCCCCCGATATGACTATCAAACACCCGGATCGGTCGGGTTAGGGTGCAGCTGTGTTCATCGCGGGGTTCCCGGCCGGATCGTTCCAGGCCAATTGCTACGTCATCGGCACCCGGTCCGGGGGCGATGCTCTGGTGGTGGACCCGGGCGAAGCTGCGGCGGAACGGCTGGCGGCGACGTTGAGCGAACACGGAGTACGGCCGGTCGCGGTGCTCCTGACGCACGGCCACCTGGACCACACCGCGTCCGCAGCGCAGGTGTGCGGTACCGGCGACATCCCCGCGTACCTGCACGGGGTCGACGAGTACATGCTCGACGACCCGTTGGCCGGTCTGTCGCCCCAGCTCCGAAGCGCGCTGGCCGGCATGGACCTCTCCGGTGTGCGACCGACTGTGGTGCGCACGCTGACCGGCGTGACCGAATTGGAACTGGCCGGGTTCGCGCTGAGCGTCGACCACACGCCCGGGCACACCGGCGGCTCGGTCGTCTTCCGGTTCGCCGCAGCCCGGGACCGTCCCGAGGTCCTGCTGACCGGCGACACCCTGTTCGCCGGATCGGTCGGGCGTACCGATCTGCCCGGCGGTTCGTCGGCGGAATTGATGAGTTCGATCGCCGACCGGTTGTTGACCCGCGGCGACGACGCCGTCGTCCTCCCCGGGCACGGTCCGACCAGCACCATCGGCGCCGAACGCATGAACAACCCGTTCCTGGTCGGACTGGCCGCGAAGAAATGACGGATGAACCAGATGCCTGGTAGGACCTCGTTGACTGCGCCCAAGGGCGTCCCCGACTATGTGCCCCCGTTGTCCAGGACCTTCGTGCAGGTGCGGGACAAGCTGATCGCGGCCGCTGACCGCGCCGGTTATGCGCCGATCGAGCTGCCGATCTTCGAGGACACCGCACTGTTCACCCGCGGGGTCGGTGAGTCGACCGATGTGGTCTCCAAGGAGATGTACACCTTCAGCGACCGGGGGGACCGTTCGGTGACACTCCGACCCGAGGGGACGGCCGGCGTCATGCGCGCGGTGATCGAACACGGCCTGGACCGCGGCCCGTTACCGGTCAAGCTGGTGTACTCCGGACCGTTCTTCCGGTACGAACGCCCACAGGCCGGCCGTTACCGGCAACTGCAGCAGGTCGGCATCGAAGCGATCGGATCGGACGATCCGGCTCTGGACGCCGAGGTGATCGCCGTCGGGCACGAGGCCTTCTCCTCGGTCGGCCTGACCGGCTACCGGTTGGAGCTGACCTCGTTGGGCGATGCGCAGGACCGGCCGGCCTATCGGGAGAAGTTGCAAGCATTCCTGGGTGGGCTGGATCTGGACCAGGCGACCCGGGAGCGGGCCGCGCTGAACCCGCTACGGGTGCTGGACGACAAACGCCCCGAGGTGCAGGCCATGCTGGCCGATGCGCCGCTGATGCTCGACCACCTGTCCGCCGAATCGGGGGCGCACTTCACGGAAGTGCTGGCCATCCTGGATCGGTTGGGCGTGCCGTACGTGATCAATCCGCGGATGGTGCGCGGGCTGGACTACTACACGCGCACCACCTTCGAATTCGTCCACCCGGGTCTGGGCGCGCAGTCCGGCATGGGCGGCGGCGGCCGCTACGACGGATTGATGGCCGAACTCGGCGGGCAAGCCCTGACCGGCATCGGGTACGGACTCGGCGTCGACCGCACGGTGCTGGCCGCGAAGTCGGAGGGACTGGCGGTCGGCGAAGCTGCCCGATGCGAGGTGTACGGGGTCCCGATGGGGGACGCCGCCTCGCTCGAACTGGCCGTCATCGCGGGCCGGCTGCGAGCCGCGGGGATCCGGGTGGATCGCTCCTACGGCGGGCGCGGGCTGAAGGCGGCCATGAAATCCGCCGACTCCTCCGGGGCCAGGGTGGCCCTCGTGCTCGGTGACCGCGACCTGGAACAGGGCACGGTGATGGTCAAAGACCTGGTTTCCGGCGTGCAGGAGCCGGTCCCGCTGGACCAGGTCGAGAGCGCGGTCAGGGCGGTCCTGGGCGGGGGAACCTCGGCCGCCGCCTCGTGACCGGCCAACCTCACTGGTCGTGGCGGTGACGGCGTCCTTTTCGTTGGAGGAGGAGTCCGGTGCCGGTGAGGAGGAAGGCCCACAGTAGGAGTTGGAGGGCTGGTGTTCCGGTGTAGGCCAGAGGCGCTGTGGTGGTCCCGGTGGTGATGGTGGTCGACTGGACCGGGGGTGCGACGGTGACTTGCATGCGCAGGTACCGGGTGGTGCCGGTGGTGTCGACGCCCGAGGCGATGAAGTTGTGGATGCCGGGGGTGATGGTGGCGGGCAGGGTGACGGGTTGGATAAAGGTGCCTTCGGCGCTGGTGACGGGGGTGGCCAACACGATCGGGGAGCTGTACAAGATGATCGAGACGCTGGACAACGGCAGGAACCCGGTACCGACGAAGGTGATCTGTTGGGCCGGGTTCACAGTGGCCAGGATCCCGTCGGTGGTGGTCAGGGTGGTGTCCGCGACCAGGGGTGCGGTCGCTGGGATGGTCGCCGCCGCAGGGATGACCGCCTGGGACGGCGCCGAGGCGGGGGTGTCCCCGTCGGGGGTGTGGGCGATCACGGTGTAGGTGTAGGACACACCGGCGGTGCCGCCGATGACGCAGGACGTCGCGTCGATCGAAGTGGTGGTGCAGGTCGCCGGGCCGGGGTGGGCCTGCACGGTGTACCCGGTCACCGCGGGGGTGGGGGACTTCGCCCAGCTGACGGTGACCGACGAGGTTCCGGCCACGGCGGTCGGTGCGGATAGCGCCGCGAGTGGGGTCTGTACGGGCACCGACTGGGAGGCGCCGCCGGTGCCCTGGTCGTTGACGGCCCGCAGCCTCAGCGAGTATGAGCTGCCCGGGATCAGCCCGTCCAGGGTGCCGTGACGGGTGGCTCCGGTGCCGGTGATGGTGATGGTTTTCCAGGTCCGCCCGTTGTCGGTGGAGATCTGGTAACCGGTGATGGGTGACCCGCCGTCGTCCGGGGCGGCGAACGTGACGGTGACCGAGGTCGGGGTGGCGGTGGCGGTGATGCCGGTCAGCGCTGCGGGCCTGGACCGTGGTGTGACCGGGGCGCTCGCCGCGGATTCGGCGGAGTCGCCGGCGTCGTTGCTGGCGTGCACGGTGAACGTGTACGCGGTGCCGTTCGCCAGACCCGTGACGGTGCAAGGCGAACCGGGGCAGGTGGCGGTGATCCCGCCGGGGGCGGAGGTGACGGTGTACCCGGTGATCGGCGACCCGCCATCACCGTCCGGCTCAGTGAAGGTGACGACGGCTCGGCCGGCGCCGCCGACCGCGCTCACGTGTCCGGGAGCGCCGGGAACGGTCCTCGGGGTGACCGTGATCGGGTCGGATGCGGTTCCGCCGCCCGCCGCGTTGACGGCCCGGACCCGGATCGGGTACGCGGTGCCGTTGGCCAGGCCGCTGACCGTGCCGGTGACCGTCCTGCCCGTGTCAGTGGTGTTCAGCGTGGTCCAGGTGGTGCCGTCGTCGATGGAGTATTCGTAACCGGTGATCGGCGACCCGCCCTCGTCCGACGGCGCGACGAACAACAGGTCCACCGACCCGTCACCCGGGTTGCCGGTCACCGATTCCGGCGGGCTGGGCACAGCGGCCGGGACCACCTCGTTGGAGGCCACAGATTCGCCCGAATCGCCGGCGTCGTTGGTGGCGTGCACGGTGAAGGTGTACGCGGTTCCGTTCGTCAAACCCGTGATCGTGCACGGGCTGGTGGCGCAGGTAGCGGTGACGCCGCCGGGGCTGGATGTGACGGTGTACCCGGTGACCGGGGACCCGCCGGTCTCCGCCGGGGCGGTGAAACTGACCTCCGCGGACCGGTTACCCAACGCTGCGGACACTTCGGTCGGGACGTCAGGAACGGTGATCGGGGTCACCGTCACCGGGGTGGACGCCGTTCCGGCGCCGACCCCGTTCACCGCTCGGACGCGCACCGTGTACTCGGTGCCGTTGGTCAACCCGCCGACCGTGCCGGAAATGGTGCCGTTGGTCTCGGTAGAGACCAGAGGGACCCAGGTGTCGCCGTTGTCGGTACTGATCTGGTAGCCGACGATCGCCGATCCCTGATCGGCCGGGGCGGGGAACGACACGCTCACTTGCGCATTACCGGCGCTGGTGGTCATCGACGAGGGCGCATCCGGGGCCCCCACCGGGATCACCGGCAGAGAAGAAGCAGACGGGTCAGAACCACCCACCCGGTTGGTTGCGGCCACGCTGAACGTGTACGCAGTCCCGTTGGTCAAACCGGTGACCACGCACGGGCTGCTGACGCAGGTGGCGGTCAACCCGTCCGGCGCGGAGGTCACCGTGTACGACGTGACCGGCGACCCACCATCGTCGACCGGGGCGGTGAACGCGACGCTGGCCTGACCCGCACTCTCGGTCGCGGTCACCCCGGTCGGCGCACCCGGCACAGTGGCCGGCGTCACCGAAGGACTCGGCGCGGAGGCGGCCGACGGGCCGACCGCGTTGCTGGCGCGCACGGTGAACGTGTACCCGGTGCCGTTGGTCAAACCGGTGACCACGCACGGACTGGTGGCGCAGGTGGCGGTCAACCCACCGGGCGCCGAGGTGACGGTGTAGCCGGTGATCGGGGACCCGCCGGTGCTGATCGGGGCGGTGAACGCGACGCTGGCCTGGTTTGCGCTTTCGGTCGCGGTCACCCCGGTCGGCGCACCCGGCACAGTGGCCGGCGTGACCGAAGGACTCGGCGTCGAGGGGGCCGAAGTGCCCATCGCATTGGTCGCGGTGACCCTGAACGTGTAAGCAGTGCCGTTGGTCAAAGCGGTGACGACACAGGGACTGCTCGGGCAGGTTGCGGTCAACCCACCAGGCGCCGACGTTACGGTGTAGCCGATGATCGGGGACCCGCCGGTGCTGATCGGGGCGGTGAACGCGACGCTCGCCTGCCCCGCACCTCTGGTCGCCACCACCGCGGTCGGCGCACCCGGCATCGTGGCCGGGGTGACCGCAGCACTGGCCGCAGACGGGGCCGAGGGGCCGGTGATGTTGCTGGCGGTCACAGTGAATGTGTAAAGGGTGCCGTTGGCCAGACCGGTGACCACACACGGGCTGGTCGCGCAGGTGCTGGTCAATCCGCCGGGCGCCGACGTCACCGTGTAAGAGGTGACGGGGGACCCACCGGTATCGGCCGGCGGGGTGAAGCTCACACTGGCCTGCCCGTTGGCGGGCACCGCCGACACCCCGGTCGGCGCACCAGGCACCGACAACGGGGTCACCGCCGCCGACACCGCGGACGCCACCGAGCTGCCGACCGCGTTCGAGGCGCGCACGGTGAACGTGTACGCAGTCCCGTTGGTCAGACCGGTGACCACACACGGACTGGCCGAGCAGGTCGCGGTCAACCCGCCGGGGCTTGAGGTCACCGTGTATCCGATGATCGGCGAGCCGCCGTCACTGACCGGCGCGGTGAAGCTCACGCTGGCCTGCCCGGCACCGGCGGTCGCCACCACTCCGGTAGGCGCGCCCGGCACCTGGGCCGGGGTGATCGCGGCGGTCGGCCCCGAATCATCCGAGCCGCCGGCGACGTTGTTGGCCTGCACGGTGAACGTGTACGCGGTGCCGTTGGTCAGACCGGTGACCGTGCACGGGCTCGCAGCGCAACTCACGGTCCGCCCGCCGGGGCTAACGGTCACCGTGTATCCGGTGACCGGCGACCCGCCGTCGTTGGCCGGGGCGGTGAACGAGACATGGGCTTGCCCATCACCCGGAGTGGCCGACACGGCTGTCGGGGCGTCGGGGGTGGTCGCCGCGGTGACCGCGGCGCTACGCACCGACTCCACCGAGTCACCGATCGCGTTGGTGGCGTGCACGGTGAACGTGTACGCGGTGCCGTTGGTCAGACCCGTCACCACACACGGACTCGCCCCGCAGGTCGCCGTCCGACCGCCCGGGCTGGAGGTCACCGTGTAACTGATGATCGCCGACCCGCCGTTGCTGGCCGGGGCGGTGAACGACACCATCTCCTGCCCATCGCCCCGCGCCGCGGACACCCCGGTCGGCGCGCCCGGCACCAACGCCGGCGTCACCGCCGTCGTCGCGGAAGACTCCCCGGAATTCCCGTTCGCGTTCGTCGCGTGCACCGTGAACGTATACGCGGTGCCATTCGTCAAGCCGGTGACCACACAAGGACTCGTCGCACACGTCGCGGTCCGACCGCCCGGGCTGGAGGTCACCGTATACCCCGTGATCGGCGACCCACCATCACTGACCGGCGCCGTGAACGACACACTCGCCTGACCATCACCCGGCCTCGCCGACACACCCGTGGGCACACCAGGCGTCGCCAGTCCATTGAAGGTCAACGCCACCGACCCCGCCGCACCGTCCCCCGCGACCAGACCGGGCAGTTGGACGCCGCCGCTGCCGGCCTTCACGCTGACCGAGGCCGAGGCCAGACGAGACGAGGCCAGCGAGGATCCACCGCCGCCGCCGGCGACGTTGGACATGATGAGCATGCTCACACTGGCGCCGCCTCCGCCGCCGCCGCCATACCCGCCTCCACCCGCACCGCCATGAGCGCCACCAGGCTTTACTCCGCCGCCGCCCCCGGATGCCACGGTCGCCGTCCCCGCACTGTCGTTGCCACCCGCCGTCCCGACCGCGTAGGTGCCGGTACCCCCGGCGCCCCCCACAGGCCCGAGCCCCGGTTGGCCCGGACCTGAGACCGCCTGGGAGTTGTCGCTGGTGCCGGCCGAACCGGCGGCGCCGCCGTCGCCGTTGTAGGCGCCACCGCCACCGCCGCCGGCGATGGCCAGTTTGGCCAGCAACAGAGAATCACTGTCCAGGGCCATGATCGCGGACGCTCCGCCGCCAGAACTGATGCCGTGGTTGTCTCCGGTCCCGGCGGCTCCGACGATGACATACAGGTACGCCGTACCGGCCGGCAGGGTGGCCGTGCCGATCACCTCGCCCCCGTTGCCGCCGATATGGCTTCGAGCCGGATACCCCGCACCGCCGCCCGCACCCACCGCATCGACAACGACCGAGGTGGTGCCCGTGGGAACCGTCACCGTATAGCTGCCCGCCACAGAACAAGTCACGGTGCTCAACAGGGCTGGAGCCAAGCCGCCCACACAGGCCGGGACCGCCGAGGCCGGCGAGGCCGGCACCACCGCCAAGCCCGCGACAAGGAGAACACCCGCGAAAAGCTTTGCTACTCGAGGTAGTCGCACGCTGACGCTGCGGAGTCTCATAGGCAGATGCTAACCCCTTCACAGACGTTCGTAGACAAAATTCCGGCCATTTACATAGTCGGCTGTTTGACCGGTCGGCCTTACGCGGCACGCTCGATCGGCTGATGCCGGCCCGCCGTACTACCCCCTGAGCAGCAGTTTCGCTACGAGCTTGACCAAGCTATCATACATATGTTCGAATGGGGAAATGAGATGGGAGAAGCAGACGGTCGACAGGGAGGATGCCGCGGCGCTACCCGGTCTGGGCCGGATCGCCGGGCTGCTCGCATCAGTTCGTACACCGGAGTTCGCCGGCGTGACGTTCCATGAAGTGCGGGCCAAGACGGCGCTCAATCGTGTGGGGAGCTCGTCGCCGATGCCGTTTCCGTGGTCCATCAACCCTTATCGCGGTTGCACGCACGGGTGCGTCTACTGCTTCGCGCGGGGCACCCATTCCTATCTGGACTTCGACACCGGACACGATTTCGACACCCAGATCGTGGTGAAGGTCAATGTCGTGGACGTGCTCCGGCGTGAACTCGGCCGTCCTCGTTGGCGGCGGGAACATGTGGCCATGGGCACCAACACGGACCCCTACCAGCGCGTGGAAGGCCGGTACCGACTGATGCCGGGCATTATCGGCGCGCTGGCGGACAGCGGAACGCCGTTCTCGATCCTGACCAAAGGCACGGTGCTGTCGAGAGACCTGCCCCTGCTGGCTGCTGCTCAGCAGCAGGTTCCCGTCGGCCTGGGTGTGTCGCTGGCCCTCCTGGACCCGGAACTGCAAACCCTTCTGGAGCCCGGAACGCCAACCCCGAACGCCCGGCTCGACCTGATCCGGCGGATCACCGGCGCCGGATTGCCCTGCGGGGTGCTGGTCGCCCCGCTGCTTCCGCATCTGACCGACAGCGTCGAACAACTGACGGCGCTGGTGGGGGAGTTGGCCAGAGCCGGCGTGACCGGCATCAGCGCGGTCACCCTGCACCTGCGTCCCGGAGCCCGGGAGTGGTTCTTCGGCTGGCTGGCCCGAACTCGACCGGATCTGCTACCGGTGTACCAGCGGTTGTACGCGCGGGGCGCCAACGCCGACGCCGGTTATCGCCGAACGGTGTCGGAGAGATTCAGAAGCATCAGGGCGGCGTTCGGTCTCGATACGGCCGAACCGTTCCCGGCGGGCAGTCTCCCGGGTGGCGGTCCGAGGATTGACCGTCCTGCTCCTGTGATGGGAGAGCAGGGCCTGTTCTAAAGTGATTTGGGGGGCAACGCCCTGGCGAAGGCGACACCGATAGAGACCCACTTTTCCAATTCGGCGTCGGTCTGGACGGCGGCCGCATCAATTCCGAGCCAGCCGTTTATCTCGCGTCCGCGCATCTCGAAACGCCCCGCACCAGGATGCTGTGTCAAGTGATCGCTCTGCGCCGGATCCACTCGCAGGAGTAGGCCGCCTCGACTACTGGCGCCCACGGCCATGTTTCCATTGATGAGGAACGCCAGCCCGCCGAACATTCGCTTCTCGCTGAGGCCGTTTTCGACCTCGACGATGGCGCGTACGCGGTCAGCCAGCTCTTCGTCGTAGGCCACGCCCTCAGTATCCCTAGCTCGGCATCAGGAGACCTGGAGGACAACTTTTCCTCTGGCGTGACCGGTTTCAACCGCAGCAATGGCGTCGGCGGCATCATCCAGCGCCAGGACGTCCTCGACGTGCGGGTCGAGCTTGCCGTCGGCGACCATGGCTGCGACCGACTCCAGCACTCGGCTGGTCCCGTCCCGCTCGATCATGTGGCCGCCGAGCTCGCTCACCGTGATCGGATCGCCGGCACTGATCAATTTGTTGCGATCCGCCACAAGATCGGCAACGGCCCGCAAACCCCCACCGCCGGCCAGATCGAAGATCGCGTCCACTCCGTCGGGTAGCAACGCAGTGACTCGTTCCGCGACGCCATCTCCATAAGGAATGAGTGTGGCGCCGAGAGACTCGACCAACGCCTGCTTGTCCGGCCCGGCGATGCCGATCACATTGATGCCGAAGTCGCGGGCGATCTGCGCGGCGGCGACTCCGACTCCGCCGCTGGCCCCGTTGATCAGGAGCGTCTGTCCTGGCTCGAGGCCGAGTTGCGTCACCCCGTCGTAGGCCGTCGCACCGGCCACCGACAACGTTGCCGCATCGGTGAACGAAACGTGCGGCGGCTTCGCTGCCGATGCGGTGGCGGTCAGCAGGGCGAACTCCGCGTACCCACCGGAGCCTGGGGCGACCGTACCGAAAACCTCGTCGCCGACCGCGAAACCCTCGACGTCCTGTCCTACCTCGCGAACAACCCCGGAAACCTCGGTACCGAGCACACCGGGCAGCACCGTCGCCCCGAATGCGCCCGAGCGGATCTTCCAGTCGACCGGATTCACTCCGGCCGCGCGCACCTCGACCAGCAGTTCGCCAGGCAACGGCGTCGGCATCGGCAGGTCCAGGAACTCCTGAACCTCCGGTCCGCCGTTGGTGTGGTATCCGAAAGCCTTGACCATGGAGAGGTTTCCCGTCGCATCGTGGTTCAGTGGCGCCGTATATCAACGTCGGCCCCACTTGTCACAGCACCCTATCCCCGCTTGATCTGTGGTCCGCAAACGGCCGACGGTTCGACTCGCCTCTCGTCGAGCGTGGAGTCATCCCGCCGGCCGTCGCACTACCTGGTTTCAGCTACGAACCGAGCGGCGGTTGCCAAGGCGGATCCAGAGCAGCAGCACGATCACCGCGCCGATGAAGCTGCCGACGATTCCCGACGGCTGGAAGAACCCGTTCTGGGCATCCTTGTGGAAGATCAGGTAGCCGAGGAAGCCCCCGACGAAGGAGCCCACGATCCCCAGCACGATCGTCATCAGGATCGAGATGTCCTGCCTGCCGGGCACGACGAGCCGAGCGAGCGCACCGGCGACCAGGCCGATGACGATGATGCCGATGATGAGTCCGAGCATGATGTGCCTCCGTGTCTTGAACGCTGCTGGCGTCAGCGGATTGCTGATCGAGTCCGACTCAACCACCCCTAGGGTGGGTGCGGCACACCCCTAGGGGGGTTATCGTCGGGTCATGCCCATGCCGAACCCATCCGAGCCGATCACCGTCGCGTTGATCGACGATTACGACGTGGTGTTGATCGGCGTGGCCCACATGTTCGACCGCTACCGGGATCGCATCCTCGTCGCGGAGATCGACGCCAACGAGCCCTTGCACGACGCAGTCGACATCGTGCTGTACGACTCGTTCGCTCAGCCGGAATCAGATCACGAAGAGATCGGAGTCCTGGTGCGGAACCCTGGGGCCCGGCGAGTAGTGGTCTACACCTGGAACTTCCATCCGGATCTGATCGAAAGTGCGCAACGACAGGGCGCTCACGGCTATCTGTCCAAAGCCTTGCCCGCCCGGGAGTTGGTGGCTGCGTTGGAAGCCGTGCACTCCGGTGAACTCGTGGTCAGCGATCCACCACGTCGGGCGCCGAGTACGAGCGGGTTGAACTGGCCGGGCCGTGGTGAAGGCCTGACCGACCGGGAGTCGGAGATCCTCGCCCTCATCACCCAGGGCAAGAGCAATGCCGAAGTGGCGAAGTTGACGTATCTGAGCCCGAATACGGTGAAGTCGTACATCAGGAACGTCTATCGCAAGATCGGCGCCGCCAGTAGAACCCAGGCCGTCCTGTGGGGGGTGAACCACGGCTTCAGCCCTGATCATCGCCGGATCGACCATTGGCGCGGCGGTCCCTGAGCCTGATGACCAGAACCACTGTCGGCGGTGTGTCGTACAGTTGTTCGTATGGCGGTCAAGGGGGTTGACGCGGATGTGAGAACCGATGTGTCGTCTGTCGCCGCCGGTGACGCTGACTGGTCGCCGGGTCCGGCATGCGGGGCGCTGGCGTTGGTGGCGGCGGCGATCGACGGGCTGCTGGCCGTTGATCTGACGGTCCCGGGAACGGGGGAGACCTTGGATCTCCTGCGCGGAGTGGAGCGGCAGGCGCGCCGATTGCACGGCGCCTCCGCGTTGTTGGTGGGCCAGATCGAGTCGCGAGGGTTGGCGGCGCCGGCCGGGCACTCGTCGACGGCGGCGTTGCTACGGCAGGTGGTCACCATCAGTCAGGGCGACTCCTTTCAGCGGGTTCGACTGGCCGAGGCGGTGTGCCCGTCAATTGGTCTCTCCGGCGCGGTGATCGAGCCCCGGCTGCCGTTGGTAGCGGCCGCTGTCGCCAACGGCGGGTTGGGGGCGAAACAGGCGGACGTCATTGTGCGCACATTGACCGGGTTTCCGGCATCGGTGCCGGAGGACATTCGGGAGTCGGTGGAGCAATTTCTGGTGGAGCAAGGTCAGGTGCTCGCCCCCAGGACGTTCGAGAACGTGGCCAGGGAGATCGCGTTCATGGCTGACCCGGACGGTACGGACGAGGAGCGCAACGCCCACGAAAAGATGGAGTTCCATTTCGGCCGGCGCAGGCCGAACGGGCTGACCAAGGTGTGGGGCTTGCTCGACGACCTCACAGTGGAGGCGTTGCGGGCAGCGTTCGGCGCCCTGGGTGCGCCGTCGGGGCAACGCAGTCCCTGGGACCCGCCCGACGCGCAGGAGCAACCGGAGCAGCCCGGGACACGGGCTGAAGCTGACGACGCGAGCGGTGACGATGCAGACGCCGGCCGCACCGATGAGCCCGGCAACCGTTGTGCGGACGAGCCTTCCGATCCTGATGACGAGCCTTCCGATCCTGATATCGACGTCGATACTGCCGTCGGGCTTGCGCCTGATGGTGTCCAGGACGAACTCGAGGTGCCGTCCGGCGCAGTGGCGACCGACCGCGTCACTGACGGTGCCGATTCGGCGGAGATGTCGGAGGCGCAGCCGTGGCGGCCCACCCGGCCACCGTACGAGTGGGCGCCATTGGGGACCGTGCCGGCCGACTACTCAACTCCCGGCCGGGAATCCGGCGAGCCCCGCTTGTTCCCGGCCCACCCACCACCGGCTGCCAGCCCCGAAGATCGGGTGGCCATGGATGCGGACGTGCCGGCCGAGCGGCGCACGGCCGGGACCCGCCGCGCGCAGGCCCTGGCGATCATGGCGAACAAGTTCCTGGAGCTGGGCTGCGCCCCGATGCAGGGTGGGGAGCGGCCTCACCTGCTGGTGACCATCGACGAACAGTCATTGCGCGATCGGACGGGTAGCGGTCGGCTGGGGTACGGCGACCGGATCCCCGTCGACCAGGTCCGGATGCTGGCCTGCGACGCCCAAGTGGTTCCGGCGGTGCTGGGCGGGAAAACCGAGCTGCTGGACATGGGCAGAGCCATGCGGTCGTTCAATGCCAGCTGCCGGCGGGCGATTCTGCTGCGCGACGTCGGGTGCGTATTTCCGGGCTGTCATATGCCGGGGAAATGGGCAGAATTTCATCACATCAAACACTGGAGCGACGGTGGACCATCGGACTATTCGAATGGGTGCCTCTTGTGCCGGCGACACCACGTCCTGATCCATCAGGGTCAATGGTTGGTCCGCCTCGCCGCCGACGGACTGTCCGAAGTCGTCCCACCGATCACCCACGACCTCGAACAACGGCCGGTGCGCAATACCCTGCACCGACCACCGAAGTTCAGCTGGGTGAACTAGATCAACATGCCGGGCCAGTTTCATGCTCGCAGCTTTCCGTTCCGCGTCACCGGCCGCGATCAACCTCCACCGCGGCAGCGACGCGCGGGTCCGCGAACAACGGCGAACTCGTGTCGACCGACGCCACGACCTCGTCGCCGCTGCGAACCGTGCGGGTCGTGCAACATGTCGGCCAACAACCGTTCGAGCGCACCGAGCTCGTCGCCGTCGTTCCCACCCACGATCTGATCGCTCAACCGCACGGACGGCGAGGACGTCAACCGGGTCGTCAGCGCGTATCCGAACGCAGTGCCGATCAACACCGCCCCGTAGACAGCCGGTTCCGCAGACCTGCTGCTGGCCGAAAGCCACGCCGCATGCAACAAGGTGAGCGAGAGGACCGACGCGGCCGCAACCGGGTAGATCCGGGGCGTCCAACGGTCCGTGGCCGTCAGTAGTGCCAGGCCGCACGCCTCCGCACCTAGCACCAGGGCGGTGACCAGGGGCCCCGGTATCAGCACGGCGACAACCACTGCGGCCGGCAGGGCGAGCCAGGTCGGCCACGGGCGCAGTCGCCCGGAGGGATACGCAGCAATCATCACGATCAGAAGGCCTTGGTGCAGGCCGATCGCCGCGCCCCATACCGAGCCTGCCAGCCATGCGAGACCAACGGCGGCAACCAGACAACGCTGGAGGAACTCGCCTCCGGCAGCCAGCGCCGCAACCGGAAAAGCAACGCCCACCACGACGTCGAGGATCAGACGACCGCCGACACCGCCGAACACGTGGACATCGCTGAACCAGGCCCACACCGCGAACATCACTGTCACAGACGCGAAGAGGCCACCGATGACGCGGCGCGTCATGCACAGGATGGTGACGTCTGTCTGCCCGACCAACCGCATGAATGTGCAGGATAGTGTTCGGCGCTCGGGCGGGGCTATGAGGCGGGGGATCGGCTGAATAGCTCGACAGCTATGACATTGTGTCCCGGGGGACTTGAACCACTGCCGGCGCCGAGCGGCCGGCGACCTACAGGTCGAACTCGGTCGGGGCGATACCGACCGCAAAGCAGGCATCGCGGACCGTCCTGCGCTCGTGCTCGTCGAAGTTGCCGTCCGCCCCACCGATGATGATGCCGATCTGGATGACCGCACGGGCCTGGTCGGGCTTGGACTTGAGCTTCCCGATGGTCGCGATCGCCTCGACCTTGCCGAAATCGTAGTCGCGGGTCAATTTGTCGCAGTAGAAGTTGAACTTCTCCTGCAGGTCGGCCGGCGGGAAGATCGCCAGCACGTCATTGGCCACGATCAGGCCCGCGGTCTTCTGCCGCTCGCTCGGGTCGATCGTGCCGTCCGCGGCGGCGATCAACGCGCACATCGCCATCGAGCCGGCCGCGAACTCCTTGTTCTTGAATTGACCCGCTTTGGTCTTGAGGTTGCCGTTCATTTCCTGGGTCTTGGTCTTGAGTGAATCCCAGAATGCCATTGTCGTTCCTCCGTGTCGTCGTACTGCTTGGACTGGTACTGCCCGGTCGCCGTCCTGCCTGGTCGCCGCCTTCGCGTCAACGGCGGGCGGGACCGATCAGTTCCTGGTGGCGGGTGCCGCCGGAGCTGCTGCCCCCGGGTACGCGTATCCGCTCGCGTCGCCGACCATTGCCGTTCCAACCTAGACGATCAGTAGAAGTGGACCGGGTCCACCACATTGATCAGCTCGTCGCCGGCCAGGAACCGGCGCAGATTGTCGGCGAACAGTTCGGCGATCCGCCGATCCTCCGCCGCGTTCAGGGCCGCGGTGTGCGGGGACAGGACGACGTTGGGCAGGTCCCACAGCGGGGAGTCGACCGGCAGCGGCTCCGTGGCCACCACATCGAGATACGCCGATCCCAACGGCCCGTTCGTCAAGCCGTGGATCAGCGCCGGTTCGTCGATCACCGCCCCGCGTCCCACATTGACGATCACCGCCCCCGGCCTGGTCGCCGCGATGAGCGCTGCGTCGTACAGGCCGGTGGTGGCGTCGGTGCCGGGCAGGGTGAACACGATGGCGTCCGCGCGAGCGACCAGTTCGGCCATCGCCGACACCGGATGGACCTCGTCGACGTTGTCCACCGGGCCGACGGTTCTCCTCACGCCGAGCACCGTGGCGCCGACGCACTTGAGCATCCTGGCGGTCTCCGCGCCGATGCCGCCGAGTCCGACGACGAGCACGGTCTGCTCGCTGACCTGCTTCATCGCCCAACGTTCCGGCCACTCGTGTGCGGCCTTGAGTCGCTGCAACCGCGGGAGGTCCTTCGCGGCCGCCAGGATGGCAAAGAGCGCAAATTCGGCCAGCGTGCCACCGTGTACGCCGGCCGAGGTGGTGAAAGTGACCCTGGCCAGCTCTGCCTGCGACAAGCCGGCGGCCTGGACGGATGCCCCACCACCGGCGGCCATCGTCTGCACCCAGCGCAGCTTCGGGTTCGCCGTCACCGCGGCGGCCAGCATCTTCGGGTTCACGTCCGGAATGCCGTAGAGCACGTCCGCGGTGGCCAGCAACGCGGCAAAGGCCGCCTGCTGCCCGGGGGTCCGACGAAAGTCGGGTTCACCGGCATGATCGCCGGGATAGCTTTGCGGCGGTAGCAGATCGTCCTGCGCCAGCAGCTGGACCCGGGGGTCCACATCGGTGATCAGGTGGCGGAGTTCCGGTGCCAGCGGGGTGGCCAGGACGACGGTGAGGGGGATTTCGGCGGTCACCCCGGTGACAATACGAGCGGTCACCGGGGGGAGTGCGGAGCCGACGGCTCAGCGGCCGGCCCGGTATGCCGCCCGGGCCGGCCGTTCGTGGCCGGGCCCCGAGCTGCGCGGGCCGGACGACGGGCCGGCGGTGTGCGGGCTGGTGTCCAGCTGGATCTTCAGGGACTGTCCGCTGACCTTGGCGTTGGAGATCCGGCCGAAGGCGGCGGGGGAGATGTGACCGCCGATCTCCACCAGCGAGTAGGTGTCGAAGATGTCGATCCGACCGAGATCGCGACCGGTCAAACCACCCTCGGCGGTGATAGCACCGACGATGCCCGCCGGGCGGACGCCGTGGGCGTGTCCGACGGCGACCCGATACCGGGGACCCGCGGGCACGGCATCGCGCTTGCGGGGACGGTCGGGCCGATTGATTTCGGCCCGGGAATGCGTGAAATCGTCCCGTCCACTTGCGCGGTGTCCGCGGTCGGCGCTCCCCGAGTCGCGGCGGTCGTCGCCCCGGCGGCTGCTTTCCGCGCGGTCGGCGGTGAAGGACGCGGTCGACTGCTTGGGCACGGGGACACCGTCGTCACCGGCCGCCAGGGCCAGCAGGGTCGCGGCCAGCTCCGCAGCGGTCAGATCCTGCTGCGACAGGTACGTCGCCACGGCCTGGCGATAGTGCTCCAACCGGCCGAGGGCGAGCCGGTCCGTCGCGTTGTCCAATACCTTCGCCGCCTTGTGGGCCGCCACGTCCGCCCTGGTCGGCGGGGTGATCTGCTGCAGGGTGGTCTTGGTGGCCCGTTCGATCAGCCGCAGCCGGCTCATCTCGCGGGGGGTGAAGAAGGTCAGCGCCTCACCGGAGCGCCCGGCCCGGCCGGTTCGGCCGATGCGGTGGGTGTACGACTCGGGCTCGCCGGGTGCGTCGAAGTTGACGACCAGGTCGATCCGATCCACGTCCAGACCGCGGGCCGCCACATCGGTGGCCACCAGCACGTCGAGCTTGCCCGAGCGCAGCCGGTCGATGATCCGCTCACGTTCCTTCTGCGGCACGTCGCCGTTGATGGCGGCTGCGGAGACCCCGCGGGCGATCAGCTCGGCGCCGACTTCGTCGCACGCGCCCTTGGTCCGGACGAACACGATGGTGGCGTCACCCTCGGAGACCTGCAGGATGCGGGCCAGTGCGTCGACCTTCTCGCGGAACGGGACCACGGCGTAGGTCTGGCGGATGTCGACCGTGTTCCCGGCCTGCCTGGCCACCGTGATGTCGACGGGCCGGTTCATGTGGCGCTGCGCCACAGCCCGGATCGCGGCCGGCATGGTCGCGGAGAACAGGGCCGTCTGGCGATCCTTCGGCGCGTCCTGCAGGATCCGGTCGACGTCCTCGGCAAAGCCCATGCGCAACATCTCGTCCGCTTCGTCGAGCACCAGGAAGCGGATACCGGTGAGGTCGAGGGTGCCGCGCTCCAGGTGATCGATGATCCGTCCCGGCGTGCCCACCACGACCTGAGCCCCGTTGCGCAGGGCCATCTTCTGCGGCAGGAAGCTCGCGCCGCCGTAGACGGGGACGACGGTCAGCGAGGGCAGGAATTCGGCGAAAGTGCCGATCGCCTCGGCCACCTGCATGGCCAGTTCGCGGGTGGGGGTCAGCACCAGCGCCTGCACCCGGCGCAGGCCGGGGTCGATCGCGGCCAGCAGGGGCAACCCGAACGCGGCCGTCTTCCCGGTGCCGGTCTGCGCGACGCCGGTGATGTCCCGACCGGCCAGCAACGGCGGAATGGCCTGTTCCTGGATCTCGGAGGGGACCGTGAAGCCGAGCTTGCGGACCGCCCGCAGCAGATTGGCGGGCAGCTGCAGATCTTCGAAGCCGAATCCGACGTCGACAGCGTCGATCAGATCGGTGTCGGCGTCGACCAGACCGGTGGCGTCGGAATCGTCCGCGGTGGTGTATTCGTCGAGCCGGAAGTCGTCCAGGCTCAGTTCAACGTCGTCAACCACATCGGTCAGTTCGATCCCGCGGTCCAGGATCGATTCAGTAGTCGGGGCAGGGGCAGCAAGGGGTGCCATGGTGGCCAATCACTTCGAGGCAGGAGCTTCGGGAACCCGCCAGGCTGGCAGGGGTTCCGGTCGCAGCCTTCGATTGATGTGGCATCCCGGCGAGACTTCCACCGTCGAGAGCGCGCGACACACTCCAAGAACAGGTCGATTCTAGCAGGTTCGACCGGACACCCACCTGGTGAGCTCCCGCACAACAACACCGCCCGGGTCGATCACTCGACAGGCGACGCGCGGTGCTTGTGCTTGCGGACGTGTTCGGCCAGTTCGGCGAGCCGTTCGCCCCGGGTGGTCGCCCCCGGCTTGGCCAGCCAGTTCACGTATTCGCGCTGGTCATCTGCGCGTAGGCCCTCGAAGATCGACAGCGCGCCCGGGTCCGTGGCCAGTGCGGCGGCCATGTCCTCGGGAACGGCGATACCGGTGGTGGTGATCATTTCTTCACTCCTCACATCATCGGGAGATGTCAACCCATTGTGCGCCGCATCGGAACCCGGCGGGCGGGAAAGCGCACCGTAGGATCGAAAAGCCTGATCCTCGAATCGATCGGGCCATGCCGACCGACCCCCACGAAGGACCGCCTGTGCTCCGCGACCGTCTTGCCGGCTCACTCCGCCCCGCCGACGCCGCCGCGGACGATGTCAACGCGCCGGCCACGGTGACGCTGGCCGGGTGGGTGGCGCGGCGTCGCGACCACGGCGGGGTGATCTTCATCGACCTGCGCGACTCGTCCGGGGTGGTCCAGGTCGTCTTCCGGTCGGCGGAGATCCTCGAGCAGGCCCACCGGTTGCGCAGCGAGTTCTGCGTCCAGATCGAGGGCGTCGTGCAGATGCGCCCGGAGGGAATGCAGAACACCGACCTGATCACCGGTGAGATCGAGGTGGACGCCGCCCGGCTGAACGTGCTGGGCGAGGCCGCGGCACTGCCGTTCCAGATCGAGGCGGAATCCGACATCGGCGAGGAGACCAGGCTCAAGTACCGATACCTCGACCTGCGGCGAACCGGGCCGGCGGCCGCACTGCGGCTGCGGTCGGCGGTCAACAAGGCCGCGCGGCAGGTGCTGGACGACCACGATTTCGTCGAGATCGAGACGCCGACCCTGACCAGGTCCACCCCGGAAGGGGCCCGCGACTTCCTGGTGCCGGCCCGGCTGCGGCCGGGTTCCTGGTACGCGCTGCCCCAGTCTCCCCAACTGTTCAAGCAGCTGCTGATGGTGGCCGGGATGGAGCGGTACTACCAGATCGCCCGCTGCTACCGCGACGAGGACTTCCGGGCCGACCGGCAACCCGAATTCACCCAGCTGGACGTCGAGATGTCCTTCGTCGACCAGGACGACGTGATCTCGCTGGCCGAACAGATCGTCGTCTCGCTGTGGAAACTGATCGGCCACGACGTCCGCGCGCCGATCGCCAGGATGACCTTCCGGGACGCCATGGACCGGTACGGATCGGACAAGCCCGATCTGCGGTACAAGGCCGAGTTGACCGAGTTGACCGACTTCTTCGCGGCCACCCCGTTCCGGGTGTTCCAGGCCCCCTACGTCGGCGCGGTCGTGCAGCCCGGCGGGGCCGCCACCCCCCGTCGCGGGTTCGACGCCTGGCAGGAATGGGCCAGGCAGCGCGGGGCCAGAGGGCTCGCCTACGTCACGGTCGCCGACGACGGGACACTGGGCGGTCCGGTCGCGAAGAACATCTCCGAGTCCGAACGCGCCCATTTGGCGACCGCCGTCGGTGCCCGGCCGGGCGACGCGGTCTTCTTCGCGGCCGGCGCCCGCCGGACGTCGCAGGAGCTGTTGGGAGCCGCCCGCCTGGAGATCGCCCGGCGCGGTGACCTGATCGACGAGAAGGCCTGGGAGTTCGTCTGGGTGCTCGACGCGCCGCTGTTCGAGCTCGTCGCCGAGTCCTCGGACGACGCGGCCACCGCCGTCGGCGGCGCGAACAGCACCTGGACCGCGGTGCACCACGCGTTCACCGCGCCGAAACCGGAATTCCAGGACAGTTTCGACGTCGATCCGGCTTCGGCCTTGGCGTACGCCTACGACATCGTCTGCAACGGCAACGAAATCGGCGGCGGATCCATCCGGATCCATCGCCGGGACGTCCAGCAGCGGGTCTTCGCCGTCATGGGCCTCACCGATGACGAGGCGCGGGAGAAATTCGGATTCCTGTTGGACGCCTTCTCCTTCGGGGCTCCGCCGCACGGTGGCATCGCCTTCGGCTGGGACCGGATCGTCATGCTGTTGGCCGGTGCCGATTCGATCCGCGAGGTGATCGCCTTTCCGAAGTCGGGGGGCGGTTACGACCCGTTGACGGCGGCGCCCGCTCCGATCACCGCCGCCCAGCGCCACGAGGCGGGAGTCGATGCGGTGCCGGCCGTCGGCCGACAATGAACTCCATGACGTGCAACGCCCGCCGGGTCGCCGGGTTCCGCCGGTGACGGCTGGGCTGCAGGCCGGTCCCGGGTCGCTGGTGGGCCGCTACCTCGGACGGTCCGCGATGTTCCCGCCCACCGGCGGGGCGCCCCACGGCCGGTACGACGAGCTGACCGGCACCACCGGGACAGCGACCACCGGGACAGGGGGAACGGGGGGCACGCCGGGCACGGTGTTGCCCGGCTGGGCCGAGATCGCCGGGGCACTGGATGCGGTCGGCCCCGAGGGTCTCGGCGGGTTGACCGCACTCGTCGACCGACTGCTGGAGGACGACGGCGTCACCTATACGCCGGTCTCCCCCGGACAGAAGGCCGCCGTCCCGGCGCAACGCTGGGCTCTCGACCCGGTGCCGCTGCTCATCGACGCCGGGAACTGGAATCGGTTGGAAGCCGGCCTGCGGCAACGGTCCGCGTTGCTGGACCTCCTGCTGACCGACATCTACTCCACCCGTGGGGTGCTGGCCCGGGGGGTCGTGCCGCCCGAGTTGATCTTCGAGCACGAGCATTACCTCCGGAAGGCGCACGGCATCAGCATTCCGGGCGCGCACCAGTTGTTCTTCCACGCGGTCGACGTGTGCCGGGATCCCGACGGGGCGTTCCTGGCCCTGGGTGACCGGACCCAGGCTCCCTCCGGAGCCGGTTATGCCATGGCCGACCGCCGGGTCATCTCCAGGGTGTTGCCGGAGCCGTTCCGGCGCAGTGCTCCGCGGGGCCTGGGCAACTTCTTCCACAGCGTCCTCGGCTCGCTCCAGGCGGTGGCTCCGACCGGCGCCGAGAACCCGCGGATCGTGGTGCTGAGCCCCGGAACGCATTCCGAGACGGCCTTCGACCAGGCCTTTCTGGCCGCCCTCCTCGGTCTGCCGCTGGTGGAGAGCGCTGATCTGACCGTCCGCGGCGGCCGGCTCTGGATGCGGGCTCTGGGCCGCTACGAGCCGGTCGACGTGGTGTTGCGCCGGGTGGACGCGGCCTGGTCGGACCCGCTGGACCTCCGTCCCGACTCCCGGCTCGGGGTGGTCGGTCTCACCGAAGTCTGTCGGCGGGGGACCGTCACGGTGGTGAACGGCCTGGGCAGCGGGGTGGTGGAGAACCCGGGCCTGCTGCCGTACCTGCCGGCGCTGGCTAGGGACCTGCTCGGGGAGGAACTGACACTGCCGTCCGTGCCCACCTTCTGGTGCGGACGCGAGGCTGCTCTCTCGCACGTGCTGGCCCATTTCGACGACATGGTGCTGCGGCCGACCGGGCCGGGCGGCCCGGTGGTCCCGGCCGCGCTCAGTGCGGTGGACCAGGCGCAGTGGCGGTCGCGCATCACGGCCGAGCCGACCCGGTGGGTCGGTCAACACCGGGCGGCGTTCTCCGAGGCGCCGGTGGTCGGCGTGGACGGCCTGACGGCCGGGCGGGTGGGAATGCGGGTGTTCACCGTCGCCCACCAGTCCGGGTACGTGGCCATGCCGGGCGGGCTGGGCCGCGTCATCGGCGACGACGCACTCCCCGCCCCCTTCGAGAACGTCCCCACCGGACCGTCGGTGGCCAAGGACGTCTGGGTGCGTTCGGTGCGCGCCGAACCGTCGTCGGAGCGGGTCGCCCTGCTCGACCCGGGCCCGCTGGTCGAGCCGGTCGGGATGGCCGCGGCCACCTCCCCCCGGGCGCTGGAGGACCTGTTCTGGCTGGGCCGGTACGCCGAGCGCACCGAAGATCTCACCCGCCTGCTCATCGCCGCCCGAGAACTGGCCGACACCTTCCGATTTCGACCCTATGACGCCGGTGCCGGGGCGGTGCCGGTGCTGCTGTCCGCGGTCACCGCGGTCTTTGCCGCGTACCCGACGGAGGCACCGCCGGACCCGGCATATCGGACGCCGCCGGACCCGGCATATCGGACGCCGCCGGACCCGGCACATCGGACGCCGCCGGACCCGGCATATCGGACGCCGCCGGACCCGGCACATCGGATGCGGGCGTTGGTGCTGGACGCCGGCACGCCCGGCACCGTGGCCCAGTCGTTGGCCGGTCTGCAGGAGACGGCCAGATCGGTGCGCGACCAGCTGTCCGGCGACACCTGGATGGTGCTGGCCGGAGTGGACCGGGCCGTCGCCGAACTGGCCTCCGCGCCGGCGGACACCGGGGCGGTGCTCGCCTCCACCCACGCCGCGATCCTGTCCGGCATGCTCGCGCTGTCCGGGCTGGCCAGCGAGAACATGGTCCGCGACCCGGGCTGGCAGCTGATGGACATCGGCCGGCGGCTGGAACGCGGCCAGCAGCTGACGGCCCTGCTACTGGCCACGCTGACCGAAGCCCATCCGGACGAGGTCGAGTCCATCGTCATCGAATCCGTGCTGGCCGTGGCCGAGTCCGGGCTCACCTACCGGCGTCGCTACCGCGGCCGGGTCCAGGTCGGGACGGTGCTGGAGCTGCTGCTGCTGGACACCGGCAACCCGCGATCGCTGGCCTACCAGGTCAATTCGATCGTGGTCAGCCTGCGGCAGTTGCCGGACGCCTCGGGTACCAGCCGGCCGCAACGGCTGGCCGAGGAGCTGGTCACCACGCTGCGACGGGCCAGGCCGGCCGCCATGGACGACATCGACCCGGCGGGCCGCCGGCCGGAGTTGGCCGAGTTCCTCGCCCACGTGCAGGAGGCGCTGCGGCAGTTGGCCGATGCGGTCGCCACCGCCCGGTTCTGGCGTTCCCGGCCGATGCTGCCCCTCGGTCAGCTCGTCGGCCCGGCGGGGCCGCAATGAGCTTCCCGGACGGCGGCACACCACAGGTCGCCGGCCGTCGCTACCGGATCGAACACCGCACCGCCTATCGCTACTCGGACAGCGTGTCGGCGTCCTACGGACGTGGGTATCTCCGGCCCCGCGAGTTGCCCTGGCAGAGCTGTGACGAACACACGCTGGTCATCGATCCGGCCCCGTCGGACGCCGCCGAGTCCACCGACGTCTACGGCAACGTGGACAGCTACTTCCATGTCACCCAGGCACATACCGAGCTGGTCGTCACCGGCGTGTCGATCGTCCGGGTGCGGCGGCCCGACATCGACCGGTCGGCGGCCGACCGGCCGTGGGAACAGGCACGGCTCCCCGACGGTGACGCCCAGGACGTCGAATTCCGGTTGGCCTCCCTGTACGTGCAGATCACCGACGGGGTGCGGGACTACGCGGCGACCAGCTTCCGGCCGGGCCGGGGCATGTTCGAGACGATGCACGATCCGACCAACCGGATCTACACCG
>CAXUHA010000001.1:247325-313965 GCA_964250735.1 uncultured Nakamurella sp. | reverse complement strand
GGTTTGATGATCGCCCCGCTCGTCCTGACCATCGTGCTCAGCCTGAACCAGTTCACGTACGGTTCCACCCTGCACTGGGTCGGGCTGGCCAATTATCAACAGCTACTCACCACGCCCGAAGTGTGGACCTCGATGCTGTTCACCATCATGTTCATGACGGTGACGACGGCACTCAAGATCTTCATCGGGTACGTCATGGCCTCACTACTGTCGTTCGTGATCAGGATGCGCTCGTTCTTCCTGGGCGTGATGCTCATCCCGTTGGTCATCCCGCCGGTGGTCGGCGCCCTGTTGTACGGCTGGATGTTCCGTCGGGACATCGGGGTCGGCCTGTACGACTACCTCCTGCAGAACGTCGGAATCCACATCGACTGGTTCTCCTCCAAGTCCGGAGCCTTCGCACTTCTGATCGGGCAGAACATCTGGCAGGACGCCTCTTTCGCCGGCCTGATCCTGCTGGCCGGACTGCAGGTGATGCCCAAGGAACCCGTCGAAGCGTCGATGGTGGACGGTGCCGGTTGGTGGCAGCGGCAGCGTTTCATCGTGCTGCCCAGCCTGGGCGCTCTGTTCGTCTTCGTCGCCATGATGAGCATCATGGACGGCTTCCGCATCTTCGACAGCATCGCGGTGACCACCCGCGGCGGTCCGGACAGCTCCACCGAGAGCCTGATGTTCCTGACCTACAAGATCACCTTCCAACAATCCCAACTCGGGCTCGGTAGTGCACTGAGCCTCATCACGGTGGCGGGCATCCTGATCATTCTCATTCCGTTTCTTCACCGCACCAGCCGCGAATTCCGGGGCCTGACATGACAGCCGTACCCGAGGTCGTCGAAGGACGGTCCCCGCAACCACTGAATGCGGTTCGCCCCAGGATCCGGCGTGACACGCGGCTGAAGGTCGGCGCCTACCTGCTGTTGGCGTTGGCGGCGGTGTACACCCTCACACCGTTGGCGTGGATAGGATTGACGTCGATCAAGCCGCCGATCGACGCATATTCGCTCCCGCCGGTGTGGAAGTTCACGCCGACCTAGAATGCCTACAACATTCTGTGGTACGAGCGGGACTTTCCCAAGTTCCTCGGTACGACCATGGTGGTGGCGGTCCTCACCACCCTGGTGTCGTTGATCATCGCGGCCCCCGCCGCGTACGCTCTCGCCCGTTACAAGGGTGCCGGTGGTCTATGGCTGCTCATTGCGGCGCTGGCGTTCAGGGCGCTACCCCGGATGGCTGTTGTTCTGCCGTTCTACTACATCGCCCGGGCGACCGGTCTGTACGACACGAAACTGCTGCTGGTGGCGGTACTGACTGCTGTCAACCAGCCTTTCACCATCTGGCTTCTCCGTAACTTCTTCGTCAATATTCCCGATGAACTCGAGGAATCCGCGATGGTGGATGGGTGCAGCCGATTCCAGGCCTTTCGCCGAATTATTCTGCCCCTGGTGGGTCCGGGGCTCGTGACGGCCGGGGTGTTCACCTTTCTGCTGGCCTACCAGGAGTACCTGATTCCCGTGGTGCTCACTCAAACCGATGCCGTGACGTTACCGGTGTTCATCGCGCAATTCTCCACCGAGAACATCCAGGACTGGCCGGTCATCGCCGCGGCCGGCACTTCCCTGGCCCTGCCCGTCATCGTGCTGGTCGTCATCGCCCAGCGTTTCCTGGTGGCGGGGCTGACCGCCGGTGCCGTCAAAGGATAGAACTGTGAATCGTAGATGAGGTTGCCCACCGAACGTTCCGTCGCCGATGTCCACCACCTGGTGACCGCCGGGCAGGCGCAAGCGTTGGACTCGGTCTGCGAGTGGGTCCGCATGCCGTCGTTCTCGGCGTCCGGCGAGGGTATCGCGGCCACTGCCGACTTCACCCGCAATCTTCTGAGCCGGATCAGCGCAGACGCACAGACGATCGCCACCTCCGGCAACCCCGTCGTTCTGGGACACGTCGGCAGTACCGTTCCGGACGCCCCGACGCTGATCGTCTATGGCCTCTACGACGTCACGCCGACGCTGGCGCACGAGTGGCGGGTCGACCCGATGTCGGCCGAGATAGTCGATGCCGGCGTGGTCGGGTTACCGTCCGGCCTGGGTCCGGTGCTGGTCGGACGAGGGGTCAACAATCACAAAGGCCCGATCGCGGCGGTCATCGCAGCGGTCGGGTGCATGCTCGAAGCCGGGTCGCTGCCCGTGAACCTCACTTTCGTCATCGAGGGGGAAGAGGAGATCGGCAGTCCCAGCCTGCCGGAATTCCTGGCCGAACACCCGGAAATCAAGACGTCGGCCGACGGAGTGTGGCTGCCGTGCATGCAGCAGAACAGTAGTGGCACCATGGTCCTGCGCCGATCGTTCAAGGGATCGCTGTGGTTGGAGTTGCTGTGTCAGGGCGACCAGCAGGACGCGCACCATTTGTGGTCCGGACATTCGGCCTGGATGACTGCGCCGTTGATGCGAATGGTCCGCGGCCTGGCGACTCTCTTCGATGACGATCAGCGGATCGCCGTACCCACGCTGCGAAATCGAACGCCCAGACACCAAGAAGAGTTGGCCGGAATCGCCGATCAGTTCGACCGGAACCCCGAATGGGAACGTAGAATGCTGGCGACCTTGGGAGTCGGCCAATTCATGCACGGTCGACGACTGTCCGCCGAGCTGGACCACTACGTGAACGGTGTGACCATCAATATTCAAGCTGTGGACGGCGGTTATGCCGGGCCGTCCTATTACACGATGATGCCCGGATGGGCCACCGCCAAACTGGACGTGCGCTTCCCGGACGACGTCACCCCCGCCCACGCCAAGAACGCCATAGTCGAGCACCTGCGCAGCAATGGATTTCCCGACCTGCAGGTGGCGGGCTGGCGAGGCTACCCGGGCACGTCAGAGATGGGCGAGAACGCCGACACATTGATGGCCGCGGCCAAGGTCACTGCCGGACGTCTGGGCATTCCCGTCGACGTCTGGCCACGGGCCAACAACTGCTGCCCCGCGTCTCTGCTGTCGACCGGCGACCGCGTGATCCCGTTCAGCATCGCCGGCGCTGGTTACGGCGACCGACCGCACGCACCCGACGAGTTCATCACCGTTCCGAGCGTCGAAGCGCTCATGCACTTCACCGTCGACTACCTTGCGGACTGGGCAGAACTTCTACCGGCGGGGCGGTCCGACGATCGGATCGCCGCGACTGCTGCCCCGGCAGCGTCACCGGCGACGCCATCACCGGGATGAAAAGGGACATCGTGTCACCCGGCGAACGACACCGAGCCGGGGTCACCAGCCGTGACGTCGCGCGGCTCGCCGGAGTTTCGCAAGCGACCGTGTCCCGCGCGTTACGCGGCGACACCCGCATCTCGCTGCGTACCCGCGGCAGCGTACGCGCCGCTGCGGAGACCCTGGGCTACGTGCGCAGTGCGCTGGGCCGAAGCTTGAGCACCCGCTCCACCCGCCAGATAGCGATGGTGGCCGACCTGGCCAACCAGCTCTACCCCCGGTTGGTGCCGAGCATCCACGACCGACTCCACGACGCCAACTACCGATTGACGCTGCTCGCCGAGCGGCCTGAACAAGGGTTGGTTGCGGACCAACTGCTGGACCGCTCGATCGATGGTGCCATCCTGACCACTTCCTACCTCGACTCGACGCTGCCCGCGCAATTACACAAGCACCACGTTCCGTTCGTCTACTTGAATCGCGTCACCGATCAGGTCGATGCTCCCAGCGTGACCATGGACAACATCCGCGGCGGGGAGTTGGTCGCCCAGTTGCTCCTGGACCTGGGTCACCGGCGGGTGGGCGCAATCTTCAGCTCCCCCAACACCAGTACGGGCCGGGACAGAGAACGCGGCTTTCGCGACACCCTGGCCCGATCAAAGGTCACGCTGTCCCCCGCTCATGTGCATCACGGGTGGTTCACCTTCGAGCACGGTAGGGAGGGAATGGCCAAGATCCTTTCTTCTCGATACCGACCGACCGCGGTATTCTGCGCCAGTGACTTGATCGCGGTGGGCGCCATGGCGCAGGCCAGACGTCAAAATCTGCGTGTACCAGAAGATCTCACCGTGGTCGGTTTCGACAATCTCGACGTTGCCTCGTGGCCATGGCTGGAGCTGACCACGGTCGCCAACCCCCTGTCCATCATGGCCGAAACCGCCGTCGACTTGCTGCTCGAACAGCTGGGCGACCAGCCCTCACCCATTCGGCATCGAATGTGGCCTGCTGAAATAGTTCTCCGCAAGAGCCACGCTCCAGGCCCCCATCAGCGCGTGGCCAAGCTCGCCGGATCCGGAACAGGAAATCATGAGAAGTGAGACGTACGACAGCAGCTCATCATTCGGCTTCGAGGACCCGGCCGACTTCATCGAAAGAATCACTTATGCGATCTGGAACGGTCCGACCCGCAATCCCGCCCTCATAGAGCGGTATTATTCGACAGAGTCGGTCATCCACACGGACCAGGGCGACATCGTAGGGCCTCAACTAGTTATTCGAAATACCGAAGAACGGCTTCGGATGGTCCCCGACTTCGTCGGCGTGATTGCCGACACCATCTGCGCCGGCGACGAACGACAGGGATATCGAACCTCGATGCGGTGGACCTGGACGGGCACCACCGCGGCGGATCCGCTCACCGGCGCCAGGGGCGGCCGTCACGTCACCGTCACCACCATCGCCAACTGCGTCATCCGCGACGGGCGGATAGTCGAAGAGTGGCTGGCCAGCGACTCTGTCGACTTGAACCGGCAGCTCGGCCGGCCGACGCCGCCGGCGCCGACCGGAGTCCATCTGCCTCCACAGACCGCTGTCGAACTGTCGAACGACCCCTCGAGCACCCTGGTCAGGAAATGGCTCAGGCACCTACTGTCGGGCGATCCGTCTGGGGACCGCCCTTTGGAGGCAGAATTTTTTGTCGGCAGATTTCGGAAAAGCGCGACGGAAGTCAGCGAATGGGGCTTGTCGTGGAGCCGGCGGTCGGCCGACCTCGAACTCCGCTTCGAAGACCAGTTTGCCGAACAACGTGTCGAAGTTGACGGAACGGTCCTTGATCGAATCGCGACCCGGGTGAGACTGACCGGGTCACACCTTCCCCCGGCCGGCGCAACATTGCTCGCACACCACCGTGTCCGGGGCGGGCGGGTCGTCGCCGCCTGGATCGTCTACGACAGCGCAATGATCGGGTGACGTCGGCAGCATCAAGGGTTTGAATCCATCAGCGAGCGATCGGGCAGCTCCCGAGCCAGTGCGTTTCCGGGTTGCTATCGGCCGAGTAACGACAGTGCGGCGTCGGCGATGGATGCGGTGTCGATGCAGTGCAGTGCATAGGCATCGGGCAGGTTCGAGGACTGGCCGAAGTCGGTGACGCCCAGGCAGCGGATCCGGTCACCGCGGGCGGCGGCCAAGAAGCTGAGGGTGTGCGGGTGTCCGTCCTGGACGGTGACCAGGGGGGTGGGATGGGCTGCTGGGAACAGCATGTCCAGGATGTCGGACCCGCCGGGGATTCGCCGGCCGCGTTGCTGTAGCGAACGGAACAGCAGATCAGGGCTGGTCAGGCAGATCACGCCGGCGGTCACGTCCTGTCGGGCGAGAAGCTTGGCCGCTTCGAGGATTTCGGGCATGATCGCGCCGACTCCGACCAGGGTGACCTGGTCCAGGTTCGGGTCGTGGTTGACCAGTCGGTAGCCGCCGGCGATCGCCTGCCGTCGACGGCGCTCGAGCAGCATCGGTTCGTCGGGCAGGTCGAACAGGGCCGGATCGATGGGCCGGGTGGACAGCCGGAAGTAGGACGACGTGCCGCCGTCAATGCCGACCTGGGACATCGCGTGCAGGAAGCACCACTCCAGGTCTTGACTGAATGCCGGTTCCCAGGCAATGCAGCCCGGCTGTTCCAGACCGATCGAGGGGGTGGTGATCGATTGGTGCGCACCGCCTTCCGGAGCCAGTGTCACCCCGGACGGGGTGCCGACCAGGATCGACTGGCCGCCGGCGTAGATGCCGTAGGACCAGGGTTCCAGCGCGCGGGAGACGAACGGGTCGTAGATGGTGGCAATGGGGATCAGCCGCTCACCCCACCGACTCCACGTCGCTCCCAACTCGCTGAGCAGACCGACGAGGTTGACCTCGGCGATCCCCAACTCGATGTGTTGACCGCTGGTCGCCTCGGCCCAGCGCAACACGCGTTCGGCGTCGTCGGCGAACCAGTCCCGCCGATCACGCACCGACCAGACACCGGTCTTGTTGATCCACCCGCCCAGGTTGGTCGAGGACGCCACATCGGGGCTGCAGGTGACCACCCGGCCCGCGGCATCCGGGGCATCGCGTGGGAGGTCGGCCAGCAACCGTCCCAGCGCCGCCTGCGTGGAAACCTTGTTGCGGTGGGGATGGCCCAGCGACACCGGGATCGGAAAGCCCGGTGTGGCCGTCATACCCGTTCGTGTCAGGTCGATCTGGCGTCGGCGGCACAGCGCGTCGGCGGCGCTGCCGGGTTCGAACCTGCGCCACGGGTCGGCGAGTTCCACTCCGCAGGCGCGGGCGAGTTCTTCCATCTGCGCTTGTGTCTGTAGGGCGGAGTGGTTGTTCGGGTGCCCCTCGGTGGCCAATCCGCGGCCCTTCACCGTGTAGGCGAACACCACGCTGGGGCGGTGGGCGTCGACCGACCCGAAGGTGTCGATCAGCAGGTCCAAATCATGACCACCGAGGTCCCGGACGGCCGCGGTCAGTTCCTCGTCGGCGAGCCCGTTCACCAGCGCGTGCGTTGCTGCGGAACTTCCGTCGGCCAGGATCCGGTCGGCGATGTCCTGGGGTGGGACCCGCAGCATCCGCTGATACTCCTCGTTGGGCATTTCCTCCAACCGCCGACGCAACTCCCGGCCTCCTGGACGCCCGAAGATCTCGGTGACGAACCGACCCCACTTGAGGGTGATCACCTGCCATCCCGCGGCGGCGAACACCCCTTGCAGGCGTTGGATCTGGATGTCGGGCACCACCCGGTCCAACGACTGCCGATTGAGGTCCACGACCCATAACAGCTCACCCAAAGACGAGACCGACGGATCAGCAACGGCTTCCCAGATCGCACCCTCGTCCAGTTCGGCGTCGCCCAACAAGCTGATGAACCGTCCCGCACCCGGCGCGTCCGGAAAATGCGAACGGACGTACCGGTGGGACATGGCGGCCCACAGCGCAGCCGTGGCCCCGATTCCGACCGAACCGGTGGAGAAGTCAACCGTATCGGGATCCTTGAGCCGGCTCGGGTAACTCTGCAACCCCCCCTTCTCACGCAAAGTCGTCAAGTACTTCGGGTCCAGATCACCCAGGAGAAAGTTGATGGCGTGCAGGACGGGAGAAGCGTGCGGCTTGACGGACACCCGATCCAGGCAGGTCAGTTCGTGGAACCACAGGGCCACCATCACATCGACCATCGACGCCGACGAGGCCTGATGACCGCCGACCTTGATACCAGTGGTGTTGGGACGCCCCCGGTTGGCGGCGTCGACCATGGCGGTGGAGAGCCACAACACTCGCTGGGAGATCACCCGCAGCGTGTCCGAACGGCCCTGGCCCGGTGTCGCGTCGGCCGCGACGGAGTGCTCGATGAGTTCGCTCATAACGGTCGTCCCTGAACGTGATGTCGCTGACCTGCAGCACAAGCCGGCGAAGTGAGGTGTCAGCAAGACGCCGGGCCCTGGTCGGGCCGCTGGCCGGCTCGCCGTGGCATGAGCAGTGGGGATGACCCGATTCAGGTATACACGTGACGCCGAGAAAATCGGCAGACAATGAATGACACGAGCGTTAATCGATGAAATCATCGGGTCGAACACCCGGTCCAACGCATGATGCATCAACCACGACGCACGAAAGTGTTCGTTGGAACGATTCCAGGAAGGTTGTGTGTTGAGCACGAGCACCGTCGACGCCATGGATCGGCAGATCCTGGAACTTCTCCGCCGTAACGCCCGCACCCCGGTCAGCGAGATCGCTCGCGTCGTCCGCCTGTCCCCTGCTCCGGTGGCCCGCCGGATCCAACGGCTGGAACAGGCGGGCGTCATCCGCGGCTACACCGCCCTGATCGATGATCAGAAGACCGGGTCACTCCAGGCCTTCACCGAGATTCGCCTCTCCGGCGACACCGAGACCGGTGAACTCGCCGACATCATCAAGAATCTCCCCGAAGTCCAGGACTTCTTCACCATCGCCGGTGATCCTGACGCGCTCGTCCGCATCCGCGTGGACGACGTGGACCACCTGCAACGAGTCGTCAACGCCATGCGCCGAACCGGCAAGGTCACCGGGACCAAGACACTCATCGTCATGTACAGCTGGAACCGGATCGACCCGGACCAACTGTCAGGCCATCCCTCGCCTGGACTGGGTTAGCGACTTCCCGAGTCGACACGTCGCAAGGCTGGGGACCAAGGGTTGGGTGGAGATGACGCCGGTTCTTCGTCCGGGCGCCGGACGGCAACGTGCTCACTATCGTCAGCCACCGGGACTGAACCCGGCACGCCGAATCAGCTGCCCGCGGGCTCTTCCGGTGCGTCCAACACACTGACCGGGATGCCGTACGGGAGGAACCGCACCCTGCGGCTGACGTCGGTGTTGTGCTTGTTCGCACGCAGTGCGTCGAGTTCGGTGGCAAAAACCTGTTCGAGGCGGGCACCTCCGCCACCGTCCACGGCGTAGATCACCCAGACGCCGTCTCCGGCTTCTCCGGCTGTCTCAGGCTCAGGCGTTCTACGGGGCCGCCGACCGGCCTCGTCGAACCGAGTGGGCCATCCGGACCTGTCACCGGAGGAGTCGAAGAGCCGGCCGAGCGCGCCCCGCAACTGTTCGCCCGCGCCCCGGGCCAGACGTTCGAGATCCTCGGGATCGAATCCGAACGGTTCGTTGCTGGCCATTGCTGTCCTCTCGCCGACACCCATCCGCCGCAACTGCGGCTCACCACAAGTGTGCGCCCACCGGCCGGGAGCCCGCTGTGTCGTCGCGTTCACCGCATCGCTTTCGGGGTGTCGCCGTCGCGAGCGTGACCGGATCCGATCAGGCCCGGTTCCGCTGCTCCCAGACAGGGGGCACCATGGCGCCGGCGTCATCATCCCGGGCGTCGGCGACCAGGTCGGGACGACGGATCTCCTGTTCGACCAGGTGCTTGATCCAGGCCGACACCGTGTGGCCGTCCGTGGCCGCACGTCGCCGAATCTCCTCCAGAACCTGCGGCGGGAACCGAACCCGGATCGCGTCGGTCACTCGGGGCCCCGCGAGCCGGCGCGCCGGCCCCCTCGGGATCTGGTTGACGTACCGGGCGTAGAAGTCGTACTCCTCGTCTGGGGTCATGGTGCTCACAGGTCTCGTCGATATTGGGCCTCGAGGTTCTTGGACGCTTCGAAGCAGCCGATGGGACGACAGCGACGGCGATCGCCGGTGCGGGCCGGAGCCAGTGGCACGATCAGCACCCGGCCGGACACTTCGGCGCACATCAACCAGTGCGCCGGCGGTTTCGCCGGGTAGAACAGCGGCCCGCTCGCCCAGATGTCCAACATGTCGTCCAAGCCGTGGCGGGATCTCTCGAACCGTTGCCGGGCCTGGTCATCGACCTCGAAGGGCTTCTCCGCATCGAGAAAGTCGAGGTCCAACAATTCCTCCACCGGATGAACGTATACCAACGCCCGACCGAAAGTCGGGACGAGGCGGACTGCCGCGCCGAGGGCTTCAAAGTCGACCGCCGACCCGGCCGGCCGTCACAGGACGGACAACATGCCGCCATCGACGTAGATGATCTGGCCGTTGACGAAGGACGACGCATCGGAGGCCAGATAGATCAGTGTGCCGACCAGATCGTCCACCTGACCCCACCGTCCGGCCGGGGTCCGACTCCGCACCCAGCGCGAGAACGCCTCGTCGGCCACCAATGCGCTGGTCAGTTCGGTTTCGACGTAGCCGGGCCCGATCGCATTGACGCAAATTCCAGAACCGGCCAGGTCACCGCACATTCCACGAGTCAGCATCTTGATCGCGCCTTTGGTCGCCGCGTACGGCGCGATACCGGGTCGGCTGACCTCCGACTGCAGCGATGCGATATTGATGATCCGGCCGCTGCGACGCATCTTCATCCGCCGGGCGACCGCCCGGCCGACCAGAAAAGCGCTGGTCATATTGGTGGCCAGGAGAGCGTTCCAATCGTCCAGGGCAAATTCGGTGAATGGCCCGCGCCGCTGCATACCGGCGTTGTTGACGCAGATGTCGATCGCTCCGATCGATTCTTCGATGCGCTCGATCGCATCGGCCACCGCGTCCGGGTCGGTGACGTCGAAGGGCATGGCGTGCACTGTCGCCCCGGTACGATCACCTATTTCCCGGGCCACGCGGTCCAGCGATCGGCGGTCGCGGGCGTTGACGATCACTTCAGCGTGAGCCTGGGCCAACCCGTTGGCCAGAGCTTTGCCGATGCCACGTGACGAGCCGGTCACCAGCGCGACCCGACCGGAGATGTCGAACAGTGGGTGCACCACGGCGGAAGCCCCTCCATCTCCGGGAATCAGCGGCCGGTCAGTCGGTCCCGAGTTCCATACTCGAACGTTCCAGCGCATCGTCGACATCACCGTCGGGTTGCGTCAGCAGCGCCGTGATCGCCGACGAATCACCCGGCGCCAGCGTGCCGACCAGGCTCTGCTCGGCATCCAGTTGCCCCAGTGCGGCGTACAACTCGAGCTTGGCCCGGGAGTCGGCGATGTCCAGGTTACGCATCGTCAACTGACCGATCCGGTCGGTCGGGCCGAACGCCGCGTCCTCGGTCCGCTCCATGGACAGCTTCTCCGGGTGGTAACTCAAGTTCGGCCCGGCCGTGTTCAGGATCGAATAGTCCGCACCCCGACGCAGCCGTAGCGTCACCTCCCCGCTGACCGCCGAACCCACCCAGCGTTGGAGCGATTCACGCAGCATCAGCGATTGGGGGTCGAGCCAGCGGCCCTCGTACAACAAACGACCGAGCCTGCGTCCCTCGTTGTGATAGCTGGCCAGGGTGTCCTCGTTGTGGATGGCGTTGATCAGCCGTTCATAGGTGATGAACAGCAGCGCCATTCCGGGTGCTTCGTAGATGCCCCTGGACTTCGCCTCGATGATGCGGTTTTCGATCTGATCGGACATGCCGAGCCCGTGACGACCGCCGATCCGGTTGGCCTGGTCGACCAGTTCGACCGCGGAGGTGAACTCGATTCCGTTGATGGCCACCGGCCGGCCTCGATGGAACCGGACGGTGACGTCTTCGGTGTCGATCCGTACCGAGGGATCCCAGTGCGGCACACCCATGATCGGCTCGACGATCTCCACCGATGTGTCCAGGAATTCCAGCTTCTTGGCTTCGTGAGTGGCCCCCCAGAGGTTGGCGTCGGTCGAATAGGCCTTCTCGACGCTGTCCCGGTAGGGCAGACCGCGGGCCACCAGCCATCGGCTCATCTCCGTTCGACCGCCGAGTTCGGAAACGAAAGCCTCGTCCAGCCAGGGCTTGTAGATTCTCAGCCGGGGGTTCGCCAGCAGCCCGTACCGGTAGAACCGCTCGATGTCGTTGCCCTTGTAGGTGGAGCCGTCCCCCCATATCTCCACTCCGTCGTCGTGCATCGCTCGGACCAGCAGCGTCCCGGTGACCGCCCGACCCAGCGGGGTGGTGTTGAAGTACGGCACTCCCCCGGTCCGAATGTGAAACGCCCCACAGGCCAGGGCCACCAGGCCTTCCTCCACCAACGCCGCCCGGCAGTCGACGACACGGGAGATCTCCGCGCCGTACTCCTTCGCCCGGGCCGGGACGCTCGACAGGTCCGGCTCGTCGGGCTGCCCGATGTCCGCCGTGTAGGTGCACGGCACCGCGCCCTTCGCGCGCATCCACGCCACCGCCACCGACGTATCCAGACCGCCGGAGAATGCGATACCGACGCGCTGTCCGACCGGCAACGAGGTGAGAACCTTGGACACGACGATGACCCTATCGTCCGGTCGCCGGTCGCCGCATCGGCGCACCCGAACGAGTCGTCCCGTCCACCACCCGCCGAGCCGGTCCGGTGCCGTCGATGGCGACGGGCCCGACGGTGAATCACGTCGACCAACCCGGTGCACCCGGCCTGTGACATTCTGCGACATCGGCAAGACGACGAGATCGTCGCCCCAACCCTTTTGGGCGCCATTCGCCCGTAAGGCGCCGTCGACGGCGCTGGTAGGATCGTCTCCGACCAACAGGAGGCGCGCGTGGGACTACGGGATCGAGCGATCACCGCCTATAGCAGGGTGACCAGCGGGAACACTCCCGAGACCGAGCGGCTGATGACGGATTCGGTCAACCTGATGAAACAGCGCCTCCGGGCCTGGCAGAAGTTGATGGGGATCATCACCCAGGACTTGGATTATGAAATCACCGACCGGGTATTCATCATTCAACCCCGTCAACGGGTCGAGCTGGAATTGACCATTTACTTCACCATTGACGACATCCCTTTCACCGGCGTCTACACGTCGATCGGGAACCAGCTGACCATCCGGGTCGAGGACCACGAGGAGTCGATCGAATCCCTCATCGACCTCGGAAGGGTGCTCCACCAGGCCCAGTATTCGTGAACCCGGCACGCTGCGTCCCAACGAGTCTCACCCGTGCAGGACATACCCCTTGTAACCGCCGCCGTTCCGGAGCGAAACGAGGCCGGGCACATTGTGAATCGACCCGTAGGTGTAGATGGCGTAGTTCAGACCGGCGTAGAGGTTGGCGGCCGGATTGAACATGTTCGCCGAGAGCTGATGAGACCGGAAGCGGTTGAACGTCGACTGGATGACCTGGATCAATCCCTTGGAGGGATGGCCGCGCTGGGCGTTGATGTCGTACAGATTGATGGCGTTCGGGTCCCCGCCGGATTCGTACCGGATGATCAGGTTGACATCGGACAGGTTTCTGGCCGATTGGCGCAGGACTTTGAGCACGCACAGCGTGACCGGATTCCACCGGGAAATGTTACCGCCTGCCGGATTCGCCCGAGTGGTGTTGCAGAGGGCGGCCCCCCGCCCGATGTCCCGCCACCACAGCGGCGTTTTGGTCTGCGAATACACGACGAAGTAACCGTCGGCCTGGAGAGTGGCGTAGGCGCCGAAATTATGTTCACTGCGGGTGCTCCACAGGGCCCGGCCGTGCCGGGTGTAGATGACGAAGTTCCCGTCGAGCTGCATTCTGGCGAAGGCACCGCGATGACCTTGGGTAAAGGATGCCCAGCTGAAGGCCCCGTTTCGGGTGACCACCAGATTCCCGTCGCCCTGCATGGTCATCACGACCCGACCGCCGGGAGCGGCCAGCCGCCACCCGGCCAGCAACACATCACCCGCCACCATGGTCGGTCGGATCCGGGCCGGAACGACCGGCGCCCTGGACTGTTCGGCCGGCCCGGACCGGGCGGCGTTTTTCGTTCCACCGTAGGCCGATCCGGCGCTCAGGAGTTGCATCACAGTGGTGAAGGCGAGCGTCAGGGCGATCAGAAGAACGGCTCCGGGCCGTCCGCCGAATCGGGGACTTCGCGCGAGGTTTACCTGCATCAGTCCAGGAAACTTTACCCTGCACGCCTGGCGATAGACCCATATAGGTTGGACACCGCTGAAAAATAGTCACCCAAAGCGAGAGATGACGCTCATCCGTCGAATCGGCGCCTCATTCGGACCAATGCACGACGAATGGACTGGTCGGTGGCCGGCTGGACCGGGTGGTTGGACGCCCATCACCCATCAACAAATAGGTATTGAATCAGGCGTATTTTCCGCCGAATTGTCGCAATTGCGCTCAGTGTTCCTGCCAGCGGTAGACCACGGTCGGCCGCCCCGTCCCGAGATATCGCTGATCCCTTCGGGCACAACCGATGTCGACCAGATGCTCCAGATAACGTCGGGCGGTCACCCTGGACGTCCCGATCAGTTCGGCGAGCTGAGGAGCGGACAGCTCCAGTCGCGAGCGAAGACCACTGATCGAGGCGGCCACGGTCTGTCCGACCAGACCGGCCGGCGAGGTGATGCCGGGTGATCGCAGTGCGCCGACCAACTCATCGACGTCTGGCTGCCCCGAGGCCACCGTGGATGCGGTCACCGACCGCCGGTAGGAGGCGTAGCGCTCCAGTCGGTCCCGAAGTGCGGCAAACGCGAAAGGCTTCAGCAGGTACTGCACGACACCTTGCGAGATGGCGGCGCGAAGGGTGTCCAGTTCCCGGGCCGACGTGACGGCAATGATGTCCGCCGGGTGACGCTCCGAACGCATCACCCTGATGACCTCCAGCCCATGTCGGTCGGGCAGGTTCATGTCCAGCAGGACGAGATCGATGGGCGGCAGGTCGTGTGAGAAGACCCGGTGTAAAGCCTCCGCCGCATTCGTGGCCGAATCGACCCCTCGGAAACCGGGGACGCGCTCCACGTAGGTGAGGTGAGCCGAACAGGCGATCAGGTCGTCGTCGACCACCAGCACCGAGATGCTCATCCGATCACCTGTGCGGGTGAGCTGTCCGCGGGCGACGGTGCGGTGGAGCTGCGCGGCGGCCGAAAGCCCCGGCCCATCTCCACCCGGAAGATCGCGCCGCCGTCGCTGTTCACGGTGATACGGCCGTTGTGCCTGGAAACAATCTGTCCGACCAGACCCAGGCCCAGCCCGTGGCCGTGCGGCGTGGCGTCGGTCTTCGTGGACCAGCCGCGTTGAAACGCCAGATGCGCCGTGGCCGGGTCCAGGCCGGGCCCGGTGTCGGCCACCACGACCAGGACTGCGTCGGCATCGGGATCGGTTCGCCGGACGGTGACCGTGACCCGACGGGCGGCCTGCGCCTGGGTGTCCGCGCTGATCGCCTCCAGCGCGTTGTCGGCCAGGTTGCCGACGACGGTGAGCATCTCGCGTGCACTGATCTCGGCGTCGCCGAGCGCATCCCGATCCAGGTCCGAGTCTTCGGTGACCACGAATTCGATCCCGCGCTCCGCCGCCACCTGAGCCTTGCCGAGCAGAACCGCCGCGATGACCGGATCGGCGATCGTGCCGACCACGTCATCGGCGAGCTGCTGTGCCACCCGGATCTCCTCGGTGGCGAAGGCGACCGCCTCCTCGCCGCGACCGAGTTCCACCAGGGTGATGACGGCGTGCAGTCGATTGGCAGACTCGTGGGACTGGGAGCGCAAGGCTTCGGTCAGTGACCTGGACGTGCCGAGTTCGCTGGTCAACTCCGTCATCTCGGTGTGGTCCCGCAGCGTGATCGCCCGGCCCAGCGCGGCTCGGCCCGCCGGGGCCGACGGATTCACCGCCGGTAATGCGCTGACCACCAGTACCCGGTCGCGAGCCAGGTGAACGGCGTCCACCTGCGGCTCCGGCCCGGCCAGCGCCCGGGCCAGGGACGTCGGTAGGCCGAGCTCGTTCACGTTGCAGCCCACCGACTCCCGGGAGACCCCGAGCAATCGGGCGGCCTCATCGTTCATCAGTCGGACCGTACCGGCGGGGTCCAACAGCACCATCCCCTCCCGCACCGAATGCAGAACCGCATCGTAGTAACGATGCATCAGGTCCAGCTCACCGGCTCGCAGACCGTGCGTGAGCCGGCGCATCCGGCGGCCCAACAGAGCGGTGCCCAGCAGGGCGAGCACCACGATGCCACCGGCGAGCGCGGCAATGGCCGCGATCCGGGCGGCCACCTCGGGGGCGAGCGTGCCCACAGTGACACCGACGGCGACCAGCGCGATCACCCGGCCCGATGACGCCCGGATCGGGACCACCGCCCGGACCGACGGCCCCAGGGTGCCGGTGTACGTCTCCACCACGGTGCCTCCGGCGAGCGCCGGGGCAATCGTGCCCAGGTAGTGCTGGCCTATCTCGGCCGGATTGGGATGCGTGTAGCGGACACCCCGAACGCTCATGATCGTGATGAAATCGACCGCGGTTTCGGACCGGACGCGGATCGTCATCGGCTGCAGGCTGGCACTCGGATCCGGGGCGGTGATCTGTTGCTGGACCCAGCCGGTCGCGGCCAAAGTGTGGGCGATGGCCAGGCAGCGTCGACCGGTCTGTTCGGTGACATCCGAACGCGCCTGCCAGATGGACACCGCCACCGCCGCCACCGAGGCGAGGAGCACCAATGCGACCTGCAGAGCCAGCACCTGCCGGGCCACACTCCAGCGGAGAAGTCCAGACCCTGCTCGACCTGGCGGCATCAGGCCCGCCTCTCCGTTCGTCGGCCGGCGTTTGCATGCCGTCACGACCATTCGCATGACGCCGAGGTGTGATGACGGTCACTGAGATCCTACCCAGCTCGCACCCGACAGCGGTGCACACAGGGCCCGGCCCCGTCATGTCGATCCAGGGCCGACGGCGCCCGGGCACGACAGATCCAGGATGTTCCGACGGTTACGCTCTGGTAGTCACCGCAGGGTGATTCCAGCGCTCTAACGGGTTGTTTCACGCGTTTGGCACCTCATCCAGGCCACGCATCGTTACTGTAGGGCTCAACAACCCGGCACCCGGAGATTCGGAATGCCGACCGCCATCACCGTCGGGCATGCCATCTCCACGCACGTGGCCCTCACAGCGGGCCACTACAGACAGGTACCAGCGGACGTCGCCGGGAGTCGATTTCCGCTGGTACCGCCGGTCACGCCCGCCTTCATCCGGTTCGACCCGACATCCACGAGAGCAGACCCGACATGAGCATCCTCATCGACGCCGCGTTGTCCATCCACTCTCCGGCGTATGCCGCGGCCCGGGAACGCTGGCGCGTCATGGTCGGGCTGGACTGCCCGAGTACAGCATCCACCCGGTCCGACCAGATCCCTTCGCCGTCAGGCGATGTCACGGACGTACCGGCCAGCGTGGCCAGCCCGTTGCGGGTCACACTCGCGAGGTAGTCCGCCGCAGCACGAGCACCGGCGCGACCGCATTCGGACCTGTCGAGGGTGAAGAGCGAGGCCTGAGCCCGGCGGGATGCCGGGCTCAGGCCGCTTCGACGGGATGGCTGTGCGCCCCCGTCAATACTTCGGCGTGGTCAGCCGAACTTCAACCCGGTGAACACCTTCTTCGACGTCCAGGCACCGGTCCCCTTCTGCGCACCTATCGACAGGCCGAAAGTGCCGGTCGCGGTGAAGCCGACCCGGAATCCCTTCCCCGGTCGTATCAGGTAAGCGTGATTTCCGGACACCGACGAGGAGACGACCATCTTCCAGTTGTGACGCGTGGAGTTGACCGGGACCACGAACACTATCGTCGAACGGGTTCCGCTCCGTCCCACGGGGCCCCCCACACAATTGCACGCAATGTTAACGGCGATGTTCGGCAGAGCCGGGCAGTCGATGAGGATCGATTCGTGCAGATCGCGTAATGCCGTCCATCGCCCATCGACGAAATACCGGTAGAGCACCCCGATGGTCTCGCCGTCCCTACCGATGAAAACGATGCAACCGGAACGTCCGGCCACCAGGACCAGACCGTGGTTGTAGTCGATCACCCCGTTGCGGATCGGAACGTATTGCATCTTGGCGGCACCGGTGGGATCCGATCCGCACATGGTGACCGGAGGACGCCCGTTACAGCTAGAGGTGCAGGACATGACCAGTCCGACTCCAGCTGGTGACACTTGATAGCTGGCTTGGGACGACAGGTTCGAGCCGGGGGCCTTTCCGACCACATGTTGGAACCCGGCTGGGACCGGACCGGTGGTTCCGCGGTAACTGGGCAGGTTGAGAGCGCGGGCGAACACCGTCACCTTCCCGGTCGACGTACGCCGAAAGGTTATCCGGGACACACCTTTCGCGTCGGTGGATGTCGAATTGCGGGTGATGACAGCACCGGTTGCCGTCCATCGAATGGCGACCTTCGGGAGACCGACGTGTGCACCCGTTTGGACCTGGACGCTGGCGGTCGAGCTCTGCCCGACCAGCGGTTGGTCGTCGAAGGCCGGAGCGGACAACGAATACGGGCCGAACCAAATCTTCGCCTCGGCCACGAACCGGGCCGCCAACGGCGTGACCTTGGGATCTATCCGGTTCTGCTCGGCCAGGTAGTACGCCTTCCAGTCGGCCGCCCAGGCGGGATCGCCGGTGAGCACCTCTATGGCCACGTGGACCGCCGCGGCCTGCGTGTTGGAGGTGGTCACCCCGTAGCGGTTGACCACGTAGAAGATCTTGCGGGATACGGCCACGCTCTTGCCCGGAAGTGCGGCCACCGGGGCGCCGGGCCGGATGTAGGTCCGTTTCAGGCCGTAGTCCGGGCAGTAGACCTCCAACCCGCCGTTATCGTACGAGCCGTTCCATTCCGTACTTCCCAACGCACGCAGCCGGGGAGCCACTTTCAGGGCGTAGCCGTAGGCACGCTTGGCGACGGGTAGTGCGGCCGGCGTCACCGGTGCCGCCTGCACTCGCGCCGGGGATGCAGCGGCCGGATGGGCCGCGGAGGTCGCGCTCGGTAGGGCCTGCACCGTGCCTCCGGTCAGCGTGCCGAAGGCCAGCACCACCATCAGCGATATAGCAATCCAGCTTCTGGATGATGCCATGAGTTTGGACAAGAGCGTGCCTCTCATTGGTGGGGACTTGGTCCAGGTGAATGACGGCAAAACGTTTCCGTCGACCCCGACGGGGCCGCGGCGGGGTCAAGAATGGGTGGAGCTCTTCCGCGTACGAGTCAAAATAGCAAGGTATTGAACGCACCCTGGTGATGGCCGGCGGCCGAAAAACCCACCCTAGTTCTCTCCCGGCCCCCCCGTTCGCTATAGGTGAGTCTTCATATCGTAGATGTGACTCGGCCCATCGGCTGGGTGATAATTGCGCCTACGGCCGTCACCGGCAGTCACTGATCCCACCCCTCAGAGGCCACGCCCCTGGCATCGGTGCCGTCGTGACGACAATGAACTTCGGCTAACCGGGTAATGTGGTGCGGTCAGTACGACAAAGGGTCACGCCGCGGCGGCTACCAGACGGTGCCGGAACTTCGCCTGTTCGGCCCACACCATTCCGTCTCTGAATACGCACTCTGGGCCGACGAGTCGCCCGTCCCCCACCGCCCGAAAAAGGCGGCGGAAGATGTCGGATCGACCACCCAGATGTTGAAAGTGTGCTATGTGTGTGACGAGGCGGACGAGGTTATCCCGGACACGTGCCTTACGGCGGTCATCTGCGCGTTCCCTGCCCCGGGAGTTCGGTCGTGAGCGTCGAGGCCCGCCACATTCCGGGTGGTGATGGCGGCCTGCGTATCCTTCCGGCCGGAGATCGCGGAGTGCTTGTCGTTCCGCAGGACCGTCGCGACCTCGGTGCCCTGATCGACGGGTTGCGGGCCGAACCGCCACCGGGAGTCGAAGACGTCCTCCCCGCGGCGGAGACGGTTCTGATCACCCTGATCCGCGGCGCGCGCCGGGATGCGCTGCGTCAGCGCCTCCTGGACATCCTGGCCCGGAGTCGCACCGCCCCTTCAGCGCCGCCGAAGGTGGTGCGAGAGACCGTGACCATCGAGGTCAACTACGACGGTGAGGATCTCGCCGCGGTGGCGGCGTCATTGGGCGTCCAGGTCGATGAGATCGTCGCGGCCCATACCTCCCGAATGTGGCGATGCGCGTTTATCGGCTTCGCCCCCGGGTTTTCGTATCTGGAGTCGGCGGAAGGCGGCCTCGCCGTGCCGCGGCGGGCGCAGTCGCGTATCAGGGTTCTCGCCGGCGCAGTGGCCCTGGCCGACGGATACAGCGCGGTGTATCCCCGGGCGTCGCCGGGTGGTTGGCAGATCATTGGTCGCACCGAAGCGGTGATGTGGGATCTCGACCGCCCACAGCCCGCGTTGGTGGCGCCCGGCATGCAGGTTCGTTTCGTGAACCGGGACGCGAGGTGAGCACCGCCATCACGCCCATGGTGTTGACGGTCATGTCGGCCGGGCCGTCGAGCACGATCCAGGATCTCGGCCGACCGGGATGGTTTTCCGCCGGCGTCGGTGTCTCCGGTGCGGCAGACCGCCGGTCACTCACCCTGGCCAACCGCCTGGTCGGCAATCCGGAGGACGCGGCCTGCGTCGAAACTGTGATCGGCGGCCTGGATGTCCAGGCCAGCGGGGTCGTGATGGTGGCCGTGACCGGAGCGCCCGCCCCGGCCACGGTGAACGGAATCCCGGTGGCCCACAACAGCTCGGTGGTACTGCGACCCGGCCAACGGCTGACTCTGGGCATGGCCGCGCGCGGACTGCGCTGCTATCTCGCCGTCCGGGGCGGGATCGCGGTCGATCCCGTGCTGGGCTCGCGGAGCACCGACACCCTGTCCGGTATCGGACCGCCGCCCCTGAGGCCCGGCGAGCAGCTTCCGATCGGTCCCCCGCCGACGGCCTGGCCCCTGATCGACGTCGCTCCCGTCCCGTCGTTGACCGCCGACACGGTGGTCGCCCGCGTCCAACTGGGGCCGCGTGAGGATTGGTTCGTCCGCCCGGGCGACCTGTTCGTGGGGTCCTGGGCCATCTCCGATGACGTGGACCGGGTGGGGGTTCGACTGGATCGCACGGAGGGCGGTCCGGCGCTGACCCGACGCATCGATCGCGAGCTGCCCACCGAAGGGATGCCGCTGGGCGCCATCCAGGTCCCGCCCGGAGGGCGACCGGTGGTCTTTCTCGCCGATCATCCGATCACCGGGGGCTACCCGGTGATCGGCACCGTGGTCGACGCCGACGTCGGGATCATCGCCCAGGCGCGCCCCGGCCAGCACATCAGGTTCACCGTCGTGCGTCCCTGACGGGTGATCATGCACCGCCCCGCATCGTGTCGGCCAGCCGCGCCGCCCGGCGGCTGACCATCACGTCCTCCAACAGGGCCGGTTTCCCGTCGGGGCCGGTCAGCGGCACCCGCCAATTCGGGTACTCGTCGGTGGTGCCAGGTTGGTTCTGGGTGCGCCGGTCGCCGACCATGTCGGCCAGGGACAGCGCCAGCAGCTTCGACGGGGTCCAGGTCAGGTACCGGTGCAGGGCCAGCACCGTTTCCTCGACGTCGTCGTCGTCCGGGTTCGGAGCCACGGGGTCCAGGGCGTCTCGGCTCATCTCCGCGATGTCCGACCGGACCGCCCCTCGCTCGCGCAGCTCGGACAACCATGCGCCGCGTTCTGCCGCGTCGGCGGCGAGTTCTTCCTCCAGCGTTCGGGTGAGCAGCCCGAGCGAATGCCGCAGCCGGACGTGTTCGCCCGCCAGGTACCCGGCGGTGGGGGGGAGATCGTGGGTCGTCACCGACGCCAGGCAGTACTCGCGCCACCACTCCGGTCGCAACGGCGCACCCCCGGCGTCGAACTCGAACTCGAACCACAGGATCGAGGTGCCCAGAATCCCTCTGTCCCGCAGGTAGTCCCGCACCCAGGGTTCAACCGTACCCAGATCCTCACCGACCACCACGGCCTGCGCCCGGTAGGCCTCCAGGGCCAGAATGCCGATGGTGGCCTCGTGGTCGTAGCGGACATAGGTGCCCTCGGTGGGCAACGTGCCGTCCGGTATCCACCACAGCCGGAACAGCCCGATGATGTGGTCCACCCGAAGGCCGCCGGCCGTCCGCAGCGCCGCGGCCACGAGTTCCCGGAACGGTGCGTAGGCAGCCTCGGCCAGCCGGTCCGGCCGCCAGGGGGGCTGGGTCCAATCCTGTCCGTTCTGGTTGTAGGCGTCCGGCGGCGCGCCCACGGTGACGTGCCGGGCGAAGACGTCCTGCATGCTCCAGGCGTCGGCGCCGGAGCGGTGTACGCCGACGGCCAGATCATGCACGATGCCCAGGGTGGACCCGGCGCGCAGCGCGGCGGACTGGGCGGCGGCCAGTTGCTCGTCCATCATCCACTGCAACCACCGGTGGAAGTCCACTTCGCGCTCATGTGCGCCGCGGAAAGCTTGTACCGCAGGCGTTTCCGGACGACGAAGGTCTTCCGGCCAGGTGCGCCAATCGGTGCTGCCCAGCTCTTCGGCGATTGCGCACCAGGTGGCGTAATGGTCCAGCCCGACCCCCTGCCCGCGCAGATAGGCCTGGTAGGCGATGTTTCGTCCCGCTGACCGCGGAACAGCGTAGATCAGTTGCAGCGCTGAGCGTTTGGCGGCCCACGCCACATCCCGGTCGAGGCGGTCCAGGTGATCCGTGTCGGCGTGCAGTCGGATGCGGAGCGCCGAGATTCGCATCCGTGCGGCCGGGTCGAGGTCGGTGTATTCGACGATGCGTTCCGGTCGCAGGTAGATCGGGTTCGCGAACCTGCGGCTCGTCGGGAGGTAGGGCGACGGTTCCATCGGTACGGCCGGCCCGGCGGCATGCATCGGATTCACCAGCACGAATCCGGCCCCGTGTTCGGCGGCGGCCCAGACCGCCAGGTCGGTCAGGTCGGTCAGGTCACCCGTCCCCCAGGACTGTCGCGACCGAACGCTGTACACCTGGGTGGCCACCCCCCACGACCTCTGGCCGCCGGCCCGGTGCGGGATGCCGAGCCAGGGCGGCGTGATGATCAAGGTCGCTTCCGCCTCCTCGCCGGCCGACCGGGCCCGCAGCGTGTGATAACCCAGGGCCAGGTCCTCCGGAAGGGCAAACGTCGCTTCCCCGGTCCACCGGCCGCCGACATCGCGGGGCGGGTTGTCGTTCTCCACCTGGCGCAATCCGGACCGGACGCCGCCGTCCTCGAGGTCGATCCATACCGAGACCTGCTCACCGTGCCGAACGTGCACATCCACGGTCACGTACCGGCCCTGCCGGGCGACCACGCAGGGCGGCAGCATCCGTCGCCAGGACGCCAGGCGGCGTTCCTCCACGGCGCGCCTGGCCGATTCCGGGTCGGCGGCATCGACCTCGAAAGCGCTGAGCACGGCGGCGATCGTGGACGACGTCACCGAGGTGTGCCGGCCCTGCCAGTCCCAGAATTCGGTGGCAATGCCGAACGCCTCGGCCAATTCCCGCAGGGCGGGATCCAGGTCACTCACGCCAGGACCTTATCGACCGCCGATCCGCTGCCGGCCCCAGGGTCGATCACCACGGCATCCCTGCGATTCCGTTCGTTGCCCTACGGGCCGTAGTCAGCCGGATGACTATCCTTGTCGGTGGCGAGGGCCATGGTGGCCTTGGTCGGCATTCCTCCACCAGGATTGGGCTGGGGCATGATCGAGTCGAAACCTCCCGTCGTCTTCATCCACGGTCTCTGGCTGCACGCTGCGTCGTGGGACCCGTGGATCGAACTCTTCACCGCCAACGGGTACGCCGCTGTGGCGCCCGGCTGGCCGGGTGACCAGCCCACCGTCCAGGAGACCAGGGCGAACCCGGACGATGTCGCCGACCGCGGCATCGACGATGTCGCCGACCACTTCGCCTCATTGTTCTCCGACATGCCCAGGAAGCCGATTCTGATCGGCCACTCCTTCGGCGGCATGATCGCGGAGAAACTGCTCGGCGACGACTACGCCACGGCCGCCATCGCCATCGATGCGGCGCAGATCAAAGGGGTCCTGCCTCTGCCGTTGTCAGCCCTGAGGTCGACGCTGCCCGTCTTCCGGAATCCGGCCAACCTCCATCGCGCCGTCTCGCTCACCGCCGACCAGTTCAGGTACGGCTTCGGCAATGCGCTGAGCGAAGCGGAGTCAGACGTCCTGTACGACAGGTGGACGATTCCCGCTCCCGGTAAACCGCTCTTCGAGGCGGCGGAAGCGAATTTCGTCTCGCATTCTCCGGCCAAGGTGAACACCGACAATGAAGACCGGGGACCGTTGCTGTTGATGATGGGCGGCCAGGACCACACGGTGCCCGAATCGATCACCAAGTCCACCCTCAAGCAATACCGTCATTCCTCGGCCGTCACCGATCTCATCGAATTCGCGGACCGCGGCCATTCGCTGACCATCGACAACGGGTGGCGCGAGGTCGCCGACGCGTGCCTGCAGTGGCTGCATCAGCAAGGTCTGTGACGACGGTCCGGGCTCGCTCTGCTCGGGACGACACCGGAATGGGCCACGGCTTCGTACTGTTGTGGTCAGGGTCCGCTGTTGGTGACGGGTCCGCCAGGTGAGAGTCCGTCGATCAGCACGCGACAGCTGACGATGACGATGACGATGACGAAGGAGTACCGATGACCGGAACCACGCAGAAGGCGATCCTGGCCGGGGGTTGTTTCTGGGGGATGGAAGACCTGATTCGGCGCCGCCCGGGTGTGGTGGCGACCAGGGTGGGTTACACCGGCGGGACCACGCCGAACGCCACCTACCGTCACCACGGTTCGCATGCCGAGGCGATCGAGATCCTCTTCGATCCTGAGCAGACCTCCTATCGGGACATCCTGGAGTTCTTCTTCCAGATCCACGATCCGACAACGAAGAACCGTCAGGGCAATGACCTGGGCACCAGTTATCGGTCGGCGATCTTCTACCTCGACGCCGATCAGCAGCGCGTTGCGCAGGACACCATCGCCGATGTCGATGCCTCCGGACTCTGGCCCGGAAAGGTCGTCACGGAGCTCTCACCGGCCGGTCCGTTCTGGGAGGCGGAGCCCGAGCACCAGAACTACCTCGAGCATTACCCGAACGGATACACCTGCCACTTCCCCAGGCCGAATTGGAAGCTCCCCCGTCGGGCGACAGCCAGCCGCTGACCTTCGACCCGGCCACATCGGAGTCGTCTGCATCGACAGCGATGGATGCGGTTTTGCCGGGGCTCCGATCGGGCACTGACGATGTCAGCGTCCTGGTTGGAGGAGCGATGTCAGCAAGGCAGGCTCTTCGTTGCGCTCACCTGCGCGCCAACGGCGGTCCGAGTCGGCGGATGAGCCGCGTTCTGGAGAAGGGCGCGAGCTTATGGCCACCGTCAGCACCGTGACCCTCATCGACGACATCGACGGCAGTGACGCCGACGAAACGGTCTTCTTCTCGCTGGACGGATCCCAGTACGCGATCGATCTCAGCGACATGAACGCCGCAGAACTTCGACGGATTCTGCAGGAGTTCGTCTCCGCCGGCCGCAGGCTCGACTCGGACAAGTCGACGCCACGGTCGCACGGTCGTGGTCCGCACACCACGGCGGGCGAACGGCGGACGCGCACCCCGGCGTCCAGAGACGAATCGGCCGCCGTGCGGGTCTGGGCCAGGGAGGCCGGCCTGGCCGTGTCCGATCGGGGCCGGATCTCCTCGGCGATCCTGCAGCGGTACCAGGACTTCCGGGCGGGTGGCCCGCAACCGCAGGCTGCGGAAGGCGCCGCGGACGTGGCCGACGACCCTGGTCAGCGGCCGGCCGACGACCCCCGGCCGGGCGACGCACCGTCATGACGGCCACCCGTCAAGCCCGGAGCCGGGCCGGGGCACCGACGATCCGGATCTGGGCCGCCGTCACGGCTGCCTACGGTGCCGCGTTGATTGCCCTGCCGTCCGTCATCACGCGGCGGGTCGACCAACCGGCCGCGCTGGTGATCCGCGTCCTGGGAGTCCGCGAGATCGGCCAAGGCGTTGTGCTGCTGGCCCGCCCACGTCGGGAGGTGGCGCTGGTCGCATCCGGTGTCGACGCGCTGCACGCCACCAGCATGGTGGCCGCGGCCCTGGTGTTTCCCGCCTACCGCCGGTCCGCGCTCACCAGTGCAGGGGTCGCCGCCCTGTCCGCCGCCGCGGGTATCGTGCTGGGCCGCCGTCTGCGGTGACCGGGTTTCCCATCTCCGTACGAGGAGTGGAAGAGGCGGGTGACTTCTCGCGTCAGCGACGGTGCCGGAGGCGATCCAGACGATCCATGAGCGTTTCCAGTGATTCCTCGAACTCCTCGGCGGAGTGGTCCTCGGTCAGCTGGGCCTCCAGGCTCTGCAGCCGCGGGTAGGCGGACAGGTCCGTGGCGTATCCCGTGTCGGGTGGTTCCTGCTCGATGGGACTGGTGTCCGCGCCCTGCGCCGACACTTCGAGCAACAGATGGCCCAGTAGAAAGCTGGAGAATGCGCGGTAGGCCGCAACGGAGGCCGAACCGTCGAAGCCGCAGCGATGGAACGTTTCGAGGAAGGACTCCATCCACCGCAGGCTCCGCAGCGGTGGTCGAACCCAGGGTGCCGCGGGCGGTCTGGTGGCGATCAGCGGGAACACCTGCGGGTGGGCGAGTGCGATGCGTCGGACCCCATGAGCCAGTCGCACCAGGTAGTCCTGCCAAATGTCGGTCTGCATGTGCACGTCCGGGTCGCCGTACAAGTCGTCGATGACGAATTCGACGATGCCGTCCAGGAGGTCCTCGCGGCCGTGTACGTAGTGGTACAGCGCCATGGCCTCCACGCCGAATCTGCTCGCGACCCGGCGCATGCTGAACTCGCGTAGTCCGTCGCTGTCGATGACGTCTACCGCCGCGGCCAGGACTTTCTGGCGGGTCAGGGTGCCGCGTTGGCTCACCACGGGCGTGGGAGCCGCCGCGGAACCCAGACCTTCCGGACTGTCCGGGTCCGGAACGACAGACGAACTCATGACTTTCGAGACCGGTTACCCCGCCCGCCCGCGCCGCTCTGGGCCCCCCGGCGGATGGCGCGTGCCTCGGCGAGTTCCTTGCTGTCCTTGGCCGCGGTCTTGTCGCTGGCCTTGGTGTCCCGGGGTGGCAGCTGCAAAGCCTCCTCGGCCTGGATGCCGGCCTGCAACTGCCGACCCCGTTCGGTCTCCGAGTCGACTTCGGCGCCGAACAACAGGGCGAGATTGGTGATCCAGAGCCACAACAAGAAGACGATCACGCCCGCGAGGGATCCATAGGTCTTGTTGTAGCTGGAGAAATTGGCCACGTAGAAACCGAAGGCGACGGACGCGACGATCCAGACGACGACGGCGATCGCGGCACCGACACTGATCCAGCGGAACTTGGGTTGCTTGACGTTGGGCGTGGCGTAATACAGGATCGCCACCACGGCGACAACCACGGCGAGCATCAACGGCCACTTGGCGATGTTCCATACCGTCACCGCAGTGGTCCCGACCCCGATCGCGTTGCCCACGGCACGGGCGACCGGTCCGGAGACGACCAGGGCCACCGCCACGAGCGCGGCCAGGATGACCGCGATGATGGTGACGATCAGCATGGTGGGGCGCAGCTTGTAGAACGGCCTGCCCTCATCGATTTCGTAGACCCGGTTCATCGCTCGGCCGAAGGCGCCGATGTACCCCGAAGCGGACCACAACGCCCCGGCCAAACCGATGATCAGGCCGATCCCGCCTGCGTGGCTCGCCGTCAACTGGGTGATGACGCCCTGCAGAGTGCCGGCCGCGCTGGGAGCCACGTCCTTGACGATGCCCATGAGCGCGTTGGTGCCCTGTTGACCCTGTCCGAACAGACTGAGAAGGGACACCAACGCGAGCAAGGCCGGAAAGAGAGCCAGGACGGCGTAGTAGGTCAACGCCGCGGCCAGGTCCGTGCACTGGTCCTTGGAGAATTCCCGCAGCGTCTTCTTCAGGATGTACTTCCACGACTGCTTGGTGAGGTCCGTCAGTGCCTCGGGTTTGCGGTCGTCGTCGGGATGCGGCGCAGTCCGCGCTCGGCTGCCGCTGCTCTGCTGTGCCACAACGCTTCTCCTCGAAATGATCCCTGCCATGGAATGAAGAAGGCGGGACCTGCCCCGGCAGGTCCCGCCTTCTGCTCACTGATCGAACGAGATCAGTGGTCGAACGAGGTCAGCTGCTGGAGGCCTGCTGCTGGACGGTGTCCTTGGCCTCCTGCGCCTGGTCCTTGACGTCGGCGGCCGCTGAAGTACCTTGCTCCTTCACGGTTCCGACCGCATCGGTCGCGGTCGACTTCACCGACTCCAGCGCGTTCTGGGCCGGTTCCTGCAGATTACCGGCCGCTTCTTTCGCGGTCGAGGTCAGCTGACTGACCAATGGCTGGGCCTGTTCCTTCAGCGCGGCGGCCGCTTTGGCCTCCGGCTGCGAGGCCGGCAACAGCGCGGACAGCAGAACCCCGGCGCCGAAGGCGATGAGACCGACCGCCAACGGACTGCCCTGTGTCTGCTGCACGACCTTGCCCGGCGCATTGGACACCGCGTCGCCGACGGAGGACACCGTGTCGTTGACGCTCGACAAGGCGCCGCTGGTGGACGATTTGGCGCTGTCCGCGGAGCCCAGGATGTGGTCTTTCACGGACAGGACGCTACCGCGAACCTTGTCCCGCTGCCGCTTGGCGATCTGCGCCGGACTGACCTTGTCACCCAGCTCGTTGACGTCATTGCTCAATCCTGCGCGGGTCGCTTCGATCTGCGCGCGGATGACGTCGGGGTCGTTGCTCATCGGTTCTCCTCCTCATTGCCCTTCACAGCATTCGGGATCTTGCCCAGGGTTTCCGTGGTCCGGTCCAACCCGCGGATGGACGCGAACTCCTTGCGGCCGATGAGCGCCAGCACCGCGCCGGCGATGGCCCAGAGCACGGCGACGATCAACGCCGACCATCCGTGGCCCATCCCGTCCCCCAGCGCCCACCACAACGCGATGGACAGGAACAGCAGGACGAAGTAGCCGGCGAAACCGGCGCCGCCGAACATGCCTGCGCCCTTGCCGGCCCGCTTCGCCGATTGCGTGGCTTCGGCTTTGGCCAGAGCCACCTCCTGCCGCATGAGCGTCGACAGATCGGTGGTGATCTCACTGATGAGTTCACCCAACGACCGGGACGACGGTTCTGCCGTGGACACCGGGTGCCCGTCGGAGGAGGCCCGGTGAGAACCGTAGGAGTCCGCGGGGTACAGGTTCGACGCCGCGCCGCCGTAGCTGCCGGGCGGCTCCGCTGGTGAGCTCACTGCCGATCACCCAGTTCGGTCGCCGACTTCCCCGTCCAGTCGGGCACCTGCCCGGTTCCGTAGAGGTCTTCCCCGTTGGTCAGGGCCGATGCGTCTCCGGAGAAGCCGACAGCGTGTTGCCCGTGGTTGCCGACCGCGGGGGTCGGGGTGGGTCGTCCAGCCGCGCTGCCGGTGTCGCCGGGGTCCGCGGACAGACCGCGGGCCAACCGGCCGACCACCAGGCCGGCGCCGAGGGCCACGGCCAGGAACACGCCGGGACGCTGCCGGGCGAAGGAACGGACCTCGCTCAGCACCGCCGCCGGGTCCCGATCTTCCAACCAGCCGGCGACCTGGTGCACCTTGTCCGCCGCCTGGTGTGCGAGATCCGTGGCGGTGCCCGGCTGATCGGAGTTCTTCGCCATCGCCTTCAACTGGTCACCGACCGAATGCAGGCCACCGGCCAACTTGACCTGCTGTGCCTGCGCCTGGTCCGACAACTCTGACTGGGCCTGCCCGACCAGCTGTTTGACCTGCCGACCCGCTTCCGCGGTGACCTGCCCCACCTGCTCCTTGGCCACCCCGGCCACGTGCTGCGCCGCGTCGGCCGCACCCCCGGCCACGGAGGCCGCCTGGTCCTTGGCGACATCCTTGGTCGACGGCTCTTCCGCCGCCGGAGCGGGGTCGAGGTCGTAGGTGTTTCCCGGCGCCACGGTGTTTCCAGGCGCCACGGTGTTTCCAGGCGCCACATAGCCGCCCTGCGGGTAAAGGCCCGTCGAGGAGGTACCGACCGGGGATTCACCCACGGCGGGGTAGGAGCCGAAATCCTGGCTGCTGGTCATTGACCGTTTCCTTCCAGAATTGGTTGATGTGAAGTGGTTTGCAGGGTCAGCGGTTTTCGGACCGGGCCGGATCGACGACCTGGGTGCCGTCCTCGACCTCGATCTGCTCCTTGCGGACCTCACCGGTGACGCTCTGCTGCTCGGTGACGGTCTCGGTGCCCAACCGCACCCGTTCGACCGGGACGGCCTCGGTGGCGACGACCGGACGCTCGGCGTGCAGCACGACCTCGTGCTCTTCTTCCGAGATGGCCGGTCCGTCGAGCGCATCGCCGCGGTTCGCGTCGGTGATCGCTTCGCGCTCGATCCGAACCTCTTCGTGGGACACCGGGACAGTGACGGTCTGCTGCTCGGTGACCACGAACTTACGAAGCCGGGCCCGGCCCGCTTCGACCCGCTGGGTGCCGACCGAGAGATGCTCCTCGGACCTGGTGATGGCGTTGTCGGTGGTGGGACCGGAGGTGTCGTAGCCCTCGGTGTGCGCGGCGGTGCCAGTCTCGTAGGTGGTGTCGGTGCCGGTTTCGTAGGTGGTGTCGGTGCCGGTGTCGACCGTACGAGTCCCGCCTGTGCCGAGGTACTTCTCGTAGTAGGTGTACAGCGCCTGCTGCTCGTCGGGATCCAGGTGCGAGGAATCGGCCACGTCGGGTGCGCCCTTGACGACGTCCTTGTCGAACGGCAGTACCAGATCGTCATCGGTGAAACTGGATCCGCTCAGGGGCGCGAAGTTTTCCTTCATCCCGAACAGGCCGGTGTTGACGGTGATCCAGTCGGGCACACCGGACTCGTCGTTGACGTAGACCTGCCCGACGGACCCGATCTTGTTGCCCGCAGGGTCAACCGCGTTCTTGCCGAGGTAGGCCTCTGGGGTCTGTGCGTTGGTCATGCGTTGCTCCTTGCTTGTCGTTGGTCCGGGCTCGTCGTTGGCCCGGACGTGGGCCTGTCTGGGGCCGCCACGGTCCAGTGCCCTGCTGTTTTCGCCGCTAAACCCCCGACTCGTTGAAGTTGGGGCACCGCGCATCTGTCGAGGGTGCCGACCCGCGTCAATGTTTGAGCCGTCAGGGTTTGAGTACGACCTTGATGCATCCGTCGGCCTTCTGCTGGAACGTCTGGTAGGCCTGGGGTGCCTCGCCCAGCGGAACAGCATGGGTGGTCAGGTCGAGCACCCCGAGGGGATCTGCCGGATCTTCCACCAGGGGCAGGATCGCATCGATCCACCTCTTGACATTGCACTGACCCATTCGCATCTGGATCTGCTTGTCGAACATGTCCATCATCGGCATCGGGTCGGCGGTGCCACCGTACACACCGCTGACCGAGACCGTGCCGCCCCGGCGAACGGTACCGATCGCGTTCTGCAACGCGGTCAACCGGTCGACGCCGGCCGTCTCGATCAGCTTCTGCGCCACGGGATCCGGTAGCAGACCGACCGCCGCCTGAGCCAGTTTCCCGGCCTTGGCTCCGATCGAGCCGTGGGCTTCCATGCCCACCGCGTCGATCACGGCGTCCGCACCCCGTCCGTCGGTCAGTTCCAGCAGAGCGGCCGGTACGTCGTCGATCCCGGTCGGGTCGAAGGTTTCCACGCCGTGTCGTTCGGCCATCTCGCGCCGCTCCGGGACCATTTCGACTCCGATGACCCGGTGCCCCAGGTGTCGGCCGATGCGGGAGCTGAACTGGCCGACCGGCCCGAGACCGAACACCACCAGTGTCCCGCCCTCCGGCACATCGGCGTACTGCACGGCCTGCCACGCCGTGGGCAGGATGTCGGACAGGAACAGATACTTCTCGTCGGGACCGTCCGGAGAAACCTTGATCGGGCCGTACTGCGCTTGCGGAACGCGCAGGTACTCGGCCTGGCCGCCGGGCACGGACCCGTAGAGCGAGGTGTAACCGAACAGCGCCGCGCCCTTGTTCTGCTCGCGGACCTGCGTGGTCTCGCACTGCGACTGCAAGCCGCGCTGACACATCCAGCAATGCCCGCAGGAGATGTTGAAGGGCACGACGACACGGTCGCCGACGGCGATGTCGTGCACCCCGGTCCCGACCTCCGCGACGATGCCCATCGGCTCGTGACCCAGGATGTCACCCACCGCCAGATAGGGTCCGAGCACCTCGTACAGGTGCAGGTCGGACCCGCAGATCGCCGTCGACGTGATCTTGACGATCGCATCGGTCGGCTCCAGGATCTCCGGATCCTTGACCTCCTCGACGCGGACGTCACGCTTGCCGTGCCAGGTCGCTGCCTTCATCTCACTCCTCGGGTTTCGTTTGTCTTTCGGCCAGATAGCTCAACCGGCGCAGGGATTCCACGTTCCGCCGGTGCAGAGCCAATGACCGTAATGGTTGGGGTATCAACAGTCCCGGACCTTTCACCGCATCCTCGGTGATGGTGACCCGACACCCGCCGGGGCGGACGGCGATGTCGATCTGCACGTCGGCTTCGCCGGCGGGCCACCCGCGAGCGCGCAGCCGCAGGGAACGGTCGGGCACCATGGACGTGACCGTGGTCGTGTCGTCCAGCAGCAACGGCCAGCTGCCCACCGAGTGCGCGACAGTCGATCCAGGCGCCGGCCAGCTCGGTTCGACGTTGCGGATCCGGGACGCCCCCACCACCCACAGGCCGAGTTGCCAGCCGTCGCTCAGGACGGCGAAGACATCGGCCGGTGAACAGGTCATGTCGCGGCGGGTGACAGACATCGATACCTCCTCGCACGGTGGCGGTGCCAGGTCCTCGGTGGCCATCGCTGATCGCGGTCGACCAGGCACCCTGGTAACTATGCCCATCGGATCGAGTGGAGAAACAGCGCGCGGGTGGGCCCACCCGGGTCATCAGAGTTGGAACCCGGTCGTCGTCCGGCGCAGGACCGTTTGCGCCGATCCCGTCGCGGCTACTGCGCAGCTGAGTGCCCGGGCCCCGGAGCTGACGGGCGACGTACGGACCAAGGTGAGGATGAGTGGCCGACGTGACGGTGGACCGTGTTTCGGTGCGGCAGGTGGTGATCGTCACCGGGGCCTCCAGTGGGATCGGCCGGGTGACGGCCCGAGCCCTGGTCCGCAAGGGCTGGGCCGTGGTGCTGGCGGCCCGCTCGTCCCAGAGCCTGGCCGAGGCGGAGCGGGAATGTCGCGCGGACGGCGGGGACACGCTGGCCGTCGTCACCGATGTCGGTGACGCCGGCCAGGTCGAGGCGTTGTTCGATGCGGCGTTGAGGCGCTTCGGCCGCGTCGACGCGGTCGTGAACTCCGCGGCCGTGGTGGCCTACGGCCGGTTCCAGGATGTGCCGGCGCAGGTGTTCGACCGAGCCGTGATCACCAATTTGCTGGGTACGGCCAATGTGGCCAGAACGGCCTTTCGGCACTTCCGTGGCAGTGGTGGTGGCCAACTGGTGCTGATGGGCTCGCTGCTGGGCAAGATCGCCGTGCCGTTCATGAGCGCGTACGTCACCGGCAAGTGGGGGGTTCACGGTCTGACCAGGATTCTGCAGATCGAGGCGCGGCAGATACCGGGCGTCCGGGTGAGCCTGATCTCCCCGGGTGGGGTCAACACTCCCGCCTACAGCCAGGCAGGTAGTTACGTCGGCCGGCAGGGTCGGCCGCCGCCACCCGTCGACCGCCCGGAGAAAGTGGCCAGAGCGATCGTCCGGACCCTGTCCGCGCCGCGCCGGGAACGCTCCGTCGGCATCGCGAACCCTTTGGTGGTCCTGGGATTCCGGGCTCTGCCCGGGGTGTACGACGCCCTCGTGACCCCATTGATGAGGCTGGGTGGGTTGTCCCGCCGGCAGGTCGACCCGCATCCGGGCAACGTGCTGAGCCCTCAGCCGGACGGTGACGCCGAACACGGCGCCTGGGGACGCCAATGGCTGCGGCCCGCCGTCGGTGGCGCACTCGGCGCGGTCGGGGTCACGGTCGCCGCCGTGCTCCGGGGCATCGCGTCGCGGAAGGGGGGGTCGGCAGCCGACCCACCCGGTCGTTCTGTCAATGGGCGTTGACACTGGTCAAGTGTCAAGGTAGGTTGACAGACATGGCCCTCGACACCGAAATCGCCCAGGCGGCGAGCAGCGCGGACCCCGCCGAAGGACTCGTGGCGGTCCGTGCCCTGAGAGAACTTGCCGATCGATTGGAAGCGCTACAGGTCGGGAACGCCCGCGCCCTCGGCTGGTCGTGGCAGGACATCGCCGCGATCATCGGGGTCAGTCGCCAGGCGGTTCACCACAAGTACAGCCACAGCCAACGGCGCTTCGGCAAAGAAAGGTAGAAATCCCATGTTCGAGCGTTTCAACGCCGATGCCCGGCAAGCCGTGGTCGCCGCACAGGAGGAGGCCAGGCGAAACCACGACCCCAACATCGGCACCGAGCACCTCCTCGTCGCCCTGGCCGGGCAGAACTCCTCACCAGCCGGGAAGGCTTTGCACAGCAGGGATCTCGACGACGTCAAGGTCCGCGCGCTGGTGCGGCGGTGCGTCGGCGACCCCCTCGACGGGCAAGCCCTGGCCGTCCTCGGTATCGATCTGGATCAGGTCCGCAGGGCCGTCGAAACCCGTTTCGGGGTAGGCGCTCTCAACCCGAGGCCGGTCGGACGGACCACCAGGGGGCACATTCCGTTCAGCCGACGCGCCAAGAAGGTCATGGAACTGTCGGTCCGAGCGGCCGGCGGAATGCGGGCCACTTCGATCACCACGGCGCATCTGCTCATCGGGATCATCGACGAGGCCGAGGGGGTCGGGGCGCGGGTGCTGCGGGAGAGTGGTCTTGATGTGAGGGCACTTCGGGCCGCCATGGTGACGGCCGCCGGTGAGGAGGCCGCCGCCTGAATCAGCCGGCGATCGGGACGGAGATGATCATGGTGAGGCCACCGCCGGGGGTGTCGTCCACCTCGATCGAGGCGTCGACCGCTTCGGCCAGGCCTCGGGCCACGGCAAGCCCCAGCCCGATCCCGGCGCCCGCGGGTGAGTCGCCAAGCCGCTGGAACGGGGCGAACATGGTGTCGCGGTCGGCGGTGGGCACGCCGTCGCCATGGTCGACCACGCGGATCTGCAAGGTGCGGGGGTCCGACCCAGGCACCTCTCCGGCCAGCAGGCGCACCGGGCGGTCGGACGGCGAATGGGTGATGGCGTTGGCGACGATGTTGGCCACGACCCGCTCCAGCAGCCCACGGTCGGTGTCGATCATGGGAAGGTCTTCGGCCAGGTCGATCGCCAGCCGGTCGGTGGGCAGGCCGAACAGCGCTCGGTAGACCACCTCATCCACGGAGACCGACTGACGGAGCGGGGTGAGCACCCCGGTCTGCAGGCGCGACATGTCGAGCAGGTTGGCCAGCAGCGAGTCCAGCTGCTCGGCGGCCTGGTCGGCCGCGGCGAGCAGGTCGGCCCGGTCCTGGACGGAGAAGCGGACGGAGTCGTCGCGGAGGCTCGACATGGACGCTTTGATCGTCGACAGCGGAGTGCGCAGGTCATGCGACACGGCCGCCAGGATGGCGGTGCGCACCAGGTCGGTCTGTTGCAGCCGGTCCGCCTTCCGGGCCTGACCGGCGAGTCGGTTCTTCTCGACGGCCAGGGCGGCCTGGGCGGCGATCACTTCCACCAGCCGTTGGTCGGACGCGGCCAACGGGTGACCGTACAGCGCCAGCACCAACTCGTTGGCGTCGCCGGCGCCGACGGCGACGTCGGCGGCCGACAGCGGGTCGGTGTCCACTGCCAACGGCCGGCCGGCCACGGCCAGCACGCCCATCCCCGGCCGGGTGGAATCGGTTGCGGTCAGCAGGGCCGCGGTGTGCATCCCGAAACCGACTCTGGCCTGTTCCAGCACAGCGGCCACCGGGTTCCCCGGCCCGGCCATGGTGCCGGCCACGGCGGCCAACATCTGCGCGTCCGCCCGCCCCCTGGCCGCCTGGACGGCGGAGGCGCGGCTGCGATCAACGATGGAGGCCACGCTCACCCCGACCACGATGAACACGACGAGCGCGAAAGCATTCTGCGGCGCGGCGATGGTCAGCGAACCGTAGGGCGGGGTGAAGAACAGATTGGCCAGCACACTGGCGATCACGGCCGTGACCCCGGCCGGGAGCATGCCGCCGATCAGGGCGGTCGTCTGCACGCCCAGCAGCAGGATGAGCAGCACGGTCGGCAGGTTCAGCGCGCCCCGCAACGGCAGCATGGCGGCGGCCAGCAGCACCGGTACGGCGGCCGCCGCCGCCCAGGCCCACCTGGTCCGCGGGCGCCCGCCCGAGTCGCGGATGCGGGCTTCCCGCCGCCGGGACGACCGTCGGTGCGTCACCACGTGCACGTCGATGTCGCCGGCGTCCCGCACGATCGCCATCGATGAACTGGGCCGGACCAACTGGGCCAGCCGACCGTGCCGCGACGTGCCGACCACGATCTGGGTGCCGTTGACGCCGCGGGCGAAAGCCAGGACGGCCGCAGGGATGTCTTCGCCGACGACCAGGTGGAAGCTGCCCCCCAGGCTCTCCACCAGAAGCCGCTGCCGTTCGATCTCCGCCGATGATGCTCCGACCAGACCGTCGGAACGGACGACGTGGACGGCGACCAGGTCCCGGCCGGAAACCCGCCCGGCGATCCGGGCGCCGCGGCGGATCAACAGCGGACCCTCCGGTCCGCCGGTGAGGGCGACCACGATGCGTTCCCGGGCGGCCCACGTCCCGGTGATGCCGTGCGCCTTCCGGTAGCGCTCCAGCCCCTCGTCCACCCGGTCCGCGACCCACAGCAGGGCCAGTTCGCGGAGCGCCGTGAGGTTGCCTTCGCGGAAGTAGTTCCCCAGCGCGGTGTCCACCACCCCCGCCGGGTAGATGTGGCCGTGTGCCATTCGACGGCGCAGCGCCTGCGGACTCATGTCGACCAGCTCGATCTGGTCGGCGGCCCGGACCATCTCGTCCGGCACGGTTTCGGCCTGCACCATGCCGGTGATCGCGGCGACCACGTCGTTCAGCGACTCCAGGTGCTGGATGTTCACCGTGGTGACGACGTCGATCCCGGCGTCCAGCAGCACCTGTACGTCCTGCCACCGTTTCGGGTTCGCCGACCCGCCGGCGTTGGTGTGCGCCAGCTCGTCGACCAGGACGACCCGCGGGAACCGGGCCAGGATCGCGCCCAGATCCATGTCGGTCATGCTGATTCCGCGGTAGTCGACGATCCTCCGGGGAATGACCTCGAGGCCTCGTACGCAGTCGCGGGTGTAGGCGCGGCCGTGGTCCTCCACCAGGCCGACCACCACATCCGTCCCGCGTTCCGACCGGCGAATCCCCTCGGACAGCATGGCCACGGTCTTGCCGACCCCGGGCGCCGCCCCCAGATAGACCCGCAACCGACCTCTGGACCGACGTTTCCCGGGCCCAGCCGGCACCGGCCCACCGCCCTGCACCGCATCCAGCGGAACCGCCGGCTGCGGATTCCGCGGCTCGCTCACCTGGACTCCTTCATCGCGTTCGGCGGCCGGTCCGGAGCCGGGGGTGAGAAAACCGTAGGACATCGACGCGCCACAGTGCTCGTCCCTCACGAAACCTTGACCACGCCGACGACATTCCTGGCGCGTTGTTGACGACCATCTGGGTGACCGGGGTCGAACTACTCCGCGCCCGGCCGTCGACCGCCATGACGGAGCCTCTACAGATTGCGCACCGCGGCTGCACCGCTCCGGGTCCAGGGTGTGCTATCGATCTGCCGGCCCTGATCTTGTGCCGAGAGTCGTTGTGACCAGCGGCCGGACTGATACCCTGAGCCCAATGGGGCCGGTGATGCGCGTCCTCGGAGCGCGGTCCGCTGCCCATCGAGCAGTCCTCGGCCGTGATCGGCGCGCATCCTCGCGTTAGGAAGACCAGGCAGGGGACGAGGAGATTCGGTGGGGACCTGTTCACGGCGGCACTTTCTGGGGTTGACGACGACCCTGCTGGTGGCCGGTTGCGCCGGAGTGGACAACGGTCCTCCGGTCACGACCACCGTTCCGGTGGCCCCATCGGGTCAAGCCCGGAAAACCCTCAGCGTCGTGGCCCACCAGGACGACGACCTGCTGTTCCAAAGTCCGGACCTGTTGCACTGCATACAGGCCGGGCGGAGCGTCCGTACGGTGTACGCCACCGCCGGTGACGCCGGCGCGAACCAGGCCTACTGGACCGGACGTGAGTCGGGCGTACAGGCGGCCTACGCGAAAATGGCCGCGGTGGCCAATTCCTGGTCGACCGCGGACGCCGGGATGCCCGGCCGGGCGATGACGGTGCACACGCTCCGGGACGCCCCCTCGGTGTCGTTGATCTTCCTGCGGTTACCGGACGGAAACATCGACGGGAGCGGCTTTCCCAGTACTGATCAGCAGACGCTGCAGAAGCTCTACCGAGGGGACATCAGCACCATTGCGCCGGTCGACGGATCGCCGTCCTACACCAAGGCGCAACTGGCCGACGTCCTGCTGTTCCTGATGAACGACTACCAGCCTGATTCCATCGTCACTCTGGACGAGGTCGGCGTGTACGGCGACGGCGACCACAGCGACCACCACACCGTCGCGTATCTGACCCAGCAGGCCCACGTACGCTACGCGAGGCCGCACGGCTTCCGCGGCTACCAGGGTTACGGAATCACCACGCGGCAGGCCAATGTCGCCGAGGCCGACGCCAAGGCGAAACTCGCCGTCTTCTTCACCTACGAGAAGTTCGACCACAAGATCTGTCCTTCGGAACTGGCCTGCGACAATCAGCAGTACGATCCGTGGTTCCGGCGCCAGTACACCGTCGGGACACCGATTCCCGTTCCCTAGCACCCGGCCGCGTCACGTGCGGTGCAGGTCACAGCACGAATCCACGGGGGAACGGATCGGCCGGATCGCGCAGGTACTGGGCAGTGCCGGTGATCCACGCCCGGCCGGTGACGGTGGGTGTGACGGTGGTCAGGCCACCCCGTTCCTCCTCGTCGACGAGCCGACCGACAAAGCGCGTACCGATGAAGGATTCATTGACGAAATCGGTGTGCAGCGGCAACTGGCCCCTGGCGTGCAGTTGGGCCATCCGGGCACTGGTGCCCGTCCCGCACGGCGAGCGGTCGAACATTCCGGGATGAATGACCATGGCGTGACGGGAGTGCTGTGCGTCCGACCCCGGCGCCGCCAGATAGACGTGGTGACATCCGCTGATGCCGGGGTTGGCCGGATGAACGGGCCGGTCCTGCTCGTCGATGGCCGCCATGACGGCCAGGCCGGCATCCATGATCGGCTGCTTGTTGTGCCGGGCGAAGGTGAGGCCGAGTTCCGCCAACTGGACCACGGCGTAGAAATTGCCGCCGTAGGCCATGTCGTACGACACGTCGCCCCATCCCGTCACGTGTGCCTTTCGGTCCAGGCCCAGGGCGAACGAGGCAACGTTGGTGATAGTCACCGACTGGGCGGCCTTGTCCCTCACGGCGACCCGCGCGACGACCAGCCCGGCCGGGGTGTCCAGCCGGATCGTGGTGACGGGTTCGGTGACCTCGACCATTCCGGTTTCGACCAGGACGGTCGCCACGCCGATGGTCCCGTGGCCACACATCGGCAGACATCCGGACACCTCGATGAAGAGCACGCCCCACTCGGCGTCCGGCCGGGTGGGCGGCTGGAGAATCGCCCCGCTCATGGCGGAATGGCCGCGGGGTTCGTTCATCAGGAACTGGCGGAGGTGATCCAGATGCTCGATGAAGTATTCCCGCCGCTCGAACATCGTGCCGCCCGGGATGACACCGACACCACCGGTGACGACCCGGGTGGGCATTCCCTCGGTGTGGGAATCGACGGCGTGGATGATGCGGTCACTGCGCACGGGACGGAACCTTTCGTCGGCGAACTGTTCGGACCCCAGCAGATAGTGTGCTCTGTAGATCGGCGAGGTCGCGGGTCATCGCTGTCCGGTCCCGGCGTCGAGGATCGGTCCCGCCGCCACGTCGCCCAGGGTGACCGGTTGGGCGATGGGGCGGCCGGCGATGCCCCGCAGGTCCGCCACGGTCGGCTCGCGATCGCCGGCGGCCGAGGCCATGGCGCTCACCGCATAGCCGCACACCTTTCCCTGGCACAGTCCCATCCCCGGCCGGGCGTACATCTTGACCGCACGCGGGTCGCTCGCACCGAGATCCGCTATGGCGTGCCGGATCTCACCGGTGGTGACTTCCTCGCACCGACAGACGACAGTGTGCTCGTCGGACCAGCTCATCCAGCCGCGACGGATCGGGTAGCCGCGCTGCACCGCCACCGCGAAACGGCGCGCCGCCGCTCGGCGACGTCCCAGCCCGCGCAGGACACCGGCGTCCGGTTCGTCGCCCGCCAGGCCGGCGACCGCGCACCGGCCGGCGATCTCGCCCTCCACCACGGACAGCGCGGCACCGCCCACCCCGGTCGCCTCACCGGCCACGTACACGCCCGCCACGCTGCTCCGTTGCCGTTCGTCGACGTCGACCACCAGGTTGCCGTCGATGTCCAGGCGGGTGGCGCAACCCAATTGCACCGCCAATTCCAGCTGCGGGGTGAAACCGTATCCAACGGCGACGGTGTCGCATTCGACGCGACGGGACGTGCCGGGCACCACCTTCCACTGGTGGTCCAGCCGGGCCACGGTGGCCCCGGTCACCGAGTCGGTGCCGTGAGCGGCGACCACCGCGCTCCGGGTGTGGTACGGGATGCGATGCCGGGCCAGGGTGGTGGCCAGCCGCGTGCCCTCGAGCAGTTTCCCGGGATTGCGGGCCACCGCCACCGGATGGCGGGCGAAGGCCCAGGGCCCTGCGGCCGCCTCGTACACGCCGGCCACGTGCGCGCCGGCGTCGGCCAGACCGGCCGCGACCACCAAGAGGAACGGCCCGGTGCCGGCCACGACGACCCTCGAACCGGCCATCACGCCGTGCCCGGTGAGCAGAGCCTGGGCCGCCCCGGCGGTGAACACGCCGGGGAGGGTCCAACCGGGAAACGGCAGTTGCCGGTCGTAGGCCCCGGTGGCCACGACCACGGAACGGGCTCGCAGGGCCACGGCTCGGCCGGCGACCGTGGCGTAGACGGCAAAACCATGCTCACCGAGTGATTCGGCACGCCAGATCGAAGCCTGGGCCAGGTGCTGCACCGTGTCGGCGTGCTCGGTCACGCTGCGCTGCAGACGCAGGAAAACGGCCCGGTCATGACGAACGCCACCGGTGTCGGCCGGCCGGTGCCGCCAGTACTGCCCGCCCACCAGGACACTGGCGTCGATCAACGCGACCCGTGATCCGGCGTCGGCGGCCGCGGCGGCGGCCGCCAGGCCGGCCGGCCCGGCGCCGAGCACCGCCACGTCGACCGGGATGTCAGCCGACATGTCAGCGCAGGAGTTCGGCATGCCCGACCCCATCTTGCGTGGTGATCACGTCGCCGGCTGTCACGCCGACCAGACACGCTCGGAGGTTCGGACGACCATTGACGGTGACCAGACAGTCGTAGCAGACACCGATGCCGCAGAAGATCCCACGTGGTGCTCCGGTCCGTCTGGTCCGACGCCACGACCGGTGGCCGGCCGCGATCAGCGCCGCCCCGACGGACTGGCCGGGGATCGCGCCGACGGGTTCGCCGTCGAAGGAGAACTGGAAACGGGTCACGGTCATGCCGTCCGGGTCTGGTGGAAACGGTCGGCCCGAAAGGGGTCGAGGTCGATATCGGGCGTGGCGCCGATGATGGTCTGGGCGAGCACGGCACCGGTTCCGGTGGCCAATCCGATCCCGGCACCCTCGTGGCCGGTGGCGTGGATCAGGCCCGGCACACGCGGATCAGGACCGATGAGGGGCAGATGGTCGGGGCAGTACGGGCGGAACCCCACATACGTGCGGAGCAGTCTCACCTCGGCCAGAAAGGGAAAAACCGTCACGGCCTGCGCAGCCAGAGTCCGTACCACCGGCCACGACTCCGACCGGTCGAAACCGACGCGCTCGCGGCTGGCGCCGATGAGCACCGTGCCGCTTCTGGTCCCTTCCACCACCACCGACGTTTCCAGTCCAGCGCCGCTGCTGGCCACGTTGGCGATGTATTCGGCGGTGTAAACCTTGTGGTGCACGGCTCTGGGCAGGGGTTCGGTGACCAGGATGACCCCCCGGCGAGGCAGGACGGGAAGGGAGAGTCCGACCAGGGCGGCGATCTGGCCGGACCAGGTGCCGGCGGCGTTGATCACCGCGCCCGCGTCAAGGACAGGGTGTTCCGGGGAATCGGTCCGCACCGCGGTCAGCCTGCCGTCCCGCGCCCGAACGAACCCGACCACCCGGGTGCCGGACAGCACGCGTCCGCCACGACGGCGGACGTGCTGCAGAAGCCGGGCGGTGGCGAGCATCGGCTGGACCTGGGCGTCCTGCGGATACAGTGCGCCGCCAACGGCATCGGGGGTCAGATGGGGTTCGAGCCCGGGCAACTCTGGTGCGGTCAGGTCGACCGCTTCCAGGCCGACTGTTCGCTGCCGGGCGGTGAACGCACGCAGGCCGGCTGCGGCGGAGTCGGTCATGGCCACCACGACGCCGCCCTTCCGTTCGTACTCCAGCTGGTCCGCTCCGAGCTCGTCGGCCACCTCGGCCCAGAGTCGGGCCGACAACAGCGCGAGATCCATTTCGGGACCAGGACTTTTGTCGGAGACGAGAATGTTGCCCTCGCAGGCCGCAGTGGTGCCGCCCCCGACAGCCCCGCTCTCGACGACCGTCACGCCCAGCCCCGCCGCGCCGCAGTAGAACGCGCAGGCGGCACCGATAATGCCGCCGCCGATGATCACCACGTCCGAGGATGCGCCCACCACCTCCACCGTCAACACACCGCTGAGATCGTGGTCGGCGCAGCGATGTCCGCGGGACCCCAATCGCTGCGGATGTGTTCCAGATGCTCGACCATCAAGTGGCGCACGCGGTCGGCGTCGCCGGCCAGCAGGCCCTGGAGGATGTCCAGGTGTGATTCGGCCGTGCGGGTGAGGGTCTCGGTTCCGATCATCGCCGTCAACCTGAGTTGCCGAGTGTGATCCCGCAACAGTTTCACTGCGGCCACCAGCCGCTCGTTTCCCAGGATGCCCAGCAGACCCAGATGAAATCTCAGGTCGGACTCCAGATACGCGACCACATCCCCGTTCCGGGCCGCCCGAACGATGTCGTCGGCGATGGCCCGGAATTCGGCTTGCCGCGTCCCGACCTCGGAATGGCCGGCCAGGCTGACCATGGTCGGTATTTCCAGCAGCGCTCGCATTTCGTAGATTTCCTGGCGGTCGCGTTCGCCCAGCGGCAGCACCCGGTAACCGCGATTGCGAACCGCTTCCATCACGCCCTGATCGACCAGACTGAGCAACGCCTCGCGGACGGGACTGGTCGACACGCCGAGCTCCGCGGCGATCGCCGACGCCGAATAGAGCCGACCGTCGGCCAGGTCTCCGGTGATCAGAGATTTCCGCAGGACGGCGAGCACCTTGTCTTTCAGGCTTGATTGCTCGATCCGTCCTCCGAAGGTCTCCATGGCGGTCCCCGTGCCTCAGGTGTGCTTGTCCGCTGAGCGCGAATCGGGGGTGGTCGGCGCTCCGTCGATGCGGCGGGAAATGCCCAGCGGGTTGCCGTCCTGAAGTGCCGCAGGCAATAAGGACTCCGGAAACCCCTGGTAGGCAACGGGTCGCAGGAACCGGGTGATGGCCGCGGTCCCGACCGAGGTGGTGCCCGGGGCAGTCGTGGCCGGGTAAGGTCCGCCGTGCTGTTGCGCATGGGTGACGGACACCCCCGTGGGCCACTGATTCCACAGCAGCCGGCCGGGCTCTCGGGTCACCGATAGCCCTTGGCCAGGGCCGTCCGGGTGTCCGAAGCGACCCGGGCGGCGGCCTCGGTCGACAGCGGGGTGCGCGGCGGGCGGCACGGGCCCCCGTACCGCCCGGCGACGTCCATGGACAGCTTGATGGCCTGCACGAACTCGGGCCTGGAGTCCCATCGCAGCAGCGAGTGCAGGTCCCGGTAGAGCACCAGGGCCTTGGCCCAGTCGGCCGGGTCGGCCGACGTGGACAGCGAGTAGAGCTCCATTGTGCTCCGCGGCAGGGCGTTGGTGAAACCGGCCACCCAGCCGACCGCCCCGGCCAGGCCCAACTCGAGGACGACATCGTCGGCCCCGATGAGCAGATCCAGATCCGGTGCCAGCTCACGGATCTCGTACGCGCGGCGGACATCGCCGGTGAATTCCTTGACCGCGACGATCAGCCCCTCCTGGGACAACTCGGCCAGCAGTTCGGGGACCAGGTCCACCTTCGTGTCGAATGGGTTGTTGTAGGCGACCACCGGCAGACCTACCTTGGCGATCTGCCGGTAGTGATCGACGACGGCGTCCCGGCCCGCTCGATATACGTTGGGTGGCAACGCGAGTACCGACTGCGCCCCGGCCTCGCCGGCCTGCTCGGTCCAGCGCTGCGCCTGGTGCGCCGAATACGCGGCGACCCCTGGCATCACGCCGAACCCCCCGGGTGCGGCCTGCACCGCAGTGCTCACCACCCGCGCGCGCTCGTCGTCCGAAAGCGTCTGGTATTCGCCCAGGGAACCACAGGGCGCGACACCGGTGACTCCGCCTGCGGCCAGCCACTGAATGTGTTCGGCGTAGCCGTCGTAGTCGACCGACAGGTCGCTGCGGAACGGCAGGGCGGTCGCGACGTACACACCACGCCAGGCCTGCTTCTGCTCGGTCATCTCGGTCTCCTTCGGGGCCACGGTGGTGTGTAGCGTATTACACGCTGATCACCTGGACCAGGGCCGCCGCCGTAGAGCCGTTCTTCGCAGGATCGGTAGAGCGGCGAAGACCGTACCGCCGAGCGCGATCAGGCCGACCCCGGCGTCCACCGACACCCGGCCCTGGCGCTGCCAGTACACGTCTTTCAAGTCCAGGAGCAAGGCGAACTCATCGACGATCAGCGCCAGACCGGCGCCGTATGTCAACGCCACCAACGGATGTCGGCGACGCCGGTCGTCCCCGTGCACGGCGACCGCGCCGACACCACTGACCAGGCCGATGCCCCACAGATAATGGTGCAGATGCGCCCCACCGGCGCTGACGTTGCGGAATGGACCGACCCCGGCCCGGATGCTGTAGGTGATGGCGCGGACGACCGCAAAGGTCGCGGTGAAACCCGACCAGGACCACAACGCCGCCTGCTCGGCAAAATCCAACTCCTGCTCGTACGCCGTACTCAGTTCGGTGGTCAACCGCGCCGCGCCGTCTACTCCGGGGGAATGCATGGTCCGAGCCTAGGCTGGCCCGATGACGATCCCCGCGGCCGGCCGGGCGCCGCGCGGCTACCTGCCCCCGGTGCGGGTGAGGTCGAGCTGATTGAGCACCTGGTCGACCGCGGCCAGGACCGAGCCCTGAAGCATCCACAGGTTCGCGTCCTGTCGTGGGTCCACCTCCAGAACCATGAGTTCGCTGAGCACGGCACGAGTCTCCTGCACGGCGTCCACGGTTCGTGCCGTGGCCTCGTCGACCCGATCGGCCTGATGGGCGCCGTATTCCGCGCCGACCAGGTCCCCGAAAGCACGCAATCCGTTCGCCAGGTCGTCGAACACCACGGCGAAGGCGCGGGGCAACTCGGCCCCGGACGGGTCGTCCGCTTCCCGGGGATCACCGGACTCGGGTGGTCCGGACGGCACCTCGTTCCCGATCACGACGACCAGGGCCCGCTCAGCGGCCAGGCACCGCTCGAGTCGATCAAGGGCAGACCGCAGGCCCGGGTGGACCTTGACCGAAGTGAGGGCTCTGGGGTTCAACAGGCGTCTCTCCTCGATCGACTGGACGGCAGCGGAGGCGTCCCTGATGTCCTTGGCGATATCCGCGGTCCAGTCCAACCAGGCCGTGACCTCATCGGGGTGCGGAGGTCGATCACCCAGGGTCAGAGCCACCTCGTCCAGGAGCGCGGCCTGCGAACGTGCCACCTTGCGCACCGCATCACTCGCCCGCTCGTTCGGGATCGAAACGGGTAACAGCAGGCTGAATCCGATCCCGACCACGGTGCCGATCAACGTGTTCACCACCCGCACCTCGGCCGCCAGTTCCGGCGAGGACACGGCCAGGATGAGCATGGCGCTGATCGGCGCCTCCAGTGACTGTTCGCCCAGTCGAAGCACCTTGGCCAGGGTCAGCGATGCCGCGATGACGGCTGCGAGACTCCACGACGACAGCCCGAAAGAGCTGGCCACCGCCACCGCGACCAGTACCCCGGTCAACACCGCGCCCACCCGGGCCAGACCCATCCGGAGCGTGCCGACGGTCGACGCCTGCACGACCAGCAGTGCCGTCAGCGGCGCGGTCAGGTCGAGAATGCCCGGAGAAACGGCGTTCGCGACCAGGTACGCGATGACCGCGGCGACCGTCAGGCGACTGATCTGAGCGGCCCCGGGCCGCAGCCGGGTCGGGACGTCCGACCAGGAGGTCGGGAACGACGGCCAGATCCACCACACCAGTTGGCGCAGCCGCGACCGCGCCCGTCGAAACCGTTCCAGTCGCATTCTCACCCCCTGAATTGTCGTCGGACGCCGGTACCTTACGACCGCGAAGACGAAATTCGCCCGGGCTCACTGGGGCATCCTCGTCGGCCCGGCCGCGCGTCGGTCTACGGGCAGTCAGCTCCGACGGAAAACCTCTTTCCAGCGGGCCCTGGCGCCGGTGCGCAGCACCGACCTCTGGTAGATGCTCGCGCAGACCAGGGACAGCGCAGCGGTCACGGCGATCATCAGCAGCACGGTCCCGATGACCTGCAGGGGGCCGGTGACCCCGGCGGCGATACGCAGTGGCATCAGGATGGCGGAGAACGGTGGGATCCAGGCCATGACCGAGGCCAGCGTGCCGGACGGGTCCTGCACCGACGATTGGGCGAGGAAGAACATGGCGATCACCAAGATGGTCAGCGGCGCGGTGGTACTCCCCACTTCCTCTTGTCTGGACACGAGCGATCCAGCTGCGGCGTAGAGAACGGCGAAGAAGCCGAAACCCAGAACGAACCAGCCCAACGTCCCGGCGAAGACGGCGACCGCGGTGCCGGTGATGGTGATCAGCCCGGTGGCCACGGCGGCGCCGATCCCCGCGATACCGTAGGCCGCCAGCTGGGCCAGACCCACCACTCCGATACCCAACACCTTCCCGACGAGCAGATGTAGTGGCTTCACGGTGGCCAGTAACAGCTCCACCACCCGGCTCGTTTTCTCTTCCACCACCCCGGTGGCCACTGCGATGCCGTTCGCGAGCAGCTGTACGTACAGCAGGATCACCGACACGTACGCCAATGCCAGGCGCTGTCCGGCCGCCGGACCCGCCGGGTGCAACGAGTCGACGGTCAGGACGGCCCCTGCGGTCGCCGTGGCCAGTTTCGCCACGTCCACCCCCTGTGCCTTCAGCGCGTTGGCGGTGGCCTCCCGCAACACCGCGGTGTCGAGCACCGCCTTCAACGCGCCGGGTACCGTCTTGTCGGCGACGGCGGTGTAACTGCCGACCGTGCTGCCGGGGAGCAGGGCTACCGCCAACCGACCGGCAGCAACCTGATCCCGGGCGGTCCGCGCGTCGGGCACATCGATCAGGGCCAACCTGGGACCGGTGGACTCGCTGCCGGCGGTCAACGATCCGGCCAGCGACCGGGCGCTCCCGACCAGGCCCACCCGTTGCGGCGCATCGGGCCGGGCGGTCAGCAGCGCGGTGGTGATGACGCCGCCGACGATGATCACCAGCAGGACGGCGTTGCTGATCAGGAAGGCCTTGGTCCGCATCCTGGTGGTGATCTCCCGCCCGGCGATGAGGCGGACCGCGGACACCGCGCCGAGCGGGGCCGTCATCCGCTCACCATTTCCCGGAAAAGGTCGGTCAGGGATTGTTTTCGGATGGCGAAGGAATGCACCGGCCCAGTCCGGAGGGCGGCGGTCAGCACCGCCTGGTCATCGGCTCCTGCAGTGAGCTCGAGCAGCGTGACGCCACCACGGTGGTGCAGTGTCCGTACTCCGGCAATACTGTCGGCCCAGCCGCAAGCGGCATCAGGGGCGTGCACCTCGAGTTGGGTGGCACCGTGTCCGCGGAGTTCCTCGACCGTACCGATGGCCTGCATGTGGCCGTGACTGATGATGCCCACCCGGTGGCACAGCCGCTCGACGAGTTCGAGTTGGTGGCTGGAGAAGATGACCGGCACCCCGGCCGCGCACTTCTCGATCAGGACCTGGCTCATCACCTCCACAGCGACCGGGTCGAGCCCGGAGAACGGTTCGTCCAGGATCAGCACCACCGGGTCGTGGATCAACGCCGCCGCCAGCTGGACCCGCTGCTGATTGCCCAGGCTCAATGCAATGACCGGGTCAGCCACCCGGGCGGCGATGCCCAGCCGCTCCGTCCAGAACTGCACCGCGTCGTCGGCCTCGGCCCGGGACAAGCCGTGCAACCGGGCCAGGTAGGCCAGTTGGGTTCCGACTTTCATCTTCGGGTACAACCCGCGTTCCTCGGGCATGTAACCGATTCGCTGGCGGGCGGTCAGATCGATCGGGCGGCCGCCCAGCAGCACCTGCCCGGAGTCGGCGGATAACACCCCCAACGCGATTCGCATGGTCGTGGTCTTGCCGGTGCCGTTGCTGCCGACGAAGCCGAACAGCTCCCCCGGGTGCACGGTGAAACTCATGTCCTGCAACGCCACCGTATCCCCGAAACGTTTGAAAACCCCTTGCACGTCCAGCTCTTCGATACCCACCGGCCCCCTTCGATCCTCATCACGCATTTATCCACAGTATGCCCGGGCGGGTGAGACATTACGGACGACGGTGCAGACGGTAGACCGGAAAGGTCATCCGTACATCTACGCAGAGATCTGTCTACCGGCCGGGGGGGGTCGAGCGTGTTCAGCCGTGTCTGGCATGGGCTGAACGAAGCGTTCTTCGCGTTCCGGGAAACGTTGTGGCTTTGGTGTTGGGTTTTCCTCTCTCCGGGGCCGTGCAGGCCTTCGTGTCCCGGGGGGAGATGCGCCAGGCGCCGGGCGAACACCGACCTGATGTCCCATGCTGGAACCCGACCGTTACGCTACCGCGGCAGCTGAGCGCGGGTGGATTCACCCACTCGATCGTGTTAGCGACTCCCCTCGTATACGTCCACGCATGCGGATTCGTGCGCCACCTCGTACATGGGGACGTGCGTCACGCGGTCACCCCGGCTCCGGACGGCCCGGCCGCCCGCTGAGTTGGACGGCGCATGACGACTCGGCGCCACCGGTCCAAGCCGCGTGTCGACTCTGCTTCTCGTAACGCGAGAAGGCCGTCACCCAAGTCATCGTCGGGCATGACCTCGAAACCCAAGGTGCGGTAGTACGGCGCATTCCATGGCACATCGGCGTAGGTGGTCAACGTCAACACCTTGATGCCGTGTTGGCGGGCCCACTGTGCCGCGATCTCCAGAAGCGCGTAGCCGATACGGCGGCGGGCATAGTCGGGATGTACTGACACCTGCTCGACATGGGCGCCGCCATCAACGAGATCCATCAACAGGTACCCGACCGGCTTGTCGGCTTCGTCGGTGTAAACCCACGCGCGGCCGTCCTGTGCGAACACGGTCAGCTCCGCGACGGTCAGCGGCGCATCATCGGCGACCTCGGCCATACCCCACTGCCGAAACGGGGCACCAGCGGCACGTTCCAAATCTGGCAGATCTGGCAGGTCGCCGTCCCGCGCCAACCGAATCATCTTCGGTGTTTAGCCGATCAGCATCTCGGGCAGCAACTCCGTCATTGGCGTCCGACGTTGGACCGACATCAGATGGCACACGAGCTCACGGTCGATTCGTCCGAACGGGGTCCCTGAGCCGCAGTCATACGCCTTGATGCCCTGCCCTACAGGACAAGCCGACCACCCGCCAATATGGTGATCGGTATGGCGAACATGCGGAAGGTCACGGTCACCCTTCCCACAAAAGCCATTGGTGTGATCCGGGACCTCGTGGCCTCGGGCAAGGCCGATAGTGTGTCGGGCTTCGTCCAGCACGCTGTGCAAGTGTCGATCCACGACATCGCGGGCTGGAGCGTAATGCTCGCCCAGGCACTCCGTGAAACCGGCGGAGACCTCACCCCGCAGGAGCGCGCCTGGGCGGGCGATGTCTTGGGGCTTTCCTCCGTCGTCGCATGAGCGGCGTCCCCCTCGACGCGGGTCGATGATCCGCCTTGACCGAAATGAACGGCGGGTCGTCGCGCTCGCCGGAGACCCGACCGATGTGGGCCGCCTGCTGGCCGCCAGCGGTACGAGCGACATTGCAGACGCTCACGTCGTTCTCTGCGCTCGGAGGTCAGGACTCAGCATCGTCACGAGTGATCCGGACGACCTGCACACCCTTGATCCGACCGCAAACCTCATCACCGTCGGAGTTCGCGGAAGCCGGAATCACCGAGCCCGCGGCCTGGCGCGAGCTGGAACGTACTGTGTTCCACGCCGCAATGCCCGACCTCCACCGGGGCTAGGGCAACCGGTCCCGGATTGTCGCGGCGATCTGGTGGAGCTGATCGATCTGTTCGGCGGTGAGCGGGTCGATGACCAGCCTTCGGACGGTGGCGACATGGCCGGGTGCGCTGGCCCGAAGATGCTCCCAACCGGTCGGGGTCAGTGTGGCGTTGGTCGCTCGTTTGTCGTCCGGGCACGGGCTGCGCTCGAGGTAGCCGCGGTTCACCAGCCGGGTGACGACATGGGACAGACGAGGCAGGGTGGCGTGCGTTCGGGCGGCCAGCGTCGTCATCCGCAACGTGTGCTCCGGGGCGTCGGACAGCATGGCCATGGTCAGATACTCGAAGTGGGTGTCTCCGGCGTCGCGTTGCAGTTGCGCGTCGAGGTGGCCGGGGAGCAGCTCGACGACGGCGATGAAGGCCAGCCAGGCGCGCTGCTCGTCCCGGTTGAGCCATCGGGGTGCGGGGGCCCCCATCAGGACCGTCCGGCGGTGACCTCGATGCGGTTGGCCCACGGATCGTCGAAGCTGAGCACGCGTCCGTCGTCGTGGCCGGTGACACCGAAGTGGTGGAGGCGCTGGCCGAGCGCGCCCAGGTCGTCGGCGGTCGGGACCTGGATCCTCACCCGGCCGAGTCCCAGGGCGAGGCGACGTTTCCCGGCGCCGGCACTGTTCCAGGTGTTCATCGCCATGTGGTGGTGGTATCCGCCGACGCTGACGAACAACGCCGAGGAGCCGACCTCGGCGGTGGTCTCGAAACCCATTCGGTCGACGTAGAACTGCCGTGCGGTGGGCACGTCGCCCACGCTGAGGTGGACGTGGCCGACCGACGCCGGCCGCGCCGCCACGTCGACGAGCCCGTCCTGAAGATGGTGGTCGCGCAGGAAGGCGTTCGGGTCGAGCATCAGGGTGGCCATCTCGACCCGGCCGTGGGTCCAACTCCACTGCGTACGGTCGCGGTCCCAGTAGAGTTCGACACCGTTCCCTTCCGGGTCGTTGAAGTAGAACGCCTGGCTCACCAGATGATCGGCGCTGCCGGTGAACGACCGCGGGTAGCGCGATGCCACCCCGTGGACGGCGGTGGCCAGGTCCTCCTGGGTCGGGAAAGGATGGCCGTGTGGAACAGGCCGGCGTCCCGCGGCCCGGCGTGCCGGAGTTCCGGGGCGTGTTCCAGGATCACGACCGGCACGCTGCCCCGACCCAGAATGCTCTGCCCGTCGCCCTGGCCCAGCAGGGTGAGCGTCACCGCGTCCCGGTAGTACGCCGTCATCGCGTCGAGGTCGGCCACCCGTAGAGTGACCGCCCCCATCGATGTGTCGGGAGCCAGCCGGTCGGCCTGACCGATCACCGCAGGGTTCGAGGTTTCGTTGGCGTGCATACGATGTCCGTCCGCTCAGAGATTTCGCGTTCGGTGGGGATGACCGTTTCGTCGACCGAACACTGATTGCTTGTCGCTACAACCAACATACACCAGGTTGGTTGTAGATACAACTGTATTCAGAAGGGCGCTGCCCGGCTTCGCCAGAGTACGACCGCCTCTGCCGTTGTCTACGACTGCGAAAAGGACATGCTCGTCGAAACACGACCGGCCGCCGGCGTGCCAGTCGGGTCGACCCGGTCCCGGTTCTTCGAGAACAGGTGCGGCGCTGAAATTTCGCCCTCCACCAGACGGGCCACCAATTCTCCGACGGCCGGGGTGAATTTGAACCCGTGCCCGGAAAAGCCCGCAGCCACCGTGAGGCGACCTACCCGATCGATGACGAAACTGCCATCGGGTGTGGTCGTGTACAGGCACGTCACGGGGCGCGCGCTCAGGGGGTCGACACCGGGGAGCCAGCGCTGTGCGTAGGCGATGAGTCGGTGCGTGGCGGCCGGGTCCGGCTCGAATGTTCTCCGGTCGGGATGGACCTGTGGGCCGGTGCCGTGTTCGCCGATTTTCACCCCGTCGGGCGATCCGAGCCCGTAGATTCCTTCACCGCACAAGTTGGAACCCGGGTGGTGGATGAAACTCGGCCAGAAGGTCGAGTTGTCCAGCGGATCGAAGTGGGCGGGCTGCTCCCTGGTCGTTCGCAGCAGCGGCAGGTCGACCAGGCCGCGCAGGAGGTCGGCGCTCCACGCTCCAGCCGCGATGACCACGTGATCGGCGTGCACGGTTCCCGAGTCCAGCACCAACTCCACGCTGCGGGTGCCGGCACGAATAGTCCGCACCGGAGTCTCGTGCAGTACGTCGGCTCCGGCCGCGACCGCCTGGCGTTGCAGGGCCGCCACAGCGCGATCGGCGTCCACCCGGCCCGCCGCGCGATGATGCAGGACGACGGTGTCGAAGCTCAGGCCAGGCCATCGCTGCGAGGCCGAACGGGGGGAAAGAATCTGGTGGGCAATATCTGTGGTAGCCAGCACTGTGGCCAGGGCCTGCACCGCGGCGGGATCTCCGTGGTCGACCGCCCCGGTCCAGGTCAACAGCCGTGTGCCGTCGGCCTTCTCCAACTCGGTCCACAGATCGGCCGCGCGAGCAGCCAGATCGACATAGCGACGGTCGGGGTAGGCGTGTCGAAAGTTGCGGGAACTGCCGTGGCTGGCCCCGCGCACGTGGCCGGGCCAGAACTGCTCCAGCAGGGTCACTCGGTAGCCCCGTAGGGCCAGGCGCCACGCGGAGGCCGACCCCATCGCACCCCCGCCCACGACGACGACGCGCTCGACGCCGTGGGCGGGGACCGACATGGTGCGTCCTTTCACATGCTCATATCGTCAGCTGTTGGACAGGGGCAGCCCGGGCGGGTTGACCAGCGACTTCGGCACCGCCTCATTGGACAGGTTGTATGCGGCCAACCACTTGCCGTACTGCCCGTTCTTGATCAGATAGTTGATGGCGTCGGCCACGGGCTGAGCGAGTCCGTCGCCCTTCTTGGTGGTCGCCGCGATCAGCCCTTGCAGGGAGGCGCCGGCACCGGAGAACTTACCGGCGTTGCGGGTGGGCGCAGGGGAATTCGCGTCCTGGGTGGAATGGTAGGCGATGGCCGGATTCGGTCCGAAATAGGAATCGATCTTGCCGGAGTCCAGCGCCAGGTAGACGGCCGCATTGGTCGGGTAATACTTCACCTCAAGTGTCTTGCCCTCGGCTTTCAACTTGGTCTGCCATTCCAACAGGATCTTCTCCTGATTCGTTCCCGAACCGACGGCGACGGTCTTCCCGGCCAGGTTCTGGTAGTTTCCGGCAAACTCCCACGGATTGGATTTCAACACCTCGAAGCCGAGGTTGTCCTGCCGGTACGAGGCGAAATCGTACTTCTCCTTACGCTTCTCGGTGTCGGTGATATTCGAGAACCCGACGTCCGTCTTGCCGCTGTCGATGCCCACGAAAAGGTTGTCCCAGGTGGCGTTCTGGATGTCCGGCTGTAGGCCGAACACGGCCGCGACCAACCTGCCGAGATCTGGTTCGGCGCCGGTCAACGTCTTCTGATCATCACCGACAAAGCCGAGCGGTGGGAATCCCGCCGGTAGATTACCCAGACCGATGACCAGTTTGCCGCTCTCCAGAACTGACTTCGGCAGCTTCGCGCGTATGGCGGCCACGGTCGGTACCACGAGCGTGGTCTCCTTGCCCGCACCGTTCGAGTGGGCCGCGACCTGGACACTGGTGCCGGCGCCGCCGGGTGAGGAAGCGCCTGCAGCCGAACCGTTCCCGGCCGGGGTGCCCGGCGCGGCGCTGGAGGAACCGGTGATCGAACCGGCCCCGGCCGCCTGGCTCACCGATGTCGGGGCGGCCGAGGTGGTGCTCGACGACCCGCAGGCGGCCACCCCGACAAGCAGCGCGGTCACCCCAACCCCGAGGCCGAGACGATGAAGAAGACGGTGGACGGACATGTGACTCCTTGGTTGTGTCCTGGCGACATGGGTCGTCCAGGAATCGATGAACAGCAGAGAAAAACGTGCAGGACCGCTACTTGAGGACCCTGCGCAGGAAGTCGCGGCAACGCTCGGTGGCCGGGTGGTCCAACACTTCGGTCGGGGTGCCCTGCTCCACGATGCGGCCTCCGTCGATGAAGATCACCTGGTCGGCAACTTCCCGGGCAAAGCCGATTTCGTGGGTGACGATGATCAGCGTGGTGCCGGTGCTGGCCAGATCCTTGATGACACCGAGGACCTCGCCCACCAGTTCGGGATCCAGCGCGGAGGTCGGCTCGTCGAACAGGATCAGTTCGGGTTCCAGCGCCAACGCCCTGGCGATGGCGACTCGCTGTTGCTGGCCACCGGAGAGCTGCCGCGGGTACGCCGAGGCCTTGTCCGACAGACCCACCCGTTGCAGGAGCAGCAGGGCAGCCTGTTTGGCCTGGGCGGCGCTTTCGCGCTTGTGGGCCAGCGGGGCTTCGATGATGTTGTCCAGAACGGTCAGGTGAGGGAACAGATTGAAGTTCTGGAACACGAAGCCGATCCGCGCCCGTTGCCGCAGGATCAGCCGCTCCGGCATCTCCTTCAGTCGGTCGCCGTGGAACCGCACGCCGACGGGCTCCCCGTCGACGCTGACATGGCCGGCGTCCAGACGCTCCAGGTGATTGATGGCACGCAAGAGCGTCGACTTTCCGGATCCCGACGGGCCCAGGATCACCGTGACCGTGCCTTTGGCGATGCGCAGATCAATGCCGTCCAGAACCTGATGGGTGCCATACGCCTTGTAGGCGCCGACCACCTCCACGGCGGGCCGCGGGAGGCCATCGTTGATGAGAGTCATGACGCGGTTTCCAGACCTGCGCGAGCCCGAAAGCCGGCCAACGAGGCCCGCAGCCGTTGGAACGGCGTCGGCGGTACCGTGCGGAGCGCGCCCTTGGAGTAGGCCCGCTCCACGTAGAACTGCACCACCGAGAGGACGGTCGTCAGGATCAGGTACCACACCGTCCCCACCATCAGGAGCGGAATGATGTCGGTGGGATATGTGCTGCCCATGCTTTCCACCTGACCGAACAGATCCAGCAACGACACGTAGAACACCAGGGAGGTCCCCTTGATCAGCCCGATCAACTGGTTCACGTACGACGGCACGATCGTCCGGAGGGCCTGGGGCAATTGGATTCTGCGGAACGTCCTGGATTTGGACAAGCCGAGGGCGGTGGCCGCCTCCAACTGTCCCTGGTCCACGGATAACAGGCCGGCGCGCACCACTTCCGCCGCATAGGCCGCCTCGTTCAAACTCAGCCCGATGACCGCTATCGCGACGTACGAGAAGAGTTTCGACTCGTCGAAACTGGCGAACGCGGGCCCGAACGGAACACCGATGCTGAGCCGCGGGTACAGGGCACTGAAGTTGTAGACGAAGATCAGCACCACAATCAACGGAATCGACCGGAACAACCAGACATAGAGCCAGCTCAACCCGCTCAGCAGCGGATTCTTCGACGCCCGGCCCAGCGCCAGCACGATGCCGCCGAGCAGTCCCAGAACAGCACTGTAAGCCGCCACCTTCAAGGTGACGACCAGCCCGTCCAATATCACCGGCCGCAGGAACCAGTAGCGAAACTTGGCCCATTCGTAGAATGGGTTGCTGATCAAACCGTGGATGAATTGGGCAAATACGACCAGCACCACCGCGGTGGCGATCCATCGCCCCGGATGGCGCAGCGGAATGACCCGCTGCACGGCATTGTCGGCCGGCCGGTAAACGGCCGGGGACGGCGTTGAAGTCGCGTCCTTCTGGAGTCGCGAAATGGTCATGAAGATTCTCTCCAGGCACGATCGGGTTCAAAACGGTAAGCGCCGCAACACCTGGCGCCAAAATGGGCGACCGCAGCAGAGTTGCCGACGACGCTGGATTCAACAGTGGGCGGAAAGGGAAACGGTCAGCCCGGCGGAGGTCAGGCCCGACAGAGCGCGCTGGAGACGCGCTGCAGGTCGACGTGTCGGCGGCAGACGCCGAACACCGACCGGAGGCCTTTTACCTCTACTACCGTCACGATTTCTTTCCCGTCTGATGGGGCTGATGGACAGCCACACGCGCTTGCCGTACCCGGTATGGGTACCACCTGGTCGTCATCCGGAGCACCCCACCGCGGAGGAGGGTTGCCGCCCAGCAAACCGGAGTTTTGCGCTGGAACTCGTGACCGCCGAATTAAATTATCAGCCACTCCCCCAGTGGTCAACTCGCCTGCACCGTCCGACGGCGCTGCTCGGTGAGCGATACCCCGACGGAGAGGGTGAGCAGTGCCACCGTGAGAATCAAACCGTGAGACACCGCTGACGCCTGGGCACCTGCGGCCGGGTCGGCGGCGAGAAAGATGCCGGTGGCCGCGGCGATGGTGATGGTGGCGGTCAGTCGTTGGGACAACTGGAGGAACCCGGCGGCCAGGCCACTGGCCGAGGTCGGAACCGACGACAGGGTCAACGCACGGTTCGGAGCCTCCGAAGCACCGTGGGCCGCGCCCATGACGAATTCGATCATGGCCAGTGACCACAGGAAAGGCAACGGGGCAAGGTGGATAGTGCCCAGGGCGATGATCAGCGAACCGGCCAGCTGCACCGCCAAACCGGCGCTGACGGTCAACCGCCCGAATCTTCTGAGCAGGCGCCAGCTCACGGCCGAGGTGGCAATCATGCCGACCGATCTGGGCACTACGACCAACGCGGCGACCAGGGCCGGTTCACCAAGGCCGGCAATGATGTACAGCGTCAGGATGGTGCTCTGCGCGAGGACCGCGCCGAACCAGAACATCGCGACCAAGGTGCCCCGCAGGTAAGCGGCTGACCTGGCCAACGCGGGCAGCAGCACGGGTGTCCGCCCGGCCGCCGAGTATCGGCGCTCCCACCAGAGGAACAGGGTCAGGCACAAGGCCGCTCCGACCAGCAGTATCGTCGCGGATCCGCCGGCCCAGATGATGGGCAGCAGGACCAGGATGGTGGCCCCACCGAGAATCGTCAGCCCCAGCGGATCCAGGCTCACCCCGGTGCGCCGATCCGCGGTGCGTGGCAGGTACCGCACGCCCAAGCCGAAAGCGACTGCCGCGAAAGGCACATTGGCCACCAAGGCCAGCCGCCAGCCGATCCCGACCGGGGTGAGGGTCACCAACGCCGCGCCCAGTAGTGGGCCGACCAGCCCGGACAGGCCGCCGGCGACGCCGTACGCTCCCAACGCCCTCGCTCGCGCCGGTCCGTCGAAAAGGTCCTGGATCAGGCCGAGCACCTGCGCACTGATCACGCCCGCGCCCAGCCCCTGCAGTAGACGGGCCAGAATTATTTCCCAGGGTGCCGGAGCCAGCCCGCCGACGAGGCTCATCAACGCGAAGACGAGCACACCACCCAGGAAGAGCTGCCGGCGGCCGAACACATCACCCAGGCGACCCGCAGGCACCAGGGCCAGACCGAAGGTCAACGAATAGCTCGACAGGATCCATTGTGTCGCCGACGTGCTCACGCCCAGCGATTCCCGTAGCGACGGCGTCACGATGCCCAGCAGGCTCGAGTCGACCAGCGTCGCGAAACCTGCGGCCAGGCAGGCCAGCAGCACCGGGCGACGCTTGATCTCGGCCCTGGTCGGCAGCCGTCCAAGGGGTAGGGTCACGCCGACCCGGCCACCGGCCGCACATTCGATGCGCCATGACGTGTCTTGGACATGCTGTCCTTCTCCCGGTGGTCAGGACGTCGTCGGGTGGCTGGCCAGGTGAGGACACCCCATTGTCGTTCCGTGCCCCATGTGGTTGGTGCCCATGGTTTTTGGTGCCCATCGTATTTGTGCCCGGTCTCGCTCGACCGAGCACCCTACCCGATGGGACGGACTGCGCTTGCCCTGTCGTTCCAGAGCCTGGTCCTCACCCGGGGCACCCCACCGCAGTGCGAGGGTTGCCGTCCGACACGCCGGGGCATCTGTCGGAGCTCATGACCTGAGCATCACCGTAGGAGGACAGGACCACCCTGTCAAAGAACGCACCGTCAACGGAGGGCGCGCAACGGGACGCGCGCAACGGGACGCGGCGTTGACGAACGTCGCCGACATCGGCTATCGTCCGATTCGGTCACGAGTTCCAGCATTCGAGCCCTGGCTTGTTGGACGGCAACCCTCACAATGTGGCGGGGTGCCCCAGGTGAAGACCCGGTACGGCAAGCGCCGTGCAAGCACAGCCCCGGATGGTCGAGGCACCTGATCAAAGGATCACGGGATGGGCACCTTGAGCCGCGCGGATCGACGGAGTGGGTCGGTGACGGTGCACCTTCGGCGACGCCGGCACATCGACCTGGGACACGCCGCGAGCTCGTTCTGTTATCGCTAGTTGCCGGACGGTCCGACCAGCATTGCTCCGTAGCGATGGCGGGGTTCGGATGTCGCCGTGCAGTCGGCGCGCAGCCCGCTCCCACCCGAGGACGATAAAATATGGCTCCGAGAATCTATGCCGGACCTGGCTTCACCGTGAGCGCACTGTGGCTTTCCCAACCTGCGCCGGGTGAATGGATCGCCCAGGCGGAGTGCAGCCGGCTTTCCGCCGGCGCCGAGCTGTTCACCGACGTCGAAGACTACTCGACCGCCCGAGCCGCCCTGGTGATCTGCGGGCACTGTCCGGTCGCCGAACAATGCTTTGCCTACGGCCAATCCATTGGTGCAGATGGTGTCTGGGGTGGCCAACTGCTGGCCCGGGGATCAATCCGACCGACACATCCCCGCCGGCGGCGGGACGTCACGCACGCCGCCGGGAGTTCCTGAAGGCCCTCCGATCACGGCTTACTCGCACCCGTATTCACCGTCGAACCTGCATTCACCGTTTACCAAGCAGAGGGATTTCCGATGACGACATTCGCCGATACCACGGCCGCACTGGACCTGACCGTCCTTTCCCGCGGGCTCAGCGTTCCGAAGGGCTTCGGCGACCAGAGCCTGGTCCGCGCCACTCCGGGCACCATCCGGTTGCTCGGCGGCATCCCCGCCCCGGAAGCGCTGCCGGTGGCGGATTTCGCGCGCGTGTCCGCGGAGATCTGGGCGGACCGGACGGTCGCGGTGGCGAGCCTGCAGTATTCGCAGGCCCATGGATTCGACGCGCTGCGCGGGTGGATCGCCCAGCGGGAGGGCGGTGTCGACCCACAGCGAATCGTCATCACCAACGGCGGGATGCATGGGCTGTCCCTGGCCGTGCAGACGATCGTGGAGCGTGGAGCGACCGTCGCCCTCGACGATCCGGTGTTCCCGCTCTTTCTGCGCGTACTGGAACTCTCCACCACCTCGACCCTGCCGGTCCCGGTCGTCGCCGACGGATTCGACGTCGACTACCTGGCCGCCCGGCTGGCTACCGGCGAACGGATCGCGGCCGCATATACGGTTCCGGATTTCCACAACCCAACGCAGGTGACGTTGTCGGCCGTGAAACGAGCCGCGCTGGTGGGCCTGGCGGAGCGGTACGGCTTCTACCTCATCGTTGACAACCCTTACCGCGAACTGCGATTCGCGGGGAACGACCAGGGGGCAGCGGTCTTCAACGACTCCGACCGGTCCATCCACGTCAACACCTTCACCAAGACGCTGGGCCCAGGCTGGCGTCTCGGTTGGCTGGTACTCCCGGATCATCTGGTCGACCCGGTGATCCGGTTGCGCAATCGCGGCGATTCGCACAGTTCGACGGTGACCCAGACCCTGGTCGAGCGCCTGGTCACAGCCGACGACGGCTGGTTCGACCGCGTCCTGGCCGCTGCGAATGCGCTCTACCGCGAGCGGGCCGGCGTTCTTGTCGACGCGCTGCACCAGCAGCTTCCCGGCGCCTTCGAGACACAGGCCCCGGAAGGTGGTCTGTTCCTCTGGCCGCGCCTCACTGACGAGAGCATCGACCCGGCCGCGCTGTACGAGCGCGCCAGCGAGAAAGGGGTTGTCTACCAACAGGGCGGGTTCTTCGCCTCCAGTCCGCAACGACAATCGGAGCGGTTCCTGCGGTTCGCCTACGGCGACCGCACACCCGAGGAGCTGCAGGAGGCCGTGCGCCGTTTGGCCCAGGCGTTCTGAGCCTACGGCCGGATCCCGAGTATCCGGGCGGCGTTGTCCTTGAGGACGAGCGTTTTGACGCCCGGTTTCATGGTGAGAAGTTCGAAGTCGGCCAGCCACCGGTCCGGCGTCAGCACCGGGAAATCGGATCCGAACAGCACCTTGTGTCGGAGGAAACTGTTGGCCGCCTGCACCAGTTGCGGCGGGAAGTATTTCGGTGACCAGCCGGACAGGTCGATGTACACATTGGCCTTGTGGGTGGCCATCGAAATGGCTTCGTCCTGCCACGGCACCGAGGGGTGGGCCATCACGATGGTCAGGTCCGGGAAGTCGGCGGCCACGTCGTCGATCAGCATCGGCGCCGAATAGCGCAATTTGATGCCGCGGCCCCCCGGCAGGCCGGCACCGATACCGGTCTGCCCGGTGTGGAAAAGCGCCACCACACCGAGTTCCTGCAGCGCGTCGAACAGCGGATAGAACTGACGGTCGTTGGGTTCGAACGCTTGCAGGCTGGGATGAAATTTGAATCCGCGTACCCCGTGATCAGTGACCAGCCGGCGCGCCTGGTCCACCGCGGCGGGCCCGTCATGAGGGTCGACGGATCCGAACGGGATGAGAACATCCCGATACTGTGCGGCCTGATCCGCAATGTCCCGGCTGGACAATGCCGGGTGCCCGGTGGCGGTGTGGGCGTCGACGGTGAACACGACCGCAGCCATCCGGCGTTCCCGGTAGTACCCGGCGATGTGCTCCAAGGTCGGGGTGCGATGTTCACCGGACTTGAAATAGCCGGCCGAGGCATCCAACAGCTGCTGATCCAACGCGAAGCGGCCGTGCGTGTCCTGTTCGACGTGCACGTGAACGTCGATGGCCACCACCGCGTCCAGATCGACCCCCACCTCCGTGTGGGCATCTCCGGCGCCGCTCAACTGGTCCTTCTTTCTTGCGCGTGGTGCACGTAGGCGTCGAGTGAATCCGGATCGGCCAGCACTTCACGGCTGGCCACATCGTCCAGCCGAGCGCCCTGCAGAATCTTCTTCACCGGCAGCTCCAGCTTCTTGCCCGTCCGGTTGCGTGGCACCGCCGGCACGGCTCTGATGGTGTCCGGGATGTGCCGCGGTGACAACGACGTGCGCAGGGCCGTGACGATCGTCCGGCGCAATGGGTCGTCGAGTTCGATGCCCGGCCGGAGCTGGACGTAGAGCAGGAGTTCGCCGTTGCCGCCGGCCGGGTCCTCCAGGTGGACGACCAGGCTGTCGAGCACGTCGGGGAGTTCCTCGACCACCCGGTAGAACTCGGCGGTGCCGAGCCGGACCCCGCCGCGGTTCAAGGTGGCATCGGATCGCCCGGCGATGACGCAGCTGCCCGTCTCGGCGAACCGGATCCAGTCGCCGTGCCGCCACAGTCCCGGATAGCGGTCGAAGTAGGCCGCCTGGTACCGGCTTCCGTCGTCGTCGCCCCAGAAGCCGACCGGCATCGAGGGCATCGGGGCCGCGATCACCAACTCGCCCAACTGCCCGGGAGCGACCTGGTGGCCGTTCTCGTCCAGGGCTTTCACGTCCACCCCCAGGCAGGGCCCGGAGATTTCTCCCGCCCACACCGGTTGCAACGGGCCGCCCTGCACGATGCCGCTGCACACATCGGTGCCGCCGCTGCCGACGTTGAGCAGCACATCCGGCCCGAACTGCTCCAGCACCCAGCGGAAGCCCTCGGCGGGCAGCGGGCTGCCCGCCGCACCCAGCTGCCGAAGCCGGGACAGGTCGAAGTCCTTTGTCGGTTCGAGGCCGTCTTTCCGACAGGCCATCAGGAAGCCGGGGCTGGCGCCCATCAGGGTGGCCCCGGTGTCCTGGGCCAGCCGCCACTGCCAGCTCAGGTCCGGGTAGAGCGGATTGCCGTCGATCATCACGATCGACGCTCCCACCAGCAGGCCCGACACCAGCGCATTCCACATCATCCACGCGGTGGTGGAGAACCAGAGGATCCGGTCCCCGGAGTGCAGATCCCAACTCAGCGAATGGTTTTTGACATGTTCGAGCAGGATTCCGCCGTGGCAGTGCACGATCGCCTTCGGTTTCCCGGTGGTGCCGGAGGAGAACAGCACGCACAGCGGATGCCCGAACGGCACCGCGTCGAATTGCAGCGGGGCGGCCTCGGCGAGCAACACGTCCCATCCCATGCTGTCGGGGACGGTCAGGGGCCCGTACGGGACGTGCACCACACCGGCCACGGTGGGCAGACCGGCCCGGATCTCGGCGACGTCGGCGCGCCGGTCGATGTTCTTGGCGCCGTAGCCATAGCCGGCGATGGTCAGGAGCACGGTCGGTTCGATCTGCGCGAACCGGTCGATGACGCTGCGGGCCCCGAACTCCGGCGCACAGGCCGCCCACGTCGCGCCCAGGCTCGCGGTGGCCAGGAAGGCCACCAGCGTCTCGGGAATGTTCGGCAGGTAGGCCGCGACGCGGTCTCCCCGGCCGATGCCCAACCGCTGTAGGCCGGTGCGAGCCCGCGCCACCTGGTCACGGAGTTGCCCCCAGGTCAGCTCGACCGGCTCACGGGTTTGCGAGTAGGCCACCACGGCGACCGTGTCGCAGTCGGTGTCCGGGTCGTCGAGCAGACCGACCGCATGCTCGGCATAGTTCACCGTCGCGCCCGGGAACCATTGCGCCCCGGGCATTTCCCGCTGACCCAACACCGACTCGGCGGGATGGTGCCAGCGGATCCGGAAGAATTCCGCGATAGCCGCCCAGAACCCGTCCAGGTCCGTCACCGACCACCGGTGCAGCTCGTCGTAGCCGGCGAAGGTGAGCCGGCGATGTTCGGCGAGCCAACCCAGGAACCGGCCCGCCTCACTGTGTTCCCGGACCTCGGCGGTCGGGGACTGCAGCAGTTCCGGCGTGATGGACACGTCCATCACTGTCGCACGTTTCCCCCCGACCGGCTTCTCACGTCTGCGCCGCTTCCCGCGCTGATCAACATCGCCCGCGCCCAGGAAAAGGTTGACTCCGGCCCCACCGGTCACATTCCAACGATGTTGATCAGCGCCGTGCGCGGCCGCCGTCAGCCGGTGCTGCCCACTGCGACCGGCGAGCCTACGCGCTCACCACTGATCTCGGGCGGGTCGGAAACGCTGTCGTCCGTCAGCGGTGCGGGCCCCCAATTCCACGGTGGGTCGGCAATGTCCCGGCGCAGGGTCGGGGCAATGTCGGACTGGAACAATTCCAGGCTGTCCCGATGCTGGGCGTTGGTGAGCCCACCGGCGTCGGCGTGCAGGTGGAGCACCGAGTGACCGAACTGCTCGTGATAGCGGTGCACCTTCTCGATCACCTGCGCCGGGCTCCCGATCAGAGCAGAGCTGCGAGCGACGAAGTCGTCCAAGGTCGGGAAGACCGGCTCCAGGCCCATGCGCTTCTGGAAGGCCAGCTGACCGGCGAAAACCGGTCGGTAGGCGTTGACGGCCTCCTGGGAGTTGCGGTGGGCGTAATAGCCGGCCGACCCGGCACCCACGGCCACCAACGCCGGATCGTGCCCGTAGTGCGCCCACCGGTCGCGGTAGTAGCGGATCAGCTCGGCATACGGTTCGATCGAGTTGGTCACGTTGGCCGAGAACAAGGGATCGCCGTAACGGGCGGCCAGGTCGACCGATTCCTTCGACGTGGCGCTGCCGTGCCACACCCGGATGGGTCGCTGGTAGGGCCGGGGCCACACCTCCGCGTCGACAAGTGGTGGCCGGAACCTGGTGTGCTGAGAAATCCCGTTGTCGCGCCACAGTCGACGGAACACCTCGTACGATTCGGCATTACGGTCCCACTGGTCTTCCGGGGTGACGTGGAACAGTTGGCGTTGGGCGGTGCCGTTGCCCTTGCCGATGATCAGCTCCAGCCGGCCGCCGGCGAGATGATCCAGCGTGGCGTAATCCTCGAACGCGCGCACCGGATCCAACAGGCTCAACGTCGTCACCGCGGTGAACAAGCGAATGGTGCTGGTCAGCGCCGCAATATGGCTGAGCACGACGGTGGGTGAGGACGAGATGAACGGGCGCTCGTGCCGCTCCCCCACGCCGAATCCGTCGAAGCCGAGTTGTTCGGCCAGCAGGGCGTTGTCGATGACTTCCCGGAAGCGGGCCTGGGTGGACTTGCGCACTCCGGTCACCGGGTCGGGGGCGTGCACGATCAGGGTGATGGTAATGAATTTCATGACGGCACTCCGATGGCTGAGTCGGCCCCGCTCGACCTGGGCGAGGATGGTGCGATCGGCGGCAGCGCCAGATGTTCGCGCAGCGTGCTACCGGTGTATGCGGCGCGATAGGCGCCGCGCTCCTGCAACTCCGGCACCAGGGTGTCGACGATGTCGAGCAAGGAATTCGGGATCAGGTGCGGAAGGATGTTGAACCCGTCGACGGCCCTTGTGCGCACGTAATGCACCCACTGGTCGGCGATCTGTGAGGGTGTGCCGACGAAGGCGGGGTGGTGGCCGGGCGCCACCTCGCGGGCCAGTTGGACGATCGACAGCCCGCGCTCCCGCGCCTGCTCGCGCCAGGAGGAGATGAGCGCCAGCTTGCCGGTGCGCCGTTCGATAGGGATCGTCCCTCGTGACGGGTCGAGTTCCTCGTCCGTGGGCTCGATCTCGGGCAACGGACCGTTCGGGTCGTACCCGGACAGGTCGGTCCCCCAGTACTGCTCGAAGAATGCGATCGCCCGCGGCGGCGACATCTGTTGTTCCCGTACCCAACGCGCCTTGTCCGCAGCTTCGGCGGGTGTGGCGCCCAGGACGACCGATGCGCCCGGCAGGACCCGCAGCGAGTCGTGGCTGCGACCGCAGCGAGTCGTGGCTGCGACCGTGCCGGGCCAGCCGGGAGCGCAGGTCGGCGGCGTAGGCCGCCGCCTGCTCGTAGGTGGTGTTGGCCGAGAAGACGACGTCGGCGTGGGTCGCGGCCAGTTCTCGGCCGCCGTCGGAGTCACCGGCCTGGAACAGCACCGGACGGCCCTGCCGACTACCCGGAACGGTGGCGGTGGCACGGAAGTCGACCAGATCGCTGTGCCGTTCGGTTTCCGGGATCGAGCCGGGCCGGGTCCAGCTGCTCGCCTCGCCGTCAGCGGCCAGGGCAGCCGGGGCCGCCGGGGCCGCCGAACTCCACAAAGCCTTCGCCGCCTCGACGAACTGGCTCGCGCGTTCGTATCGGCGCCCATGTTCCAGCCACCCACCGCGGCGGAAATTGGCTCCGGTCCAGGCGTTGTCGGTGGTGACGATGTTCCAGCCCGCCCGACCGTCCGACAGCAGATCCAGGCTGGCCAGGCGACGGGCCAGGTCGGCCGGAAAGTTGTAGGTCGTGTTCTGCGTGGCGACCAGGCCGATCCGCTCGGTCGCACCGGCCAGTGCGGAGAGCTGCGTGATGGCGTCCGGACGGCCGGCCACGTCGAGGTCGTAGACCTGGCCGCGGTTCTCCCGCACCCGCAGCCCTTCACCGAGGAAGAACGCGTCGAAAAGACCCCGTTCGAGAAGTCGGACGACGCCGACGAACGTGTCGATACCGACGTGCGGACCGACCGAAGGATCGGTCCAGATCAGTTGTGGCCCCACGCCTGTGTAGAAGACGCCCAGATGAACCTGCGCCTGCGGATCGTACGGCGCGCCGGTCTGCGCGCCGCCGTCGATCGGGATGTTGCTGGTGGTCATGGCCATCGCTTTCGGGTCGCGGTGCAGAAGCCGTTCACGTGGTTGCCGCGGTCGCGAACCGATTCGCCGGGCGGGGCAGGCGCAGGCTCTCCCGGAGCGTCGCGCCGGGCGCGGGCGGGCGGTGCAACCCCGCCGCCCTCAGCGCGGGCAGCACGTGTTCGACGACCATCGGCAGGTCGATCGACTGCACCGCGGGCAGGAACCGAACTCCGTCCACCTCCGAGCTCAGGGTGTGCAGCAGGGCGATGAGGTCCTCGGCCGAGCCGACGTGGCGCAACCGGGACGTGTTGGGCCACGGCGTGGTTTCGTCCAGCCGAGCAGACCGGTCGGTCGCCGACCCTTGCGGAGAGTCGAGCAGGATTTCGATGTCGACGAAGACGAGCGGCGCACCAGCCGCGCGAGCCTGGTCGACGCGGGCCCGCAGGCTGTTCCGGTCGGGGGCGGCGACCAGGACGATGTCGGCGCGGTCGTCGACGCGCAGGTGGGCCGGGGCAATGACGACGACCTGACCCTGCGGGGGGCGCGGAGTGATCAGCGGTCCCGTGACACTGAAGGACGCGCCGACGAAGTCGACGTGGTGCACCCGGTCGGGGTCGAGGTACCGGCCCGTGGCCGCGTCCTTGATCACCGCATCGTCCGCCCAGGAGTCCCACAGAAGCCGGGCCACGTCGATCACGTCGGCCACCTCCCGGCTCCAGGCAGCCGTGCGGAGCGGATCGGCGCCGATCGTCGCGCGGGAATCGACGTCATTGGCTGCGCCCACCACCCAGGCGGCCCGACCCCGGGTGGCGTGGTCGAGGCTGGCCAGCTGGGTGGCCAGATGGAACGGCTCGGTGATGGTCGCGTGCAGGGTCGGAGCCAGCCCGAGACGGTCGGTCAGGGTGGACACGAACGCTGCCCTGGTACCGGCCTCGATCCGGCCTGCCTGCGGCAGGCCACCAGCAGCGGCCGGGGGCACCGGCGTGTCGTCGAAGGTGGCCAGGGTGAAGCCCGCACCCTCGGCGGCAGCCACCGCGGCCCGCAGCGCTCCGGCGGTGAGCACCGCCGCAGGGCCACGGCCGGATGCCCGCCAGGCGGCCGGGTGAACGCCGTCACCGTCCAACTCGACGGCAAGC
>CAXUHA010000001.1:170696-247315 GCA_964250735.1 uncultured Nakamurella sp. | reverse complement strand
CAACAGGGATCGGTCGGTACTCATGGATCGGCCCTTCGTGGTCGTCAAATGCCTCGTGCCGCGGTCCGGCCCTACCGGACGGTCAGGTGGACAGTGCCGCCAGCAGCGGGCCGGCCGGTACTGCGGCACCCGGCACCGTGGCATCCGGCACCGTGGCACCCGGCACCGTGGCACCCGGCACCGTGGCATCCGACAGCGTGGCATCCGACAGCGCGGCATCCGGCAGCGCGGCATCCGGCAGCGCCTGTTCCGTCGGCCGCCAACCGAGTGCGGGGGCGATCGCATACCGCACGTCGTGCAGGATCTGCTCGTAGTCGGCCCGGTGGAATTCGTAGGGCAGTTCCAGTCGCAGCTCCGAGACGGCCGCCACGACCGGATCCGCGCTCAGCTGCTCGAGGATCTGCTCAGCCGTCCCCACCATGTCCGGCGCGAACAGGGTCCGCCGGCTGCCCTGCGGTCCGTGGGTGCGTTCCACCCGGGCGGCCGCATAATTCCGATATCGCTCCCGGGTCGCCGGGTCGGCACTGTCGAACGGGACGATCACCCGGCCGACGGCGACCCGGGCCGGACGATTCGGGGCGATGTGGTGCCGGTATTCGGCGAGGTGAGCCAGCTGAGCCGTGGTGAAGTCGTCGGTGTGCTCGCCGGTGACGATGTTGCCCGACAGCAGGTTCAGGCCGTGCTCGGCGGCCCACCGCACGGACCGCAGACTGCCGCCCCCGTACCAGAGCCGGTCGACCTGACCCGGGTTGTGCGGCTGCAGACGTGGTCGCTGGGTGTTGCCCGGCGACTGGATCACCGTGTCAGGGCCGCCGAGGTAGTCCCCGCGGAGGTTGTCGATGACCCGGGCGACCCGGCCGTAGGACAGATCGAAGCGGCGCCAATCCCCGTCGTGCACCAGATCACCGAGCAGTTCCGCGTGCGGCATTCCGGTGCTGAACCCGACCTGTAGACGGCCGCGGGACAGCACGTCGGCCAGGGCCAGATCTTCGGCCAGCCGGAACGGGCTCTCGTACCCGATGGGGATGACGGCCGTCCCGAGCTCGATGCGCTCGGTCCGTTGCCCGGCCGCGGCCAGGAACACCGCGGCCGAGCCGACGCCGTGCTCGAGGTGGCGCTGCCGGATCCAGGCCCCGTCGAAGCCGAGCCGCTCGCCGTACTGGAACAGTTGCAGCGTTTCCTCCAGGCCGGTGTACGGATCGTCGTCGACGAAGTTGCCCGGAGTGAGGAAGGCCAGGGAGGTCACGCGGGGGAGGCTCATCGGAGTCGCTTTCAGCCGGTCACGATGCCGACGGCGCCTTGGACCGACCGTGCTGTCCCGCGCGCTCGTAGGGGATCTTCTCCCCGGCCTCGATGGCGACGGTGAGCCGGTTCTCGGCCGGGGGCAGCGGGCAGGTGGCCAGATCGGTGTAGGCACAGGGCAGGTTCACCGCCCGGTTGAAGTCCAGCACCACGGTGCCGTCGGCGGCCGGCGGGTCGAGCGTGAGGACCCGGTTCGCGGCGTAGGTCGTCACCCCCGATGTCGCGTCGGTGAACAGTGCGATCAGGCTTCCTGGCCCATGTCCGGGGAACGCGGTCAGCGCGAGCGCCTGCCCGTCCAATTCGAATTCCACCCTGCCCGGGGCGTCGTAGACGTGCTCCAAGCCCTCCACCGCAGCCCCGACCGTGGTGGGTCGCGGCTGGTCGAAGGGCACGTAGCGGCCGACGACCACCCAGCGTGGATCCGGCGCGTAGGAGGGCGTCCCGACAAAACCGAGGAGCAGCGGCGTGTTCGGGTGCCGCGGCCGCAGGATGTCGTGACCGCCGCGCCGGGCCACCTCGATCACGGCGTCATTCCAGACGGCGTTGACGCCGCCTCGCTCCGGAATCACGCCGAAGTGGTAGTCACCCCGCACCGGCGTGCCATCGACAACCAGTTCCTCACCATCGCCCAGCACGACAGTCACGCCGACGGTGCCCGTCGACCAGGTGCCCGGGGCGTCCGGGAATCGCTGCGGTTCCGGGGTGAGCCAGTGCAGATCAGTGATGGCCAGGAAGCCATGGGGATCGGCCAGCCTGGCCTCCTGACGGCGGTGCCAGTCCTGCCACTGCGCGGTGAAGGCCGGTACGTCGCGAGCGGTGTCCACAACAGTCACAAGAGCTCCTTGGTCGGTTCAGCCGGCAACGTACTCCGCCTCGATCTTCTTCAGGTCCGGATTCAGCTCGGTGGTCCAGAACGGCTTGATGTCGAACGTCTTCTTCAAGATCCCGGCTTCCACAAAGGTGTCGAGAACATTTTGCTGCGAGGCGATCTCGGCGTCCGTGACGGTGACGAACCGGCTCGGCTTCTGCTTCTCGCCGGCCACGAACGTGGCCTTGGCCTGCGCCACCGGCTGTTTGGTCTGCGCCGCGACCACGGCCGCCCATTCGTCGGGGTGCGCTCTGGCCCAGTTGTAAGCGCGCTGTTCGCGGGAGAAGAAGTCGACGATCGCCGCTTTCAGCTTCGGAGCGTCCAGGGTCTTGGGCAGCACCAGGAACGGATAGTTGCCGGACAACAGATCTCGGGCGTCGACCAGGGTGGTGGCTCCTTTGAGGTGGGCGGTGATGATCGCGTTGCCGTAGGACGCCAGCGCGTCCACCTGCCCGGCGAGCAGCGCGGCCAACCCGTCACTGGTCGACAGAGCCACCGGGGTGATGTCGGTCCACTTGAGACCGGCCTTTTTCAGGCTCTCGAACAGGAACAGGTGCGCGGTGGTGTTCTGCACGTACGCGACCTTCTTGCCCTTGAGGTCGGCCACGGTCTTGATGGCGCTGCCCTTGGGCACCACCACCTCCTGGAGCAGCGTGGTTCCCTGGCGCACCGCGACGGTGACCAGCGTTCCGACACCACCGCTCTGGGCGGCGAAGATCGGCGGGATCTCGCTGGCGTTGGCCAGGTCGATGGCCCCCGCGCCCAGCGCCTCCAACTGCAGGTTGCCGCCCTGGAACACGCTGGCCTTGAGGGTGTACGGCGTATTGGCCAGGCCCGCGCTCTGCAAGAGCAGTTGCTGGGTCGCGTAACCCGTTTCACCGATCCGCAAGGTCACCCCGGACAGGTCCGGACCGGAGGTGACGGCCGACGACCCGGCGGCCCCCGAATCGGCCACCGGCGCGGCTGAACTGCCCCCGGCCGCCGCCGACACCGTCGCACTGCTGCCCGATGACTGTGATGACGACGGTGACGAGGACGACGAGGACGAGGTGCTGCTGCAGGCGCTGACCGCCAGGGCCACAGCCAACGCGCCGACGAGGATGCTGCCACGACGCCTTCGCCGCCAGGGTCCTGACCGTTGGTCCGGGGTGCGCGGGCCGAACTCGCTCATGATGAAATGCCTTTCGCGTGCTGGTGGGAAGGGGATCGGCGGAAGTACAGGAGTTGGTGCGATGTCTGGAAGGTAAGTGCTGCAGGTCAGGTGTGGCCGGCCGCGAGGCGGCGATGGCGCACCGGCGGGGCGCAGGTCACGCGCACCCGGCGGCCGTCATGGGGGCCACGGTCAGTGCGGCGACATGCTGCGGGTAGGGGTCAGAACCGGGACAGCGCAGTACGCCCGAGGCGAGAAGTCGCCTTCAGCAACAGAGCGCGCTGGACACGCGCTGGAGATCTACGTGCCTGCGGGTGACACTGTGCCTGCGATTGACGCTGTGCAGCGAGACACTCATGATCGACATCACAGCGATCAGCCGGTGAACGGTCACGATCGGGTTGGTCCGTTCTGGTCCTGGTTGCCTTCTGGCAACACGCGCTTGCGGTGTTCTGGTGAACATCGCCAGGTCGTCATCCGGAGCACCCCGCCACGAGAGGAGGGTTGCCGCCCAGCGAGCCGGAGCTTGTCGCTGGAACTCATGACCTACCAGAGCAAGTTAACCGACCCGGAGCGAGTCGGTCAACCTGAGCTGTTCCACCCCAGTCTCCCCCACCCAGTGTCCTGGTGACCGGCAGCCGGACCGGCACCGGTGCTCCCGGCCCCGGGGCGATCGTGGACGCTCGGGAAATCGAATGTTATGTTGCTCAGTAGGTAATGAGTGTCAGTGTTAAGCCCTGGCTGGCTGACCGGCAACCCTCCTGCGCGGTGGGGTGCTCCAGGTGACGACCTGGCCCGCGCCGATCGGCCCGGGCAAGCGCGATGACGGGCCGGCTGGTTCGGCCCGACGAGGTGAGAGATGCACAGCCACTGCAGCACGATGACGGCCCGGCGCTGCTGGTTGCGCCCAGGCTGGACCGTGCGCCGGCACATCGATCTGCAACGGGTCGGCAGTTCGGTCTGTTGCTGAAGTCCGCGTCGCGGCACAGCGCTGTCGGGCGTGTCGCACCCTCTGTCCTTCCCCTGCTTGTCGGCCTTTCCACGGAGGATCACCCATGTCCGATCTGCTGCACCTGGCTGTCGCCCTCGACGGGGCCGGTTGGCATCCGGCCGCCTGGCGCGAGCCGTCGGCCCGCCCCGCCGAACTGTTCGCCGCCGGGTACTGGCTCGATCTGGTTCAGCAGGCCGAGCGGGGACTTCTGGATTTTGTCACCATCGAGGATTCGTTCCGCCTGCAGACCAACCGTTTCGCCAGCGAGGATGACCGTACCGATCAGGTCCGTGGCCGGCTCGACGCGGTACTGATCGCCGACCGCGTCGCCCCGTCGACGCGCCACATCGGCCTGGTGCCGACCGTCCTGGTCACCCACACGGAGCCGTTCCACATCTCGAAGGCGATCGCGACTCTGGACTACGTCTCCACCGGTCGGGCGGGCCTGCGGGTGCAGGTGTCGCACAGCGTCGAGGAGGCGCAGCACTTCGGCCGTCGGCAGGTCCCGGTACTGACCCCGGAATCGCTACGCGATCCCGCTGCCCAGGAGGCGATCTCGGCCTACTTCGACGAGGCGGCCGACTTCGTCGAAGCGGTCAGGCGGCTGTGGGACAGCTGGGAGGACGACGCCGAGATCCGCGACGCGTCCACCGGACGGTTCATCGATCGCGACAAAATCCATTACATCGACTTCGTCGGGCCGTACTTCTCGGTCAAAGGGCCCTCGATCGTCCCGCGACCCCCGCAGGGCCAGCCGATCGTCACCGCGCTGGCCCACTCGACGGTGCCGTACCGGCTCGCCGCGCGCAGCGCCGATGTCGTCTTCGTCACCCCGTCCGATGCCGGTGATGCCCGCCGGATCGTGGAGGAGGTGCGGGCCGAGCAGTCGGAGGTCGGCCGAGCCGCCGGTGACCTCGACATCTTTGCCGACCTGGTGGTCTTCCTGGACACCGCGACCGAATCCGGCGCCGCCCGGAAAGCGCGACTGGATCACCTGGCGGGCAACGCCTACGCCTCCGACGCGACCATCTTCACCGGATCGGCCGCCGAGTTGGCGGATCTGCTCACCGCATGGCAGTCGGCGGGGATCAGCGGATACCGACTCCGTCCCGGCGCACTACCCGACGACCTGGCGGCCATCACCGCGACACTCGTTCCGGAGTTGCAGGCTCGTGGCGTCTTCCGATCCGAGTACGAGGCCGACACTCTGCGCGGCCTGCTCGGCCGGGCGCGACCGGCCAACCGCTACGCCCTCACCTCGACCGCCCAGGGAGCCTGATCATCATGAGCACACCACGCAAGCAGGTCCACCTCGCGGCGCACTTCCCCGGGGTCAACAACACCACCGTCTGGAGCGATCCGCGCTCCGGCAGCCACATCGAATTCGAGTCTTTCCGCCGCTTCGCGCAGATCGCCGAGGCCGCCAAATTCGACTTCCTCTTCCTGGCCGAAGGTCTGCGTCTGCGGGAGCAGAACGGCAGGATCTACGACCTGGACGTCGTGGGTCGGCCGGACACCTTCGGGGTGCTCGCGGCGCTGGCCGCCGTCACCGACCGAATCGGCCTGACCGGCACCATCAACTCGACCTTCAACGAGCCGTTCGACGTGGCCCGGCAGTTCGCCACGCTGGACCACCTCTCCGCCGGGCGGGCAGCCTGGAACGTCGTCACGTCCTGGGATGCCTTCACCGGTGAGAACTTCCGCCGCGGCGGCTTTCTCGACCAGGAGCAGCGCTACGAACGGGCCAGGAGTTTTCTCACCGCCTCGGCGGTGCTGTTCGATTCCTGGAGTGGCGACGAAATCATCGCCGACAAGGAGTCGGGAACGTTTCTGCGCAACGGACATCCGGGCGATTTCGAGGTTCGGGACGATCATTTCGACATCCGCGGGAACTTCACCGTGCCGCGGAGCCCGCAGGGCAGGCCGGTGATCTTCCAGGCCGGCGACTCCGACGCGGGCCGTGAGTTCGCCGCGTCCACAGCGGACGCGATCTTCTCCCGGCACGGGACACTCGAAGCGGGACAAGCGTTCTTCGCCGATGTCAAGGGACGCCTGGCCAAGTACGGCCGTCGTCACGACGAGCTGCTGGTGCTGCCGGCGGCAACCTTCATCCTGGGCGACACCGACGAACAGGCGCACGAGTACGCGGCGCACGTCCGCCGCCAGCAGGTCAGCGGGCAGACCGCCATCAAGTTCGCCGAACAGTTGTGGAACCGAGACCTCAGCTCCTACGACCCGGACGGGCCGCTGCCCGACGTCGATCCGTTGCCCGGCGAGAACACCATCGCCAAAGGCCGGGCCAGCACCCGGTTCGGCGCCGACCCGGTCGCGATCGCCGGGCAGTGGCGCGAACTGGCGGCCGCCAAGGGACTCTCGCTCCGCGATGTGGTGGTCGAGAAGACGGGCCGGCAGAACTTCATCGGCACCCCGGAGACGGTGGCGGCCACCATCGAGGCGTACGTGCAGGCCGATGCCAGCGACGGCTTCATCCTGGTGCCGCACATCACCCCGGACGGCCTCGGCGACTTCGCCGACAAGGTCGTGCCGATCCTGCAGGAACGCGGTGTGTTCCGTAGCGAATACCAGGGCACGACACTGCGTGATCACCTGGGGCTGGCGACACCGGCGCCCCGGGATCGGACGCGTTCGACGGCTGGTGCGGCATCGTGACCGTCATCAACACTTCGCCGCTGTCCGCGCTGGCCGCCCGGGCGGATCCCGCCAGCGGCGACCCGATACTGGACAGCGCAGCCTGGGCGGCGCTGAGCGGTCCGCACCGACACTTCGCCGAGCGGCTCGGACTGGCGGCCCGCTACGACCCCGACGTCGCGCCGTTCGTCGCGTTGGCCGATCACCGGGATCCGCAGGCCTGGGCCGACGCGGCCCAACTGGTCGGCCCCGGGCAGACCTTCGCTATTTCGGGTCAGGATGTGCGTCCGCCCAGCGGTTGGGAGTTCAATTCGGTGGGCGGCGGCGTTCAACTGGTCGACGTGTCACTGAGCAAATCCCACGATCGCGAGGCGGTGGAACTGGACGCCTCGGACATCCCGGAGATCCTGAGTCTGGTGGAACGGACCCGCCCAGGGCCGTTCCGGCCCCGGACCATCGAACTCGGGACCTACCTGGGCATCCGGCGGGGCGGCGCGCTGATCGCCATGGCCGGAGAACGGTTGCACCCGGCGGGCTGGACGGAGATCAGCGCTGTCTGCACGGATGACGCCTACCGCGGTCAGGGACTGGCCACTCGGCTGGTGCGCGCCGTCGCGGCCGGCGTGGCCGACCGGGGGGAGCGGGCGTTCCTGCATGCGTCGGCCCGCAACACCAACGCCATCCGGCTCTACGAGTCGATCGGCTTCCGGCTGCGGCGGGTCGTCGACTTCCTCGGCGTCACCGTGCCCGACACGACCTCGATCTGACCGCAAGTCGTCAACGGAGCCGGCGGCTCGACCGTCACCGGCCTGCCGCCACCGCCAGTTTCAGTCGCACCCGGGGTGCCACCTCTTCACCGAATCGCAGCGCCTCTTCCAGGTGGGGGTAGCCGGACAGGATGAACTCGTCGATGCCGGCGCGATGGAATTCCACCAGCCGGTCCGCGACGTCGTTGTGGCTGCCCACCAATGCGGTGGCCACGCCCTGGCGGACCAGGCCGATACCGGCCCACAGGTTGGGTCCGACGGTCAGTTCGCGGGCCTGCGCCGGGCGGTGTCCGGCGTGCAGGGCGGCCATCCGAGACTGACCGACGGAGTCCATCTGTCCCATCCGGTGCTGAACAGCGGCAATGATCGCGGGATCGAAACTCGACTGCATGCGGTCGGCTTCGGCCCACGCCTGCGCGTCGGTGTCCCGGCTCAGGACATGGATGCGCAGGCCGAATCTGGGCCGCCGCCCGTTCGCGGCGGCCAGGGTCTTGACCGTTTCGACGCGTCTCCCGATCGCTTCGAGCGGCTCGGCCCATAGCAGATAGGTGTCCGCGTGCCGGGCGGCCACACCGGTGGCGGCGGTCGACGCGCCGCCCAGGTACACCGGAATGTGGTGCCGCACCGGACGCGGTAGAACGGCATCGGTGATCTGCACGTGTTCGCCGTCGAGCGTGACCCGGGCACCGGCCAGGAGACCACCGATCACCTGCAGCGCCTCGTCCGCCGCCGCGTACCGTGCGTCGTGATCGGTGTGGTCTCCGTACGCGGCCTGTTCACCGGGATCACCACCGGCGACCACGTTGAGCCGCAACCGGTCACCGAAGATCTCCGTGAAACCCTGTGCCTGCTGGGCGATCAGGGTCGGTGAGGCCAACGTCGGGCGGAAGGCCAGGATGAACCCGATCCGCCGGGTACGGGCGGCCACCGCCGAACAGACGACCCACGGATCAAGGCAGCCGATGCCCACCGGCGTCAACAGCGAGTCGAACCCGGCCTGTTCCGCGGCTTGGGCGACCAGGGCCAGGTACTCCAAGGTCGGGGGTCTGGTGTCCGGGCCGACCCCGTCTGCCGGTGTGACCACTCCGGGGTCCCGCGAGTCGCCGCGCACCGGAAGAAACCAGTGGAAAACGGGGTCGGTCCTGGCGCCAGCCGCTCCGATGACCGTGAGTCCGTTGACAACCGCGGTACGAGTGGACATGTGGGCTTCCTGTTCGCCGAACTACTCGGTCCAGGCCTGGGCCAGCAGCTGGTAGCTGCGGACCCGGTCGTGGTGATCGTGGGTGATGGTGGTGATCAGCAACTCGTCGGCATCGGTGGCCTGTTGCAGAGCCTCGAGCTGACGGACCACCGTTGCCGGTGAGCCGACGAACTGCGTGTCCAGACGATCGGCGATCAGCGCCAGATCGCCTGCGCTCAGCTGCATCTCGCGGGCCTGCGACGGCGACGGGAATCCGATCGCGCCGGCGCCGCTCCGGATACTGAGCACCCACGGTGCATAGCCGGCGGCGAGTTCGGTTGCCGCCTGGTCGGTATCGGCCACCACCACGTCGGCCGACACCTGCACCCAGGGCCTGTCCAAGCCTGCGGACGGCACGAACGCGGCACGATAGGCCGCCGTGGCGACCAGTACCGACGACGGTGCAACGTGATAGTTCGCGGCGAACGGAAGACCTCGTCGGCCGGCGGTCGTCGCCGACACGCCGGCGCTGGAACCCAGCACCCACACCTGCGGCGGTACCGGGCCGGCCGGCACCGACACGCTGACGCCACCGTCCGTCGTGTACTTGCCCGCCAACAGATCCAGGATGACTCCGACCTGCTGGTCGTAGTCGGCGGTTTCCGCCCCCGGTTGCACCAGCAACTGTCGGTGAAGGGCAAATCGTGGGGAGCCCAGGAGTTTCGCCCAGCTGGCGAACGGCGCCGGGATGAGCAGGCCCTCGGGGGTCACCCGGGGGGCAGCCGGTTCCGCCGATTCGGCCGCGGGGGCCGGCGGCTTTGCACCGGAGCGGCCCAGTCCGAGATCGATCCGTCCGGGGTAGGCGGTGGACAGCAGCCCGAATTCCTCGGCCACCGAGAGTGCCGTCCGGTGGCCGAGTTGCACGGCGCCGGACCCGAGGCGTATCCGGGAGCTGACCGCCCCGGCCAGGGCAATCAGCACCGCAGGCGATGATCCGATCACGCCGGGATTGAAATGGTGCTCGGCGAACCAGAAGCGTTGGTAGCCCGCCTCTTCCGTACGCCTGACCAGATCCAGGCTATGCTCCAGCGCCTGCCCGTCGGTGGAGCCTGACGACACCGGGACCAGATCCAGCACCGATAGCGGCACCCGACGGGCGGTCACCGGAAAGCCCTGCCGCGCAGCCGCTGACCGATCAACGGCTCCCGGGCGTCGTTGGTCGACGTGATGCGATGAACCGCACTCCTGCATTCCATCTGTGCGCTGCCTTCCTCATCGGTGGCCACGGTGAACGCTCCGGTGGCGGATCGACAGCCGGCCGGGCCGTCCTGGTTCTCGACTTCTACAGGGTCGGGGTCGGGTTGACCTTGGACTGGGTGATGCCCGACGACGATGCGACCCCCCATTTGCCGAGGATCTTGGCGTAGTTGCCGTCGGCGATCAGCTCGTTGACCGCGTCGCTGATCGGTTTGGCCAACGGTGAACCCTTGCCCGTGACGAAACCGACCGTGGTGGAGGATACCTGGCCCAGGAACTTGGTGTTGGGGACATGGGTGGCGTCGTACTGCAAGCTCAATGTCGGTCCGAAGTACGCGTCCAGCTTTCCGTTGCCCAATCCGAGGAATATCGGGGCCACGTCGCTGAAGTACTGCACGTTGAAGGCAGTCTTTCCGGCGGCCTGGCACTTCGGCGCGGCGGTGGTGAGAATCTGCTGAAACGTCGAACCGGGGCTGGTTCCGATGCGCAGACCGCACAGATCGGTCACGCTGGCCACCTTGTTGAGCGTGCTCGTCGAAGGCGCCAGGAACGCCTGCCCGTCGGTGAGGTACGACGCGAAGTCGACCACTTTTTCCCGCGCCTTCGTCACCCCGAAGTTGTCCTGCCCCACATCGTATTTGCCGTTCGACACACCCGGGATGATGGTGGCGAAGGTGGCGTTCTGCACATCCCACTGGATACCCAGCACCTTGGCCACGGCGTTCCGAAGGTCCGCGTCGAGTCCGATGGTGCTGCCGTCGGGTGCGGTGCCGCCGTGCGGCAGTCCGTTGACCCCTGGGGCGATGGTGGTGCCCAGAGTGAGCTTTCCCGTGCTCTGGACGTCGGCCGGCAGTTCCGCCTTGAGTTTCGGGGCCACCGCAATCGCCGAAACCACGTCCTGCGTCGGGTACGTCGTCGAGCCGGCCGCCGGTGCCGTCCCGGCGGCGGGGGCGGCGGCGGCGGGGGCACCAGTGGCGCCGGAACCCGGGGCGGCCGCCGCGGGGCTGATACTCGACGTGGATGAGGAACCGCAGGCCGTCAACATCAGCAGTGCCGCCGCGGTTGTCACCCACAGCTGAATCCGGGGTCGGTGGCGAATTCCGTCGTTGCTCATTTTTCTTTCCTTACCTGGATCAGGGTGATCGACGTGCCCGGCCAGTGAAGTGGCGGCACGTGCGAGGTGGATTCAGAGCACCGCAGCCAGGAAGCTGCGGGCTCGCTCGTTGCTCGGGTTGTCCAGCACATCTGCCGGACGGCCGGTTTCGACGATCCGGCCGCCGTCCATGAAGGTGACCGTATCGGCCACCTCCCGGGCGAAGCCGATCTCGTGGGTGACCACGATCATCGTCATCCCCGACAGGGCAAGATCTTTCATCACGGCCAGCACCTCGCCGACCAACTCGGGATCGAGGGCGCTGGTCGGTTCGTCGAACAGCATCAGGGCCGGCCGCATGGCCAGCGCCCGGGCGATCGCCACCCGCTGTTGCTGCCCGCCGGACATCTGCCGCGGGTAGGAACGACCCCGGTCGGCCAGGCCGACGCTGTCCAACAGCTCGAGAGCCTGTGCCGTGGCGTCCTTCCGGGACATCCCGTGGACCGCGATGGGCGCCTCCACCAGGTTCTCCAGCACCGTCATGTGCGGGAACAGGAAGAACTGTTGGAAGACCATGCCGATGCGGGCCCGCTGCCGGGTGACCGCGGACGGGGACAGCTCCCGGAGATGCCGGCCTTCCTGTCGGTAGCCGATGATGTCACCGGCCATCTCGATGTATCCGGCGTCCGGCTTCTCCAGGTGGTTCACACACCGCAGCAGCGTGCTCTTGCCCGATCCGGAAGGCCCCAGGAGCACCGACACCTCCCCCTCGGCGATGTCCAGGTCGATCCCGTCCAACACCAGGTGGCTGCCGAAGCTCTTGCGCAGGCCGCGGATCTGCAGCAACGGCGCGGTCATGACAGCCCGGCCAACGAGGTGTTCCGGGCGGCGAACAGTGGCAGGTTGGCCCGGGTGATCTGCCACAAACCACGGTCGCCGCCACGCCGTGTCCCGCGCGAGTAATAGCGCTCGACGTAGAACTGGGCGATCGACAACACGGTGGTCAGGATGATGTACCAGATGGTCGCCACCAGCAGGAGCGGAATGATCAGATAGTTCTGGTTGTAGATCAGCTGCACCGAGTACAACAAGTCCTGCACCGCAATGACGCTGACGATCGAGGTGGCCTTCAGCATTCCGATCAACATGTTGCCGCTGGCCGGGATGATGGCCGGCATGGCCTGCGGAAGGACGATCTTGCGAAAGATCCGGACCCGACCCAGACCCAACGCCTCGGCCGCCTCGGACTGCCCCTGTTCCACCGCGAGAATCCCGCCGCGGATGATCTCCGAGGAGAACGCCGCCACATCCAGGGTGAGCCCGACAAAGGCGGCCAGGATGCCGGTGAACAGATGCGCCGTCTGGAAAGTGACGAATTCGTGGCCGAACGGGATGCCCAGCGACAACTTCGGGTACAGGGAGGCCAATTCGTACCAGAACAGCAACTGGACCAGTGGCGGCACCGAGCGGATCAGCCAGACGTAGCCGAAGGCGAACGTCCGCAACACGTGGTTGCTGGACAGACGCATCGCCGCGATCCCGATACCGAGCAGGTAGCCACAGACCATCACCGCCGCGGTGAGCCACACCGTCAACAGCAACCCCTTCAGCACTTCTTTGGTGCCGAAGTACTCCCACACCAAAGGCCACTGAAAGTTCCGGTTGGTGATCAGGGTGTGCACCAACATGGCCACCAGCACGAGGGCCCCGACGGCCGAAAGCCATTGTCCCGGGCGTCGCCTGGGCCGGAGGCGGGCCGAAACGCTGTCCAGATCGCGGCCGCCCCGCGGCGAGGCGCGCGTATCCCGGTGGTGGTCCGCCGTCACATCCACCGGAATTGACTGGGACTTGCTGGTCGTCATGCCACATATCCGTTCATCGCACGTTGCCGGCTCGGTGCGGTGTTCGGGACGTGCAGCGATCACCGGCCGCCGGAGGAGAGAAGGGTCACGGCCGAGCGGCGCTGAGTCAGCGCTGATGCAGCCGACGCCGGCGACACTGCGCGCTGCTGACGCGCTGCAGATCGATATAGCGACGCAGCACATGGAGCGGGGAACACAATGGAAGGGTCGATGCGTAGGGCGGCGCTCCGGCCCGATCTGCGTGGAAGTCCGGCACTGCAGTTCTACTCTCTCCGTCGAAGGCGGGTGCCTTCTGCGCTTGTGCCGTCCGTTGCCGGACACCACCGGGTCCTCATCCGGAGCACCCCACCGCACGGACGAGGGTTGCCGCCCAGCATGCCGGAGCATCGCGCTGGAACTCATGACCTGACTCGACAATAAAGGCCAACGGGAGCACGGTCAACATGGCACCGGTCGACCCCCGCAGGAGTGATCTTTGCCCGTCGGGCGCCGGTCACCACCAACTGGCTGCCCGGCGACCGGGGATGGCCTCGAGTAGCTGGCTGGTGTAGGGGTGGGCCGGATGGCGAAAAACCTCCGCTGTGCGACCGGTCTCGACCAGCCGTCCGTCTTTGAGCACGCCGACCGTGTCCGAGATCTGCCGGATGACCGCCAGGTCATGGGAGATGAACAAATAGGTCAGTCCGAGAGCGCCTTGCAGATCGGTCAGGAGTTGCAGGATCTGAGCCTGGACGGACACATCGAGCGCGGACACCGGTTCATCCAGAACCAACAGTTGGGGGCGCAGGATCAGTGCCCGGGCGATCGCGACCCGCTGGCGTTGGCCACCGGACAATTCGGCCGGCTTGCGGCCCAGCATGGCCGTCGGCAGCGCCACCTGGTCCAGGGCTTCGGCGGCGCGGGCGGTGCGGTCGGCGCGGGTCCCGGTCCGGAAATTGCGGAGCGGCTCGATGATGATCTGCGCGACGGTCTGCCGGGGATCCATTGAGGTATAAGGATTTTGGTAGACCACCTGCAAGTGCTCACGCAACCGGCGAAGGGCCGTGCCCCGGATGTCGGTGACGTCCCGACCGTTGATGAGCACCCGGCCCGACGTGGGTTCGGTCAGGCGCAGGATCAGCCTCGCCGCGGTGGTCTTGCCCGATCCGGACTCGCCGACCAGGGCGAAGGTTGTCCCTCGGGGGATGGAGAACGAGACGTCATCGACGGCTCGGCGCACCGGGTTGGCCCGGCCTCGAGACGGAACGTCGAATTCCTTGACCAGACGTTCCACGGACAATGCCGCCGGCTCGTTGCCGCCCGGACCCTCGGCAGCGCCGCGCGGCAGTGGGATCGGCTCGCGACCATCGCCCGTACCGGTCGACGTCAGGCGCACACTGGCCAGCGAGGGCGCAGCGGCGATCAGATCCCGGGTGTAAGGGTGCTCTGGATCGCCGAGTACCCGCGCGGCGTCGCCCTGCTCGACGACCAGCCCCTGCTTCATCACCAGGATTCGGTCGGCTCGGTCGGCCGCCACACCCAGGTCGTGGGTGATCAGCAGCACTGCGGTTCCGTATTCCCCGGTGATCTGCGCCAGGTGATCCAGGACCCGAGCCTGCACAGTGACGTCCAACGCCGACGTCGGTTCGTCGGCGATGATCACCTTCGGACGGCAGGCCAGGGCGATGCCGATCAGCACGCGCTGACGCATCCCGCCGGACAGCTCGTGCGGATATCGACGACTGCAGGCCTCCGGATCGTCCAGTCCGGCCTTGGTCAGGATATCGATGGTCGCCACGGTTGCCGACCGCCGCCCGGCCAGACCGTGCGCGCGAAGGGCCTCGGCGACCTGCCGCCCGATCGGCTTGACCGGGTCGAGGGAAACCGTCGGATCCTGCGGGACGAGGCCGACGACGCTCCCTCGGACCGTGCGGAGTCGCCGGTCGGACCAGCCCGCGATATCAACTCCGTCGAGCAGGATGTGACCACCGAGCAGCTCGCCGCTACCCGGCAACAATCCGACGATCGCGTGCGCCGTGCTGGTCTTACCTGAACCCGACTCGCCGACCAGGGCAACCACTTCGCCGGCACGCACCTCGAAGCCGACACCGTCGACAGCGGTGGCCAGGCCGGCGCGCGTACGGTAACCGATCCGCAGGTCCTCCACCCGCAGCACCGCAGCGGTCGTTGCGGTCACCGGTGTCCGGCCCTCTCACCGTCGAGGGCGCGGCTGATTCGACCGGCCGACAACACCACCGCGGCGACCACCAGACCCGGCATGGTCGTCAGCCACCAGGCGGTGGCCAGGAAATCGCGCCCGTCGGCCACCAGCGACCCCCATTCCGGGGCCGGCGGCGCCGCGCCATAGCCGAGAAAACTCAACGCGGACACGGCCAGGACCGCGCCGCCCAGCTCCAGCGTCCCCAGTACCAGGACTGGTCCGGTCGAGTTGGGAAGGACATGACGTAACAACACCGACCACCATCGACCACCGGAGGCCGTCGCCGCCTCGACGAACACCGACGTTCTGATCCGGAACACCTCCGATCGCATCAACCGGGCGAAGGCCGCTACCGCTGAGACACCCACCGCCAGAGCCACTTTCAGGGTGCCAAAGCCGAGGGCGGTGACCACGGCCATGGCCAGCAGCAGGCCCGGGATGGCCAGGAGCACATCCACCAGACGCATCAAAGCGGCGTCGATCCAACCACCGACGAATCCCGAGACCAGACCGATGGCCGATCCCACGAACAGGCCGATCAGCACGGCCAACGCGGTGGCCGTCAGCGAGGCGGCGGAACCGTGGACCACCCGGGAGAACAGATCGCGACCCAGCTGGTCCGTACCGAACCAATGTTCGGGCGACGGCGGAAGAAGACGGTGCGCCGGCACCGTCAGCAACGGATCCGTGCCGGTGAACATCGTGGGCGCCACCGCCCACAACACAGCAAGGGTGATCATCGCCACAGCCGCGATCAGACCGGGCCGGCGGACCAGGGACACCAGCACGCGCCGCGGGCGTCCAGGGCCGACCTTGCCCGAACCCGCCCGGCCGGATCCTGCACCTACAGATCCGGCACCTACAGATCCGGCACCTACAGATCCGGCCGCTACAGATCCGGCAGGGGCCCACCCGGCGACCGTCTGATCCGGCGCCACCGGACCGGCAACACGCTTCGCGTCAGGCTTGAGCACTGTCATCGTCGGTCCTTCATCGAGGCCGGTGGGGTGGGCATAGGAAGAATCCGCTAGAGGCCGGCTCATCGGCGGACCCCGGTCCGGACGATGCGGGGGTCCAGCAGCGGATAGGTGAGATCGACCAGCAGATTCACCACGACGAAGACGAACGCGGACAACACCACGACACCCTGGACGAGTGGGATGTCCTGCGACTGCACCGCATTCTGCGTGAGGCGGCCCACTCCCGACCGGGAGAACACCGTTTCGGTCACCACTGACCCGGCCAGCAGGTTGCCGATGACCAGTGCCAACATCGTGAGCGCGGGAATGGCCCCGTTGACGAAGACGTGACGGAGGTGAATGTCCAGTCTGGACAGCCCTTTGGCCCGCAGCGCCTCGACAAACGGCTGGCCCCAGGTGGTGCTCAAGCTCTTGGCCAATACCTGGGCGATCACCGCCGAGGTGGGAACGGCCAACGTCACGGCCGGCAACACCAATGAACTCCAGCCAGCGTTCCCGGACGCCGGGAACACGGCGAAGTGGAACGAAAAGGCCTGCAGCAGAATCAATCCGATCCAGAAGCTGGGCAGGGCCACACCGAGCGGCGGCAACGAGAGCAGCAGCTGCCGCAACCACGTCCGGGACGTGTAGGACGCCACGGACGCAATCAACGATCCCAGCAGGACCGCGATGAGCAGGGCGCAGGCAGTGAGCTTGGCCGTTTCCGGCAGGGCCTTCAGCACCGCAACGGAGACGTCCTGGCCGTTCTGCATGGACTGGCCGAAGTTCCCGTGCAGGGCGGAGCCCAGTCGGGAGAAGTACTGCACGAGCACCGGGCGGTCGAAGCCGTACGCGTGCCGCAGTGCCGCCAGGGCCACCGGGTCGACATTGGTGCCGTCACCGCCGCCGCTCAGCATGGTCAGGACCGGGTCGCTGGGCAGCAGATACAGAATGACGAAGCTGGCCGTGAACGCCGCCCACAGCACGAAGATCGCCTGCCCCACGCGGCCGGCCAGATACCGGGCCAGGGTCACGTGAGATCCTGGCTCTTCGCAAAGGCGCTCACGCGACCCACGCGTCGTAGAAGACGAGCTTGGTCTCGGCGTCCAACCGCAGTCCGTGTGACTTGGGTGTGATGCCGTAGGTCCAGGCGCGGTCGACGATCGGTATACCCCAGGCGTTGTCGATGATGTATTTCTGCACCTGCGCGGCGGCGGCAGCCCGCGCCGATGGATCGACCGTCGAGGCCTGCCGCGCCAGTAGCGCATCCAGCGGAGAAGGGTTTGCCTTGGCGTATCCCAGTGCCGTCCACTTCGAGTTGTACAAGGCATTGAGCACTGCCGGATCAGCGCGGGTCATGGTCCAGGCATAGATGTCGTAGTCGTTGGCGGCCAGGGCCCGAGCCTGCCCCGCGGTGTCGAGTTTGCGAATCGGGTAGTCGATTCCCACCGCCTTGAGCTGCTGCTGGATGATTTCCAGGTCCGGGTAGGTGGCCACGACGTTCAGCGTCAGGCGTTTGCCGTTCTTGACCCGTATCCCGTCGGGTCCGGGAATCCAGCCGTCCGCGGTGAGCAACGCTTTCGACTTGGCCGGATCGAACGCCAGGTCGGCGCTGTTGTCGGCGTAGCCGGGCGTGGTGGAGTTGAGCACGCTGGTTCGTGATCGATAGGACGGGCCGTACACGGTGTCCACGATCTCCTGGCTGTTGATGGCGAACCTGATCGCCTGGCGTACCGGCGCATCCTTCGCGAGCCACGACTGCTGGTTGGGCACCCAGGTTTCCGTCAATCCCGGCTGGAAGGCCTTCAACAAGGTGACACCCGCTGCTTTCAGGGGCGTTTCGTCCTGCCAAGCGATCAGCGACGCGGAGTCGATCTGGCCTGACTGCAGCGAACCGGCCCGGACCCCCGACTCGGTGACGAAGGTGAATTCCAGGGTCTTCAGGTAGGCCTCCCCCTGGTGCTTGGCCTGGCTGGACGGCCAGTGGTAACCGGGCCGCCTGGCCAGCAGGGCGTGCTGGTTCTTGACGTATTCGACCAGCGTGAACGGCCCGGAACCGGCGTACGTGCCCTTGCACAGTTCGGCCGCCGACTTCCCGGTGTCCTTGGGTGAGATCAGCCCGAACCATGAGTCGGCCAACGCCTGGAGAAACTGCACATTGGGCGAACTGAACGTCACCGTCGCGGTCTGCGGATCAACGACCTTGGTCCCCACGTATTTTTGGATCCAGGGGCTCGCCCCGGTGGCCTTCGCCCCGAGCGCGACGATCCGGTCGAGGTTCGCCTTCACGGCCGACGCGTCGATGGGTTGCCCATCGCTGAACGTGGCGCCGGTGATGAGGTGGAAGGTGAACGACTTGGCGTCGGCGGAGACTTCCCACTTCTTCGCCAGCCAGGGCACGATGGCGCCCGTCTTGGGATCCTGGTCGACCAGCGAGTCCGACAATTGCCTGGTGATGTTCAACGCCACATGAAACCGCTGCTGAGCGGGGTCCAGGCAACCCGTCGGGTCGGCCTCCAGAGCGTGCACATACGCACCACCGGAAACGGGAGCATCATTGCCCGCCTTGGACACCGACGAATTGGCGTTCGTCGGTGCTGCCGTATTCCCCCCGCAGGCGGTCAGCAGTATGGCCGCCCCGAGCAGGGCCACGGTCATTGGTCTATAGCGATGGCTACTCATGGTGGTGGTACTCCTTGGCATTCTGTGCTGAAGAATTGGATTCAGGGCGGGGTAGGCCATGGGTTGATGCGCCGAGGCCGGTCGTACGGCCTCGGCGCATCTCGCGGAACTGCCGTCAGGGGCGATCGGTCCGCAAAGTGTGGGACTCCGGGGCCGCCGCGAGGACCTTGCGGTAGGAACGCGGGCCGTCGCCGTAGTCGTCGATGGCGTAGTGCCAGGTGGCCAGGTTGTCCCAGAGCACGAAGTCGCCGGGATTCCATCCGAAGCGGATGGTGTAGTTGGGCGACGAGGCGTGCTGCAGCAGGTAAGAGAGGATTGCCTGACCCTCGCCCGGTGTGACACCGGTGACTCCCCGCGCTCCGGTGCTCAGGAACAGACCGGTGCGCCCGGTCCACGGATCCCGGCGTAGCACCGGATGCTCGATGGTTTCCCGCACGTCGCCTTTCTTGCTGCCCTGGGCATAGTGGCCGGCGTCAGCGTCATAGACCAGGCTGACCGATTCAAGAAGAGCTTGGAAAGGTGCGGACAGATCGTCGTAGGCGGCCTGCAGATCAGCCCACAAGGTGTGGCCGCCCAGGGGGGCCACCTCTTCGAACACCAGGGACTCGATGCTGAACGGCGGGTTCCGCCACAGTCCCCCGATGTGCCAATGATTGGCTTTACCCGTCTGCTCCACCCGATACGGGTAGACCAGCGGGTTCTCGGGGTGCCGGAGGGCCGTCGGATGATCGAATGGCTCATCGAAGATCCGCACGGCCTCGACCTGCTGATCCGGGGTCAGATTCGCCCCGCGGAACACCAACACCTTGTGCTGGTGGAATTCCTCGCGCAATGCCTGGGCGGTCGCATCGTCGACTCGGTGGGTCAGGTCGACACCATGGATTTCCGCTCCGATACGGGGTCCGGCGCGATGGATCGTGTAGTTCAGCGTTGTTGTCATGTCGGCGATCACTTTCTTTTTTGCGTGAAAAGGACATCAGGGGTCGGCGAACACCTGGGGTGTTCGCCGGAAAATGGAGAAACAGATCGGTCAGAACCGATCGGCGATCAAACCGTCTATTTCAGCCGCCACGCGTTGCCGTTCGGCGCCGAGGGCGGCTGAGGCAGGGACCATTGCCGGTGGGTTCGTTCGCGGGCCGTCACCGGGGGGGAAATGGGCATGGGGGTAGCACCTTTCGACGCACAGCAAGAGGGCGACCGGCCTCTCGTCCTACCGACGAGCGGGCCTGATCTGTGGCCACGGCATGCCGAGCGCCCATGGGGCGACATTCGGCAAACCGACCGGGGACAGTGCCTGACGAACGGTCAGCGACAACAGAACGAGCTGGATGCGCGTCCGAGGTCGATGTGGCGGCGCCGACGCAACGCGACCGGCGGCGTGACGCCGCTCGGCGTCCTCCCCAGCTTGAGCGCCATTACTTCCCTCTCCCATACCCGTCAACGGGCTCGTGCGCTTGCGCGGCAGGTGCCGCGCCGGGTCTTCACCTGGGGCACCCCGCCACAACGTGAGGGTTGCCGTCCAGCAAGCCAGGGCTTGACGCTGGAACTCATGACCACGTCTGACATTAGGGTCGCGCACGGCCCGATGTCAAACGAAACTGCGGGTGATTTCGGTTTCCGAAATCACCATCCGGGACACACCACCGCATGCACGTGCCGGCCCGATCAACCCCCGTAGCTGGTGGTGCGATGTCCGACACCCGACCATCCGGCAGCGGCCGGCCGGCCATCGGGCAGCAACAGCGCACTTCTTCCGTGCCCGCAACCGATACCGCTCTCCCCGGCGACCCGGGTCAGGGTCAGGCGGTCGATCTCCTGATACGGCTTTCCACTTCCCGGCAAGGCGTCGGCGATCGTGCGGATGGTGAAAGTGGTGGGCGAGCCGGGCCTGGCGGGCACCACATCCACGGCCACGAAGGCGTAGTCGTCGTAACGCACCTGCGACCACTCGATTTCCTCGGGCACCTTGGTGCCGGCCGGATAACCGGACGGGTTCACGGTGGTCCCCTCCTTCGACCAGACGTAGCTGTTGACCACGTTCTCGGTGTTGTTCTCCGTCTTGTTCGCGCCGCCGGGCGGGGTGTAATCGCGGTAACGCTGGCCCTCCGGCAGCAACTGGGGTCCGAACGGATCGACACCCGGCGGCGGCGGATTGGTCGCACTGGGCGCGGGACGGAATGGATAGCGGGGGCGCCCGCCAGAACCGACGGTCAGGTAGGTGACGCCGTCCTGCGCAGGTCGGATCGTCGATCCGTCCGGTGCCTGACGAGTCGGCTTGCCGTTCTTGATCGGGTCGGTCCGTTCCATCAGATGGTTGTGACCCTGGACGACCAGATCCACCTGGAACTTGGTGAACAGCGGATCCAGGGCGTCCCGGACGCCACCATCGGACGCGTGATTGTTGGTGGTGGAGAAGGCGCAGTGGTGGAAGAACGCCACCACGAAGTCGATGGTCTCCGAGACGTGCGGATTCGTACGCCATTCCTTGAGGGTGGCCTCCAGCCACTTCAGCTGGGCACCGTCGGAGTAGCCCGTGTTGGTCTGGATCTCGGCGGACAGATCGTTGGCGTCCAATGAGATCACCGCCACGTTGCCGAAGATGAAGCTATACACCGACGGGCAGTTCGTCGGCCCCGACTTCGGCAGGTCCAACCGCTTGGCGTGTCCGCCGTAGCCGTGAACGGGGCTGCCTCCGAGGTATTCGGTGTTGCCGTAGAGCGGTTCCATGTCGTGGTTGCCGGTCGCGAACATCCACGGCGTGAAAGCGGCCTGGCTCTCGATCTGGTTGAGGAACACGTCCCAGACGTAAGGGTTGTAGAGGTTCTTGCCCGGCGCGGCGCCGGTGGTGAGCGCACCGCTGTCGTCAGCCGGCAGACCGGTTCCGCTGGGATCGGCGTAGCAGATGTCGCCGGCGAGCAGGGTGAAGCGTGGATTCTGGGTGGCCATGAGGTTGGTGATCGTCACGGCCGGCTTCGGGTCGGTGCCACCGACTCCCGCCACCGGATCGGTGGCGTTGTAGTAGTTGTTGTCGAACACCGCCTTCGGCCAGGCCCCGTCCGCCGCCCGCACCACAGCCGGATCCTGATTCCAGGCGAATCTGGGGTCCTTGGGGAAGGTGTTGGTCCCGACGTCGGCGAACGCGGTGAAGGTGAAGGGCTTCGCGACCTGGCTGTGCGACCGCCAATTGTGGCGAGCCGGCGCGGTGGTGAAGAACGCGTCACCGGTCACCGTCCCGTCCAGCAGTCGGAAGCGGTAGTGGTACAGGGTGTCCGGCTGCAAACCGGTGATCTTGGCCTTGGCGTAGAACTGACTCCCGATGGGTCCGCCCGGGATCGCATACTGGCCCAGCAGGTGCTGCACATCGGCCTCGATACGATGACCGTAATGGCCGGCACGGGTGCCGATGTCGACGAACGCCCGCAGCCCCTTCGGAAGCGATCCGGTCTTGCTGACCAGTTGTGCGGTCACCGCCATGGCGTTGCTCGGCGTCGCCCCGTGGTCGGAGATGAACGACAGGTGACGACCCGAGATCACTACGCCACCGGGTCCCGGTGTTCCCCCACCGGCCGCGAACGCCGCGTTCGCCAATCCGAACTGGGCCAGCGCGTAACCGCCGGCACCGGCCGCGACAGCCTTGAGCATGAATCGGCGACTGATCGGGTGGCGGGCGAGCTCGCGAGCGTTCCACTCGCTGTATTCGTCGACGGTCAACGGGTGGTCCGGAAGATGTGGGGACATAGGGAGTAGTTCACCCCTCACGGGTGGCGGCTCGAACCGATCGGGGATGAACCGTTCGTGAACTGTCGATGAACGACAGCGACACCTGCGGCGCCCAGACTGGTCTCGCCCCGGGACCGGCACGGCCGACGCCCACAGTGTTCGATTCGTTCCCCCGCCGTTCAGCCGCTGGTGGCCGGGCGAGAAGGATTGCCGGCCTACGGTCAGGTTCCCTGCCGCAACATGGAGGTTTGTCTCATGGTCGAGATCTCTCGCCGGACGTTCATCGGTGGCGCAGCGGCGGTGACCGGCGCGGCGGCCGTAGCCGCGGCGCTGCCCACCACCGAGGCCCAGGCCGCGCCCGGGCACCAGCCGCCGAAAGGGCATCTGCACGGCGATATCCGCGACATCAGGCACGTAGTCGTGCTGATGCAGGAGAACCGCAGCTTCGACCATTACTTCGGCAGTCTCAAGGGCGTTCGTGGCTTCGGCGACCGCTCCACCATCACGCTGCCCGGCGGTCGGTCGGTGTTCCAGCAGCCGACCACCGCGCCCGGCCTCCCGGTCGTCTCCACCCAGTACCCCTGGCACCTGAGCGACGCCCCGGCGTCGGCCTACCCGGCCGGTCACCGACCGCCCAGCTCCGAGGTCGGAGCGCAGGGCTACGGCGGTACCGCGCACAGCTGGGACGACCAGCACGGCGCCTGGTACGGCGGCCTGATGAACGGTTGGGTCTTCGCCAAAGGCGGGCTGACCACACTGGGCTACCTGAATCGCAAAGACATCCCGTTCCACTACGCCCTGGCCGATACCTACACCGTCGGCGACGCCTACCACTGCTCGGTGCTGTCGGCGACCGGCCCCAACCGCACGTACCTGTGGAGCGCCACCATCGACGCGCAGCAGAAGTACAGCAGCTACACGGCCTACAACGGTGGCGATGAGCTGGGTCGGAACCTGCTCTGGCCGACCTACGCCGAGACCTTGCAGAAAGCAGGTGTCAGCTGGCACGTCTATCAATGCCAGGACGACTACGGCGACAACGCCTTGGAGTACTTCAAGACCTTCGCCCAGTACGACCCGACCCAGGGCGGCACGCCCGCTCCCGGAAATGTCTTCTACGACAACGGCGTCAAGAATGTCCCCGAGCCGGTGACCGGTCTGACCGCCAACGCGGACAACCTGGCCAATGCGATCAAGGCCGATGTCGTCGCCGGTAAACTCCCCCAGGTCTCCTGGGTGGTGACCAACCAGGCATTCTCCGAGCACCCCGACGGCGCGCCCAACGACGGTGCGTACTACATCCACCAGGTCCTGTCCGCGCTCAACGCCGACCCCGACGTCTTCAACTCCACCCTGGTCATCATCGACTACGACGAGAACGACGGTCAGTTCGACCACGTCCCGCCCCCGGTGCCGGCCCCCGGTGAGAAAGACGAGTTCTACCTGGAAACCACCGGCCTGCTGGCCCAGCACGGCGTGAGAAAGCCAATGCCGGTCGGTTTGGGGTTCCGGGTGCCGTTGATCCTGATCTCACCCTGGACCCGGGGCGGTTACGTCACCTCGGAGGTCTCCGACCACACCTCGGTCATCCAATTCATCGAGAAATGGACCGACGCGATCGGAAAGCCCGCCCGGTGCCCCAACATCAGTGCCTGGCGGCGCAAGGTGTGCGGAGATCTGACCCAGGCCTTCGACTTCCGATCACCGGTCTTCGGGCTGCCCGTGCTGCCCGCCACCACCGTGATCGGCGACCCGGCGGGCGGTTCGTACACGCCACCGGTGACCTCCAACGTGATGCCGATTCAGGAACCGGGGCGTAGGCCGGCCCGACCGTTGCCGTACCAGCCGAACGCCAACCTCGACTCCTTTGCCATCGGCGACCACGGCCGGATCCAGGCCAAGCTCTCGTTCAGCAACTCCGGACCACATGTCAGCAGGGCCAGCCATTTCGCGGTGTACGACAATTTGGCTCCGGACCAGAGCCTGGCCGACTACCCCGCCCGGTTCCCGGGCCAATACACCGTAGAAGCCTCGACCTCCGCCCGGACGACACCGGTCGTGGGCGTCGTCGAGATCGGCGCCGGAGTCGGGGACGGACGCTACGACCTGACCATCGTCGGGCCGAACCGCTTCCTGCGGCACTTCGCCGGTGACACCAACAACGCCGCCGGGAAGTCCGCCCATGTCCAGGCGGTGTACGACGACGGTGGATTCGGCCCACGTCCGAAGCTGTTGCTCCGGCTGATCAACACCGGCTCGACGTCGGCCACCTTCACGGTCGCCGCCCACAACTACTCGGCCGACCGACCGCAGACCTACCACGTTCCGCCGCACGGCACCGCCGTACACTCCGTCAACCCGCTGGCGTCCACCAAAGGTTGGTACGACCTGATCGTCGAACTCAGCGGCGACTCCTGCTGGTCGCGTCGCTACGTCGGGCATCTGGAGAACGGACACGCCAGCGTCACCGGCTGACTCGGCCCCTCGCCGCCGGCGAGTTTTCATGTGATGTTCGGTTGCCCCGACGCTCGCGATGGACGAACGTGGGGCCATGACCAGATCGATCGACATCACCTTCCTGCGCGACACCCGGCACGGCGGCGACCCATCGCAACCCACCGACATCGCTGCCCTGCTCGCCGACTTCGTCGCGGGCGCGACCACATCGGTGGACGTGGCCATCTACGACTTCCGGCTCACCGACAACCTGGCCGCGGCCGTGGTGTCCGCGCTGACGGCCGCAGCGGCCCGGGGCGTCGCGGTGAGGATCGGCTATGACGAAGGCAAACCCTCCGCGGCTACTGCGGCGGACTTCGCCTCGTTGGGTGCGGACCCCGCCCCGGCGGGTACCGGGCAGTGGGTGACCGAGCATTTCGCCGACACCCAGGTGCAGATCAAAGGCATTGCTGCGGCACCGCACCTGATGCACAGCAAGTATGTTCTCCGCGACCCCGACGCCGACTCGGCCGTGGTGTGGACCGGGTCGACGAACTTCACCGACGACGCCTGGACGCTGCAGGAGAACAACATCGTCACCGTGGCATCGCCGAAGGTCGCGGCCGCCTACCGAACGGATTTCGACCAAATGTGGAGCTCCGGCCAGATCAAGAACAGCGGCACCGGTGACAGCGGCACCGTCGCCGTGGGTGACGTCGAGGTCGACTGGGACTTCTCGCCCGGTGACGGCGCAGCCATCGACGCCGCTCTGGTCACCCTGGTGCGCCGTGCGACGGTCCGGATCGCCGTCGCCACCATGGTTCTGACCTCACACACCCTGCTTGCCGCATTGGCCGCAGCCATCGGCAGAGGACTGCCCGTCACCGGTATCTACGACGCCGGGCAGATGGACCCCATCGTCACACAGTGGAAAAAGATTCCCGCCGACTCAGCCGTGGTGGCGAACTGGCAGACCGTCTCCGCGGTGCTCATCGGGAAACACTCCACCCCCTACAGCCCGACCTCCCCACACGATTTCATGCACAACAAGATCTTGGTCTGCGACGACACCGTCGCGACCGGCAGCTACAACTTTTCCGCCAACGCGCAACGAAACGCCGAGAACCAGCTGCACCTCACCGATCCCGGTATCGCCGACGTCTACGTCGACTACATCGGCACCATCACGGCCGCCTACCAGCACGCGGCCGCAGGCGCGACCGCCGGTTGACCGTCGCCCGCTTGGGGAAGTCCAGCGCGGCAATGGGTCCCAGAGCTACTGCGGGCCCTCGGCGGCGACCCGGGCCGCCTCACCGTCGCCCAGAGCGGCTTCGCCGGCGAGCTGGTCATGCACACTGGCGATGTCGAGGTGGCTCCAACCGTCCGCGACCGCTTTGTCGAAGACGGTCAACGCGGCGTCGAACATCGGCGTCACGGCGCCGACACTTCGGCTGTAGACCTCGACCTGTTCAAGAATCGCGTGCAACGTCTCGATGGGTCCCGGAGCCGGCAGCCATTCCCGGGCGCGCATGCGCGGCCCGAATCGCTTCCACACCATCGACCCCCCGATGGAATCGTCGATGGTCTTCTGCACAAGCGCCAGGTCCAGGCCCGCTTTCCGGGCAAGTGCCATAGCTTCCGCGGCCGCGACCGTGTGGACGGCCAGGAGCATGTTCGCCAGATACTTGAAATGCGCACCGGAACCGAAAGCGCCGGCGTGAACCCACGGCCCGGAGATGGCCTCCAGGACAGCCGTCACCCGGTCGATGCTCGAGTCGTCGCCGGAAGCGAAGGTGGTGGCCATCCGCGGTCGCACCATGCTGGGGCTGCCGCTGATAGGCGCGTCGAGCAGATCGCCACCCGCGCGTGTCACCTGGTCCCGGACCGAGCGTTTGGCTTCCACATCGAGCGTGCTCATCTCGATGTGCACGGTGCCGCGCCGAAGTGTGGTCAACGTTCCGTTGGGGCCGGCCACCACCTCCTGCACGGCCTGGAAGTCCGGCAAGATGGACAACAGTACGTCGGCCTTCGCGGCGACCTCGGCCGGCGAGGAGGCCACCTCACCTCCCGCGGCCACCAGTTCCGGTGACCCCTGCCTGCGGTACCCGATGACGGTGAAGCCGCGCTCCATCAAGTTCTCGGCGATGGGCAGGCCCATCCGGCCCAGGCCTATTACCCCGACTGCCGTCATCCCGACCTCCTGCGTGGCCACCGATCGCGCAGCAACGATTCGCAGGTTCATCCGCGACTCGGCCCTGAGCTACTTCGACATACTTCTACTGTATGCAGAAACCGCGATATCGACCACTGCTCAGCGCCACGTGTACCGGCCGGTTCCCAGGGAGATGCGCACGTCGATCGAACCTTCGTTGACCTGCCACCGATACACATCGAAGGTGCGAAGTCCCGCGGTGACCAACGGGTCCCGGCTCGCCAGTTGGGCCGCCTCGTCGGCATCCCGTGCGCGGAAGACGGTCATTCCCGAGCCCGGCCCGGTCCCCGGGCCGTCCAGCAAAGGGCCGGACAGGACCACCATGCCGTCGGCCTCCAGCCCCAGGAGCCACTCCAGGTGCGCGTTGACGTGGGCGGCGATATCAGCACCGGACGTGCCCTGAAGGGGACGAGAGAAAATCAGCCAATAGTCACGCCGGAGCAGACGGTCACTCGGCCCTGGAACACTCATGCCTGAACTGTATGTAGATATGGCCAGGAGTCAAGCACTCCGGTGGCCGAGGTCGTGCTGGGGCCGGGTCGGGCCTGGCCTAGGCTGCATACACCTCAGCCCGGCGAAATCAGGAGTGTATGCGGATGGCCATCCAGAGCACCGCGGGGTCGTCCGACGACGTGCACTCGGTGACCGAGGTGGGCCGCGTCGTGGCCGGGCTGAATCTGGTGACGGCGTTCGGCCACGTGTCCCGCCGAACGTCGGACACCACCTATGACATCACCATCCTGGGTGACCTGGCCACGTTGCGACCCGATCAACAGGTATCGGTCGACATGGACTCACCCACGCTGCCCGTCACTGCGCCTGGTGAATCGTGGGTGCACACCGAGATCTATCGCGTCAGACCTGACGTCGGCGGCATCGTCCGGGCCCAACCAGAGTCCACCTTCGCGGCGGCCGCGCTCACGGACGTGCTGAAACCGCTGCACGGCCAGGCGGCCTGGCTGGGGGCATCAGTTCCGGTGTTCCCGACGCCGCGGCTCATCCGTTCCAGGGACCTGGGTCTCGCCGCGGCTGGGGCATTGGCCGACTCGAATGCCCTTCTGCTGCGAGCCAATGGCGCAGTCACGATCGGCAGGAACCCGGCGATGGCGGCGACCAGGATGTGGCTGCTGTCGATCACCTGCGACGTGTGGCTCCGTGCTCACGCCGCCGGGACGCCCATCGAGCTCACCGAGCAGGACATCGAGGCATGGAGTGCCACCTCTCCCCCGTTGCTCGAACGCCTGTGGCAGACGATGGTGCGCGCGTCCACGGTCCAGCTGTCTGCACCCGAAGGCGAATGAAGGTCGTCGGTGCCGAGGTGATCAGTGTTCGAGATGCCTGCGCCGGGGGTCGAAGTAGCCTTTTCGCCTCGTCGTGGACGACATCGGCCCACTCACTGAGACGAATTCTTCGAAAGACCATGGGGCCGGGACATACTGCGGTGGCCCTACCTCCCATGTTCGCTCGGCCGGGCATCCTGTTTGCGAACCCCTCACCGTCGACCGAACCCCGGGAGCACACCGTGACCTCATCCACCGGCACCATGTCGGGCAGGACCGCACGCCACCCCGGCAGGCCGACCGCGGCGATCGTCGGGCCCGGCAACATCGGTACGGACCTGCTGATGAAGTTGCTGCGCAATGATCATCTCGACGTGCATTCCATGGTCGGGGTCGATCCGGCTTCCGACGGCCTGGCCCGGGCTCGCTCGATGGGCATCGAGGCCAGCGCGGACGGAGTCCCCTGGCTCCTCGACCACGACATCAGACCTGACTTCGTGTTCGAGGCCACCTCGGCGAAAGCGCATCAGGCGAACGCCCCGCTGTACGCCGCGGCCGGCATCACCGCCATCGACCTCACTCCCGCCGCCGTCGGACCGCTTGTCTGTCCTGCGGTGAACCTGCACGAGCACGTCGGCGAGAACAACCTGAACATGATCACGTGCGGCGGTCAGGCGACCATCCCGATCGTGCACGCCGTCAGCGGCGTCACTCCCGTCCCGTACGCCGAGATCGTGGCCACCATCTCCTCACGGTCGGCCGGACCGGGTACCAGGGCCAACATCGACGAGTTCACCGAGACCACGTCCCGTGCCATCGAGAAGGTCGGGGGCGCCCACCGGGGCAAGGCCATCATCATCCTGAATCCGGTCACTCCGGAGATGCTCATGCGCGACACCGTGTTCTGTTCGCTGCCACCCGACGTGGATCGGGATGCCATTGCGCAAGCCATCCATCAACGAGTCGAGCAGGTGCAGGTCTACGTTCCCGGCTACCGGTTGCGCAGCGATCCACAGTTCGACGACCCGCACGAGCTTTGGGCCGGAATGGGTCGGGTCGCGGTGTTCCTGGAGGTCACCGGAAACGGCGACTATCTACCTTCATGGGCCGGAAATCTGGACATCATGACGGCCGCCGCGGTGCGCGTCGGCGAACTGTTGGCCAGTGCCAGGCGTGCATCATGACGACGGCGGACATCACGACGGCGGACAAGGTGCGCATCACCGACACCACGCTGCGGGATGGATCCCACGCAGTTCGTCATCGATTCACCGAGCGGCAGGTTCGGGACATCGCACACGCCCTTGACCAGGCCAACGTGGAAGTCATCGAAGTCACCCACGGCGACGGCCTGGCTGGTTCCTCCTTCAATTACGGCTTCAGCCTCGTTCGCGACATCGACCTGGTCGCCGCCGCGGCCGACGAAGTCGAACACGCGCGGATAGCGGTACTTCTGCTGCCCGGTCTGGGCACGGTCGCCGATCTCCGCGAAGCCAAGGCCGCCGGCGCATCGGTGGCCCGCATCGCAACGCACTGCACCGAGGCGGACGTGTCCATCCAACACTTCCACGCCGCCCGCGAATTGGGAATGGAGACGGTGGGATTCCTGATGCTGTCCCACCGCATCCAGCCCGCCGCCCTCGCGGTCCAGGCCCGCATCATGGCCGACGCCGGATGTCAGTGCGTCTACGTCGTCGATTCGGCCGGCGCGCTGATGCCGGACTCTGCCGCAGCCCGCGTCGGAGCGCTCGTCGCCGAGCTCGGGACCGACGCCCAGGTCGGATTCCACGGCCACCAGAACCTCTCCCTGGGCGTGGCCAATTCGATCGCCGCCTATCGAGCCGGCGCACGACAGATCGACGGGACGCTCTGCGCTCTGGGTGCCGGAGCGGGAAATACGCCCACCGAGGTGCTCGTGGCGGCGTTCAACAACCTGCAGATTCCCAGCGGCGTCGATGAGGAAAAGATCCTGGCCGCCGCCGAAGAGGTGCTACGCCCGATGAATCCACGCCTCCCGGTCGCCGACCGGGCCGCCATCGTTCAGGGTCGATACGGCGTGTACAACTCGTTCCTGCTGCACGCCGAACGAGCAGCCGACCGGTACGGGGTGCCGGCCTACCAAATCCTGCGTCGAGTCGGCGAGGCCGGGTACGTCGGCGGCCAGGAGGACATGATCATCGACGTCGCCATCGAACTTGCAGCGGCCGCCCGACAATAGGTTTCGCCACTCGCACCGCTCAGATGGCATCGCTCGCGCCTCAGGCGACGACATTCAGCTGGCTAGGCCGGTCGCCGGCGCCCGGGATCTGGTGCTGGGTCGTCGTCCGTGCGATGGGACCGCCCCACATGTCGATGCTGCCCGGTAACTCGGGATCGAAGTAGCGGACGGTCCATTCTTCGTCGTTCTCGATGCGCTGCACACCGTAGGAGTATTCGTAGGTCAGGCCTTCGGGGCCCTTGAAATACAGGAATATCGCCGTCGACTGCGGGTGACGGCCGGGACCTTGTACTATTTCCACCCCATTGTTGACCAGAAAGTGCCAGCTGCGCATGACGTCATCGATGGTGTCGACCTGAAAATTGATGTGACAGAGCCCGGGTCGATCGCCCTTGAAGATCGCCAACTTGTGGTGAACCGGGTCGAACCGCATCAACGCGGCATGGTTGCCGATCCAGTCACTGATCTTGATGTTGAACAGTGAACTCCACCATTCGTAGGCGGCTCGCGGGTCCGGTGCGTCCACGCACAGATGGCCGAACTCGGTGATTCCCGCCGGCCGGCGGAAGGCCACCGGGGTGGCGTCGGTGACGGCGTCGATCACCAGATCGAACCGGTTCCCCCACGGATCACAGAACTCGATGAAGTCACCGACATGGCGTGATCTGGACTCCTCCGGTGTCCCCCATCGCACATCGATGCCGGCTTGCGCCAGTTCCCTCTCGGCCGCCTGGAGGGCCGGCTTGTCCTTCACCGACAGCCCCGAACTGAGCACGCCGGAGGCTCCTTCCACGAACGCCAGACAGTGATGCCGGGCGTCACCGCGGAGATAGTGGACACCGTCTTGTGCACCGCGGTAGTCCAGCCCAACGATTTCCGTGGCGAAGCGCACTGCGGCGGTGACATCGGCAGCGCCGGAGCGAACATACTGGATGTCTTTCAACTCGATCATGGCCACGGATCCTTGTCGTGAGTTCGGGTACAGGAACTGGTAGCTGCGCCGTTGCGCTACCCACCGGGATGATGAAACGCAATGTGATCGTGCCGGAGATCACGCTTCGAACTGTATGCACACGGGTTCATCACGTCAATCTTGAGGCCGGCCGGTACGGCGGCGCAGGTCAGGAGCGAAGTAGTCCACCGTCGACCCAGAAGCTCTGGGCGGTGATGAAGGCCGCGTCGTCGGTGGCCAGGAACGAGACCATGCCGTCCAGATCAGCCGGCACCTGGGCCCGCTTGATGGCCTGCAGGTTGGGCACGATGTCGTACAGAAAGGCAGGCGATTTGCCTTGCTCGATCTTGACCAGACTTGGCCCGACGGCGTTCACGGTGATGCCGAATTCGGCAAGTTCGGTCGCCGCGCCGCGAGTCAACCCGATGACGGCCATCTTCGACGCGATGTAATGGGTCAGATTGGGAATCACCAGGCCTACCGAGTTGGAACTGATGTTGATGATGCGACCCCAGCCCTTCTCTTTCATTCCCGGTGCGTACGCCTGGATGGTGTTGAACATCGATTCCACGTTGACCGCGAATGTTCTGCGCCAATCGCTGATGGTCAGGTCGGCGAACGGAATCATCGGGTACACGCCCGCATTGTTGACCAGGATGTCCACCGGGCCCAGCTGCGAACTGATCACCGCCACCGATGCCGCCACCGCGTCCGGGTCAGAAAGATCCACCTGATACCCGACCGAGCGTCCACCCGCCCGGGCGATGAGGTCGGTGGTCTCCGCAGCGTCGGCGATATCGAGAATCGCGACAGCGGCTCCTTCCGCGGCAAACCGTCCCGCGTACCTCTGACCGATGCCCATTGCCCCGCCGGTCACGACCGCTACCCGACCTTCGTGCCGCCCGGTCGATCCTGTCGTGCTGTCCATCGCTACTCCTTTGTCCTTCGAGGGGTGTGCTTGATGTTCGGTGCCGGGCGCCCTTCGCACAGAGAGGTGGCGCGGCCGTGAAGAAGCACTCTCGCCCCGGGATCTGTCATTCTTTCCCGCGTATGACCTCCTGCAATGCCCGAGAATGGTTGGCGCAGAGGAGATTTACAGCTGCACTGACCATGACCCGGGTCGCGTGGCCAATTGCCTCGTGATCGACTCGGCAGCTGTCCGGACCGCCAGACCAACACGCCGCACATCAAAATCGCGGCTGGCACCGGCGGCGGAGATGGCGGCCACGGCCGCGCCACCAAAGGCGTGTACGGCACTTGCGGCACAGGCGACGTCCGGACCGCTCTCTTCCCGCTCGTAAGCTATCCCGGCCGTTCGGATGCGGCCCAACTCGCTGCGCAGGCGTGTTGCGGTGGTGATCGTATTCGGCCCCATCTCGCGCAGATCGCGAGTCAGGAACTCGTCGACCACCGCCGGCGCCGCCTCGGCCAGCAGCGCCTTCCCCACCGCTGTGGCGTGGGCCGGCATTCGACCGCCCACCCTGCTGGGCAGTCGCGGAGCCGATCGCGACGGCAGTATCTCGATGTACACCACTTCGAACTGTTCGAGCACAGCAAGATGAATGGTCAGCCCTACGGCATTGCGTAGATCAGACATGGACGCAAGAGCCACCTTGCGCAGGTCCCGGGGACGAGCGGCAGATTCACCGAGCTCGAAGAGCCGCAGACCGAGCCGGAACCCGGTCCCCGAACGTTCGAGTAGATGATGCTCGGCCAATTCACCCGCGATACGCGCCGCCGTCGACTTGGCCAGTCCCGTCCGCCTGCTCAATTCTGACGGCCCCAGGGCATCGTCACGCGGCGTGAACGCACTCAGGATGCCCGTGACCCGGGCCACCATTGACACGTCCTCCCGATCTCCTGACACTTCCTTCCTATCTCCGTAAGGACAGCGGTTCGTGCGTCGGACGCCGCCTCGGCCGCGAACCCGATACCAGCGCGGGCTGCGGGTGTGAGCGGACGAACTCATGGCGCGGTGGATCGTGGGTCATCTGCCGTTCACCTCCCTGATCAACGACCGGCGGCCGGCGTATCCTCCTGCGCCCGGCGGCGCATGGCGTTCAGGGTCGCGGCGACTGCAGCCAGATAATCGCGGGTCATGCCGGCGGCGTAGTCGGCTTCCTCGTCCGAACCTGGTTCGAGGTCCGCGACCACAAGGGCGAAGCTGAACCGCAGGAACAGGGCCTCCTCGGTCCCCTCGATTTCATTGGCAATGGTGCCGAGCACCGGGCCGGCAAGGCGGGTGAAAATCACCCGCCGCGGTTCCTGGAGATGTATGCGTTCAGTGTGCGGTTGGCCACGGAGCACGATGTCGCGGTCGAACGTGGACTCGTCCAGGCGGGCGGTCACCACGCAGTCCGTCATCGACGGCACGAACGGGAGGGCGTTGTTGGCCTTCAAGACCAGCCCCGCCCACACCTGCGAGCGACTCAGCGGAACGGATTCACCATCGTTGACAGGTAGGACGTGTGAAACGAAGATCATCGGCGCTCCCGGCTGAAGATGAGTTCGCGACGAGCAGCGAGGGCCAACTCCCTCAGACAGCTGCTGTTTCCGAGTTTGCTGCGCTCCGTGGCCGCTCAGGCGATTTTGCGATGTCCGGTACCTGGTCGAATGGGGCGTAGACGGCTGCCACGTCGATGACGATCTGCCAGTCGGCGACCAGATCGCCGCGCCAGCGGAGAACGTCCACGTTCGGGATGTAGACGGTGAGTCCGTCCTGACGCCGATATTCCACGTCGACTCGCACCACAGTGGTATCGGCTTCGACGTCCCACACGTCCTGGATGTGGTGGGTCAGACCGGCGATGGAAGAGAAAAATCCGGTCACGGCGTCGCGCACTGCGGCCCGGCCGACCGCCGGATCGGCATTGCCGAACCGGAACACCACGTCCTCGGTCAGGTACTCGACAAAGTCCTCCGGCACGAAACGGTCGATCGTCGCGAAGATCTCCGCTGGGTTCCTGCTCATAGCTGCTCCTTCGAAGCCTGGGACACAAGGGAAACCGGGTCCCGGTGGAACCCGGTAATCGGTACCGAGCCTAGGTGGCCGGCACCATCACAACAACGGGCCGTCCCACTCAATGGGACGGCGGGGTACCTCCCGGCCGTTTCAAAACACCTGACTTTGATCCAGATAAGCCCGGGTTTCTCGAATACGGTCGCCTTCGAACTCGAACACGTCGCAGCACGCGACGGCAACCGAGCGCCTATCCAGACGGGTGTAGGTAACGACCGACTCGACGAAGACCAGGGCCTGCGCTACACCCAACCGGACGATGTCGTGACGGACCCCAGCAATCGCCCGCCAGAACTCCTGGACCTGTTCCGACATCTCGGCTTTTCCACGAACCGGGAGCCGGTTCCCGAATATCAGAACGCCGTCATCGGTATGGGCGTCGAGGAATCCGTCGATATCCATGGCGTCGACGGCGTCGAAGCGCCGACAGAGAACCTGTCGCAGCGCATCGGTCAATGGCGCGTCGCGAACCGCCGCGCGAGCACCGCCGATCTCTGCGGTGCTCATCGGCCTCTGCCGGTAATGACCCGATCGAAGTTAGGCGTGATTGCGGCCGGCCCGTTGCGCCGGGACACGTCCACCCGCAACAATCGAAACTCTCGACTCCGGCGAGGACCGCTCGGACGCCTACACATCGTCTCTCCACTTCCTCGGGGAATGCGGATACCTCGACCACACGGAACCTTGTGACCTCGACTGCCGGGGACGATCACGCCGCCCACGGCGACCCGCACTCATACTGTATGCACTCCGAGTCGCCTGTCAAGAGGTTCTGTGGCCCCACCCCCAGCGGGAAGCAGCGCTCGAAGAAGCAGCTTCTTGACACGCGAACTGTATGCACATACGGTGCCATGTGTCCCTCACCACACCGTGGAACGACGCAGCGCCATGACCCATCCCGCAGGCCAGGTGAATGCAATTCATCGCACAGGATCCACGTCCTCGTCAGGGCCGACCTGTGACAGTTCATAAAGGACACCAATGACTTTCTCTCTGGTCTCGTTCACCCTGAACGGCGATGTCAGGCTGGGCGTCCAGACCACCGACGGCATTCTCCGTGCGCCCGCGGAATTGACCCCGTGGCCGGACATGCTCAGCCTGTTCGACGATTGGGCCACCGGCGGTAGTGCAGCCGTCATGAGGATCGATGCGGACCGGGCACCCGAGGTTCGTGAGGCCGAGTTGACGATGCCCGTCCGGTACCCCCGCAAAGTCATCTGCGCGGGCGTGAACTACCGCAGGCACATCAAAGAGATGGGTGGTGACGTGCCCTCGAGCGGCTGGTACCCGTTCTTCTTCCTGAAGCCGCCGACCACCACTGTCATCGGTCCGAGCGATCCCATCCTGCTGCACGACGCAGACCGTTTGCGGTACGACTGGGAGGCCGAACTCGCCGTCATCATCGGCATCGGTGGCCGGGACATCCCGGTGTCGGACGCACTGCAGCACGTGGCCGGCTACTGCGTGGCGAACGATGTCACGGCCCGCGGCGCCCACAAGCGCACGGCCGTGCCCGCCCCGGCCTTCACCTACGACTGGTTCGCCTCCAAGGCCATCGACGGGTCGCTGCCCCTCGGGCCCGGGATCACCCCAGCGATCTTCGTGACCGATCCGCAGAAGCTGCGGGTCCAGCTCTGGGTCAACGACGCGCTGCAACAGGACGAATCCACCGACGACATGATCTGCACGGTCGCCGAACTGATCAGTGCGGCCAGCGCCGTCGTCACCCTGGAACCGGGTGATGTGATCATCACCGGTACCCCGTCCGGCGTCGGCGCCGGCCAAGGCCGTCAGCTGGTCCATGGCGATGTGGTCCGGGTGGCCATCCAAGGGCTCGGATCCATCTCCAACGTCGTCGTCGAGGCCGAACCGGCTGGACGATGATGTAAAGGCTCGGCCGGCTGCCGACCGTGGACTCGCCCGATCAAGCTCGAACCGCGAAGGTGTATGAAAGCTCCGCACGACTCGGGAATGATGGAGACATGCCCCGTCCATCAGCTCATATCCAAGGCATCCGCCGGCTCGACGCCCCGGAGGCTCGGCAGGCCATCGCGCCCCTACATACTTACCTTCGCGAATGCATTCTGGACGGCACGCTGACGCCAGGAACAAAACTTTCCCAGGTGAGTTTGGCTGAACAGCTGGGCGTCAGTCGGACGCCGGTGCGCGAAGTGCTGCGCATGCTGCAGGAGGAAGGGCTCGTCGAAATCGAGCCGAATCAACGGACCCGCGTTGCCGGGCTCGACCCTGCCGAACTCGACCACATCTACGCCAGCCGCATCCTGATGGAAACGCTGGCGCTCTCGATGACCCTGCACTCCTTCGGTCCTGGTGAGCGGCGTGAAGGCAAACGCCTGCTCGCCGCACTGCGCCGCACCGCGCGGGAGGGAGACATCAACAGCTGGTTTTCCTACCACACCGATTTTCACCGGCTCATCACCGCCGCCGCCGACGGCACCTTACGCCGCGAGCTGACCGCGCTGGCCGACCGGACGATTCGATACATCCGGATCTATCAGCTGTCCGAACCGACCACCTGGCAGAACGCCGGCGACGTCGAGCATGCCCGCATCCTCCGAGCCCTGGCCAATGAGGACGGGCCACAAGCTTTGAGTGAACTGGCGAACCACCTGTCCCGTACCGCGTTGCGCGTGCTCCAGGACTGCAAACCATCCTATGTACCCGTGGTCGTACCCCACGCCGTCGCTCTGGTCAGCCGTGCCGCCACCAACGGCGCGGAGCTGCCGACAACCGCCTGACATCAACACGTCTCCGACACCTCTCAGGCCTGTCCCCGGTGCACGCCGCAGGTCTGGCGTTCAACACCTGTTCAGGGCGGCATCGCCGGGTTCACCCTGAATCGGTTCGGCCGCCACAGTCCGCGAGTAGCCTGGGCTGGTGAGTGATGGACCCGGGAGGCCGCCGCAGATGTTGGTGGCGATTCCGGTCTTCGGCTCACCTGAGCTGACCGACACGGTGCTGGCCGACCTGTTGCGCGACGAGGTGCCCCCGAGCCTGCAGATCGTCGTCGTGGACAACGGCGGCGACTACGACCTTCCCTCCTGGGCTGGACCTGTGACGCGGTATCGACCGGGCGCCAATCTGCGTTGGATCGGCACCGCGAACTGGGCCTTGCGGGTTGCGGTCGACGAGGATCTGGACGTCTGTGTGGTGCTCAACAACGACACCCGCCTGTCCGGTAACTTTCTCGCGGCTCTGACCGCGCCGCTGGGCGAATTCGACGATGTCGCGATCGTGGCGGCCTGCTACGACGACTTCTGGCTGCACCAACGGGCGACCGTCATCCCCGAGACGGCCGCCGGGTACGAGCCGTCGCCGGAACTGCGTGACGTTCCGTTCTGCGACGGGACCGCGATCGCCTTCTCGGTACGCGCGATTTCCGAACTCGGCCCGTTGGACAATGTGGCCTTTCCGCGGCACGGCTACGGTTCGGACATCGATCTGGCCCTGCGGGCCCGGACCGCCGGCTGGCGGTGCGTCGTCACCGAGGCCGCCTACGTCGCGCACCTGCGGCGGGTGACGATGACCCGCACCGGTCAGAGCGCGGAACAGAACCGCGCCGAGATCCTGACCGGCCTGAACGAGAAGTGGGGCGACGACTGGCGAGCGCTGGCCGGGCTCGGTCCGGGGGCATTCCCGCCGCACAACACCGGCAGTGCCGGCTCGTGGTACCTCTCGAACCCCTGAGCGGCGGGCAGCGGCGCGTCCTTTACGCCGGCTTCGCCACCCCTGGGCACAGCGGCGGAGTGCACGTTATGACCCAACATGTGCAGTTGCTCCTGGCGGCGGGCTACCGCGCATCCCTGTGGTTGCCAGGCGTCGACCGTCCGGCCTGGATCGACCCCGATGTGCCGGTGATATCCGGCGCGACGACCCAGATCGGTCCCGACGACCTGCTGATCCTGCCGGAGGTGCCGCTGATTCCCGGCCGCGACCCGGCGCCCGGAGCGCGCAAGGTGATCTTCAACCAGAACCACTTCTACACCTACGCCGCCGTCGCGACGGCCTTCGACGCCCCTTACCCCGGCTGGTCACCCGCGCCGATGGTGTGGGCCGTGTCGAAGGAGAGCCGGGACGTGCTCACCGCCCTGCTGCCCGCGCTCGAGGTCGTCCTGGTGCCCAACCCGGTCGACGGGCGATTGTTTCGACCCCGGCCGGCCGGCCGGCCCCGGGTGACCTGGTTTCCGCGGAAACGACCGCGGGAATCCGCCCTACTGCGCCGGCTCCTGTCGAATGATCCGCGCCTGGGCGGCGTTGATCTGTGCGAGCTGGTCGACACACCGCGACCGGACGTGGCCCGGAAACTCGGCGGGACAACAGTTTTCGTGTCCTTGGGGCACAGCGAAAGCTTCGGCCTGACGGTGGCTGAGGCGTTGGCCTGCGAATGCCTGGTGGTGGGCTACGACGGCGGAGGCGGCCACGAACTGTTCCACGCACCGGGAGCCTGGCCCGTCCCCGAGCAGCGTCCGCTACTGCTCCGGGAAACGATCGCCGACCTGCTGACCCGGGCCGACGGGCTGACCACCGCCCGCGCGGCGAACCGGGCCTGGGTACTGGATCGGTATACGTTCGAGCGGACCGCGGCGGCGCTGACGTCGGCCGTCGACGTCGCACTCGCCGGACCCGGTCAGCGGGCCACGGCCACCCACCCCGCCGCGTGGCTGGACGCACTGGGACCCAACTTCACCGCATACGGCTGACCGGCGGGCGCTTTCAGTAGCCACCCTCGACGACGTTGAGCAGTTTCTCACCCGACAGGTAACGGCGGAGCTGGTCATTGACCAACCGAAATGCTCGGGCCCCGGCCTGCTTGATATGGCCCGCGGCGTGGGGGGTGATGATCACGTTGGGCGCACGCCACAGCGGGTGCCCCTCGGGCAACGGCTCCGGCTCGACGACGTCCAAACCGGCCCGGAGCCGCTCCGTGGTCAGCTCGGCCAACAGCGCATCGGTGTCGACGATCTTGCCGCGCGCCACGTTGATCAACAAGGCCTGATCGGGCATACGGGCCAGGAAGTCGCCATCGACCATGCCTTCGGTCTGAGCGGTCAGCGGCAACGTCAGCACCACGATGTCCGCGTCCGGCAACAGATCCGGCAGCTCGGCGGTGGCGTGAACGCCCGCCCGGGCCGAATGGGCGACCATGATCGGATCGGCGTCGAAGCCCCGCAGCCGACGGGCGGTCTGCTCACCGAGATCACCGGAGCCGACGATCAACACCTTCTTCTCCCGCAGGTCATCGCCCTGGACCAGGTCCCAGCGTCCGTCGCGCTGCGCGTTGATGAAGTGCGGCAGCCGGCGCTGCGAGGCCAGAATGAGGGCCAGCACCAGCTCCGCGACGGCAGGGCCATGCACGCCCCGGGCGTCGCACAGCGTCACGCCCTCCGGGACACGGCCGATCACATCCTCGACCCCGGCGCTGAGCAACTGCATCACCTCGAGCTGGGGCAGGGCGGCGAATTTGCCCGGCAGATCGGAAGAGTCCTCCACCTGCGGAACCCAGAACTGCACGCGCCGCAGAGCCTCCGGCCGATCCTTTTCACCGTTCCAGGGCACCACCTGAACCCCCGCCGGCACCTCGCCGAGCAGCTCGATAGCCTCCTGGTCAGGCACGCAGACGACCGTCATGTCACTCACTGTAGCGTCCTAGGGTCGGCACGCCCGAACGGCCACGATTCAGAACGCCGCCCGACCGGCATCCCGCTCCAGGAACGCGCCGACGTCGTCGATCGACATGGGCCGGGCGAACAGATACCCCTGCGCCTGGTCGCATTTGAGTTCTCGGAGAAAGCTGAGCTGATCGCTGGTTTCGACGCCCTCGGCGATGGACCGCAGTCCCAGGTTCTGGGCGAGATTGACCACCGCGGAGACGATTCGCTCGTCTTCCTCGACCCTGCCCAACCCTCGAACGAAGCTCTGATCGACCTTGACGAAGGTCAGGGGCAACCGACGCAGGTGGGTCAGTGATCCATAACCGGTGCCGAAGTCGTCCAGGCCGATCTCGACCCCGAGCTCGCGGATACGCCCGAGCTGCTCCAGCACCTTGGGCCGGAGATCGATGGTGGCGGTCTCGGTGAGCTCCAGGTGCAATCGATGCGGGGCCAAACCGGTTCGTTCGAGTTGGGCGAGCACCTTCTCGGTGAGATCACCGTTGTCGAACTGCCGCGCCGAAAGGTTCACCGCGATGCTGATCCCAGCGGCCGCGCGCGGTCCGGGTTTCCAGCCGCCGGCCTGCAAGCAGGCCAGACCGAGGATCGCCTCGCCCAGCGGAACGATCAGGCCGGTGTCCTCGGCCACCTCGATGAACGCCGATGGCGGAACGATCTCACCACCTGGGCCGGTGAGCCGCGCGAGGGCCTCGAAGCCGCTGATCGAGCCATCGGCGATATCGATGATCGGTTGGAAATGGGCGATGACACGGCGATCATCCAGGGCCGACTGGAGCATGCGGCGGGCCGCGGTGCGTTGCGAGGCCAACAGGCCGAGTGCCGCGTCGAATACTTCCACCCGACCACCGCCGTGCGATTTGGCCGAATACATGGCCACATCGGCCTCGTTCATCATGCTCTCGGCCGTGCCGCGGCCGCCGACCGACACCGCGATGCCGATGCTCGCGGCCACTGCTTCATCCTCGGTGACGTAGGGATAATTCCGGAGCTGAGTGATCAGGCGAAGCCCGATATCAACGGCGTGCAACTGATTGTCGACATCATGGGCCAGGACCACGAATTCATCACCGCCAATTCGTGCCACCGTGTCGGACGGACGCAGGACCGACGTCAGTTGTCGGCCGACCGCACGCAGCACCTCATCGCCCACCGCATGCCCGTGGTTGTCGTTGATCTGCTTGAATCGATCCAGATCGACGAAGAACACTGCCGTGCACCGGCCGGATCGCTGGGCCAGACCCAGGGCCTGCTCGATTCTGTCGATGATCAGCGCCCGGTTGGGCAGCCCGGTCAGCGCATCGTGGGTCGCTTGTCGGGTGAGCGCGGCCTGGGCCGCCTGCAACTGGAACAGTCGCTCGGCCTGGACCAGGTGCAGTCGCTCGATCTCGCTCTCCTGCGCCTTCTGGGCGGTCAGGTCGGTGAAGGTCAGGCAGCTGAGTCGGCTTCCGTCCACCTCGAGAGGGGACATGCCGACCAGGACCGGCACCAGCCGGCCGGCGCCGTCCTGCAGATCGATCTCCATGGTCAGGCTCACGCCGCCCTGAGCCCGGATGTGTTCCAGGACGGACTGATTCGCCTTCGACACGAACCGCGTCAGTGGTGATCCGACGATGTCGGCCCGATCCAGGGCCAACAGGTCGATCAGGCGGCCGTTGGCGTAGAGAATGAGACCGGTCTCGGACAGGGTCGCCGCCCCGTCCCGCATGTTTTCCACGAACATCCGGTAGGGACGGTCGGCCGTGGACAGCGTGAAGACCTGCCGTGCCGACACGGCGTCAGACACGACGAACGCGTCGATCTCGCCGGCCCGCAGGGCCCGCAGCGTGTCCTCGGCTTCCTCCATCCTGGCCACCGCATCGGACAGGGAGATGTCGGTGTCTTCGGAGGGGTCGGAGGGCTGCGGGTTTGCCGGTGCAGCCGACACGGGTCGGACCTCAGCCCGTCGCCAGCGACGAACGCTGGATTTCCAGAACCGCCAGCACCCGTTCCGTCCGGGACAGATCGCCGACCAATCGGCGGACCGGGTACGGCTTGGATTTGATCAGGGTGGGCGTGGCCAACACGCCGGCTTGCTTGGCCGCCTCAGGATCGTCGAACAGGTCGACGACGGTGAGCAGATAGCGGCCGGGCAGGTAACGGTCGCAGAGCTCCCGTACGTTGGAGATCGCCCGCGCGGACAGGTCGGAGGCCCCGATGACGAACAGCGTCAGTTCATAGGATGCGGTGTCCAGGGCCGACAGCGCAGCTTCGAATTCCTGCAGGGAACCGGGCTCGGATGAGGCGGTCATGGGCTACACGCTCGGCTGGAGACGAAGGCCGACGAGCACGCGGTCCGCGTCGGACAGGTCGCCGATGATCTTGCGCAACGGCGCAGGAAGACGGCGCACAAGTGTCGGAAGTGCGACGATGTCATCGGCTTGGGCCAGCGCCGGATTCTGCATCAGATCGACGATTTCGATCTCGTAGTGGCCGGCGAGATGCTTCTCGCACAAGGCCTTGAGGTTGGCGAAGGCGCGAAGTGAGCGCGGCGACTGGCCGGCCACGTAGAGCCGCAGGTACCAGATTTCATCACCGAGACTCTCGGTGTGATCCACCGAGATCATCTCGCCTTCCGGTTGTTGGCCGGGCGTGAAGGCAGGACGACGTCTTCCGAGTCGGCCCTGCGGAGTCTGCCCTGTTCGGCACGCTGTCCGGCGCGGGCCTGGGTGCTGCTGGACCCGCTGGTCAGCAGCCGTCCGACGGCTTCCGCTTCTTCCTCGTACTCACGCCACAGGTTCTTCGTCTGCGCCTCGACCGCTTCGCGTTTGCGTTCCAGTTCGGTGCGCCGCAACTCGAGGTCCTCGAGCCGGGCCGTGCCGTCAGCCCGCTCCTTGGCCTCCTGTGTCTGCCGGGCCGACCCGGTGAGAACACCCTGCGGACCGACGTACACGTCGGCCAATTCGATACCCCCACTGGTGAGCAGGAATTCGCGAATCTGGTTGGAATGGGCGATACCCCGGGCCTTTCGCACATAGAGCAATCGGTTGTTCTCCCCGTTGCCTTCTGTGGTCTTGACGATCAGCCAGGTGTCGACGAGTGATGCGAGCTGGTCGTCGCCGATCGCCTGGCGTCCGTCTGATGCCTGGAGATTGGTCAACAGGGTGGTGACGCCCCTCATCTTGAGGAAATCGAGCTGCCGGGTCAGCATGGCCGAGACGTCCGATTCGCTTCCGATGCGCAGCAGGTCGGAGACCGGATCGATGACCACAACGGACGGATCGAAGTCGGTGACCATTTGTTGCATGCCCAGCAGGTGCGCTTCCAGGCCCAGCAGACTGGGCCGAAAGCAGCGGAACTGCAGCAGGCCTTCGTCCACGCGGCGCTGCAGATCTATTCCCACGGACGACATGTTGCGGATGATCTCGACCTCCGCCTCTTCGAACGCGAAGTAGATCGCTCTCTCGCCCCGGCGGCACGCCTCGGCGCAGAACTGGGCCGCCAGCGTCGACTTGCCGGTGCCCGCCGTACCGCTGACCAGGACGGTGCTGCCCTTGTAGTAGCCGCCGTCGCCGAGCATCGCGTCGAGTCGGTCGACGCCGGTGGACACCCGCTCCATCGAAATCGTCCGCTGCATCCGCAACGAGGTGATCGGGAGAACACTCGCCCCGGACGCGCCGATCAGAAAGGGATATTCATTGGTGCCGTGCAGCGAGCCGCGGTACTTGAGGATCCGCAACCGGCGGGTCGAGCTTTGTTCGACGACCCGGTGATCCAGCACGATCACGCAATCCGAGACGTACTCTTCGATGCCGTGGCGGGTGAGGGCGCCTTCCCCCCGCTCACCGGTGATCACGGCCGTCACACCGCGTGACTTGAGCCACCGGAAGAGGCGGTGCAGTTCGGACCGCAGGATGGCCGTGTTGGAGAAGGCCCCGAACAGCGTCTCGATCGTGTCGATGACGACCCGCTTGGCGCCGACCGCGTCGATGGCCGCGCCGATCCGCAGGAACAACCCGTCGAGATCCCAGTCGCCGGTCTCTTCGACCTCGGCGTACAGGACGTTGACGTGGTCGACCACCAGTCGTCCCTCGGCCTTGAGCGTCTCCAGATCGAAACCCATCGAGGCCACATTCGCGGTGAGATCCTCGGCAGATTCCTCGAATGCGATGAACACCCCTGGCTCGTCGAACTGGGTGATCCCGCGGACGAGGAACTCCAGGGCCAGCAACGTTTTCCCGGACCCGGCCGGCCCGCAGATAAGGGTGGGCCGGCCCTTCGGCAGCCCACCACCGGTCACCTCGTCCAAGCCCTCGACACCGGTGGGCGACTTCGGCAACATGTCACGAACCACGGGCTGGGTAGCGGAGCGCGCCACTACATCTGTCATCGGAAGCACGGCCACTTCTGCCCTATGGATCACGATCGGATCAGGACGACTCGTTCGGAGCATTGACCTGGAGCCGGATCCGGCGGCAGGGAAATTCGCGGAATCGAAGGAGAGCACAGCCTCCTCGATTCTATCCTGACCGTAGCACCCTCCGTACCTGTCTGAACACTAATCGTTACCGATCTCTGCAGGTCACGGTAGGCGAAACCCCAGCCGAAACACGCACGACTACTGCTCGGGGTTGCCTTTTAGAATCGTCGTCAGTGAGCAGGCCGCACTGGCTGGGCCTTGATGGGAACCAAAGGTTTCGCCAAGGCTCATCCTGCCTATCGTCGACACCATGAAGAACTCGCGTTATCACGCCGGATCGCTTTCCACAGGGCGATCCCGAACTCGATGTGAGCGGCGCGTGAAGCGCGAATAGCGGCCGGTGGCAGCCGGACCGGCCCCCACCGGTCATTGTTCAGCGACAGGAATACTACTTGGGAGTGCTGGTGAAGGTTCCCCTCTGGTGCCGCCCCGCACCATTGCACCGGTAATTCCTCCGGAAGGGGTCGGCCGCCACTACCGCGGGTGTTTGCCGTCAGATATAAACGCCCTCACCCCGGGGCCATTGGGTCCACATGGCCCCGAAAGGATAGCTCGCTGTGGAACCGGGTGCCGGGTGCGGTCGACGTCGCACGAACACCAACGAGACCGGCCTGACCCGCCGACGCAGTCCCGCCGACGCACTACTGGTGACGAGCTGTTGACGCCAGGCAACCTACCGGTTGTCTCCTGGGTAACTTAGTCTCCTACGAAGAACCGCTGGCCGTTCCGGAGTTGACAAGTTGAGGATCGAGATGGTGCATCCGGCGGCGCTGAGCCTGCCGCACTGGCCCGAGCATCCGGGGCGGGTGGACAGCGCCGGTACCTCTTTCCTGATCCTGTCCTTCGGCGGGATGGAGTCCGCCGCGACGGCGGGTGTCTGGATCAGCCAAGCGCAAGACCATGGCCCGACCACCGCGTTGGCCTTCGACACCCTCGACGACGACGCCGTTGCTGCCCTGGCCGCCTCGTTCGCCCGGTGTCGTACCGGTGTGCGCATCATGGTGGTCGGCGGTCAGCACGACGTGCTCGCCGCCCTGGCGTTGGCCAGGTCCTACGGAGCCTGCGACGCCGAGTTGACCAGTTTTGCCACCCACACCGACGATCTCGGCTTCTACTGCGCCCATTGCCGCGGTACCCACCGGGCGCACGCCGCCCCCGGACAGCTTGTGGTGTGCCCGGGTTGCGGCCGCACCCTGGAGGTACACGCCGCGCTCAATGCATCGCGGGGCAGCTTCCTGGCCTCCGACGCGAGGCGCTCGGGCAGCTACCTCGGGCACATGGTCGACGCCGATGACGGCCCAGCGGGCGGGGGTCGTCGATGACCGAAATACGCTTGGTAGTCAGCGATCTCGACGATTCGTTCACCGGAATCAGGACGGTGACGCTGCGTCGACCGGACGGCGGTGAGTTGCCCGCCTTCCCGCCCGGCAGCCACCTGGTCATGCGCTGCGGACCGACGGCCAACGCCTATTCGCTGACCGGTTCCGGTGTCGCCCCGACCAGCTACACGGTGTCCGTACAACGAATCGGTGCCGAGCACGGCGGTCTCGGCGGTTCCGCCTGGGTGCACGACTGCCTGCAGGTCGGCGACGCCGTCCAGATCGAAACGCCGCAGAGCGCATTCCCGCCGGTCCGCACCGCCCGGCGCCATCTGTACATCGCGGCCGGCATCGGTATCACCCCGATCGTGTCGCACGTGCGCTCGGCGGTGCGATGGGACGACGACTTCGAGTTGGTGTACCTGCACCGCGCGCGAGCCGGGGCATACCGCACCGAACTCGACGAACTGGTGGGGAGCCGGATGCGCGCCTACACCGACCGGCACAGCTTTATGGCCGATCTGGACCGGGTGCTCGCCGACCAACCCCTGGGCACCCACCTCTACCTGTGCGGGCCGGCAACTTTCATGGAGCTGGTCGTCGGCGCCGCGACCGACCTCGGCTGGCCGAGCGCACGGGTGCACCTGGAACGCTTCGGGCGCGGTGTCCTCGATCCGGGTGAGCCGTTCCAGGTCACTGTCGCGCCCAAGGACGGCGAGGCGAGGGTTGCGCCTGCTTCGTCGGCCCACAGGTTCACCGTCCCTTCCGGAGTCAGTCTGCTGTCCGTCCTGCTCGAAGCCGGTTACCAGGTGCCGAACATGTGCCGAAAAGGAGTCTGCGGGGAATGCCGGATCACCGTTGCGGCAGGTCGGGTCGAGCATCGGGACCTGTTCCTGGACGAGCTGGAGAAATCGGACGGCACCTCCATGCTGTGCTGCGTCTCCCGGGCCGCGGAAGCACATATCGAGGTGACGATGTGACCGCTGATCCGTTACTGATGCACACCTTTCCGTTCCCGTTCACCGACGACAAGTACCGCTACAGCACCAATGTCGAACCCGCCCGGACGCCGATCAGCACGGCTGCGGGCGGTTGGGGCCACACCGTGCTGACCGTCGACAGTCAGTATCGGCGCGAGCTCGACGAGCGGAACAGGATCCTGGCCGCGGACCCGGGGCGCCTGGTGGTGCTACCGCACATGGTGCCGGCGGCCTGGGACGCCATGTTGACCGCCCTTCGAGAACTGGCCACGGCCTACCCCGACTCGATGTCGTTGGCGCGTCAGGACGGCGAATGCTGGCACTGGCGTAACCAGCTCCTGGACATTGACACCACCTTCGTCTACGGCGACGACCGTACGATTCCCGGTGGCCCGCTCGCCTTTCTCGGACGCCAGGTGCAGGAGGACATCGTGCTGCTCGATCAGCGCGAGGAGACCCTCTACTGCGATGCGGGAATGGTCACCTTCGCATCGGACTGGTCGTTCGGCTTCGATGTCGGGATGAGTTTCCTGGACATTCATGGACCGGTACCCAGGATTGCGCAGACCGGCGTCATCACCAGGGCCCACGAATTCCTCAAGAGGTTGCAGCCGGGAGAGACGTACCGGCGGACCAACTGGAGTATGACGATCGGACGGCGGCTGGACGTGTCGACCGAACGGTATCCCGAGTGGGGACCCGACCGGCTGATGCTGCAGGGCGTCGACGATCACACCTTCGGTGAACTTCTCCATCTCCGGGTCGAGGTGCAACACCTGATCCGACTCCCGGAATCGAACGCCATCATGTTCCTCATCCGCACCCACCTCCTGCCGCTGGCCGACCTGGCCGCTGTGGAACCATGGCGAGTGCGCACGGCGCAGGTGCTCGCGGAACTGCCGCCGGACATGGCGTCCTACAAGGGCATGGTGACATTCCGGCTCCGCGCGGCCGACTGGCTTCTGGCCCACGGCCCGGCGTGACCGGGCACCACCGATCGACCAGAGCCGTCAACTGCGGACCGATTTCGAGGTGTGATTCCTGGCGTGATACGGTGAGTAGCAGTGGGAAACGCCTTGGTGTACGGTCCCGGCTTGGTCGGCACCGTCCTTCCATCTGCGCGAGAAGGGTTGCACCGCATGCCAGTCGCTGAAACCGAAGGTCGGCCGCACGCCGCGCCGACCCTGGCCGAATTGGTCCGCACCACCGGGACGAGGTTCATCCTGGCCATGTTCGTCGATCTGCGGGGAAAGCCCTGCGCCAAGTTGGTTCCGGCCGAGGCGGTGGACATGCTGGCCGGCGAGGGCGCCGGGTTCGCGGGGTATGCGGTCGGGGCCATCGGTCAGCAACCGAGCGACCCCGATCTTGTGGCCATGCCTGATGTCTCGTCGTTCACGCCGATCCCGTTCGTCAAGCCCGGTCTGGCGCTGGTGCACTGCGATCCCACCGTCGACGGCAAACCGTGGCCGTTCGCGCCACGGGTCATCCTGCGGACCATGATCGAGCGGGCCGCCGCCGCCGGATTCGAACCGTACGTGGGGGCCGAGGTCGAGTATTTCCTGTTGCGGCGCAACGCCGATGGATCCCTGGTGACGGCTGACCCGGCCGACAGCGCTGCGCAGCCGTGCTACGACGCCCGCGGGTTGACAAGAATGTACGACCATCTGAGCGCCATCTCCTCCGCCATGAACCAACTCGGCTGGTTCAACTACGCCAACGACCACGAGGACGGAAACGGGCAGTTCGAGCAGAACTTCAAGTACGCCGACGCGCTGACGACGGCCGACCGGGTGATCACCTTGCGCTACCTGCTGTCGGTGCTCGCCGCCGAGCGGGGCATGATCGCCACCTTCATGCCCAAGCCGTTCCCCGATCGCACCGGAAGCGGCCTGCACCTGCACGTCTCGCTGCGCTCGGAGAACGAACCGGTCTTCGCAGCCGACCGGGACGCACGCGGGCTGGGGCTGTCCGATACCGCCTATTCTTTTCTCGGCGGCATTCTCGAGCACGCCAACGCGCTTCAGGTGGTGATGGCGCCGACGGTGAACTCCTACAAACGGACCGGCGCGGTCGCCACCGCCTCCGGGGCCACCTGGTCGCCGCGGTTCGCGACCTACGGCGGGAACGACCGCACCCACTACATCAGGGTGCCGGACAACCAACGGATAGAGATCCGCGGTGGTGACGGGTCGGCCAACCCGTATCTGGCCATCGCCGGGGTCCTGGCCGCCGGGTTGGATGGAATCGGCCGCGCCATCGACCCGGGCGAACCGGGCAGCGGCGGGTCGGCCGCTCGCCGACCGCTTCCGCTGACGCTTTTGGCCGCCGTCGAGGAATTCGAAGCCAGCGACGTGGTCGGCGGGGCACTGGACTGCGTGGGCAACGGTGTGTCCCAATACTTCGCCGGACTCAAACGTGAGGAGTTCTTCGCCTGGCACAGTTCGATCGGGGCCTGGGAAATCGACCATTACCTGGAGGCCTTCTGACGTGAATTATCGAAGGTAGGCGGGTCGCATTCACCGAACAACAGGAGTGTCATATGTGTGGGATCGTCGGCTTGCATCTGCGGGATGCACAGCTCTACCCGCATCTGGGCGAGCTGCTCTCGGGCATGCTCTGCGAGATGCAGGAGCGGGGCTCCGACTCGGCCGGTGTCGCCGTGTACGGCGACCCGACTTGGTCACCACCGGGTAAATCGACGGTCTCCGTGGTCGACAGTCCGGTCAGCGCCGGACAACTGGCCGCTATGGTCACCGCCGAGCTCGCCCGACCAACAGGTCCCGAGCTTCCGGCCGCAGTGGTGATGGCCGGCCCGGTGGCTCTGGTCAACGCGGCAGTCGATCCGGACGCTCTGGTCGCTGCGGTCCGGGCCGCGGTCCCCGAAGGGCTGATCGTCGGCTACGGTATCGATCTCGCCGTGCTCAAGGGCGTCGGACACCCGCGCACGCTGGCCGAGAGTTTCGGCCTGGCCGCCGCGCAGGGCTGGCAGGGGGTGGGACACACCCGGATGGCGACCGAATCGGCGGTCGACGCCGCCGGCTCCCACCCCTACGCGGTCGGACCGGATCAATGCCTGGTGCACAACGGTTCCTTCGCCAACCACGCGACGATCCGCCGCCGGCTCAAGGCCAGAGGCATCGCCTTCGAGAGCGAGAACGACACCGAGGTCGGCGCGCGCTTCGTCGCAACGGCATTGGCGGACGGATTCGACATCGAAACCGCGCTGAAGCAACTCTGCGCCGAGTTCGACGGCTTCTACACCCTTCTGGTGTCCAATCACGACTCCTTCGCCGTGGTCCGTGATGCCATCGCCTGCAAGCCGGCCGTCATCGCCGAGACCGACGGATGGGTGGCGATGGCATCGGAATACCGTGCCCTCACCGGACTGCCGGGAATCGCCTCCGCACGGCTCTACGAGCCGGAACCGGAGCGGATCTACGCGTGGTCCCGATGACGATGATCACAACCCCCGACTTTGGTGTGGGCCCCGTCGCTTCGAGTGCCGCTGCGCCGCCCGGTCCCCGGGTCCTCGATCTGACGGTGATGAGCCTGCGCGAGGTCAACGCGCTGCTCCACGACCGGGCGAGGTTGTCCACCGGCTCGAGCGGTGGGGTCGACGTGCTCATCATCAACCCGGCCGGTGCGCACAGCGTTGCGGTCGGCCTCGACTCCCCGTTGGCGGTGACGATCGGCGGACATGTCGGGTACTACGCGGCCGGGATGAACCAGCAGGCTGCGGTCACCATCATCGGGAACGCCGGCACCGGCGTCGCGGAGAACATGATGAGCGGGCGGGTGGTGGTGCAGGGCAACGCGTCCCAGTCCGCGGGGGCCACCGCCCACGGTGGTCTGCTGGTCATCAACGGTGATGCTTCGGCTCGCTGCGGCATCTCGATGAAGGGGGTGGACATCGTCGTGGGCGGAAGCATCGGTCACCTGTCCGCCTTCATGGCCCAGGCCGGTCGACTGGTGGTCCGCGGCGACGCCGGGGAAGCGTTGGGCGACTCCATTTACGAGGCCCGCCTGTACGTCCGGGGCACGGTCGCCTCGCTGGGCGCCGACTGCGTGGCCAAACAGATGGGCCCGGAGCACCACACCGAACTCGCGGACCTGCTGGCGGCCGCCGGATACCCGGACGACGACACGGCGGACTACTCCAGATACGGGTCGGCCCGACGGCTCTACCATTTCCACGTCGACAACGTCGGCGCCTACTAGACGGGGCTGGACCTATGACCTTCGACCATGCCGAGCGCGGGCTGCGCGAATCAGCGACCTTCGACCGGGCGGTCATCCACCAGATCCAGCGCGCCGCCGCCACCGGTGTCTACGACATCCGGGGCTGGGGGGCCAAACGCCGGGTGCCGCATTTCGACGACCTACTTTTTCTCGGCGCCAGCATCTCCCGGTACCCGCTGGAGGGGTACCGCGAGAGTTGCGGGACAGACGTCCTTCTCGGATCCAGGAATGCCACATACCCGCTGCACCTGGACATTCCGGTGACCATCGCGGGCATGAGCTTCGGTGCGCTGTCCGGTCGCGCGAAAGAGGCGCTCGGCCGCGGGGCCACCGAGGCGGGAACCTCCACCACCACCGGCGACGGCGGCATGACGGCCGAAGAGCGCGATCAGAGCAAACACCTTGTCTACCAGTATCTTCCATCCCGGTACGGAATGAACCCACATGATCTTCGCAAGGCCGACGCCATCGAGATCGTGCTCGGGCAAGGTGCGAAGCCGGGCGGTGGCGGCATGCTGCTGGGACAGAAGATCACCGACCGGGTCGCCGGAATGCGTGCGCTGCCGCCGGGAATCGATCAGCGGTCGGCGTCCCGGCACCCGGACTGGACAGGCCCGGACGACCTGACCATCAAGATCCGCGAGCTGCGGGAAATCACCGATTGGGAGAAGCCGGTCTACGTCAAGGTCGGTGCGTCCCGCACCTACTACGACGTCAAACTGGCCGTGCACGCGGGCGCTGACGTGGTGGTCGTGGACGGGATGCAGGGCGGAACGGCTGCCACGCAGGAGGTTTTCATCGAGAACGTGGGCATTCCCACCCTGGCGGCGCTGCCGCAGGCCGTCCAGGCGTTGCAGGAACTTGGTGTGCACCGGGAGGTTCAGTTGATCATTTCGGGGGGGATCCGCACCGGCGCCGATGTGGCCAAAGCTTTGGCCCTGGGCGCCGATGCGGTGGCCGTGGGGACGGCCGCGCTCATCGCCATCGGCGACAACAGTCCGGCGTACGCCGCCGAGTACGAGGCGCTCGGATCCGCGGCGGGCTACTACGACGACTTCCAGGACGGACGCGACCCGGCCGGCATCACCACGCAGGATCCGGAACTGCAGTTACGTCTGGACCCGGTCGCGGCCGGACACCGGCTGGCGAATTACCTTCGGGTGTTGACCATGGAGGCGCAGACCATCGCACGGGCGTGCGGGAAGTCTCACGTGCAGCACCTCGAGCCGGAAGACCTGGTCGCGCTGACCATCGAATCCGCCGCCATGGCCCGAGTGCCACTCGCCGGGACGTCGTGGATCCCGGGTGTCACCGGTGGATTGTGATGTCGGTGGATTGTGATGTCGTCGTGGTGGGCGCCGGGCTGGCCGGGGCCGCCGCGGCCTGGGAATTGACCGGGCGCGGGCACTCGGTGGTGCTGCTGGAGGCCCACGAACTGCATCATCGGCTGGGTAGCTCACACGGCACCTCCAGGATCTTCCGTCGGGCGTACGCCGACCCGTTCTACGTCGGGCTTACCGGGCGGGCGACGTCCGCCTGGGACCGGCTGGAATCAGAATCCGGCGTCGCGCTGCGGGTCAGGACCGGCGGGATCGACTCCGGGGGAAGCCGCGACCTGCCGCAGATGGCCACCACCCTGCGCCGACATGGGGTCCGGGCCGACCTGCTCGACCCGAAGGAGGTTGCACAGCGCTGGCCGGGGATGCAGTTCTCCGATCCGGTGCTCTTCCACCCGGACGCCGGCCACTTCGATCCGGAGGCGACGATCAGCGCCTGTGTCGCTCTCGCGGTCGCGGCCGGCGCCACACTGGTCGAACACACCCCGGTGGTCACCGTCCACCAGAACGCGACGGGAGTGACGGTCGACACCGCCGGGCGAAGTTACACCGCCCGGCAGGTGGTGATGGCGCCCGGTGCCTGGCTTCCGGAGCTGATGGAACATATCGGGCCTACCAGACCTGTGCTCCCGGCGTTGACCGTCACGCAGCAGGAGGTCTTTCACTTCCGCCGCGTCGACCCGGACGCGTCGTGGCCCACCCTGGTGCACAAGGACAGCGTGCAGCTGTACGGGCTGCCGTCAGGCGCGGACGGCGGTCCGGAACCGGCCATGAAAGTGGCCCGATTCGACCACCGCACCATCACCACCGCCGGTACCAGGGACGGTCTGGTCGATCCCGCGGCTCGCACAGTGGTCACCCGATTCGTCGGAGAACACCTGCCCGGCCTGGAACCCGACCCGGTCGAGGAACAGAGCTGCCTATTTACCATGACGCCGGACGAGAATTTCATCCTCGACCGGATGGGCTCCGTCGTCATCGCCTCGGCGTGTTCCGGGCACGGCGCGAAGTTCGCCCCGCTGCTGGGTACGTTGATCGCGGATCTGGTCGAGGGAGGGCCGGCCGAGCCACGCTTCACCTTTCGGGTCTGATCGTCGGGCCTACTACTGTTCCTGCCATGACCGATGGCGACCCGCTGCTGCGCAACGTTGCCGGATCGACCCGCGAGCGCCGTCCTGGCGAAGGACTCGACGACGACGAGATCACACTCGAGGTGGCGATCGGCCGGAACGTGCGGTCGTTGCGTCGGCAGTCGGGCTTGTCGGTCGGTGACATGGCGACCCGGGTGGGCATCTCCAAGGCCATGATGTCCAAGATCGAGAACGCCCAGACCTCTTGCAGTCTGGCCACGCTCAGGGCCCTGTCGAAGGGGCTCGATGTGCCGGTCACGTCGTTGTTCCGTGGTGCGGAGAACCCGCGGGAGGCGGTCTTCGTAGCGGCCGGCACCGGCCCCGCCATCATGCGGAACGGCACCCGCGAAGGGCATCTCTACGAACTGCTCGGCGCCCTGCGGGGCCAGCATCAGCGACTCGAGCCGCTCCTGGTCACGCTGACCTCGAAAAGCGAGACGTTGCCGTTGTTCCAGCATCCCGGAACCGAGTTCATCTACATGTTGGACGGCGAAATGAGCTATGGGCACAGCCATTCGGTGTACGCACTCGCGCCGGGCGATGCTCTGCTGCTGGACGGGGAGGGTCAGCACGGACCGACGGCACTGACCCGGCTGCCCATCCGCTTCCTGTCCATCGTGGCCTTTCCGGACGGTACCGGCTGATGCGTCGCGAGGCAGTACAGAGGCAGAGACGCAGGACAGGACGGCCCCGGTCCAGCGGATGGACCGGGGCCGCCTTCGTCGTAAGGGCTGAGGCAATCGCTACGATTGGCACCTCCGTTCAACTCGACAGTGGCTCGCTCGTTGGCTCGCCCGATATAGCGTCACGCGACATTGCGTCATCGCGACATCACGTCATCGGCATGGATTCGGGACAGGCGGTGATCGCTGCCGCCCGGATTGTTCCGGGTCGACCACGTCGATAGTGGGATGCCCTGTGCACCCCGGGCCTCCGCCGACGCTGCGGTGACCCGTCCGGCGGGGGCGAGGAGACCGGATTCGCCCCGCTGGTGGCCGATCTGATCGGTCCGGCCATTCTGCCGCGATGATCGCCTCGAACTCGGCGTCGACCAGATCGTCGTCCAGAATCGTCGCCAGCAGCGGTTCGGCCATGGCGACCTGGTTACCGTTCATGTCCTGACCCAACCCCTCGGTCGCGGGCCGGTCAGGCGTCGATCAGTTGCTGCCGACCGGCCGGGTCGCTCTGGGCGATCTCGATCTTCCGCGGCTTGGCCCGCTCCGCGACCGGAATGCGCAGGGTCAGGACACCGGCCTCGTAAGCGGCCTGCACTCGTTCGGTATCCAGGGTCTCGCCCAGGATCAATTGCCGACTGAACACCCCACGCGGGCGTTCCGCGGCCAGAAACTCCCGGTCCGGCGACGTCGGCCGCTCCGCCCGTATGGTCAGGACGTTGCGTTCCACGTCCAGATCGATCGACTCCGGTTCGACCCCGGGCAGATCGAGCTCGACGACGAAACTCTCCCCGTCGCGCCACGCGTCCATCGGCATGGCCGACGGCCGGGCCAGCGTGCCCGGGGTTCCGAAGACCTGCTGGCTCAGCCGGTCGAGCTCCCGGAACGGATCAGTGCGCATCAGCATTGGTTCCACCTCCACAGACAGTCAATTTGGTCGATGCCCTATCCGTTCACCGCCGACCTGATGTGTGCCAGCGGTGATAGGTTTTTTATAGCGCGGCCGACAGACCGACGCAAGTGTCAACTTCGTGTGAGGTGGACCACATGTCCGATGCCGACGATCCCGCGCGGGGCGTGTACAGCATCTCGGTGGCAGCCGAGTTGACCGGTCTCGGGGTGCAGAACATCCGCCAGTACGAGAAGCGCGGGTTGTTGCTCCCGGGTCGGACCGATGGTGGCACCCGCCGGTATTCCCGCGACGACGTGCACCGTTTGCACCGGATCGGGCAGCTACTGGCGGCCGGGCTGAACCTGGCCGGTATCGCCCTGGTCCTCGACCTGGAAACCGACAACGCCGACCTGCGAGCCGAACTGGACGTTCGCGCTCCCCGCTCGCCACCCACACCCACACCCACAGCCATACCCGCACCCACGACAGCACGTACCTCGCCGGACCGGTAATTGTTTCGCGGATCTCCTCACCGGGCACTGGCACATCAGTTCGGTCGAGCCGAGAAAGTTTCCTGCGCGCCACCGCTTCGCCGCGTGCTACCCGACCGCATCGGCCGGCCGGAACTTCTGTTCCTCCGGTCGGAGATCATCGCAGGCTGTATTCCTCGACATCCTTCAAGCCAGCCGGTCTGCACTGGCAAGCACGACGCCGGACTGCGCCCGCAGCCCGGCTCTCCCGGACCACAAGGAGCCCTTGCATGTATTTCCACGTCCAACGACTGATCAACGACATCGTTCCGGACGAACCGGATCCGGCCGCCGCCAACGCGCTCCAGGAAGGCCTTGGCGGGCAGTTCGGCGAGATGCGCACCATGATGCAGTACCTGTTCCAGTCGATCAATTTCCGTGGCCCGCAGGCCAAGCCCTACCGGGATCTGATCCAGGGCATCGGCACCGAGGAGATCAGCCACGTGGAGTTGATCGGCACCACCATCTCCCGCCTGCTCGACGGCTCCCCGGCCTACAAGGGCAAGCTCACCGACCCGTTGGACAAGCCCGGCTCCGGTGGCGCCACGCCGCTGGGCAACGCCCTGCACGAATCGAATATCCACCACTATCTGGTCGCCTCCCAGGGCGCGCTACCGGTCGATTCGGCCGGCAACCCGTGGAGCGGTACCTATGTCTACAACTCCGGCAACCTGGTCCTGGATCTGCTGTACAACGTGATGTTGGAAGCGACCGGTCGGCTACAGAAGTGCCGCATCTACGAGATGACCGACAACAAGACCGCTCGCTCCACGATCGCGTATCTGATCGTGCGGGACCAGGCCCACGAGAACGGGTACGCCAAAGCCCTGGAATCCCTTGGTGTGCAATGGAACAAGGTGCTGCCCATCCCCAAGACGAACGCCGAGAAGTTTCCGGAGGTCAAGAAACTGACCGATCTGGGCCTGCAGTCCAAGCAGTACACCTTCGACCTGGCCGCCCAATCCGAAGCCGGCCGGATTTTCCAGGGCATGTCCCCCTCCAATGACGGCACCACCCTGGACGCTTCCGAACAGGCGCCGGCAGGCGTCCCGTCGGTCATCGCCAAGGAACGGTTCGAGGAATTCTCGCCCGGGTTGGACAAGGACCTGCTCGCCCTGATCCAGGCCAGCGCCGAAATCGAGATGGCCCCCGTCGTCGACACCTACGGCCCGCTGATCCCGCCCACCGCGAAGTAGCCACCTGGCGAGGTCGCTCTGCCACCGGGCTCCCCGGTGGCAGAGCGCATCAGCACCACGAGGAAGTCACCGTGCCGACAGCCTTGTACGACATCATCAACCTGCGACGCGACGTGCGCGGGCAGTTCGTGCCGGGTGTCGTCGAGCCGGACGTGTTGATGCGCATCCTGGGCGCCGCACACGCCGCACCCAGCGTCGGGCTGACTCAGCCGTGGGACTTCATCCTGGTGCGCGACATCGGGGTGCGGAGGTTGTTCCAACAGCATGTGCAGCAGGAGCGAGAGATCTTCGCCGCCACCCTGGCCCCCGATCGTGCGCAAGTGTTCCGGGCGATCAAGATCGAGGGGATCCTGCAGGCGGCGATGGGCGTGGTGGTGACCTATGACGCCGGCCGCGGATCCCCCGGTGTCCTGGGCCGTCACGCCATCGCCGACGCCGGCTTGTACTCGACGTGCCTGGCCATCCAGAATCTCTGGCTCGCGGCCACGGCTGAAGACATCGGCGTGGGGTGGGTTTCTTTCTATCGTGAGCAGTTTCTGCAGGAACTGCTGGACATTCCGCAGGCCATCCGGCCGATTGCGTGGCTGTGCGTGGGCCCGATCAGCGCCCTGGAACCGGTGCCCGATCTCGAAGCCTTCGGTTGGCGGTCACGCCGTCCGCTCCACGACGCCATCCACGAAGGCCGATACCGCGCCCGACCGGAATACGACCCCCGGTAACCACCGGTGACGAGTGTTGACCTGCTTCACTGGGCAGATGACATCGATGGACGGGAAGATCGTCGTGGTGACCGGGGCGAGTACCGGGATCGGCGCCGCGGCCGCCCGAGCGTTGCACGGACTCGGCGCCACCGTGATACCGGTCGGCCGGTCCGCGTCCAAGACGGCGGCCGTCGCGGCCGAGGTCGGTGCTGAGCCCCGGTTGGCCGATTACTCCCACCTGGCCCAGGTGCGCGACCTGGCCGACTCGTTGGCCGCGCTCCCCAGGATCGACATCCTGCTGAACAACGCCGGCGGCACCTGGCCGGAGGCAGAGATCACCGAGGACGGGCATGAGCGCACCTTCCAGGTGAACCATCTCGCGCCGTACCTGCTGACCAGGTTGTTGCGGGACAAGCTGGTGGCCTCGGCGGCCCGGGTGGTGACCACAAGTTCGGCGGCGCACACCCAGGGGCGCGTCGATCTGCGGAACCTCGACTCGGCGGCCGGATTCAACGGGATGCGGGCGTACGCGAACAGCAAGTTGGCCAACATCCTGTTCACCGTCGAACTGCAGCGGCGGTGGGGACCCGACGGCGTGGTGGCGACCTGCGCCCATCCCGGCGTGGTCGGCTCGGAGTTCGGCCGCGACTCCCGGCTCATCGGCACCTTCTACCGGCTGGCCCGCCCGCTCCTGATCTCACCGGAGCGCGGAGCGGACACCCTGGTCTGGCTGGCCTCCGAGCCGCCGTCGGCGGGTTGGGAGCCGGGCGGTTACTACGCCAAACGGAAGGCGGGCAAGGTCAGCCCGCCCGGCCGTGACGGCGAGTTGGCCCGCGCCGTCTGGGTCGCCTCCGCGGAGCTGGTCGGCCTGCCGCCCGACTGAGCCGGTCCGATCCGGCTGCCTGCCCGCCCGCCGTCCGCCGAGGGACTCAGGGCGTCCGCGCAGCACGGCCAGACGCGGAATCATCAGGCCGACACCCATTCCTGCCCCGGTCACGCCGGGCCCACCGAACCTCCGCGCGGGCCGCCGGCTGCAGGTGCGCCGACGGCCGGGCGGCTGCGGTACCGGCCGACCAGTTCCGGGAGAGCCGCCTGCATCCGGACCGGGGGCAGACCGCGGGCCAACAGCGTGAGGTCGTCCAGCACCAGGTCACCGATCTGGGCGAAAGCGGCCGGGATGCCGCCGGCGCGATGCGCCGACAACACCAGGCCCTCCAGCCCGCGGGCCGGGTGGTCCGGCGGAACGGGTTCAGTCGGCCACACGTCGACTGCGGCCAGGAACCGCCCGGCGGCGACCCGCTCCACCAGGGCGTCGAAATCGACGACCGCGGCCCGGCTGAGAAGGATCAGCCGAGCTCCGGCGGGCAGCAGGTCCAACTCGGCCGGGCCGAGCAGATGCTCGCTCTCGTCGGTGACGGCGGTCAGCACGAACACGAACCGGCTGCGCGACAGGGTCAGCGCCAGGGACGCCGGGACCAGGTCCGCTTCCTCCAGTACGGCGTCCGGGAGCCACGGGTCGTGCACCCTCACGGTGGGGGCGAACGGGACCAGCAACGGACGCAGGGCACGGCCCAGGTTGCCGTAGCCCACCAATCCGACGTCGGCGTGTCGCAGCAACACCGCATCGGCGTTCCCGGCACCCAGATATCGCTCCCCGCCCCGTCGGAAGGCCCGGTCCTCCCGGGAAATCCCGCGGGCCAGGTCCAGGGCCAGACCCAGCGCATACTCGGCGACCGCCTGCGCGTAGGCCGGCCCACAACCCAGGACCCGCACGCCGGCCGCGAAACAAGCTGGATAGTCGACATTGGGATAGAAGTTCCCCTCGACGTTCACCACCGCCCTCAGCCGGCCCGCCGCGGCCAACCGACCCGCGGGCAGGTCCGGCTGGCCCACCACGGCGAAGGCCTGGGGCAGCAGGTCGTCCAGTGCGGATTCGTCGTCCTGAAGGCTCAGCTCCACGACCCTGAACCGGGTGCAGAGCGAGGCGAAAGCCTCGGCCGTGAAAATGTTCCGCACGATGACGGGCGCAGTGCGCAGAACGACCAGCGGCCCGTCGACGTCCGAGTGCACGATCACCGGGTCAGACCTTCTGACGGGCCACCACTTTGCGATGAACGATTCGCTCGGCCACGAAGGAGATGCCGGGAATGACGCCGGCCAGTAGCACCCCGAGCGTGCCGACCAGCGACCACCGGTCCTTGTACGCCAGGTCGAAGGCCAGCAGCACGTAGCCGATGTACAGCACTCCGTGGATGGGTCCCCAGATCGCCACCGCCTGACTGACCCCGAACCCGTACTTGGCGACGATGGTGACGCACAGCACGATCAGCGCATAGCCGACGATGAACGCGGCCACCCGGTAACGGGCCAGTGCTGCTTTCACCTTGGGCGGCATGGCGGGCACCGGGGCCGACGCCCGGGAGACAGAGTCGGCGGACGCAGATTCAGCGGGCACGGCGGTGATCCTTTTCGGCCAGGTCGGCCAGTGCACGGTTGTACGCGGCCAGTTCGGGTTCGTCGTCTTCGTTCTCGTCGCCCACGGTCGACACAGCGACCGTGAAGCCGCGCGACGGTGTTCGCCGCGAGGCGGCCGGAACTGCTCCGTCCACGGGTTCCTGCGCTGCTCCCGCGGTGTCGGCCTGCTCGACGGGGCGGCTGCCGCCGAGCACCGGGGCAACCGGCAACGAGCCTAGGTCGGATGATGTGAGGTCGGCCCGGTCGGTGAGCCCTGATGCGGTGGGCCCTGATGCGGTGGGCCCTGATGGACGGCCTTCAGCGGCGTCCGGTGCCGCCACGGGCCCGCCGGCCGGCCGGGTGGACCCGGCGTCCCCGGAGGCCAGTGCGGTCAGCTCGGCGTCGTCCTCGGCGTCCTTGACCACCTCGAGCTGGAGGAAACGGAACCACATGTAGACGAACGCGGCGGCGAACACCGGCCACAGGATCGCATATCCGAGGTTCTGGATGGTGCCGTTCTTCTCGTGCGTCCGATCCCACTGCCACCAGCCCAGACGCAGGCACACCAAAACCGCGACCACCACCAGCAGGTGCCCGACGACCCACCCGGGCCGGAGGAATTTTCGGTACACAATTCGACGGTAACACCGCCGGTTCTAGCTCCTGGGCCGCCCGGTGGTGATCCCGGCCAGGGCCGCGAGGGTGAACGGACCGAGCGCGGCGTCCAGGTCCGGGACCGTGTCGACATCCCGGCGCAGCGTCGATGCGGTCGGCAGATCGACCGGTGTGGCCCCCGCCTGCTGGTGTCGGCGGAAGGAATCCGGCCCGTAGTGCGGATCGAGAAACGCGACCTCCGTCGCAGTCAGCAATGTGGTGCCCACGCCTTGGTGATCGGCGACGACGGCGAACCGGCGGGTCGAGCACAGGTCCAGCACCACCTCCAGTTCCGCCGGCCGCAGACCCGGCAGATCACCCGGCAGCACCGCGACCCGAGCCGCCGCGCCCGCTCCGGCCAGCATTTTCAGACCGTCCCGGATCGACTCGTTGAGCCCGGTGACACTGGTCAGGTGGATCCGCACCCCCGCCAGACCACCGAGGACGTGCGCGTCGGCGGCGTCCTCGACGACCGCGACGACCGAGGCGCACCGGGCGGCCGCCGACACCGTGTCCATGGCCATCGCCGTGGCCAGTTGCCGGCGCCAGGCAGGCGGTACGTCCAGCCGGCTCTTGCCCCGGCTGGTGGATTTCACCGGGATCAGGATGGTCCAGCCGGCGGCGGGCGCGGCAGGGTGCGGCGGGTTCACCCGGTCATTGTGCGTGCTGGTCCGGGCTCGCCCTGTCGCGCACCTCCGTCGTGCGAGCTGCACGGGTGACCGGTCAGGACTCGGCCAGGCGCTGACGTTCGGTTGCGATGTCGAAATCGGCCGCCGGATAGCGCGGGTCGAGCTGGCGCAGCGTCTCCAGCAACAGCGCCGCCACCGCCCAGTTGCGATACCACTTCCGGTCGGAGGGGACGATGAACCACGGCGCGCCGAGGGTGTTGCAGCGGCGCAGGGCGTCGGCGTAGGCCTCCTGGTACGCGGTCCAGTACGCCCGCTCGTCGACGTCGCCGGGGTTGTACTTCCAGTACTTCCTCTCATCGTCCAACCGGGCCGCAAGGCGCTGCCGCTGGGCGTCCTTGGAGATGTGCAGGAAGCACTTGACGACGACGGTGCCGTCCGCGACGACACGGCGTTCGAAGGCGTTGATCTTGGCGTACCGCCTGGCCCACACCTGCCGCGGCACGAGATCGTGCACCCTGACCACCAGCACGTCCTCATAGTGCGACCGGTTGAAGACACCGATCTGACCCGGCGGCGGCAACTGGGCTCCGATTCGCCACAGGAAGTCGTGGGCCAGCTCCTGCGCCGTCGGCTTCTTGAACGAGGCGAGATGGACACCCGCCGGATTCACCATGCCGACCACGTGTTTGACCACTCCGTCCTTGCCGGAGGTGTCCATGCCCTGCAGGACCAGGAGCACGCTGCGTCGCCCACCCCGGATGGACTCGGCGGTCAACTTCTCCTGCAGGTCAGCCAGTTCCGCCCCGATGGGGATCATCAGCGATTTCGCCTCGCGCTTGTTCCGCGGTCCGACGGGGGTACCGGCCGGGTCGACGGAACGCAGGTCCACCGCGCCGGCGGGGAGCACCAGCGTCTTCGCCGCGCTGTCCTGCGGCACCGTCATCTGCGGGGCGACGTCCGTGCGGTCCACCTTCTTCGCCCTGCGCCCGGCGCCCTTGCCGGAGGACGACGCTGCGGATGCCTTCTTGGATGCCATGGACCACCTTCCCACGAGCTGCCCGGGATCGTCGCCCGTAGGCTCACCAGCGGAGGACCGACCCTCCGCCGACCAGAGAGGCACGCCGTGACCAGCGCGACCACCAGCGGTGATCCCCAGTTCTACCTGGACCTGGACGACGCCTGGTGCACCCACAACTACCACCCCCTGCCGGTCGTCATCGCCACGGCCGAGGGTGCCTGGGTGACCGACGTGGCCGGCCGTCGCTACCTGGACATGCTGGCCGGCTACTCCGCGCTCAATTTCGGCCACGGCCACCCGGCGTTGATCGCGGCCGCGAAAGAGCAGCTCGACCGGGTGACGTTGACCTCACGCGCTTTCCATCACGACCAGCTCGGTCTGTTCTGCCGGGAACTCGCCGAACTGACCGGGACCGAGATGGTGCTGCCGATGAACTCCGGCGCGGAAGCCGTCGAGGCGGCCTTGAAGGTGGCCCGCAAATGGGCGTACCGGATCAAGGGGGTCCCGGAGAACCAGGCCCAGATCATCACTGCCGGCGGCAACTTCCACGGTCGAACCATCTCGATCATCTCCTTCTCCGACGACCCGGTGGCCACGGCCGACTATGGCCCGTACACGCCGGGCTTCGTGGGGGTCAAGTACGGCGACGTCGAGGCACTCACGTCGGCGATCGGGGCCACCACGGCCGCGGTGCTGCTCGAGCCGATCCAGGGCGAGGCCGGTGTGTTGGTGCCGCCACCCGGGTATCTGGCCGAGGTGCGCCGGCTGTGCGACCTGCACAACGTGCTGTTCATCGCCGACGAGATCCAGTCCGGCCTTGGTCGCACCGGCTCCGTCCTGGCCCTGGACCAGGAGGGTGTGCGGGCCGACCTCTACACCCTGGGCAAGGCCCTGGGCGGTGGAATCATGCCGGTGTCGGCGGTCGTCGGGCTGCGGTCGGTGCTCGGGGTGCTGCAGCCCGGCCAGCACGGCTCGACGTTCGGCGGGAACCCGCTGGCCTGCGCCATCGGTCGGGCCGTGATCAGGCTGCTGGCCACCGGCGAGATGCAGGCCCGGGCCACCGAACTCGGCGCCCATCTGCACACCAGGCTGAATGCGCTGGTCGGGCATGGGGTGGCTGAGGTGCGCGGTCGCGGTCTGTGGGCGGGCGTCCAATTGTCCCCCGAGGTCGGCTCCGGCCGGGCCATCGGCGAAGAGCTCGCCCGGCGCGGCATCCTGATCAAGGAAACGCACCAGACCACCCTGCGGTTCGCTCCGCCGATCGTCATCACCCGGGACGAACTCGACCACGCGGTGGACACGCTGGCCGCCGTGATCAGCGAGATTCGTCAGGGCGCGCCGGCGTGAGAAGTCAGCGGGCCTCGCGGGTCAGCGCCAGCACCCGGCTGGTGGCCCGCAGGTACTTCTTGCGGTAGCCGCCCCGCAGCATCTCCGGAGTGAACAACCGGTCCAGTGGCACCCCGGAGGCCTTGACCGGGATGGTGCGGTCGTACAGCCGGTCGATCAGCACCACCCAGCGCAGGGCGGCGGCCTGGTCGGACAGCGGTGCGACACCGGCGATGTGCACCACCGAGGCGCCTTCCACCAGCTTGCCGTAGGTCGAGGGATGCAGCGTGGCCAGCTTGGCCGTTACCGCCTCGAACGCGTCGAAGGTGGCACCCGCGCTGCGTTCGGCCGAGGCCCGAAGTTCGGCGTCCGACATCGGCTCCGGCGCCTGGGCCAGGCCGGCGTGTCGGAAGTCGGGACCGTCCACCCGCAGCGTCGTGAACTTCTCCGACAGGACGAGGATCTCCCGCAGGAAGTCGTCGGCGGCGAACCGGCCCTCACCGAGCTTGTCGGGCAGGGTGTTCGATGTCGCGGCCAGGAACACGCCGGCGTCGGAGAGCGCCCCCAGCAGTCTGGTCATCAGCATGGTGTCGCCCGGATCGTCCAGTTCGAACTCGTCGACCGCCAGCAACCGATGCGCGGACAGCCGGTCGACCGTCACACCGAAACCGAGGGCGCCGACCAGGTGGGTGTACTCGACGAACGTCCCGTACGCCTTCGGACCCGGCACGGCGTGCCAGAGCGAGGCCAGCAGGTGCGTCTTGCCGACCCCGAAGCCGCCGTCCAGGTACACACCGGCCGGTCCGGTCCGGGCCTTGCGAAACCAGGCCTTCTTCGGCGGGTTCGCGATGGCGCCGGCCGTGTCGACCAACCACGTCAGCGCAGCGCCCTGCGATGTCTCGGCCGGGTCCGGTAGGTAGGTGCCGAATCGAACGGCGTCGAACCGGCGGGGTGGCACCAGCCCGCCGATGAGTTGATCGGCACTGACGAACGGGGTCACGTCCACGAGATGATCCAGGGCCACGACGCGCAGCCTAGGGGTTGGCCGGCCCGGCCGGCGGGGCGTGGACCGGCCCGGATCGCCGCACGCCGATGTGCCGGGGTCCACACGTGATGGGATGGGCACGTGCAGCGCTGTTATCCCGACCACCTCGACGACCCCGACGACGACGCCCTGGCCGCGGCGTACGCCTGGCCCGACGAGGTGGGCGTCCGCCCGGTGATCAGAGCGAACATGGTGGCCTCGATCGACGCCGGGGTCGCCGTGGACGGGAAGTCGGCACCCCTGGGCAGCCCGGCGGACCAGCGGTTGTTCGCGATCCTGCGGGATCTGGCCGACGTCCTGCTGGTCGGAGCGGGCACCATCAGGGCCGAAGGCTACGGCGGCATCCGGCTGGACGAGCACCGGTCCGCCCGGCGAGCCCGCTGGGGCCTGGGCGGGGCCCCGCCGGTGGCCGTGGTCAGCGGGCGCGGCCTGGACCGCGACCTCGACATTTTCACCGGCCTTTTCACCGACGTCGCCGACGACCAGACTCCGCCCATCGTGATCACCACCACCTCCGGGGCGCGGCGGATGGCCGGTTTCCCGGCCACGGTGATCGAGGCCGGGAAGGACACCGTCGACTTCGGATCGATGGTCGCGGCGCTGACCGACCTCGGCTTCCGTCGCGTGCACTGTGAGGGTGGCCCCGGTCTACTCGGCCGGCTGATCGCCGCTGGATTGCTGGACGAGCTGTGTCTCACCACCTCGCCGATGACCCTGGGCGCCGGACCGGCGACCCTCCTGGGGGACGTGGCCCTGGCCCACCCGGTCCGGTGGCGCCTGGAGACGCTGCACATCGAGGACGGCACGGTGTTCAGCCGCTATGCGCTGTTGTTCGACCGCCACCAGCGGTCGACGCCCTGATGCACCGGTTGGGAAGGGCGTGCCTGGTCGCCCTGGGATGTGCCGCCGTTCTGGCCGGATGTGCCGTCGGACCGTCACACCGCCCGCCGCTGGTGACGTCCGGGGCGCCTGACCAGGTGACCGTGACCCCGCCCGGGACCAGCACCATGCCGATCGGACCCGGTGGCCCCGGACGGCCGGCCGATCCGGTCAGCTGGTCGGACTGCCCCGCCGACATCACCGACACCGACCCGGCGGCCGGGCGCCGTTTCCTCATCCGGTGCGCGCAGGTGCAGGTGCCGAAGTCGTACACCGGCGCGGCTCCGGGGAGCTTGTCGATCTCGGTGGCGAAGGCCGCCGCGACCGACACTCCGCCGGCGGCTCCGCCCCTGGTGGTCGTGCTGGACGGGCCGGGCCGAGGCGGTACCCACCAGGTGGCCGCGGTCGCTGCTGCCCTGCCGGCAGACATTCTCGCCCATTTCTCGCTGGTCGTCATGGACGTGCGGGGCACCGGCGACTCGGCCCCGATCGACTGCATCAGTGGACAGAACTCCGCCGGTCTGCTGTCCCTCGGCGCCGACCCGACCACCCCGACCACCGCCGCCCGGCTGGCCGAGCTGTCCCGGTCGCTGACCTTCGATTGCGGGGATCTGGTCGGTCCGGGACTGTCCGACTATTCGACCGTGTCGGCTGCCGACGATCTGGACACCGTCAGAGCGGCGCTCGGCGTCGCCACCATCGACTTCATCGGGCGCGGTTTCGGCGCCACCCTCGGCGCGGTGTACGCCGACCGCTACCCGGGCCGGATCGGGGCGGTGGTCCTGGACGGTCCGGCCGACCCGTCGTCGACTCCCGCCACCCGCGCCGTCGCCGGCGCTGCCGCGGACCAGCAGGCCCTGAGCTGGTTCGCCTCGGCCTGTCAGTCGTTCAGCGGCGGATGTCCGCTCGGCGTCGACCCGGTCGGGGCGGTGGCCGGGTTGATCAGGACCCTCGGCGACGTCGGCCGGCCCAGTTCCGGCCGGCAGCAGATCACCGGCGGCAGCATCGTCCGCGTGCTCACCGAGCAGCTCGGCCGGCCGGCCGGGTGGCCCGCGCTGGCCGCTGCACTGCAGTCCGCCCGGACCGGTGATACGGACGCCGTTGCGGCGCTCCTGGTCGCCGCCCTGGGCGCCGACGTCGAGCAGCAGCAGTCCGGCCGACTGGTCTACCAGTGCAACGACTCGGGGCAACGGCTGGCCGGCGCGGCCTTGACGACCGCGGTGAGTGCAGCGCGGGCGGGGTCGCCGCTGTTCGGACCGTTCCTGGTGGGACTGGTGGCGCTGTGCTCGACATGGCCTGCCCCGGAAAACGGCCTGGCCGCCGTGACCGCCGCCGGTGCGCCGCCCGTCCTGGTGATCGGGGCCGTCGATGATCCCGTCGCTCCGTACACCGCTGTCCGGTCGCTGACCGCCCAGATGGATTCGGCGACCTTGCTGACCTGGCAGTCCGGCACCCACGGCGGTTACCCGACGAGCAGTTGTGTGACCGCGGCGGTACGCGCCTACCTGCTACAACACACGGTCCCGCCGATCGGCACCCTGTGTCCACCGTGACGGGGCGGTCCAGCGTGACCAGCCGGGCCCACCACGACCGGGCGCGGGTACTGTCGGTCGGACAAGTGGGGAACGAGCACCAAGAACAACGAACACCAAGAACACGGAAAGCGGAGCGATCGATCATGAGCGCACCACACAAGGTGGTCAAGTCGGACGAGGAATGGCGGTCGGAGCTGGACCCCGCGGCCTACCGCGTGCTGAGGCAGGCCGGAACCGAACGGGCCTTCACCGGCGAGTACACCGACACCACGACCACCGGTGTCTACTACTGCCGGGCCTGCGGCGCCGAGTTGTTCCGGTCGGACGCCAAATTCGCGTCGCACTGCGGGTGGCCGAGCTTCTATGCCCCGTCCGACTCGGACAATGTGGTGCTGTTGACCGACCGCAGCTTCGGCGGCGTGCGCACCGAGGTTCGCTGCGGAACCTGTGATTCACATCTCGGACATGTCTTCGCGGGCGAGGGGTACGACACCCCGACCGACGAGCGCTGGTGCATCAACTCGGTCGCCCTACGCCTGGAACCGACGGAGAAGTAGAGCGACGCGCCGCTGGACGTTGGGCCGGCGGCCGGTCGGACCGGTTCGACGGGTGACCTCGCGGGCCCTGCGGCGTGGGAACCCGGCTGCGGCCGGCTTCCCGTCGTAGTGTCCCGTGGATGACCACTTCGGCCGTCGCACCGATCGCGTTCCGGGTCGCGCTCGATCAGCTGACCCGGGTGCACATCCGGCCCGAGATCGAGATCGGTGAGCTACCCGCGCCGACCAGGCTGGCCCCGTGGAGCCATGCACTTTCGGCCTCGGTGGTGCTGGGCATCGACGGAATCGAGTCCGCCTCCGGACGGATGATTCTGTTGCATGATCCTGATGGCGTAACGGCCTGGGACGGTACTCTTCGTATCGTGATCTTTCTGACTGCGGAGGTCGATGGCGAAATTGCCCGGGATCCGCTCCTGCCGGACGTCGCCTGGAGCTGGTTGACCGACTGCCTGGAGTCGTCCGGGGCGGCGTTCACCGCTTTGGGCGGAACGGTGACGTCGACCTCGTCGACCAGGTTCGGCGATATCGCCGGCCCGCGAAGGGCCGATGACCTGGAACTACGCGCCTCCTGGACGGCCACCGACGACCGCACCGGACGACACCTGGCGGCCTTCGCCGAATTGCTGTCCATCGCGGCCGGCCTACCCCCGGAGGGTGTCGCAGCGATAGGGCGGCCGCCTGCCCCGAACGCGCGCTAGGTCCGACTACTGATCGTCAACATTGAGCACATCGTGTGCTTGACCTTCGCAGCCGCCATGACACAGACTGAACGCAGGTCAGCACCACGCCTACCGCGTTCGGCGCCGGTGGAGAGCGACTTCTCCTCGACGGACGCCAACCGACCTCCCGGGGTCACGATGACAGGGAAACCGTGCAGTCCAGAACCGATCCAATCGTTTCGGGAGGCCGACAGGTGAACACCTCGACGCTGAGCGCCGATCAGAATCCGATGCGGCGAGTCGACGAACTTCCGGTCGGGGTCGGCTCATTGCCGGCCCAGCGGGCGCCCGTGCGGGACTCAATGAGCAATTCGCTCCGAGCGGCCACAGTGTTACTGGTCGATCCGGATCGAGCCACCCGGGAGTCCCTGCAGGCCGGCTTGATCGAGGTGGGCATCGGCCGGGTCATCCCGACCACTTCGCTGGCCGGCGTTGAAGAGCTGTCCGAACGCGGCGTCGTCGGCGACCTGGCCCTGATCAGCTTGCTCACCGGCCACGATGCCGGCCGGATCATCGACACCGTGCGCAACGCCGGCTGGCTCCGGGTGCTCGCCCTGGCCCCCACTGCTGACATCGGCCCGGTCATCGACGCGGTGGGCGCCGGAGTCAACGGCGTGTTGATCGGGCGGCGGGCCAATCCGGCCGCAGCCAACATTCCCAGCTCGATCCACGATCTCTCGTCGAGGGAGATCGAAGTCATCCGGCTGGTCGCCGACGGCCGGTCGAACAAGTGGATCGGTGATGAACTGAGCCTGTCCGCCCTCACGGTCAAGAGTCATCTCGCGCGCATCGGTCGCAAGCTCGGCACCGGAGATCGGGCTCATATGGTCGCGCTGGCCATGCGGGCCGGCGTCATCTCCTGATCCGAGCGTTGCGTCCTGACACTCGAACCCACCGAAGAAGCGACGGCACCGAGGTCCGGCGATCCGGTCGTCCCGTTGCTCGCGCCGCGCGACGGCGACGTCGTACCGGTCGTGGATCCGCTGCGGCTGGCCGAATGGGCCAGGCGGTTGAGCGTGGGGTCGGGGCCGGTGGCCCTGGACGCCGAGCGCGCTTCCGGTTTCCGGTACGGCTCCCGTGCGTACCTGGTCCAACTGCGGCGCGCGGATCTCGGGACCGCACTGTTCGATCCGGCCGCGCTGGGTGACCTGGCCGTACTGGACGGCCCGCTGTCCGGTTCGGAATGGGTGCTGCACGCGGCCAGCCAGGATCTGCCCTGCCTGGCCGAGATCGGCCTGCGCCCCCGGCAGCTGTTCGACACCGAGTTGGCCGGGCGGCTGGCCGGATTACCCCGGGTGGGCCTGGGTCCGTTGGTCGAGCAGATGCTCGGGCTCGGACTGGCCAAGGGACACGGCGCCGCCGACTGGTCGACCCGCCCGCTCCCGCCGGCCTGGCTCACCTACGCGGCGCTGGACGTCGAGGTGCTGATCGAGTTGCGGGATGCCATGGCCGCACTTCTCGACTCGCAGGGCAAGCTCGAGTGGGCCCGTCAGGAATTTGCCGCCATCGTCGCGGCCCCTCCGACGCCCCCGCGCGTCGATCCGTGGCGCCGCACGTCGGGGATCCACAAGCTGCACGATCCGCGGGTGTTGGCGATCGTCAGGGAGCTGTGGACGGCCAGGGACGAACTGGCCCGGCGCCGGGATCAGGCCCCCCATCGGATTCTGCCGGACAGCGCGATCGTGGCCGCCGCGGCCGCGAGACCGGTGACCGCCGATGCACTGGTCGCGCTACCGGTCTTCGCTGGGCGCACCCAGCGCCGGCAGGCCCTGATCTGGTGGGATGCGGTGCAGCGGGCGATGGCCTTGCCGGCCGCGGAGCTGCCGCCGTCCGCGTTGCCGGGGGACGGACCGCCCCCGCCGGCCAGATGGGCCGTCAAGGATCCGAGAGCGGCGGCCCGCCTGACGGCGGCCCGATCCGCGCTGGCGGTGATCGCCGCCCGGATCGCCATGCCGGTGGAGAATCTGCTCTCCCCCGACCTGGTCCGCCGCCTGATGTGGTCGCCGCCGGCCGGACCGGATATGGAGCAGGCCATGGTGGCGGGCGGGGCCAGGCCCTGGCAGATCGAGCTGACCGTGACCGACCTGCGCGGGGCCCTGGACCCGCCGACGCGGTAGCCCGCTCAAGGCCCCGACCGCTTGACCCGGCAGCAAGTTACCAGCCAGTAGCCCTGCCGGGTAGCATGTTGTCACCGGCAGACGTCGCTGCGCCCAACGGCGGGTCGAGGACAGGGAGCGGTGGTGGCAGAGCAGTCGAGCGTGGCGCAACGCCCCCGTACCCTGCGCGACGTCGTGTTCGTCGAGGGCGTCCGGACGCCGTTCGGACGGGCCGGGGATAATGGGCACTACGCCCAGACCCGGGCAGATGACATGGTGGTCAAGGTCATCCGGGAGCTGTTGCGCCGGCATCCTGAGCTGCCCCCGGAACGCATCGACGAGGTCGCCGTCGCCGCGGCCACCCAAACCGGTGACCAGGGCCTGACCATCGGCCGCACCGCGGCGATCCTGGCCGGGCTGCCGAGGTCGGTCCCCGGATTCGCGATCGACCGGATGTGCGCCGGCGCCATGACCGCGGTGACGACCGTCGCGTCCGGCATCGTGGCGGGCGGTTACGACGTGGCCATCGCCGGCGGCGTCGAGCACATGGGGCACCATCCGATGGGTGCCGGGGCCGATCCCAATCCGCGGTTCGTCGCCGACCGGCTGGTCGACCCGTCGGCCCTGACCATGGGCAGCACAGCGGAGAACCTGCACGACAAATACCCGCACCTGACCAAGAAGCGGGCCGACGCCTACTCGGTCGCCAGTCAGCACAAGTACGCGGCGGCCCTGGCCGCCGGCCACATCACGCCGGATCTGGTGGCGGTGGCGACCCGCTCGGTCGAGCAGGGCTGGGGTCTGGCCACCACAGACGAACTGGCCCGACCCGGCACGACGATGACGTCGCTGGAGTCGTTGCGCACCCCGTTCCGCCCGCACGGTCGGGTCAGCGCCGGGAATGCCTCCGGCCTGACCGACGGTGCGACGGCATGCCTGTTGGTCGCCGTCGACGTGGCCGAAGAGCTCGGCCTGCCCGTCCGGATGCGGATGGTGTCCTTCGCCTACGCCGGCGTCGCCCCGGAGACCATGGGAGACGGTCCCATCCCGGCGACCGAGAAGGCTCTGGCCAAGGCCGGTCTCACCATCGACGACATCGGCATCATCGAGATCAACGAGGCGTTCGCCATCCAGGTCCTGGCGTTCACCGACCATTTCTCCATCCCCGACGACGATCCCCGGTTGAACCCGTTCGGCGGCGCCATCGCGGTCGGCCATCCACTGGCCTCCTCCGGGGTGCGACTGATGACCCAACTGGCTCGTGCCTTCGCCCTGCGCACCGACGTCCGTTACGGCCTCACCACCATGTGCGTCGGGCTCGGCATGGGCGGAACCGTCATCTGGGAGAACCCGCACTTCGCTGCGCCCCACACCGATGCGGCCGGAGATCAGGCGTGAGCACGTCGACCCCGACACCCGCCCCGACCGACGCGGGTAGCCCGACCGGTTCTCCGCCCGATGAGGTCATCACCCACTCCCACCTGCGCCTCCTGGACGTCCCCGGGATCACCGGCCGGGTGGCGCTGATCACCCTGGACAACGGCCTTGACCACCGCCGGCCGTCGACCTTCGGCGCGCAGGGCCTGGCCGAACTGAACGCCGCCCTGGACGCCGCCTTCCAGGCCCGACCGACGGCCATCGCGGTCACCGGCAAACCGTTCGTGTTCGCGGTGGGGGCGGACCTGTCCCAGGTCGCGACCATCTCCGACCGCGACACAGCTCTGGCCTCCGGCGTTCTGGGCCATTCCACGTTCAGACGACTGCACGATTCGACGATCCCCACCTTCGCCTTCGTCAACGGCGCCGCGCTGGGCGGCGGGGTCGAGCTGGCCCTGGCCTGCCACTACCGCACGCTGGCGGCGAACGCGGCCATGCTCGCGCTTCCCGAGGTCTTCCTGGGCATTCTGCCCGGGTGGGGCGGCACCCAGTTGCTGCCCAGGCTGGTCGGTCCGGAGAACGCGGTGACCGTGATCATCGAGAACTCGCTGAATCAGAACCACCTCATGCGACCTGGTGAGGCGGCGGCGTTGGGGGTCGTCGACGTGGTGATCGATGCCGCCGACTACCTGGAGCAGTCGCTGGTGTGGATGGCTGCGGTGCTGAACCAAGTCACCGCCGTCCCCCGGACCGACCACCTGGCGGCCGAGTTCGACGACCACTGGGCCTCCGCCCTGGAACGCGGCCGGATCATCGCCGATCTGCGGACGCACGGAGCTTCGCCCGCGCCGTACAAGGCGCTGGAGCTGATCGCACTCTCCCGCACCGCCGACCTGGCCACCGGCCTGGCCGCGGAAGCCGAGAGCCTGGCCGATCTCATCGTCTCGCAGGAGTTCCGGGCCGGTCTCTACGCGTTCAACCTCACCCAGAAGCGGGCCCGCAGGCCGGCCGGCGCACCCGACCCCTCCCTGGCTCACCCGGTGACGAAGGTCGGCGTCATCGGGGCCGGTCTCATGGCCGGCCAGATCGCCGCGCTGTTCGCCCAGCGACTCCATGTTCCGGTGGTGCTGACCGACGTCGACCAGGCCAGGCTGGACAAGGGGCTGGCCGGGGTGCACCGGAAATTCGCCGAACGTGTTGCGCAGCGCAGGATGACCACCGAGGAAGCCAACCGACTGACCGCCCTGGTCACCGGATCCCTGGACTACCAGGCCTTCTCGGACGCCGACCTGGTGATCGAGGCGGTGTTCGAGGATCTGGCCGCGAAGAAGGACGTGTTCGCCCGCCTGGAAGCGGTCGTCTCCGCCGAGGCCGTGCTCGCCACCAACACGTCCTCTCTGTCCGTCACCGAGATGGCCGCCGACCTGCGACATCCGGAGCGGGTCATCGGATTTCACTTCTTCAACCCGATTTCCGTGATGCCGCTGGTGGAAATCGTGCGAACCGCCCGAACCTCCGATCACACGGCCGCGACGGCCCTGCAGGTGGCGACGACCCTGAAGAAGGGCCCGATCTTCACCGCCGACGCTCCGGCCTTCGTGGTCAACCGGCTGTTGACCCGTTTCCTGGGCGAGATCATCGCGGCGATCGACGAGGGCACCGACCCGGCCGTCGCCGATGCCGCCCTGGCGCCGCTCGGCCTGCCGATGACCCCGATCATGCTGCTGCAGTTGGTCGGGCCGGCGGTCGCACTGCACGTCACGCAGACTTTGCACGGGGCATTCCCGGACAGGTTCACGGTCAGCCCCAACCTTCGCCGCATCGTCGAGGCCGGCCACCGCACCCTGGTGTCGTGGACCGACACGGGTGAACAGGTGCTGGACCCGGAGATCGCCGCCATCTGGCAACAGGGCTCCACGCCGTCCACTGCGGAGCGGGTGCGGGACAGGGCCCTGGCCGCGCTCGCCGAGGAGGCCGGGTTGATGGTCGACGAACACGTCGTGGCCGCGGCGGCGGATATCGATCTCGCTGTGCTGACGGGCGCCGGCTGGCCGTTCTGGCTCGGCGGCATCACTCCCTATCTGGACCGGGAAGGTGTGTCCGAGAAGGTCACCGGCCGACGCTTCACTCCCCCGGGCGTCGCCACCCTGCCGGCCTGACCGATCCGGGACGACGGCATCGTCCGCACTCCCCGCACTCCGGAGGTCAGCATGGACTTCTCCCTTTCCGACGAGGAACGCGCGGTGCGCGACACGGCCCGCGATTTCATCCGGAAAGAGGTGATGACGCTGGAGCGGGAGGTGCTGCGGCGCGAGCGCAATCATCAGCCGGGCCTGGAGCGCAGCGAGCTGGTCGAGCTGCAGCACAAGGCCAAAGCCTTCGGCTTCTGGGGCCTGTCCACTCCGGAGGAGGACGGCGGGATGAACCTGCCCGCCGTCATGCAGGCCCTCATCGCCGCGGAACTGGGCCGGACCTTCGTTCCCTTCCGATTCGGTGGCGAGGCCGACAACATCCTGTATCTCGCCAACGCCGAACAGCGCAGGGAATATCTGGAACCGACCATTTCCGGGGAGCGTCTGTCGTGTTTCGCCATTACCGAGCCGGGTGCCGGGTCGGATGCGGCCAACATCAGACTTTCCGCCGTGAAGGACGGCGACGACTGGATCCTCAACGGCGAGAAGACGTTCATCACCGGGGGCAACGAGGCGGACTTCGCGATCGTGGTGGCCGTCTCGGACGGGCAGAAGGGGGTCAGAGGCGGGGGGACGACGGCTTTCCTGGTCGACCGGAAGGCCGGCTGGACGTCGGAGCCGATTCCCACCATGGGCGAAGGCGGTCCCGCCGCGCTGGTGTTCGACCACGTCCGGGTGCCGTCCCGCAACGTCCTCGGTGAGGTGGGACAGGGATTCGCCCTGGGCATGCGCTGGATCGGCAAGGGTCGGTACCTCATCCCGGCCGGCGCCGTCGGAACCGCCGAACGTGCGCTGCAGATGGCGATCGACCAGGCCAATACCCGGGTCACCTTCGGCAAGCCGATCGGCGAGAACCAGGCCATCGCCTGGATGATCGCCGATTCGGAGACCGAACTGGAAGCGGCGCGGTGGCTGGTGATGCGGGCCGCGTGGACGGTGGACCAGGGACTCGATCCGCGACACTCGTCGTCGATGGCCAAGCTGTACGGCGCCAACATGGTCAACCGGGTGGTGGACCGGGTGATGCAGATCCACGGCGGGATGGGCTACACCCGGGAGCTGCCGATCGAGCGGTGGTACCGGCAGGTCCGGCTGTACCGGATCTACGAGGGGACCGACGAAATGCAACGCCTCATCCTGTCCAGGGATCTGCTGCGTGGCTACACCAAGATCGGCGGGCACCTGGCCTGAGGACCTCGGCGGCGGAACTGCTCCGCGTCGCAGGCCGGCCCTCGGGGCAGAGTCAGCCGCGCCAGCCCGGCAGGTCGACGCGCACCCGCAGACCGCCGCCCACGACCGGGCGGGCCGACACGGTCCCACCGTGGGCGGCGACGACGGCGCTGACGATGGACAGGCCCAGGCCGCTCCCGCGGTGACCGGTCCTGGCCCGCTCGCCCTGCCGGAACGGCTCGAAAAGCTGGGCCACGGTGTCCGGTGCGATCACCGTGCCGCCGGAGGCCACCTCGACGAAGCCGAACCCGTCCCCCGCGCCGGTGCTGATATCGATGCGGCCGCGCGACACGTTGTGCCGGACGGCGTTCTCCACCAGGTTGCCGATCACCCGATCCAGCAGGGCCGGATCACCGGCCACCACGGCGGGCCCGCCGGTGACGTTCACGGTCAGGTGTCGCGCGGCCCGCTCGGCTTCCACGGCCAGCAGGGCCGGCGCGATCAGCGCGGACACCTCGACGCCCTGTACCACCGAAAGTCCACTGGCCTGGGTCCGGGCCAGGAACAGCAGCGAGTTCAGCAATCGATCCGCTCGGTCGGTGGCCTCCCGGGCCACTTCACCCATCCGCCGGAGATCCTCCACCCCGGCCGACGGGTCGGCCATGGTCACGTCCACCTCCGTCCGGATCACCGACAGCGGAGTGCGCAGCTCGTGGGACGCGTTGGCCACGAACCGGCGTTCAGCCTGGAACGCGGCCTGCAGGCGGGCGAGCATGTCGTCGAACGTGTCGGCCAGTTCGGCCACCTCGTCGCGCGGCCCGGTCAGCGCGATCCGCTGGTCCAGGGAGGATTCGGACAGCGCCCGCGCGGCACTGGTCAGCGTGGACAGCGGCCGAAGCGTGCGCCCGATCAGCACCCAGGACACCAGACCCCCCGCCATGACCAGCAGCGGAAGGGCGATGAGGCCGACCAGCAGCACCGTTTCCCGTCCCTGCGCGACGACCCGGGCCGATTCGACGGCCGCGTC
>CAXUHA010000001.1:112447-170686 GCA_964250735.1 uncultured Nakamurella sp. | reverse complement strand
CCCGTTGATCCGGACCGGCGTCCCTGCGGGGAAGTGGGGCAACGCCGCCACCACCCGGCCCACGAGCAGGTAGGAGAGCGCCAGGAGCAGGGCACCGACCAGCGTGAGCAGCGCGGTGGCCAGCAGGGTCAGGCGTGCGCGGAGACCGCCCCTGGCCACCGATCGGCGCTCGGACCGGGCACCGGCCGTTCCGGCGACCGGCCGGTCGGCGCGGGCGGCCGCAGGGACTGCCGCGGCGACGCCCGTGAAGGCCGACCGACCACCGACCTCATTCAGCGGCATCGGCGGACACCCGGTAGCCGGCGCCCACCACGGTGTCGATCATCCCCGGCTCACCGAGCTTGCGCCGCAACGTCATCACGGTGACCCGCACCGTGGTGGTGAACGGATCAGCGTTCTCGTCCCACACCCGCTCCAACAGCTCCTCACTGGAGACGACGGTGCCGGCCGCGGACATCAGCACCTCCAGCACGCCGAACTCCTTGCGGGTCAACTCCACCGGCGCCCCGCCCCGGACCACCAGCCGCCGGGCCGGGTCGAGTTCGACGTCTCCGGCGCGGAGCACCGGGGGCGCCCGCCGGCCGAGCGCCCGCACCCTGGCCACCAGTTCCGGGAAGGCGAACGGCTTGGCCAGATAGTCGTCGGCGCCCGCCGACAGGCCCTCCACCCGGGCGTCGAGGCCCGATGACGCCGTCAGCATCAGTACCCGGGTGATGTCGCCGGACGAGACCAGCTCGGCCAGCAGGTCGTCACCGTGCATGCCGGGCAGATCCCGGTCCAACACGACGACGTCGTACCTGGTGTACGACGACTTCTCGTGTCCTTCGGTGCCGTCGTAGGCCACGTCGACCGCCATCCCCTCGGCGCGAAGCCCCCTGGCGATGGCATCGGCCAGGCGCTGCTCGTCCTCGACCACCAGTACCCTCATGTCAGACCTCTCCGGCCGTTCGTTCGTCCTTGCTCGGGGCGCTGACCGTCCTCCGGTCGGGGCGCTGCGCTGAACCGTTGGCCGCCGCACCGTTGGCCGCCGCACCGTTGGCCGCCGCACCGGTCGACAAGGTGGCGCCCGGGGGTGCACCGGTGCGGCCGGCGATCATCTCGGTGACCCCGCGGGCCACGTCCCTGGCGTTCAGACCCAGATCGGTCAGCAGGTCGCCCCGGGACGCCGGTTCCAGGAACTGCTGCGGCAGGGCCAGTACCGTCACCGGGACATCCAGGAAGGCCAGCGCGTCGGTGACCGAGGCGCCGATGCCACCGGACCGGCCGCCGTCCTCCATGGTCACCACCATCCGGTGCCGGGCCGCGAGCAGTGACAGAGCCGGCGAGACCGGCAGCGCCCACCGCGGATCGACCACCGTGACCCCGATGCCCTGATCGGCGAGCCGGGACGCGGCCTCGACGGCGATGGCGCCCAGCGCGCCGACCGCGATGAGCAGGACGTCGTGCTCGTGGGCGCCGGCCGGTTCGGTGAGAACGTCGACCGCCCCGACGCCCCCGCCGGCCGGTACCAGCTGACCGCCGGCGGCGACCAGCCGACGAAGGGCGGGAATGTGTTCCGGGACAGCACCTTTGGGGTAGCGGATCAGGGTGGGCGCGTTGTCGACCGCGACCGCCTCGGTCAGCTCGTCGGTCAACGTGGCGGCGTCCCGGGGGGCGGCCAGGCACAGACCGGGAACCAGGCCGGCCAGCGACATGTCCCACATGCCGTGGTGGCTCGGGCCGTCCTCACCGGTCACCCCCGCACGGTCCAACACGACGGTCACCCCCAACCGGTGTAGGGCGCAGTCCATCAACAGCTGGTCGAAGGCGCGGTTGAGGAAGGTCGCGTAGAGGGCGACGACCGGGTGCATGCCGCCCATGGCCAGCCCCGCCGCCGAGGTCAGGGCATGCTGCTCGGCGATACCGACGTCGTAGATGCGGTCCGGGAACCGCTCGGCGAACGCACCGAGGCCCGTCGGACCGCTCATCGCCGCGGTGATCGCCACCACATCGTCGCGCTCGGCGCCGATCTCGACCAGGGTGCGGCTGAACACCGACGTCCACGTCCTGGTCGGAGCGGCGATGGGCAGCCCGGTGTCGGGGTCGAAGGCAGGTGGCGAATGCATCTGCTCGGCGTCGTCGTTCTCCGCCGGCGCGTACCCCTGACCTTTCCGGGTGAGACAGTGCACCAGCACGGGACCGCGATAGCCCTTGGCGCTGCGCAGCGCCTCTTCCAGGGCGGCGATGTCGTGGCCGTCGATCGGCCCCACGTACTTCAGACCGAGATCCTGGAACATCGTCTGCGGGATCAGCCAGTCCTTGACCGCCGACTTGACCGCGTGCAGGGCGGAGTAGAGCGGCCTCCCGATGACCGGCGCCTGCGGCAGCCGGTCCTTGACCTGACCCAGGAACCTCTCGTAACCCGGCCGCAGGCGCAGGGCCGCCATCCGCTGCGCCATGCCGCCGATGGTGGGCGCGTAGGAACGGCCGTTGTCGTTGAGCACCACGACCAGCGGGCGGTCCTTGGCCGCGGCGATGTTGTTCAACGCCTCCCAGGCCATGCCCCCGGTCAATGCGCCATCGCCGATCAGGGCGACGACGGTCCGGTGGTGCTCGCCGCGCAGTGAAAAAGCCTTGGCCAGGCCGTCCGCGTACGACAGCGAGGTGGAGGCGTGGGAGTTCTCCACCCAGTCGTGCACCGATTCGGCCCGGCTCGGATATCCGGATAGCCCGTTCCTGGTCCGCAGCTTGTCGAAGTCGGAGCCGCGCCCGGTGACGATCTTGTGGACGTACGCCTGGTGGCCGGTGTCGAAGATGATCGGGTCGGCCGGCGAGTCGAAGACCCGGTGCAGGGCGATGGTCAGTTCGACCACCCCCAGATTGGGGCCCAGGTGGCCGCCGCGGGCCGATGTCTTCTGGACCAGGAAGGTTCTGATCTGTTCGGCGAGTTCGGCCAGTTGGGCCTCGTCCAGCGCCCTGAGGTCGGCGGGGCAGGAGATGCGACGCAGCCGCGTCGGCCGCCCGCCGCCCGCCGCTCCCGGCGCGCCGGTGCCCGGTGCCGGCCCAGGTCCACCCAGCGGCACAGATCCTCCAATCGTCAACGCCCGCACCCCGCAGGGCGGCTCGAGTCCGGTGACCGCACGGCTGCCAACCCAGGTCCCAGTCATCGACGTTACCGCCCCCCACTGTCGGGCGTGGACGGACGGGGCCGTGGTTGTACGCTCATCGGCCATGCCCGGTGCACCGGTCGCAGATCTGCTGCGCCCCCCGACCGGACCCTGGGCCATCGCCCACCGCGGGGCCAGCGCGCGGGCCCCGGAGAACACCATGCCGGCGTTCCACGCCGCTTGGGCGTCGGGATGTCGCTGGATCGAGGCCGATGTCCAGCCCACCAGCGACAACGTGCCGATGATGCTGCACGACGATGATCTGGCCAGAACGACCAACGGCACCGGTGGCATCCGTAGCCGTTCCGCACGGGAGGTCAGGGCCCTGGATGCGGGCTCCTGGTGGAACCAGAGGTGGAACAAGAGGTTGGACAAGGGCGGCTGCTACGACCACACCCCGGTGCCTCTGCTCAGCGAGGTGGCATGCGCCCTCGGCCCGGACCGCGCGCTGCTGCTGGAGATCAAGGGGGAGCACAGCCGGGAGCAGGTGAAGGCGGAGCTGGCGGTCCTCGCCGCCTCCGGCCGGGACGACCGGGTGTTCATCGAATCGTTCGACGTGCAGACGTTGGCGCACGTGCGGTCCATCGAGCCCGGGCGAGCGGTCGGGTTGCTGGTCGAGGAGTTGCACGACGATCCGGTCAGGGTCTGCGCCGAGCTCGGCGCGGTCGCCTACAACCCCCGTCACGAGCTGCTCCGCGACCGCCCGACGCTGGTCGACGAGCTGCACGGCGCGGACATCGCGGTGCTGGCCTGGACCGCCGACCGACAGCGGGACTGGGCTTTCCTGACCGGCATCGGCGTCGACGGCATCATCACCAACACCCCCGCCGAACTGCTCCAATGGCAATGCTCGCCCGGCCGGCCGGCGGATCCGCCGCCGGCCGGCCCGGGGTGCTGAGCGAAGGCGTGACGGGGCCGCGGACGCCCCGGTCATCGACCCGTCAGGCCGGCCGGAACCGGGCCACACATTCGATGTGGTGGGTCTGCGGAAAGCAGTCGAACGAGCGGAGCGTGTCCAGCCGGTACCCGGCGGCCATCAACGCCGCGGTGTCCCGACCCAGGGCGGCGGGATCGCAGGAGACGTAGACGATCACGGCGGGCGCCCGGGCGGCGATCCGCCCGCACACACCGGGGCCCGCGCCGGCCCGGGGCGGGTCGAGCACGATGGCATCGACCGGGCCCGGCAACTCCTCGATCGCCCCCTCCACCGAGCCACACACGGTGGTCACACCGGGGCGGTGGGCCATGTTCGCCGCGGCCAGGGCCGACGCCGTCCGGTCTCCCTCCACCGAGACCACCGTGCCGGCGTCGCCCACCGTCTCGGCCAGAACCTCGGCGAACAGACCCACACCGCCGTACAGATCCCACCCGGACCGTCCCCCGAGATCGAGACCCTGCAACGCCTGCCCCACCGCACCGGCGAGCGCGTCGGCGGCGGCCGGGTGAACCTGCCAGAATCCGTCCGCCGCCACCTCGAAGGCCCGGCCCACGGCGTGCTCGGTGACCGTCGACGCTTTCTGCCCCCCGGACCGGCCGGGCCAGGTCGACAGCCGGGCGCCGTCACCGGCGGCGGTCAACACCACCTCCGGCAACTCCGGCCGTGCTGACCGACCGCGGGTCCGGACACCGGGTCGGAGCGGCCGACTGCCCGACGACGGCCGGCGGACGTCGGCCGGCACGTCGATGGTCTCGGCCAGTTCGTTCAGACCGGGAGCGGCGATCAGGCACGGTTCCGACGGGCTCACCCCCTCCACCCGGTGCGAGCGCACCCCACGGGGGCCGATCCGGCCCTGCTGATCCAGGGCCCACCGCACCCTGGTCCGCCAGCCGAAGCCGTTGCCGGGCAACCCCTCCACCCGGACAGTGAGATCGAGCCCGGCCAGTCGTCGCAACTGCTCGCCCACGACCTCCGCCTTCAGGGCCCGCTGCCGGGCACCGGAGGCGTGCTGGAAGTCGCAGCCGCCGCAGCCGCCGGGGTGGAAGTGGGCGCACGGGGCGTCCACCCGTTCCGGGTCGGCGCGCAGCACCGACACGACGTCGCCGCGGCAGAACGAGCCCCTTCTGACCTCGGTGATCCGGACGGTGGCCCGCTCCCCCGGCAGCGCCAGCCGCACGAAGACGACCCGCCCGAGGTACCGCGCCACGCAGTGTCCGCCGTGCGCGACCGGGCCGATGTCCACGTCGACGTGATCACCGGGCCGCAGATCGTCGGCGGACACCTCGGCGCCGTCCCGGGGCTCGGGGCCGGTCACTCGTCATCCGAGCCGCGGCGGACCTGTCGGGCCGGCACCACCGGCCGGTTCGCCCGCGGTCCCGTGGCGGTGACCTTCGGCGGGGCGGTGGCCTTCGGCTGGGTGGTGTCCTCCGGTTGGGCAGCGCCCGGCATCCGGGCCCGCAGCGGGAAGTCGCGCTCGGTCCTGGCCCTGATCCGCCGGCCCAGGGCGTCCGAGGAGGACAGTTGCCACGGCACCGAGGTCACCATCACCCCCGGGGTGAACAGCAGTCGCCCCTTGAGCCGCAGGGCGGATTGGTTGTGCAGCAACTGCTCCCACCAGTGCCCGACCACGTATTCCGGAATGAAGACGGCCACCACGTCCCTGGGCGAGTCCTTCCTGGCCCGGCGCACGTAGTCCAGGATCGGTTTGGTGATCTCCCGGAACGGGGAGTCGATCACCTTCAGGGCCACCGGAATAGCCCTGTCCTCCCACTCGCGGGCCAGCGTGGCCGTGTCGCCGGGATCGACGTTCACCGTCACCGCCTCGATGGTGTCCGGCCGGGTGGCCCGCGCGTAGGCCAGGGCCCGCATGGTCGGCAGGTGAACCTTGGAGACCAGCACGATCGCGTGCACCCGACTGGGCAGCACCATGTCGTCATCATCACCGGCGAGTTCGATGCCCACCCGGTTGTAGTGCCGGTGGATGGCTTTCATGACGACGAAGATGATGATCATGGCCAGGATGGCGATCCAGGCGCCGGACAGGAATTTGGTGATCAACACGATGACCAGCACGACGGAGGTGAAGCTGAAACCGGTGGCGTTGATGGCCTGGCTGCGCCGCATCCGGCGGCGGGCGGCCGGGTCCTTCTCGGTCAGCAGCATCCGGTTCCAGTGCCGGATCATGCCCCCCTGGGAGCAGGTGAACGACACGAACACACCGACGATGTAGAGCTGGATCAGGGCGTTCACGTTCGCTTTGAAGGCGACGACGAGCACCAGGGCCACGACGGCCAGAAACACGATCCCGTTGGAGAAGGCCAGCCGGTCCCCGCGGGTGTGCAGCTGCTTGGGCAGGTATTTGTCCTGGGCCAGGATCGAGCCCAGCACCGGGAACCCGTTGAACGCCGTGTTGCACGCCAGCACCAGGATCAGGCCCGTGGTGAAGGACACCAGGTAGAAGCCGATCGGAAACCCGGAGAACACCGCCTTGGCGATCTGCGCGACCAGCGTCTTCTCCTGGTAGCCGGCGGGGGCCCCTTGAAGGACGACCCCGGCCTCCGAATCGGCGATGTTGACGTGGGTGATCCGCGCGAGCGCGACCAGGCCCAGCATCATGGTCACCGCCAGGCCGCCCATCAGGGCCAAGGTGGTCGCCGCGTTCCTGGACTTCGGTTTCCGGAACGCGGGTACCCCGTTGGAGATGGCTTCCACCCCGGTCAGCGCCGCCGAGCCGGAGGAGAACGCCTTGGCCAGCAGGAAGACGAAGCCGATCCCGGTGATGCTCACCGATCCGGTCAGGGTGAACGTGAAGTTCGCACTTTCCGCGGCCATCGGCGAACCCAGGACCCAGCGCACCAGGCCGGTGATGATCATCAGGATGATCGCCACCATGAAGGCGTAGACGGGAATGGCGAAAGCCGTCCCGGACTCGCGGATGCCGCGCAGATTCAGAGCCGTGATGACGACGATGATGCCCACGGCCCACTCGACCGGGTGCCGGCCGACCACCCCGACCGCCGAGCCGATGTTGGCCACGCCCGAGGCCGTCGACACCGCGACCGTCAGGATGTAATCGACGAGCAGCGCACTGGCCACCACCAGGCCGAACGTCGGTCCCAGGTTCTTGGTGGCCACTTCGTAGTCCCCGCCCCCGCCGGGGTAGGCGTGCACGTTCTGTCGGTAGCTGGCCACCACGACGAGCATGACGACGACGACCAGAATCGCGATCCAGGGCGCATACACATAGCCGGCCAGGGCGGCGATGGACAGGGTGCGGAAGATTTCCTGCGGCGCGTAGGCGACACTGGACAACGCGTCGGAGGCGAACACCGGAAGCGCGATCCGCTTCGACAGCAGGGTGTGGGCAAGTTTGTCGCTGCGGAACGGCCGCCCGACGAGCAGGCGCTTGACAGCCGCGGTCAGCGTGGACACGAACGGCAGCCTACGGCCACCCACCGGCCGGGTACACCAGATCACCCAGATCGGCGCCGCAACGCGCTTGACGTGGCATTCTCCGGTTCACGGGGTACCTTTCACGGTGTCGCCGTGTTCGGCCGGACCTGCGGTGATCAGCGCACCACCCATCTTGTGTTCGATGAAAAGGGGCGCCGACCAGGTGCACATCGTGATCATGGGCTGCGGCCGGGTCGGTTCCGGCCTGGCCAGGGCGTTGTCCAGAACGGGTCATTCGGTGGCCGTGATCGACCAGGACCCCGCAGCGTTCCGCCGGCTCGGCCCGGACTTCCACGGCCAGCAGATCCGCGGAGTCGGTTTCGACCGGGACACCCTGCTGGAAGCCCGGATCCGCGACGCCCAGGCCTTCGCGGCTGTGTCCTCCGGCGACAACTCCAACATCATCGCGGCCCGGGTGGCCCGGGAGCAGTTCGGGGTGGCGACCGTGGTCGCCCGGATCTACGATCCCCGCCGGGCGCAGGTGTACGAACGTCTGGGCATCCCCACCGTGGCCACCGTCCCATGGACCACCGACCGGTTGATGCGCGCCGTCATCCCCGACGGGTTGATCAGCGAATGGCGGGACCCGTCCGGCACGGTCACCATCGTCAACCTGCCGTACCACCGCGCGTGGATCGGGCGGACGCTGCGCTCCCTGGAAAGTGCGCTGGGTGTGCGGGCCGCGTTCGTCGTCCGCTTCGGCAACGGCGTGCTGCCCACGCCGGACACCGTTGTGCAGGAAGGCGACGCCATCTACGCGGCCGCGCTGTCCCACGAGACCAGCGAGATCGCCGACCTGGCCACCCACTCGCCGGTCGAGGCGAGCTGATGCGCATTGCCATCGCCGGAGCCGGATCGGTCGGCCGGTCGATCGCCGGAGAACTGGTGGAGAACGGTCACCAGGTGATGCTCATCGACCGTGATCCCGGTGCCATCAAACCGGAACGGATCGAAGCAGCCGAATGGGTGCAGGCGGACGCCTGTGAGGTGGCCTCGCTCGAGGACGCCGGCCTGCAGACCTGCGATGTGGTCATCGCCTGCACCGGTGACGACAAGGTCAACCTGGTGGTGTCGCTCTTGGCCAAGACCGAGTTCGCGGTGGCCCGCGTCGTCGGCCGGGTGAACGATCCGCGCAACGAGTGGTTGTTCACCGACGCCTGGGGGGTGGACGTCGCGGTCTCCACGCCGCGCATTCTGGCCGCACTGGTCGAGGAGGCGGTGACGGTCGGGGACCTCGTCCGGTTGTTCACCCTGCGCCAGGGCCAGGTCAACCTGGTCGAGGTCACCCTGCCGCCCACCACCACCCTGTCCGGTCGTCCGGTCCGAGATCTGCGTCTGCCGCGGGATTCCGCGCTGGTCACGATCCTGCGGGGGGGCCGCGTCATCGTGCCGCAGCCGGACGAGCCGCTGGAGGCGGGCGACGAGCTGCTGTTCGTGGCCTCGACCGAGGTCGAGGACGACGTCAGGGATGCGCTGCGCTGACCACGGCCACCCCCGCCGTTCCGGGCAGGCCGGTCAGGGCGTCTTGTCCGAAGACCTGTTCCTGGCCAGGGCCGCCCTGATCGAGGGGGCCTTCTTCCCGTTCGCAGAACCCACGATCAACACGGTGACCGCCAGTGCCAGGAAGTACACCGGATAGCCCATCAGCAACCGGGCGGTGGCCAGCCAGCCGACCTGGTCGGCGTTGTACAGGCGGTTCTGCACGACGAATCTGGCCGCGAAGACCACCACCCAGACCGCTGTCGCGTAGTCGTATCGCCGCAGCAGCGTGCGGTTCCGACGCCACGCGGTGCCCCGGCCGTTCACGCTCTCCCAGAGCACGCCGATCAACGGCCACCGCACCAGGATGGACACCGCAAGCGCGGTCCCGTACGCCAGGAACGACCAGATGCCGAACAGGAAGTAGCCTTTCGCCGAACCCGTGCGGTAGGCGATGAATGCGGCCAGGGCCACTCCGACCAGACCGGCGATCGCCTGGGTCACCGGCCGATGCCGGATCAGGCGGGTCGCGGCGATGACCAGGCCGGCGGTCAGCGCCGCGGCGATGGCCAGGCCGAGCGAGGCGACGGCGTTGACGATGACGAAGACGACCACCGGAAGCCCGGAGTCGACCATGCCCATCGGTCCGCCCATCTGTTCCCAGACGGTCGGCGGCGCGGCCCGCCCGGGTTCGGCATCCACCGGCACGTCGGGCGCGCTCACGCGTGTGCCGGCATCAATTCGTAGTCCGGGTTGTAGATCACCTTCTGGCCCTCGCGCATGGCCAGCCGGCCCTTGGCCTTGACCGTGCGGCCGGTCTCCACGCCGGGGATGGATCTGCGGCCGAGCCAGATCAGCGAGACCGAATCGGTCCCGTCGTAGAGCTCGGCATGCAATGTGGCCAGGGCATCGGTCGGGCGTAGATCCACCGAACGCAACCGGCCGATGATGGTGACACGCTGCCCCTGCCAGCAGGCGGCGGCATGCTGGCAACCGGAGGCGTCCACGTCGGAGCTCAGATTGTCGGCATCGACCGTCTCGTCGTCGGTGACCAGCCGCTTCATCCACTGGGCGACTCTGGTGCCGATGGCCGACCTGTTACTCATGCCGATCACCCAGGCCGTCCGCCAGCGTCCCCGATGGTGCCCCAGCCGTGGCCGGACCGCATTGGTCACTCATTCGCCCAGCGTAGCGCCCCACCTCGGAACCCAGGACAGAGTTCACATCGGGCGGCCGGTACCCGGGTCCCTTCAGCACCTTGCCGTCGGCCCGGCGCACGGGCCGACCGTCGGGTCCGAGCTTGGTCATGTTGGACGCATGCACTTCGTCCAGCACCGCATCCAGGTCGATGCCGTACACATGCGCGGTGCCGTAGACCACGTAGACGATGTCGGCCAGCGCATCGGCGATCCCGACCAGGTCGCCGGCCAGGCAAGCCTGCCTGAGCTCGGCCACCTCCTCCTCGACCAGCGCCAGCCGCAGGTCGACCTGATCCTGCCCCACCAGGGCGGTCGGCGAAGTCCGGATCGGCAGCTCGTAGCTGCGATGGAACTCACCGACCTGCTGGGCGATCCTGGACCGACCGGGCCCGCCGAAGATGTCGGAGGCGGGCCCCCGGGGTGGTCCGTCAGGCACAGTCGACGCAGACCAACTTGCCGTCGGCATGACCGTTGGAGGACAGCCGGCTACGGTGTTGGACCAGGAAACACACCGAGCAGGTGAACTCGTCCGCCTGCTTGGGGATGACCTTGACCACCAGCTCCTCGCCCGACAGGTCGGCCCCCGGAAGCTCGAAGGACTCTGCCGTGTCACTTTCGTCGATGTCGACGACGGCGGACTGGGCCTCGTTGCGTCGCGCCTTCAGTTCCTCGAGCGAATCTTCACTGGTCTCGTCGGATTCGCTGCGGCGGGGAGCGTCATAATCAGTTGCCATGTGGTGACCTCATTCGTTCTCACTGGTGCCATTCGATGCTCGTGATGATGACGAGCCCGTATCTCGGTTCAGCCACCCATGCCGGTAGACCTGAGGCGACCCGCACCGGCTTCCCTGCCGGATCCTTCACCGAGGTTCGCAATGCCCTGCCCATAACGCCGGAGCGGATGATTTTGTGCCCTGGAAGGTTGTCGTTCGCTCTGCGGGGAATGACACCGTCGCCAACCCCGGCGGGGCGCCCCCGAAACGGCCCGGTGTTGCGGTCGGCGGGGTGCAGGGTAACTCATGTCGCGCAGAATCGCGAACCGACCGGCCTGGGTCGGCCCGGCGGGCGGCCGGAACGGTGTTTCGCCCCCACGCCTGACGGCCAGCTGACGCTGCGAACGCATACCCTTCTCCTGGTCCGCTCCGCCGCCCGGGCCAGTGCCGCCACACCCCAGGCCGCCACACCCCGGGCCCCCACACGCCCAGGCCCCCACACCTCCAGGAGGACGAGCCGGTGAGCCGCGATTCCCCAGCCGAGCGATACCGCCGTCGCCGCCGGGCCCCGATTCTGGTGGTCATCGCGGTGCTGGTCGTCGGTGGGGCGATCGCCTGGTTCCAGGTCCTCAAGCCGGTGCCCGCCGCTTCCACCGGTTGCAACTCCCCCGGACCGGCACCGGTCACCACCAGCCGCACGCCGACCACCAGTCGCGCGCCGACCACCAGCCGACCCGTCGGTTCACCCGCGAGCCGATCCTCGGCGGCCCGGTCGAGCACGGTCGCCACCTCGACGACATCGTCGATCATCACGTCGCTGGGCAGTTTCGCCAGCCCCGACTCGCTGACCGGCGTCCGGCCCGCTGATCCGGCGGTCATCACCCTGCAGGTCTTCAACGCCAGTGTCGCGCGAGGGCAGGCCAAGACGGTCACCAACGACCTGCGCGCGGCCGGTTTCGCCTCCATTCTGGGCGGCGCGAACGATCCGCTGTATCCGGCGCACGACCTGGTGTGCACCTCGGAGATCCGTTACGGGCAGGCCGGCACCGCCGCGGCCCGCACCGTGCTGCTGGTCGCGCCGTGCGCACAGCTGGTGTTGGACAACAGAATTTCCGACTCGGTCGACCTGGCCCTGGGCGCCCGATACACCTACGCCCCGCTGTCCGCGAGCGTGAAGACCGAGCTCCGGGTCATTCACGATTCCGTCATCCCGCCGGCCGTCATCGAAGGTCAGACCGCCGCGGCCCGACCCCCTGCTCCCATCCCGCCGCTGCCCTCGTCAGCCGGCTGCCAGGGCGATTCCCGGGGTCAGTAGGATCTCCTCGACTCGGACATCGTCGACCGGCACGGGCCGGAAACGGCCGCCGTGCACGTCGATCCAGCAACCCAGGCACAGGGAGATCCCATCGTGGTCATCGAGCGGACCGGCAAGGCCTTCGGCATCGACATCGGCGGGACCGGCATCAAGGGCGGGGTCGTCGATCTGTCCACCGGCGAACTCGTCGGCGACCGCTATCGCAAGGACACCCCGCAACCGTCCACACCGACGGCCGTCGCCGAGACCGTCGCCGCGGTGGTCGGCACCTTCGACTACCAGGGCCCGTTCGGCGTCGACTTCCCGGGCGTGGTGCTGGGCGGCGTGGTGCAGACCGCGGCGAACGTGGACCCCAGCTGGAAGGGCACCGACCTGGTCAAGACCATGGCGGAGTTGCCCGGACCGGTGACGGCCCTCAACGACGCCGATGCGGCCGGCCTCGCCGAATCCAGATACGGCGCCGGCCGCGGTCACAGCGGCGTGGTCATCATGGTCACCTTCGGCACCGGCATCGGCATCGCCATCATCCACAACGGCCAGCTCATCCCCAATTCGGAGTTGGGACACATCGAGCTGGACGGTCACGACGCGGAGACCAGGGCGGCGGCATCGGCCAAGGAGCGGGACGGGCTGAGCTGGGAGCAATGGTCCAAGAGGGCGTCGAAATACCTGTCGGCGCTGGAAAACCTGATGTGGCCGGAATTGTTCATCCTGGGCGGTGGTATTTCCAAGAAGCCCGACAAATGGGTGCCGCTGCTCAAGTGCCGGACCCCGTTGAAGGTGGCCCAACTGATCAACAACGCCGGAATCGTGGGTGCGGCGCTCGCCGCTCACGAGGCAACGGCGACGTGAGCAATGCTGCCCCGGTCAGGTCCTGGCCGGGCGCGGTCGGCCGGCAACCGGGCCGTCCTCCCGGCACCCGCCGGACCTGTGGAAATCGATTGATAAGTCGTGCCCGGGTGCCTCTCGCCGTTACACTGGCACAGTCGTCCTCCGGGCAGGCGTTCTGACCCGGTTCATCGTCCGCACGGTCCCGCTGTCACCCGAGCGCCACCTGCGACCCCAGACGGCTATCTTTCGTGAAAGGGCATCAGTGGCAGGCGCAACAGCTTCCTCCTCGCACATCACCAGCGGCACACCCGGACACGAACAGACCGATCCGGCCGCCTCCGTCGCCGCGCCGCCCAAGCGGTCGCCGAGCCGGGCGGGCAAGCCCCGCACCGTGGCAGCGGCCCTGGTCGGCGCCGATCTGATCGATCCCGCTGCCGAGGACGTGGTGGATCTCGACCTGGAGGTCGACGTCGTGGCGTTGACCGACGTCGAGGCGATCGAGGTGGAGGCGCTTGACACCGAGATCATCGAGGTCGGCGCCATCGAACCGGACGCCGAAGAGGACGAGACCGTCGACGAGGAGGAGGCCAAGGCGGGGACGGCCGCTCCGGCCACCGCGAAGGCCGACTCCGACGAATTCACCTGGGACGACGAGGAAGAGTCCGAGGCGCTCAAGCAGGCCCGTAAGGACGCCGAGCTCACCGCGTCCGCCGACTCGGTCAGGGCCTACCTGAAGCAGATCGGCAAGGTGGCCCTGCTCAACGCCGAGGAGGAGGTCGACCTGGCCAAGCGCATCGAGGCCGGGCTGTACTCGGTCGAACGCCAACGGCAGACCTCCGACGCCGGCGAAAAGGTCACCACCCAGCTGCGTCGCGACCTCAATTGGATCAAGCGTGACGGTGAACGCGCCAAGAACCACCTGCTCGAGGCCAACCTCCGACTGGTCGTCTCGCTGGCCAAGCGCTACACCGGACGCGGCATGGCCTTCTTGGACCTCATCCAGGAGGGCAACCTCGGCCTGATCCGGGCGGTCGAGAAGTTCGACTACACCAAGGGTTACAAGTTCTCCACGTACGCGACATGGTGGATCCGCCAGGCCATCACCCGGGCGATGGCCGACCAGGCCCGGACCATCCGCATCCCGGTGCACATGGTCGAGGTCATCAACAAGTTGGGCCGGATCCAGCGCGAACTACTTCAGGACCTCGGCCGCGAGCCCACCCCCGAAGAGCTCGCCAAGGAAATGGACATCACCCCGGACAAGGTGCTGGAGATCCAGCAGTACGCCAGGGAGCCGATTTCCCTGGACCAGACCATCGGTGACGAGGGCGATTCCCAGCTCGGCGACTTCATCGAGGATTCCGAAGCGGTGGTGGCCGTCGACGCGGTCTCGTTCACGCTGCTGCAGGACCAGTTGCAGGCCGTGCTGCAGACGCTGTCCGAGCGCGAGGCGGGTGTGGTGCGGCTACGCTTCGGGCTCACCGACGGCCAGCCGAGGACCCTGGACGAGATCGGCCAGGTGTACGGCGTGACCCGCGAGCGCATCCGGCAGATCGAGTCCAAGACGATGTCCAAGCTGCGTCACCCCTCCCGCTCGCAGGTGCTGCGCGACTACCTGGAATAACCCCGGGTTGTCGTCATCGAATCAGAGTCGTCATCGAATCAGGAGCCGTCATCGAATCGGGAACTCCTGGCGTGTTCGGATGCCGGACGCGCCCCGAAAATTCGGCGATCGTTCTCGCTGATCGGCACGTCGTTGATACTCGCCTCACGCCGCGACATATAGCCGTGTCCGTCGAATTGCCAGAGTTCGTTTCCGTAGGAACGCCACCATTGACCGGTGGCGTCGTGGCATTCGTACTGGAACCGGACTGCGATGCGGTCCTCGCCGAAGGTCCATAGGTCCTTTCGCAATGCATAGTCGAGCTCGCGGTCCCATTTCGCGGTGAGGAATTCGACGATCGCCACGCGCCCGGTGACGAACGTGTCGCGGTTGCGCCACACCGAATCCTCGGTGTACGCCTCGGCGACCCGCTGCGGGTCCCGGCTGTTCCACGCGTCCTCCGCAGCCTGCGTCTTGCGCACGGCCGTGTCGAACGTGAACGGCGGCAGTGGCGGTCGATCGGCCATTCGATGGGTCCTTCCGCGAGAGGAGAACGCTCGTTTTCCCTACGCCGGTTACTGTAGGGAACGTCCGTTCTCAGGTCAACATCCCGAGGGAGCACCGGTGCCGAGCGCCATGGACACGTCGGCCGACGACTACCGACGACTGCTCGACGCCGCAGAGCGCCTTTTCTACGCGCGCGGCATTCAAGCGGTGGGCATGGACGAGATACGTGCCATGAGCAATGTGTCACTCAAGCGGATCTACCGTCTCTTCCGCGGCAAGGGCGATCTGGTCATCGCGATGTTGAATCGTCGGGACATCCGCTGGCGCCACGGTCTCGCCGAGTACGTCGAACAACGGCCGATCCCGGAGCGCGCCGTGGCCGTCTTCGACTGGTTGTTCGACTGGTTCCAGAGTCCGGGCTTCCGAGGTTGCGCCTGGATCAATGCGTACGGCGAGTTGGGCGGGCTGGATCAAGAGGTGGTCACCGCCGTCCGGGCTCACAAGAAGGCCTTTCGTGACTACATCGCGCAGGTCGTGGCGGAGTCCGGGCACCCCGCTTCGTTGAGCTCGGCCCTGTTCCTGCTGGCCGAGGGAGCGATCGTTGCGGCCGGCATCGACGGCGACCCCACTGCGGCGCACCGGGCCAAGGAGGCCGCCCAGATGCTGGTCTCCGCGGTGATCAGGTGATCAGGTTCGCCACCGCGCCCCGTGAACCGTGGCGCAACGGCAAAGGGGTGACCACCGAGCTGGTCTCGTGGCAGGAGAGCCTGGACTGGCCCGGCAACCAGTCCGGCCGTTGGCGACTCAGCGTCGCGACACTCACTGAGCCAACTGCATTCTCGAACATGCCGGCCATCTCGCGTTTCTTCCTCCCCATCGGGGGACCCGTCACGCTCACCGTCAACGATTCGCTTCGTACCGTCGGAGACGGCTCCGTCACGTGGTTCTCCGGTGACGACACGGTCCGGCTCGTCGACTTGCCGCGCTCCTGCCACGCCGTCAACCTGATGACCACCAGCGGCCACCCGTCGCTCACCACCGGCAGGGCCGACGCAGCGCCGCACTCCAGCCTGCTCATGGTGGCGCTCGAATCCCGGGGTTCAATCGGACAGTTCGACGTCGTGCTGCCCGACACCGCGTCATTCGGCGAGTGGACCGGCCTCGCTGTGGCGCTCGTCGCGCTCGGCTGAACCACCGCGGAGCACCGGGACCTCAATCTTCCTGCTGAACGCCGCCACCCCGGGACAGGACTCGCTCGGGTGAACGTCCGGGCTCGGTGATCCAGCCGGCCAGCACCACGATCAACCCAGCGCAGACGACCAACACGAACAGTGCATCGCGCAGCCCGATCAGGCCGGCGACGGCGCCGATCAGCGGCGGTCCGATCAGCATGGCCGGCCACTGGCCGAGCGAGACGATGGACACGCCCTGACCGGTCGGCAGGCCGGGTTGGTTGCCGGCCAGACCCATCACGCTCGGCACGATGCAACCCGACCCGAGCCCCAGCAGCGCGAACCCGATGAACGCAGCCGTCGGAGTTCCGATGAACAGGGTGGCGCCGAACCCGACCGCGACCGACAGCTCGGACAGGCGAACAAACAGTCGCTGGCCCATCCTGTTGACCAGCCGGTCCCCGGCGGTCCGGGAGAGCGTCATGGCGATGGTGAAGCAGGTGTAGGTGGCGGCTCCTGCTGCGACCCCGCCGTTGAGCGTCTCGGCCGTGAACTGCGCACTCCACTGCGCGGCCGAGCCTTCGTTGATCGAGGCCAGCAGGGCGATCCCGGCCAGTAGGCGGAGCTGCGGGGTGAACCGCTGCCCAAGCGGCAGTCGGGCGACCCGAGCGACTCCCCTGGTGTCCGGCAGCCATCCAAACGTGGTCAGCAGCAGCGCTGCGAGCACCAGTGAGGAGCAGGCCAATTGAACATTCGGCCGGATCCCGGCGTGCGAGGCGACCGTGCCGATGAGCCCGCCGGCCAACTGCCCCAGACTGAAACAAGCGTGGAAACTCGACATGATCCGGCGGCCGTACCGGCGTTCCACGTCGACGGCCTGGGCGTTCATCGGACTGGCCAGCAGGCCGGTCGCGATGCCCTGCACCAGCAGGCCGGCGACCAGCGCGACCCGACTTGTCGACCCGGCCAGCACGGGGGCGTTGAGCAGCAACAGCGGAGCGCCGACGCAGGCCAGCCGGCGCGGCCCGACCCGGGCGATCAGGGCCAACACGACGGTCAACGAGATGAGGCTGCCGACCGTCGCGCCCACGTTGGCGAATCCCCACTGGGCGTCGGTCACGTCGAGTTGGGTACGCACGCTGGGGATCCGGGCCGCCCAGCTGCCGGTGGTCGTGCCCATCAGGACGAACAGCACCACGACCGAGAGCCGCGCGCGGCGGGTGGCCCTGTCCGGTGCGGTCGCGGCGGCCGGCGCTGCCCGATGAGCTGCCGAATGGGCGGATGAGCCCGGACGGGACGACGCGTTGGTCAGGTTGTCGTCCGGCACCACCCCATGATGATGGCCGTTCGGGCCGCTCACCAACCAGTCGGCTTGTTGGATCGTCTCACCGGTGACACGGGGGATTCCGTGACCGTTCGCGAGCTGCTGGAACCACGGGGAACCCGGACCGGGACCCAGGACAATATCCGCCTATCCGTACGGCCTTGCCAAGCATGCAGGTTGCGGAGTACACCGGAACTGAACACCCGCACATCGGTGCGGATATTTCGGGAGGCAGCGGTGAGTTGGTCGACCTGCACCGATCAGACCGGCGGCACGGGACTGTGTCGACGACCAGGACCATCGACGACGGGGCGGGGCCATGATGGGGATCACTGATCACGACCATCCGATCGACCCGCAGCGGGTCGCGCACGCCCGGTCGCGGCTGCCTTCTCCCGACGACGCCGCCCGGCTGACCGGGTTGCTGTCGATGCTGGCCGACCCTGTCCGGCTCCGGCTGATCTACGCGCTGGATGTTGTCGAGGAACTGTGCGTCGGTGATCTCGCGCTGGCGCTGGAGGTCAGTGAGGACTCCGTGTCCTACGCGTTGCGGTTGTTGCGCACCGCCGGCCTGGTCGTCACCCGCAAGAAGGGCAGGGTGGTGTTCAACCGGTTGGCCGCCGACTTCCCGGAACCGTTACGGGACAGCTGCCTTCGCCGGCTCGTGGCGATGACCCACACCACCGGTGAGTAACCGGCTGCACTGAACTGGATGGTTGAACCACGTGAGTAGACACACCGAACACCACACGCCCCCGGCGGCAACGCTGGTGAAGGATCCGGCTTGCGGGATGGACGTCGACCCCGCGATCACCGGTCACCACTTTGGGCTGGGCGGCCGGGAATATCACTTCTGCTCCGGCCACTGCCGAGCAAGATTCGAGGCCGACCCAGGTTCCTACCTCCACGCCGACACCGCCGTTGCGCAACGGCCGGAGGCGACGGTCGAGGCCGCGGAATGGACCTGCCCCATGCACCCGGAGATCCGGCGGCCCGGCCCGGGTGCGTGCCCGATCTGCGGTATGGCCCTGGAACCGGTCACCGTGACGTCGGATTCAGGCCCGAGCCCGGAGCTGGCGGACATGACCCGCCGCTTGTGGGTGGCGCTGGTGTTGACCATCCCCGTCGTCGTACTCGGTATGGGTGGGGACCTGATCCCGGCAGTCCGCAACCTGGTGTCGCCGCGGGTGTCGACGTGGGTCCAGTTCCTCTTCGCCACCCCGGTGGTGTTGTGGGCCGGTCTGCCGTTCTTCCAGCGTGGGTGGACCTCGCTCCGCACGATGAGACTGAACATGTTCACTCTGATCGCGATGGGCACGGGGGTTGCCTGGCTGTTCAGCGTCATCGCCACCTTCGCACCCGGTGTTTTCCCTGACGCGTTCCGGATGGACGGTACGGTCGATGTGTATTTCGAGGCCGCTGCTGTCATCACCACGCTGGTGCTGGTCGGACAGGTCCTCGAGCTCCGGGCCCGCGAGCAGACGTCCGGGGCGATCCGCGCGCTGCTGGACCTCACGCCGAAGACCGCGCATCGGCTCGACGCCGACGCGACGGAAGAAGAGGTCACCCTGGACCTGGTCCAGATCGGTGACCGACTCCGGGTCCGACCGGGTGAGAAGGTCCCGGTGGACGGCACTGTCGAGGACGGGCGGTCCCTCCTGGACGAGTCACTGGTCACCGGCGAGTCGATGCCGACGGCGAAGGCCACCGGCGACACCGTCATCGGCGGCACCCTGAACCAGACCGGATCGTTGGTGGTGCGGGCGCAGAAGATCGGCCGCGACACCATGCTCGCCCGGATCGTGCAGATGGTCGCCGACGCCCAGCGGTCCCGCGCGCCGATCCAGCGGACAGCGGACCGGGTCGCCGCCTGGTTCGTCCCGACCGTCATCGCCGCGGCGATCATCGCGTTCATCGTGTGGGCCACCGTCGGACCGGACCCCCGCCTCGCGCACGCGCTGATCGCCGCGGTCTCGGTGCTGATCATCGCCTGCCCCTGTGCACTCGGTCTGGCCACACCCGTCTCGATCATGGTCGGCGTCGGTCGCGGCGCCGGGCTCGGCGTACTGATCAAGAACGCCGAAGCACTGGAACTGATGGAAAAGGTCAACACCCTCGTCGTCGACAAGACCGGCACCCTCACCGAAGGGCAACCATCGGTCACCCACATTGCCCCCAGCGGCGGGTTCACCGCGGAGGAGGTCCTGCGGCTCGCCGCCGCAGTCGAACACCTCTCCGAGCACCCCCTCGCCCGCGCCATCGTCCACGCCGCCGACCAGGCCGGCCTCACCGTCCCCGACGTCACCGACTTCGACTCGTTGACCGGTAAGGGAGCAACCGGCACCGTCGAAGGCCACCGGGTCATCACCGGCAGCGCCACCTACCTGATCAGCCAAGGGCACGACCCCCGCCCGCTGACCGCCGAGGCGGACCGGTTACGAGGCGACGGAGCGACCGCCATCTTCCTGGGCGTCGACGACCGGGTCGCCGCGATCCTCGCCATCGCCGACCCGGTGAAGGACACCACCCCCGCAGCGCTGCAGGCGCTGCGCGAGGAGGGCATCGAGGTTGTCATGCTCACCGGCGACAACCGGGTCACCGCCGAAGCTGTCGGGCGACGCCTGGGTATCGACCGGGTCGAGGCCGACGTGCTCCCCGACCACAAGGCCGACTTAGTCCAACAACTCCGCGCGCAAGGCCGCGTCGTGGCGATGGCCGGCGACGGCGTCAACGACGCACCCGCGCTGGCCGCGGCAGACGTGGGACTGGCCATGAGCTCCGGCACCGACGTCGCCATGGAATCGGCCGGCGTAACCCTGCTCAAAGGGGACCTCACCGGCATCGTCCGAGCCAGGAAGCTGTCCCAGGCGACCATGTCCAACATCCGCCAGAACCTGGTGTTCGCCTTCATCTACAACGTCGCCGGCATCCCCGTCGCCGCCGGAATCCTGTACCCGGCGTTCGGGCTCCTGCTGTCCCCGATGATCGCCGCCGCCGCCATGGCACTGTCATCGGTCAGCGTCATCGGCAACGCATTACGCCTACGCGCCCGTCACCTCTAGACGCCGCTGTGGGCGGCCACGAAAACGACTGTGTTTCGCGGCCGCCGGGTGTGGGTCGCTCAGCTCAACGCAGACCCTTCCTGCCACTTGGACCAGGACAGGTTCCAGTCACCGAACCCGTCGGTGGATTCGAGCCCGGTGGACGTGCCGGTGACCTGGACGATGTCGCCGAAGCTGAAGGTGTTGTAGAACCATCGGGCCGCGTCAGGGTTGATGTTGATGCACCCGTGGGAGACGTTGCGGACGCCCTGATCGGCCACCGACCACGGCGCCGAATGCACGAAGATCCCTCCGTTGGAGATCCGGACAGCCAGTGGGATCGCCTTGTCGTATCCCAGGTTGTAGCTGGTGGGCAGTCCGTAGGTCGCGGAGCTCATCTGCTTGACCGCGTATTTCTCCTGCGCGACGTAGATTCCCGACGGCGTGACCAGCGAAATCTTCTTCCCGTTGACGTTCAGAGTTCGGTTCTGACCGAGGGAGACCGGGACGGTGCGGACCAGCTTCCCGTCGATGAACACCTGCATGGTCTTGGTGGCGTCGTTGATCTTGGCGATCTTGGCCGGCCCGACAGTGACCTTCAGGGTCCGGTCGATCTCGCCGTACATGCCGCCGCCGAAGTCGACTCCGTACACCTTCGCCGCGACGGTGATCTTCGTCCCCGCTTTCCAGTAAGTCTGCGGCCGGTAATGCAGGGTTCGGTTGTCCCACCAGTACCACGACCCCTTGACCGCTGGGCTCGTCGTCACGGCCAGGGCCTTCTCCGCCGCCGCCCGATCGATCGGGGCTCTGTCGAAGATGACGACCATCGGTTGGCCGACGCCAACCGTTTTCATGGTCGGGTTGGGGAAGAACGACGGGAACACCGTCTGCCGTGGTTTCACCGTCGTGAACTTGGCGCTGGTCGACCGTGTGACGCCGGCGGCGGAGGTCGCTTCGGCGTCGATCGAGTAGGTACGGTCGAACGCCAGCGGCTCGGTGGATGCCCAGGAACTTTCGTCGGCGGAATATTTCCCGGCGATCAATTTGCCGGTGGGGTTGGTCACCGACAGGGTCACCAATTTCCCGTCGATGGCCTTGACGACGACGGGGCTGATCGGTGACACCCCGGTGGCGCGGGCGGCCGGGACGGTCGTGATGACAGGTCCGGCGGCTGCCCGGCTGGGGCTCAGTGGGATGGATGTCAGTGTCGAACCGGTGATGGTGAGATCAGGTAGCGGCGTCCCCGCGGGCGTGAGGTTGGCAGGGGCGCCGGTCGTTGTCGATACCGCGGCGGGCTGCGGTGTGGGCTCCGCCGGTTGAGCGGTCGTGGGGACGGTGACGGTGACGGCTGTCGAATCGCCGCCGGACGTGCAGGCCGTCAAGGTGAGCGCGGCCGTGATTACCGCCGCGCTGAGTCGGAGAAGTGATGTGCGAGAGGTCATGTCAGTGAGATCCTTCTTGATATGGTGGAAGCAGAAGCGCCTCGGAGCCAGTCAGCGGCCCGGGCGGTGTCATCCATGAGGGACGTCGACGTCGCCTCACCCAATTCAAAAAGGTCTACGTCCGTTGCACGCTCAGCAAGAACTGCGGCAGCCGGATACCAGCGGCGGTGAAGGAAAACCCTCCGGTCGGCGACGACGGGACAGTGGTCCGCGGCGCGTTGCGGCCCGTGGCGGTGAACCCGATCGCCAGCACTGAGCTGACCGCCACGAGAAACAGGATGCAGTCGTCGAGCAGATGCTGATGCGGTTGCTCTGGTCCGTCCGCTTGGGCCGCCGGGGAATGCTCCGCGGCACTGGTGATGACGGCAGGAGCGTGCGAATCGTTGTGATGGTCGACGAGTACGTGCAGGGTGAACAACCCGAACAACACACCCGCGACCAGGCTCCACCGCCAGTGCTCGGCGCGCGATCGGCTTGGTGCACCCGTCGGCAGCCGATCAGCAACTCGCGAACTGCTGCCACCACGGGAACGCACCACGGTCGTGGCCTGTGCCGGAACATCGGTCACCGCGGAATCTCCGTTCCACATGCGGGTCTGCACGGTCAGTGCGGTTGGTGGCTGGGCGCAGGGCGGCTGGGGGTGGTGGCGGCGGGGTAGTGGCGCGCTCCGTGGGGTTCTTCGCAGTTCTCGCCGAACTGTGGCAGCACGCCGGTGGCCGGTTGTTCGTCGTGGGCGTGGTCGACCTGCAGAGTGGTGTGGTCGACCTTGTAAACGCCGACCAGCAGGGCCTCGAGGTCGCGGCGGACGGCGTGGCAGTCGCCGGCGGGGTCGACCAGGATGTGCGCGGACAGTGCGGGCATCCCGGAGGTGACGTCCCAGATGTGCAGGTCGTGGACCTCAGCCACATGGGGCCGTCCGGCCATCGCCGGGCCGATGAGATCCGGGTCCAGGTTGGTCGGCGCGGCTTCGAGGAAGATCCGGCCGGACTCGCGGACCAGCCCGTAGCCGGCTTTGATCATCAGCGCGGCAACGATCAGGGCGGCGATGGCGTCTGCCCGGCCGAAGCCGGTGAACAGGACGACCAGCCCGGCGATGGCGGTGGCGATGAACGCATACAGGTCGTTGAGGATGTGTTGGAACGCGCCGTCGATGTTCAGGCTGGTCCGGTTGGCTTTGGAGATGAGGTAGGCGGCGGCGATGTTGATGACGATGCCGACCATGGCGGTGATGAAGACCAGCAGGCCCTCGACCTCCGGTGGGTTGATCAGCCGGCGGATCGCCTCATAGATGAACCAGACCGCCAGCAGCAACAACGTCAGGCCGTTGGCCTGGGCGGAGAGGATCTCGGCGCGCTTGTAGCCGTAGGTCCACCGGCCCTGTGCTGGTTTGGCCGATAGCCGGATCGCGATGAGGGCCAGAACGATGGACGCGGCGTCGGTGAGCATGTGCCCGGCGTCGGAGATCAACGCCAAGGACCCGGCGATCAGCCCGACGACGACTTCGGTGATCAGGAACGCCACGATCAGGGCGAGCGCGCCGGAGAGGTACCGCTTGTCGGCGTCGGCGGCGACGCCGTGACTGTGACCGGCATGTTTTTCGTTCTGGCTGTGATCGTGACCGGGCTGCTGGTGCCCGGTGCCGTCGTGGTCGTGGGCGGTTCCGCCGTGGGGATCAGACATCGCGGCGCGGCCTGGTGGTCCGGGTCAGCGAGGCTCCTCCCGCTGCCGGTGGACAGCAGTCGCAGCCGTCCGAGCATCCGTCCGCGGCGGCTATCAGTCCGGCGGGGGCGGCGGGGGCGCAGCAGGAGTCGACCGGTTCGGGGTCATCGTCGGCCGGCCCGACGGTGTGGATGGCGCCGTTGGGAGCGCAGCAATTGTCACCCTTCCACGACTCGCGGCCTTCTCTGACTGCGACGACGGCGATCACCAGCGCGGCAAGCGGATCGGCCCAGCTCCACCCGAACAGTGAGTTCAACGCCAACCCGACGAGCAGCACCGCGGAGAGGTAGGTGCACAGCAGGGTTTGCTTGGAGTCCGCAACAGCGGAGCGCGAGTTCAGCTCCCGGCCGGTGCGGCGCTGCCCGTAGGACAGGAGCGGCATCACCATCAGGCTCAACGCCGCCAGGATCAGCCCTGAGGTGGAATGCCGCGCCTCGCTGCCGCTCACCAGGGACAAAACTGCATCGATCGACACATACGCAGCCAACGCGAAGAACGAGTAGGCGATGATCCGCAGCGCGACCTTTTCCCGCGCCTCCGGGTCCTTCCCGGTGAACTGCCACGCCACCGCGGCAGCTGAAGCCACTTCGATGACCGAGTCCAGCCCGAAGCCGATCAACGCTGTCGAGGACGCCATAGACCCGGCGGTGATCGCAACGACTGCTTCGAGAACGTTGTAGGTGATCGTGGCGGCCACGAACAGCCGGATCCGGCGGCTCAGCACCGCACGCCGCACCGCGTAAGGGGCGGCGGCAGTCCCCGTCAGCACGATGGCCATCATCGTTCCTGATCATCGGCGGCCGCCGCAGCGGCGCAGTGCTGCGGATCGACGGCCAACACGACGCCCATCAAGTCGGTCAGTGCGTGCGCCAGCCGCGGGTCGGCCAGCTCGTACCGGGACCGCCGACCCTCCGGAACGGCGACGACCAGGCCGCAACCGCGCAGGCAGGTCAGATGGTTGGACAGGCTCTGCCGGCTCACCTCCAGCAGGTCCGCCAGGTCCGAGGGATAGGCCGGGCCTTCCCGCAGAGCCAGCAGGATCCGGGCCCGGGTCGGATCGGACAAGGCATGCCCGAACCGGGCCAGCACCCCGCCGAACGTCAAAGTTTCCACAAGGTGAGATGGTACAGCATAGCGTGTATTCATCGCGTGTGATTGAAAGGTGGTCAACGTCTGCCAGGCGGGCCGCTGGGTCCGCTGGGCATTCCTCAACGCGAAGAGCTAGTCGTGGACCGGTTCCCCGGTGACTTGATGATCGGCATGAAACATTCCCTCGCGCAACAGGTTCCGTACATGTCCGCCGCGCAATTGGTACAAGATTCGGCGACCGTGGCGGGTGCCTTCCACCAAACCGGCAAGTCGCAGCTTCGACAGGTGCTGACTGGCCACCGTCGGTCGGCACCCGGCCGCCGCGGCCAAGCCGGCCACATCCAGCTCCTGCGAAGCCATCGCCCACAACATCCTTACCCGGGTCGGGTCAGCCAACATCGCGAACGAAACGACCGCGGCATTCACCTGCGCCGGTGACGGATCGTCGGGATGCGGACCGCCGGTGGTCGGCGCCGCGGCGGCGGACACAGGAGGAGTCATGACCATGAGCATCATATTAGTCAAACACCTTCACGTCTTCACGGATGCGCAGGCGACATTAGAATAGCGCTGAACGGCCCACCCGCACCGAAAAGAGCCCTCCCGCATGAGTCACCTCCTTGCCCATGACCACCCGGAGCCGACCGAGCCCGGTCACCACGACGACCACGCAGGTGAACACAACCACCAGCATGGTCATGGTCGCCCGCACCACCATGACCGCGGGGGATCCAGGTGGTCGGCGGTCACCCACTGGGTATCCGAGATGATCGGCGGGCACTCCCACGACACCGCCGACCAGATCGACGACGCCCTCGAAGCGGACAGCGCCGGCCGCCGTGCACTGGTCATGAGCCTCGTCGGCCTGGCCGTCACCGCCGCGATCCAAGCGTTGGTCGTAGTCCTGTCCGGATCCATTGCCCTGCTCGGCGACACCCTGCACAACGTTGCCGACGCCCTCACCGCGGTGCCTCTACTGATCGCATTCACCCTTGTCCGTCGCCCGCCGAACAAGCGCTACACCTACGGCTACGGCCGCGCCGAAGACATCGGCGGACTGTTTGTGATCGCCATGATGGTGCTCTCCAGCGTGCTGGCCGGTGACGAAGCGGTCAGTCGGCTGATCCATCCGCAACCCGTGTCCCACCTCTGGGCGGTCGCCGGCGCCGGTGTCGTCGGGTTCCTCGGCAACGAGATCGTCGCCCGCTACCGGATCCGGGTCGGGCAGCAGATCGGCTCCGCCGCCCTGGTCGCCGACGGCCTGCATGCCCGCACCGACGGATTCACCAGCCTCGCTGTGCTTCTCGGCGCGGGCGGCGTCGCCATCGGCTGGACGTGGGCCGATCCGGTCGTCGGGCTACTCATCACCATCGCCATCCTCGGCGTGCTCCGTTCCGCGATCCGGCAGGTCGGCGCCCGACTGATGGACGCCGTCGATCCCGGCGTGTTCGACCAAGCCGCAGCCGCCATCGCCACCGTCGACGGCGTATCCCACATCCGAGACCTCAAAATCCGCTGGATCGGACACACCCTGCGCGCCGAAGCCGACATCACCGTCGATGCCACTCTCACCCTGAGCCAGGCACACGACATCGCCGATCACGTCGAAGCCCACCTGCTCGCCGGGGTCCGCCGGCTCGCCGCCGCCACCATCCATGTCAGCCCTGAAGGCGGCCACGGGCCGCGCCACCCTGCTTGATGGAGCCCGCTCGGGCCTGACGCGGGGCCATTGCGGGCGGTGATGACCATCACCGGATCCGATCGCACCCTGAGGCAATAAACGGCGGCCCCGTGCGTCTTATATAGGAGAGCGAAAGACAAGCTCGAAGGAAGATCTCCGGCCGGCCCGACCTGGGCAACTGGATTGGCGCCGCTGTTCCAAAGAGGGCACGCGCATCACCGCACCACACAGCAAAGGACCACAGCAATGTCGAACATCATGAAGACCATCAAGCACCGTCGGGCCGTCGTCCGCGGCGAGCGCGAGATGTGGCACATCATCAATTCCGCCGGCACCACGGCCATGCGGGACGAATTGATCGTCATGCACCAGCGCCAGATGGACAGCAGCCGATGACCCGCCTGAGCAAGGCCATCAACGACCACCGACTGCGCCGCGAGGAATACCGCAACAGCATCCACTTCGCGATCACTCACGCCATCTCCGAGAGCGACCGCAACGAGCTGATGATGCTGGCCAGCGCCCAGGGCGTCTCCGTCTGAGTCGCACCAACCGTTCCAGCCTCGACTGCGCCTGCCCACCCGCTCATCCAGCGGGTGGGCAGACTCGTTTGCGTGGCGAGCACCTGATCGCCGTTTCGTTCAACAGTGTGTGACACTCTCGACGGCAAACGGGTGATGTGGACGGGCGTTCGGGGGTAGCATGGTGGAGAGGTCGCCGAGAGTGAAAACCGGGTGCCTTGAGCCGCATGACTGATCGACCGCACCCTGGCTCTTGCGGTGTCCTGGCCTGAACGTGTCCTGACCTGAACGGTACGACGCTCTGGCCCTGGCCACGAGCATGCGGGGGAATGACGGTGGAGCTCATGGCGACGGTCTATTGGTTCATCACGTGATGATGACGCGCACCATCAGACGACATCGGCCCTGGATCGCGATGGTGGCGGGTGTGGCCCTGTTGGCCGCCTGTTCATCGAAGGCCCCCAGCCTGTCGACACCCAGCCTGTCGACACCCAGCCTGCCAACACCCAGCCTGCCAACACCCAGCCTGTCGATGCCGGATGCGCAACTGCAGACCGATCTGGCTTCCGTGGTCCACAAGAACGTCGCCACGGTGGCACCCACCCGGCTGGCCGCCTCTCTGCCGGCCCCGACGGACAGGTGGTTCTCCGGCCTGGTGTTCGGGGCCACGCCCCGGCCGGTGTTCCCGATGCCGCTGTCGGCAGAACTCACCGAGGACTCCATCGCCATCGGGTTGCCAGAGGTGACCTCGAGCGCAACGACGATCATGGGCGCCAACAACCCGCAGATTCATCTGCCGCTCGGTGCGGCCTCGATGCAGGTGACCGCGTACGACGCTCTGACGGTGACGGCGACCTATTCGTCGGCGGCCGGATCGGCGCTCGGATCCGTGGTGCTCGCCCAGGGCTCCCCGTTCGTCACTTACACCGCCGCGGTGGCGCAGACCGTTCCGATCCAGCCGGTGTTCACCAAGCAGGCGGCCGAGCTGTACACCGCCACGGTGGCCGGGCACGAATACGGCCTGGTGATCGGCCGCGGCGCGACCATCGATCCAGGCGGCCAGGTGTCCCTGGGCGCCGGCTCCACGATGACCATCTACCCGGCTCCGGATGGCGCAGCCGCGTCCTCGTTGGCCGCGGCGGCGGCCCATCCGGTCGTCGGCGGTTCCGTCACCCACGCCATCGTCGGCGATGTGGTGCGGACCACGCTCAACTATGCGACGAAAGATGGTGCGGCCACAGCCATCTCCGTGATGGCCGGCCAGCAGGTCGACGGCGGTCTCCGTCTCACCGGCAGCTACGCCAGCATCTATGGAACGATGCCCATCTACACCGGTCATTCGGTCACCACCACCGTGCCGTTGGTCATGCCGTCCGGCGCGTTGGACCTGTCGACGGTCACCGCGGCGGACAAGGCCACCATCGTGACCCAGCTGCGAAAAGACGCAGCCGGCATCGACTTCACCGCGGACGACACCTACTTCGGCGGCAAGTACCTCTACCGCGCCGCCAACCTGATGGTTCTGGCCGAGCAGTTGGGCCAGGTCGAAACAGCGAAAAGCCTGCGCGCCGAACTCACCGCCCAACTGAGGCGGTGGTTCGATCCGACCGGCTGTGCCACTCGCTCGGACACGTGTTTCGTGTACGACCCGACGGTCCACTCGATGATCGGGCTCAAACCCTCCTTCGGCTCTGACGAGATGAACGATCATCACTTCCATTACGGTTACATGTTGTATGCGGCCGCCGTGGTCTCGAAGAACGATCCGGACCTGGCCGACACGATCGCACCGGTGGTCGACCTATTGGCGGCCGATATCGCTTCGCCGGCAACGGGTTCCGTATTCCCGCAGTACCGGAACTTTGATCCGTATTCCGGCCATTCCTGGGCCTCCGGAACCAGTCCGTTCGCCGAAGGCAACAGCCAGGAATCCAGCTCGGAGGCGGTCAACGCCTGGAACGGGCTGGCCCTGTGGGAGCAGGTGCGCGGAAATGCGTCCGGCTACGACCAGGCGCGCTGGATGATGAGCGTGGAGGCGAACGGGGCGAAGCTCTACTGGACCAACACCGATGTCAATGCGTTCCCGGGGTTCACGGCCAAGATGCTCGCGCTGAACTGGGGCGGAAAGCGCGATTACGCCACCTGGTTCAGTGCGGATCCGAGCGCGATGCTGGGTATCCAGCTGATCCCGATGGGTCCGTACGCCCAGTACCTCGGCGGTGACAACGCCCGGATCATGACGAATCTCGCCGAGGCCGCGCCGTCCGGTTACAGCGGACCGTTCGGCGAGTACATGATCCAGTATCTGGCGCTGGCCGATCCGGCCGCGGCCCGAGCGCAACTCGGCAACCTACCCAGCGTCATCGACAACGGCACCACCAAGGCATTCGTACTCGCCTGGGCGTTCAGCAGATCTGATCCGCGGCGCTGATCGGTCATGCCGGCGAGGTCGGCGAGCTGTACGGAGTCGTGAACAGCCCGACGTTTCGGTCCTGACCCCAGGGCCCTGGTTGCGCCGGCCGGTCCGTCGGGCGGGCGTAATAGGCCCACGGGAAGCGCATGGTGCCGATCAGCTGCCAACCCTGCTCGATCAGCCGCTGGTGCCGGCCACCGGTCGCCGCGAACTGCCGCTGGTGTTCCCACTCCCACGGCGATTCCTCGACCACATGGCGCAAGGTGCCGTACTCGACACTGTGCCACCCGTGCCGCCCCGCCTCCTCCAGCGCGGCCATCTCGGTGAACGCGGTCAGCGGGGCCAGCAACCGACGCTCCGGCCGGTCCGCAGGACCGGGCACCGCGTCCACCACGGACGGGCCTGGTTGCCCGAAGCGTTGCTGGGCCGCCTGTTTGCTGACGCCGAGCACCTGCCCGATCACGTCCCAGCGATGGCCGGCCGTCCGGGCCCCGTCGACAGCGTCGCGAAGCAACCGGGACGATTCGTCCGACGCGATGCGGGCGGCGGCCACCAGTCGCAGGTAGGCCACCGGGTCGTGGGCGAGTTGCTCCTCCACCCCCGCGGGCGCGGTCAGCACCGCGTGCACCACGGCCGAGCGAACCGCCGCCTCCTCAGCGGCGTCGACCAGGACTCCGGCCGGCTCGATCATCGGAGTTCCGGGGCCTGGGCGGTCGGGCGCTTCGCGGCGGCCACTGCCGTGCCCAGCCCCATGCCGCACAACACCATCAGCACGACAACCACACCGGCGCCCACCACCCGCAGCGCGGTCGACGAGATCAGCACGACGCTGACGGACACGGCGACAGTCGCCAGGGCGGCAGCGATCGACAGATAGGCCGCGCGGACGGGGGACGGTGTCCAAGAGTTCTTCATGGGTCAAGTAAACCTTGACGACTTCGTCCTGTCAACTAATCCTTGACAGCTCGGGGTGGACGTAGGCGGCGAGATGCTCTCCGGTGAGGGTGGAGCGGGCGGCGACCAGGTCGCCCGGGGTGCCCTGGAAGACGACCCGACCGCCATCGTGCCCGGCGCCGGGGCCCAGGTCGATGATCCAGTCGGCGTGCGCCATGACCGCCTGGTGGTGCTCGATGACGATGACCGACTTGCCGGAGTCGACGAGTCGGTCGAGCAGGCCGAGCAGGTTTTCCACGTCGGCCAGGTGCAGCCCGGTGGTCGGTTCGTCGAGGACGTACACGTCGCCGGTCCCGGACATCCGGGTGGCCAGTTTGATTCGTTGCCGCTCGCCGCCGGACAGTGTGGTCAGCGGTTGGCCCAGACTGAGGTAGCCGAGCCCGACGTCGGCCAGTTGGGCCAGGATCTTGTGCGCCGCGGGCGTTTTGGCCTCCCCGGTGGAAAAGAACGCCTCGGCGTCGGTCACCGACATGGCCAGTACCTGACTGATGTCCTTGCCGCCCAGGTGATAGTCGAGCACCTCGGCCAGGAATCGTTTGCCGTCGCACACCTCGCACACGGTCGCCACTCCGGCCATCATGGCTAGGTCGGTGTAGATGACGCCGGCCCCGTTGCAGTTGGGGCAGGCGCCTTCGGAGTTGGCGCTGAACAACGCCGGCTTCACGCCGTTGGCCTTGGCGAAGGCCTTGCGAATTGGATCGAGCAGTCCGGTGTAGGTGGCCGGATTGCTGCGCCGGGAGCCCTTGATCGCACCCTGGTCGACCGACACCACCCCGTCCCGGCCGGTCACCGAGCCGTGGATCAATGAGCTCTTGCCGGAGCCGGCCAGCCCGGTGACGACCGTCAGCACACCGAGCGGAATGTCCACATCGACGTTCTGCAGATTGTGGGTCCCGGCGCCGCGCACCTCCAGCACACCCGACGGCGTCCGCACGGCCCGCTTCAACCCGGCCCGATCATCCAGGTGCCGCCCGGTCAGGGTGTCACTGGACCGCAGCCCTTCGAGGGTGCCCTCGAAGACCACCTCGCCACCGGCAGCGCCGGCGCCGGGGCCCAGGTCGACGATGTGGTCGGCGATCGCGATGGCCTCCGGCTTGTGTTCGACGACGAGCACCGTGTTGCCCTTGTCGCGAAGCTGCAGCAGCAGGTTGTTCATCCGCTGGATGTCGTGGGGGTGCAACCCGATCGTCGGCTCGTCGAACACGTAGGTGACGTCGGTGAGTGAGGAGCCGAGGTGGCGGATCATCTTCACCCGCTGCGCCTCCCCGCCGGACAGCGTGCCCGACGGCCGCTCCAGAGACAGGTAGCCCAGGCCGATCTCGACGAACGAGGCCAGACTGTCCCGTAGCGCCTCGAGCAGCGGCGCCACGGACGGACCCCGCAGGCTCCGCACCCACTGGGCCAGATCGCTGATCTGCATCGCGCAGGCGTCGGCGATGCTGATCCCCTCGATCGTGGACGACCGGGCCGCCGCGGAGAGCCGGGTGCCGCCGCACTCCGGACACGTCGTGAAGGTCACCGCCCGTTCCACGAAGGCGCGGATGTGCGGCTGCAGAGTGTCGACGTCCTTCGAGAGCATCGACTTGCTGATCTTCGGGATCAGCCCCTCGTAGGTCAGGTTGATGCCGTCGACCTTGATCTTGGTCGGCTCCTTGTACAGCAGATCGTTCAGCTCCCGCTTGGTGAACCTGCGGATGGGCTTGTCGGGGTCGAAAAGGCCGGAGCCGATGAAGATCCGGCCGAACCAGCCGTCCATGCTGTAGCCGGGAATGGTGAACGGACCCTGGTTGAGGGACTTATCGGCGTCGTACAACGCAGTCAGGTCGATATCGGTCACGGAGCCCCGACCCTCGCATCGTGGGCACATCCCGCCGGTGATCGAAAAGCTACGACGCTCCTTGACGGCCTGTCCGTGACGCTGGACGGACACCGCACCCGCTCCGCTGATCGAGGCGACGTTGAACGAGAACGCCTGCGGCGAGCCGATGTGGGGCTGCCCGAGTCGGCTGTAAAGGATGCGCAGCATCGCGTTGGCGTCGGTGGCGGTGCCCACCGTGGAGCGGGTGTTGGCCCCCATCCGTTCCTGGTCGATGATGATCGCCGTCGTCAGCCCGTCGAGCAGATCGACGTCCGGCCGGGCCTGCGTCGGCAGGAAGCCCTGGACGAAGGCGCTGTAGGTCTCGTTGATCATCCGCTGCGATTCCGCGGCGATCGTGCCGAACACCAGTGAACTCTTCCCCGAGCCGGAGACGCCGGTGAACACCGTCAACCGGCGCTTGGGGATCTCGACGCTGACGTCCTTGAGGTTGTTGACGCGTGCGCCGGTCACCCGGATCACATCGTGGCGGTCGGCTGCGTGCAGAGCGGGCGCCTGCGGGTCCGTCATGTCGGCCACGCTAGTGCGGTTGACGGCTCCGCGCTTCCGGATGGGTCTGCTCTTGCCACGATCAGAGCCAGTTGCCCTCTCGCGGCCCACGCAGCCAATTCCTGGTCGGCTGGAGCTGGGCCTTCACCGCCACGATGGCGGTGGCGCGAACCACCACTCCGCTGCCCGGCCTGGTCTCGTGCAATCCGTCCTCTTCCCGCGCGATGGCGATCCACCGGTTGGCGATCAGACTGGCGGCGGCCCGGTCGGGCAGGTTGTGCCCCACGACGACCCTGCTTCCGCTGGACAACTCCAACCAGACTTCGTGCAATTCCTCGGAGTCGGCCACGGTCAGCCCTTTCCGGGCCCATCGGGAGAGAGGTCCGGGCCCGCCGGACCACCGAGCAGCGCCGGCAGCGCCGCCGGCGGCTCGCCCAGGACGTGCTCGGCGAGGAAATCGAGCACGACCCGGTACCAGAGCGCGGCGTGGCCCGGGCTGAGCACCCAATGGTTCTCCGACGGGAAGTACAGGAACCGGTGCGGACTGTGCCCGTCGGGGTCCGCCGGCCGACCGGACCTGGACAGCAGCTCGTACCACAGCCGAAGGCCCTGGCCGATCGGCACGCGGTAGTCCTTGTCGCCGTGCACGACCAGCATCGGAGTGGTGATCCGGGCGACAAACAGGTGCGGCGAGTACCTCGCCGTCATCTCCGGGGACATCTCCCGTTCCCAGTAGTAGGCGGCGTCGGTGGTCGAACCGAAATCCTCCAGCGACCACAGGCTGGCATGGGTGACGACGGCGCGGAACCGATCGGTGTGCCCGGCCACCCAGTTCGCCATGTAGCCGCCGAACGAACCCCCCATCGCCGCCGTGCGGTCGGCGTCGATGTCCTCCCGCGCCTCGACCTGGTCGGTGATGGCCAGCAGGTCGGTGAAGGGCGCGGCACCCCATGCACCCCAGCCCCGCTGAACGAAAGCCTGCCCGTAGCCGGTGGACAGGGCCGGATCGGGGAGCAGGACGGCGTAGCCGGCGGCCACCATCACCCACGGTGTCCAGCGCCAGGACCAGGAATTCCACGAATTCAGCGGTCCGCCGTGGATCCAGAGCAGCAACGGCGCCGGATGGTCCGCGCCGGCACCGTGGGGCAACGCCAGCCAGCCGCGCACGCCCACTCCGTCGACGGCGACCGCCCGAACGTCGACCAGCGTGCCCGGTAGCTCCGGCGGCGGCGCCGGTGACGGCAACGGCACGGCAACGCCGGCGTCCCGCCCGGTGAGGCCGATGCGCACCGGGTGGGCCGGAGCGAGGTAACTGGTGCGCAGGGCGTACAGGTGCAGCCCGTCCGGCGCGACCGCGAAGTCGGTGAAGGTGGCGTCGTCTCCGGTCAGTTGACGAACCGGACCGCCGGCCGGATCGATGACGAAAACCGGCCCACGGCCGTCCTGGTCGGCGCCGGCCAGCAGGGCGGACCCGTCGGGCAGCCAGGCCAGGGCCGTGGGCCACCGATCCCAGCTCTGCGCGGGACTGACCACCGAACCGTCGTCGACGTCGACGATTTCGACGGTCGTCGTCACGGCCCGCTGCGGCGTCGACCGCAGCTCCCGCAGGTAGGCCACCCTGGTGCCGTCCGCCGAGATCCGGGGACCGTACAGGTCGGCCTCCGGATCGGCGCGCAGCACCCGGTGCGCACCGGTGGACACGTCGATCAGCACGATCTCGCTGCGCTGCTCACCGGCCGGGAGCCGGCGGTGCCACCCGGTGACCGCCCACCGGCCGTCCCGGCTGAGGTCGCTGGTCTGCTCGACCAACGCCCCGCCCGGCGCGGGCGTCAGATCCCGCCAGCTCATCCGCTCAGCGGACGGGTCGGGGGCAAGATCGGCGGCCAGCAGGTGGGGTCGGTCGGGACCGAGGTCGCGGTCCCAGTACCGCACCGGGTAACCGTCGTGCAGGATCGCCGTCACGCCCGCGTCCTTGCGCGCCGTGCGGAGTCGGTCGTCGTCGCCCACGTCAGTGGCACCCGGCAGCAGCGGGGCGGACACCAGAACCACCGGAGCCTGGGCCGCGGCCCGCACCGCCGAGAAGCCGCCGACCCGGGAGGCCACCACAGCGGCCTCACCCTGGCCGGCCGGGAGCAACCAGAGCGGCGAACGTTCCGCGCTCGCCTCGACGTCTTCCGGATCGGCTCGCTTGGCCGTGAACAGCAGGTCGCCGCGGTGGGTGAACGCGGCGCTCGACTCGCCCGCGGCACCTCGGGTCAGCCGCACCGCCGGTGCGACGCCGAGGGGGTCGACCCGCCACAACGCGCTCTGGTACCGGTGGGATGTAGCGTCCGGTGTGCTCACCGCGACGACCAACTGTGTTCCGTCGGGCGACAACAACAGTCCGGACATCCGGGGCAACGCCACGAACTCGCCGAGATCATGGAACGCGGTGTGTGACGCGGCCGGCTCCTGCGTCGCGCCGACGGGATCACCCAGGGGAATGCTCACGCGGGATTCCTATCACGACCGGCCGACCCCCTCCGGAGCCGGCGAAACCTCCGGCTCAACTCCAACCCAGCAGCAACAGCGCCGCCGGCACGGCGAGAAGAAGGATCGCCACGACGTAGATGCAGATCAGCTGGGACAGCGGTAGCGGGCGAGGGTGCCGCAGCCGATCCACTCTGGCCGCGACCGAACAGCCGGCGACCGCAGGAGTCTGCGACCCCACCACGCCGACATCGCCGGACACCCCGGCCAGCGCCACCGTGGCCAGGGCCCGGGCCAGGACCGACGGCGCGGAACGCCGGGCCGCGCAGTCGTCGGCCAGCATCTCGGTCAATTCCGCCACCGCTCCGGCCGCCGCCCGGACGCCCTGGAGCCGACCGAGCGCCGCGCCCCAGGCCTGGAACGGCAGGATCAGCAGATCGTGACGGCTGCGGACGTGAGCCTTCTCGTGTTCGATGACGGCGATGAGCTCCGCCCGGCTCAACAGGTCCAGCATCCCGGCCGACAGCACCACCCGGGAATGCCATCCGGGCACCGTGTAGGCGACAGCAGCCGTGTGATCGAGAATCCGGATGTCGGCGAGCAGATCACCGACATGGTGGTCCGGCCCGGCCGTCCGGCCCGGCGACGATGCCGATCGGAAGTTCTGCGTTCGGGCCATGGACATCGAGCGGTCACCGGTCAGCAGATCCAGCAACATCCGGTGAACCCGCCGACGGCGCAGCGTCGAGGCCAGACACCGGATCAGGACACCGAACAGCAACAGAACCGCCAGGGTGGCCAGTGTGCCGGTGACGACGCCACCGTCGGTCATGCCCTCCAGCGGCCGCCCTTCCACCAGCCGCCGACCCCAGATCAACCCCGCGGTGACGATGTTGTGCCCCAGGGGCTGGAGCGCGAGAACGAAGCCCGCGCCGATCATGCACAGGCCGGCCGACAGGCACACGGACTGCCATAGAACCAACACGGCCCGTGGTGCGCGGGTGGTCCAGTCGGACCTGGCCAGCAGCGAACTCGCCGGACCGGCCAGCACCAGGGAAGCCGCCGCGAGGCCGGCGGCCAGGACGGGAGCGGCCGGCATGCTCATCAATCTACGGCCGTCCGTCCGGATGCCTCCCCGGCGGTCAACGGGTCAACGATCGTCGATGGCACGACGCAGCGCCTGGATGTCCTGCGGTGAGACAGAGCCGACGAATCGGGCCAGCGCGTCGTCGCGGTCGCCCGCGGTGTCCAGCACCTGCCTCATCAGGTCGGCCGTGTGTTCCTCGCGGTCGGCCACGGCCTCATAGGTATGCGCCCGCCCGTCGCGGGCCCGGCGGACAACGCCCTTGCCCTCCAGACGGGACAGCACGGTCAGCACCGTGGTGACGGCCAGATCTCGACCGGTCAGGGCGTCGGTCACGGCCCGGGCCGTCATCGGCTCGGTCGCCGCCCACAGGACTTCGATGACGGCACGCTCCAACTCGCCACGGCCGACCACGCTCCACCTCCACCCTCGCCACCCGCGATTTTACTTCAGGTAGAACATCCGCACGTCGAAGTTGGTCCGGGCGTGCGACGCCCACTGCCTGCGCGTGGGGCGCGCCGCGGGCGAGTGCTTACCGCGGACGTGTTCGCCACGGGCGAAGTCGTGCCCGTATCGACGACGGGGAATGCGACGATGGGTCAGTACCGCCAGATGTTCGCTTTTGCCACTCGCCCGTCCTGAGGCCGGGTCGTGACGAACCACTTGATATCCACCAGGTAAATGTGTTGTAACACATTCGCTTTGCGGGAACAGAGTGGTACTTGGAAGCGTCGGAATAGAGGTACACGCCAGTCACCGTTCGCGGTGGCCGTAGATGGGAGGACGACATGACCGGAACCCTGGCCAGTCCCGCAGCGCTCACCGCAGCTGATCGGTGCGATCGATGTGGAGCGGCGGCGTCCTTGCGAGCCGTTCTTCCCAAGGGTGGTGAGTTGCTCTTCTGCGGCCACCACGCCCGTGAGCATTCGGCCCGGCTCGAGGAGCTGGCGGCCGACATCTATCGCACGCAGAACTGAGCTCCACGCTCCCGCGGCTTCGGTCGCCAGGAGCGGAGTTCTCGACGTCCGCGCAGGGGCGGGCCGCCATGGCGGCCCGCCCCTGCGGCGTTTCAGCGGCCGGTCGCGCACCGGGCGTGCCGGCGGAGACCGCACCGGGCGTGGGAGACCGCGCTGGACGTTCCGGGAGTCGGAGGCACGCGCGGCGGACATGGGTGATGATGGGTGGTGAACGACCCGACGGGTCGACACCCGGTACCTGCCGACAATCGAGAAGGTGGTCGAGCCTGATGTCCGCCCCACCCGAATATCGGGACCGCCGGCCGACGTCCCCCGCCGGCTCGATGCAGGCCGCGTCCTGGCCGCTCCGCAGACAAGGCAGTCCGGCCCCGCGACCCGACCTGGTCGCGGCCTTGGTCACGGTGGTCGCCGGCGGCGCCGGGGTGGGGCAGCTCTTTCTGTCCTGGAGTTCGATGATCACCGGTGTCGGGCTGCCGGGCGGGGTCACCGGTTGGGACCGGTTCCTGGCCGCTCGCGCCGGTGCGTCGCTGTCCGTTCCGGACAGGATCACCGCCTACTCGGTGATGGCCACGGCATTGGGCGGAGCCGCCCTGATCCTGCTGGGGCTGGCGATGACGCTGCCGATCGATCACCGCCCGTTGGGCGCGGTGTCGCTGGCACTCGCGCTGGCCTTCCTGGCCGGCACGCTCTGGTGGTTGGCGCGCGGCCATGACACGTTCAATCAGTCGGTCGCGGACCTGTTCAGGTACGCCGAACCCGGCTGGTACCTGTTCGTCGCCGCCGGTCCGATCGGCGTCCTGGGCTCCGCCAAAGCCTTGACCACGGGCTGAGCGCGGTGACATTCGGGTCGGTGACATTCGGCTCGCTGTACCGGCACGGCTTTGCGCGGGTCGCGGCCTGCGCCATGCCCTCCCGCATCGCCGACCCCGCGGCCAACGCCGCGACGATTACCGAGATCGCACGGCGATGTGATGCCCGAGGTGTATCGGTCGCGCTGTTCCCCGAACTGTGCCTGTCCGGTTACGCCATCGACGATCTGCTCGGGCAGGACGCCCTGCTGGACGCCGTCCAGCAGGCGGTGGCGGATTTACTCGCGGCGTCCGAGGACCTCCTGCCCGTGCTGGTCGTCGGCGCCCCGATCCGCCACCAGGCCCGACTGTTCAACACCGCCGTCGTCATCCATCGCGGACGGCTGTTGGGCGTGGTGCCCAAGATCCACCTGCCCACCTACCGAGAGTTCTACGAGCGTCGGCAGTTCGCCTCCGGCGACGGGATCGTTGATCAGCTGATCAGCGTCGGAGGCGCAGTGGCGCCGTTCGGCACCGACCTGTTGTTCGCCGCGGCCGACATGGACGGGTTGACCATCGGGGTCGAGATCTGTGAAGACATGTTCGTCCCAGTACCACCGTCCAGTGCTCTCGCGCTCGCCGGAGCCACCGTCCTGGTGAACCTCTCCGGCAGCCCGATCACCATCGGGCGGTCCGAGACCAGAGCGCTGCTCTGCCGGTCGCAGTCGATTCGCTGCCTGTCCGCGTACCTGTACGCCGCGGCCGGGCAGGGCGAATCCACCACCGATCTGAGTTGGGACGGCCAGACCAGCATCTTCGAGAACGGCGTCCTGCTGGCCCAGGGGGAACGGTTCGCCGCTGGGGCCACCGTCACCGTCGCCGACGTCGACCTGGACCTGCTACGGCAGGAACGCGCCCGGATGGGGACCTTCGAAGACAATCGCCGCGCCGTCGGCACCGCCACGGCGTACCGGACCGTGCCCTTCGACCTGGCGCCGCCGGACACCGATCTCGGACTCGTCCGCACCGTCGAACGATTCCCGTTCGTCCCCGCCGACCCGGCGCGGCTCGCCCAGGACTGCTACGAGGCCTACAACATCCAGGTCGACGGCCTCATCCAGCGACTCCGCGCCACCGGGACCGCCAAGGTCGTCATCGGGGTCTCCGGAGGGCTCGACTCGACCCACGCGCTGATCGTGGCGGCGCGGGCCATGGACCTGCTGGGGCGGCCACGCACCAACGTGCTGGGCTTCAGCCTGCCCGGTTTCGCCACCAGCAGCGGCACCCGGAGCAACGCCCACGCCCTGATGAAAGCCCTGGGCGTCACCCCTGCCGAGATCGACATCCGGCCGGCGGCCCGCCAGTTGCTCGCCGACCTGGATCATCCCTACGCGCGCGGCGAGGAGGTCTTCGACGTCACCTTCGAAAACGTCCAGGCCGGGCTGCGCACCGACTACCTGTTCCGGCTGGCCAATTCTCGTGGTGGCATCGTGCTCGGCACCGGCGATCTGTCCGAACTGGCGCTGGGCTGGAGCACCTACGGGGTCGGCGACCAGATGTCGCACTACAACGTGAACGCGGGCGTACCCAAGACGTTGATCCAACACCTGATCCGATGGGTCGGCGGAAACGGGGATTTCACCGCCGAGGTCGGAACCGTCCTGACCGCCATTCTGGACACCGAGATCTCTCCCGAACTGATCCCGGTCAGGGACGGCGAGACCCCGCAGAGCACGGAGGCGTCCGTGGGGCCGTACGAGTTGCAGGATTTCACCCTCTTCTACGTCCTGCGCTTCGGCTTCCGACCGTCCAAGATCGCCTTCCTGGCCCGGCACGCCTGGTCGGACGTGGAGTCCGGGAACTGGCCCGCCGGGTTCCCCGCCGAACGGCGGCGGGCGTACGACCTGCCGGAGATCCGAAAATGGCTGATCGTCTTCGTCCGCCGGTTCTTCGGCTTCGCCCAGTTCAAACGGTCGGCGATGCCCAACGGCCCGAAGGTGTCCGCCGGCGGTTCACTGAGCCCTCGTGGTGACTGGCGGGCGCCGTCGGACGGCAATGCGGCGGTCTGGCTGGCCGAGATCGACCGCAACGTCCCGTGAAGCAGGTCACCGGGGCGTACACCAGCGCGTGACACCAGGGCGTGTCACAGCAGTCCGAGCAGGTGATCCCGTCTGCGTTCCAGCACATCCGCCGCGGCCGCCGCCGACGGCGGACCCGGCACGGCCCGGCGGAGCTGCCCGTGGACCTGGGCGTGCGGTGAGCCGGTCCTGGCCGCAACCCGCCCGACCAGCTGATTGACTTCGCGACGGAGGTCGGCCGCGGCCCGCCACCCGGCACGGCCGCCGGCCAGGCCGTCAACGGCGCCTCCGGACGGCGGGGGGTCGGCGCGGTCGGGGCGATGATCGCGGGCCGCCGCATCGACCCGCCGTCGTAGGTCCGAATCGCGTCGGGCCAGGACCGCCGCGGTCTGCTCGGCGGTCAACAAGCCGGGCAACCCCAGGTAGGCCTCGTCCTGGGTGGTCATCGGACCGACCGGCAGCTGCGCGGTGACCGCCCGGCCGGAATGCAGCACGTGCGCGAACTCGGCCTGCGAGTCCAGCGTTTCGAACTGCCCGGGAGTGTCCTGCGCGGCCCGTTCCGGCGGTGGCATGTCCAGCTGACCCGGTTCGTCCTGACCGCGGCTCGGCGGGGCCAGGACGAAGTTGCGGTCGATCTCCATCTCGGCGGCCAGGGTCAGCAGCGGCCGCACCGCCGGCAGGAAGACGGTGGCCGATTCGTGTGGGCCGCGGGACCTGACCACCCGGCCGACCGCCTGCGCGAAGAACAGCGGCGTGCGGTAACTGGTCATCCAGGCCAGGCAGGCCGCACGCGGGACGTCCACCCCCTCGGAGATCATCCGGACGCACACCGCGATCCGGCGGGCGGAGCCGCGGAACTCCTCGATCTTCCTCGACGCCTTCGGGTCGTCGGACAGGATCAGCATCGGCTGTTCACCGGTGAGCCGGCCGACGACACTCGCGTAGGCGCGGGCGTCGTCCTGATCTCCGGCCAGGACCAGACCGGCGGCGTCCGGCATGCCGGTGGCCCGCAGATGGGTGATCCTTTCGTCCATCGCCGCGATGACGTGCGGTACCCAACCCCCGGCCGGGTCGAGTGCCGTCTTCCAGGCCGCGGCCTCCACGGACGCGGTGCCGGCGTCGGTCAGCGATGCGGCGACAACCTCGCCGGCGTTGTTGCGCCAGCGGGAAACGCCGGTGTAGGCGGCGAAGACCACCGGCCGGACCACCGTGTCGGCCAGGGCCTCGCGGTATCCGTAGGAGTAGTTCGCGACGGACCGCAGCAGGTCGCCGTCCATCTCGTACCCGACGAACGGGATGCGCTCGTCGGCTTTGGTCCGGAACGGTGTGCCGGTGAGCGCGACTCGCCGATGAGCGTCGCTGAAGGCCTCGGCCACCGCATCGCCCCACCGCAGACCGTCGCCGGCGTGGTGGATCTCGTCCAGCACGACCAGCGACCGTCGCCGCCCGGACCGGGCCGCGTGGATGGCCGGGCGGGCGGCCACCTGGGCGTAGGTGGCCACGTACCCGTGAGCGCCGTCGCGCACCGGTCCCTGCGCGTTGGTCATGGTCGGGTCTAGGGCCAGGCCGACCTGCGCGGCCGCATCCGCCCACTGGGTGCGCAGGTGGTCGGTCGGCGCGACCACGACGATCCGGTCGACGACCCGGGCGGCCAGCAGTCGACCGGCGAGCACCAGGGCGAAGGTGGTCTTGCCGGCCCCTGGCGTCGCGGTCAGCAGGAAGTCCCTGGCCGACGCCTGGTGATAGGCAGCCAGCGCCTCGCGCTGCCACGCCCGTAGCCCGGGGTGCGCCACTGTCGACCTCGGGACCATCACCGGAATCCCCCACCCCGTCACGACGACCTGACCGTACCCATCCCGGCCGCGTGCACGAGCCGAGTCGGACCCGAGAGAAGGTTACCGGCCGCCGGTGCTCGACGAGCACCGCTGTGACGCTCCCGGCCAGGGTCACAACTTCGACGCCTGTGCGGAATGTCAGCTCCCCCCATCGGCCGCAAACAGGCATGCTCGTCAGGTGACCAGCGCCAGCCACTCGGACCAGAACCGCACCGAGGTCCTGCAGACCGACACCGTCGCGATCGCCCTGCCCGCCGATGCCTCCGCTCGGCAGGCGTTCTCGCCGGCCGACAATCTGACCGTGCCCTGGCATCGGCCGGACTCAGGCCCGATCCCTCCGGGACTGGTCGAGCCCGCGCCGGCCAAGCCGGTGCGGCATCGGTGGCGCAAGGTGGTCGGCCGCACCCTGTCCAAGGCGTGGGGCGATTCGCTGTTCGGGATGAGTTCGCAGGCGGCGTTCTGGTCCGCACTGTCGACGGCTCCACTGTTGCTGGCGTTGCTCGGCTCCGTCGGCTATGTGGCGAACTGGTTCGGCACGGACACCATCACCAAGGTGCACGAGCAGATCAACGTCTTCCTGCACGGGATCTTCAACCAGGACGTCGCCAACAATCTGGTGGGCAACACCGTCACCACGATCCTGAGCAACGGTCAGGCGGACGTCGTCTCGGTGGGGTTCGTGATCAGCCTCTGGGCCGGGTCGTCCGCGATGAGCGCCTTCGTCGAATCCATCACCATCGCCTACGGGCAGCACGAGTTCCGTCATCCCGTGGTCGAACGCTTCTTCGCTCTCGGGCTGTACCTGGCCGGACTGGTGTCCGGGATCTTTCTGCTGCCGTTGTTGGCCATCGGGCCGGAGGCGCTCCCGAACCTGTTCCCCCGCGGCTGGCGCGACGAGGTCCGCACCGTCGTCGGCATCGTCTACTACCCCGGCCTGATCATCGGCCTGGTGCTGCTGCTGGCCACCCTGTACAAGGTGGCGCCCAAACACCGGCACACCTGGAAGCGGGGCCTGCCCGGGGCCTTCCTCGCCGCGGCGGTGTTCCTGGTGGCCAGCTTCGGGCTGCGGGTCTACCTGTCCTACGTCTACACCCACGGACTGACCTACGGCGCGCTGGCCGTGCCGATCACGTTCCTGCTGTTCTACTACTTCGTCGCGATGGCGATCATCATCGGGGCGCAGTTCAACAACGCCTTGCTGGAGTACTACCCGCCGCGCGCATCCAAGCGGGAGGTCCGCCGGTGGCAACGGTACGAACCGCAACGGTACGAACAGCAACCCTACGAAGCGCACCGGGACCCGACGTCACCGTCCCGCGATCAGTCGCGGCCCTTCGGCAACGACTCGTAGATCTTCTTGCAGTCCGGGCAGACCGGCGATCCGGGCTTGGGGGACTTGGTCACCGGGAACGTTTCTCCGCAGAGGGCCACGACCATGTTGCCCATGACGGCACTCTCGGCGATCGTGGCCTTGCGCACGTAGTGGAACATCTTCGGACCGTCATCGGTGGACCGGTCGACGGTCTGTTCATCGGGCTTCTCGAGCACCTCGGTCGATGTCATGGTTGTCCTTGAAGATAGGTCGGACGGTGTCCGGGGCCGTGGACCGGCTTGTCACCACGGCTCCTGACATGATGCCATCTCGACGTGACCCCGACGCTTGCCATCCATCCGGAAGTCGCCGAGGCGCTGTCGGCGGGCCGTGCGGTCGTGGCCCTGGAGTCGACCATCCTGGCCCACGGCCTGCCGCGGGGGGACAACCGGGCGGCCGCGGACCGGATCGAGGCTGCGGTGCGCGCCTCGGGCGCGGTGCCGGCCACCATCGCGGTACTCGGTGGACGCGTCAGGGTCGGCCTGGGCCCGACCGAGTTGGACCGGTTGTGTGAGTCCGCGGACATGGCCAAGCTGTCGGTGCGCGATCTCGGTCCGGCGCTCACCCTGGGCCGCGACGGCGCGACCACGGTGGCCTCCACGGCGGCGCTGGCCCACCGGTCGGGGATCTCGGTGTTCGCCACCGGCGGCCTGGGCGGGGTGCACCGCCGCGCAGCGCAGAGCTTCGATGTCTCCGCCGACCTGGGGGTGCTGGCCCGTACGCCCATCCTGGTGGTCTGCGCCGGGGTGAAGTCGATCCTGGACGTGCCGGCCACCCTGGAATACCTGGAGACGTTGTCGGTGCCGGTGGTCGGTTACCGCACGGATCGGTTCCCCGGCTTCTACCTGTCCGACTCGGGCCACCCGGTGCCGTGGCGGGTGGAGCAGCCAGGGCAGGCGGCCGCGGTCCTACTGGCCCGACGAGAACTGGCCGTCGACCGCGCCGGGGTCGTCCTGGCCAACCCCGTCGCCCCGGATCACCAACTCGACCGCACCCTGCACGACGAGACGCTGGCCAAGGGGCTGGCGCTGCTCAACGCGGAGGGCATCACCGGCAAGGACGTGACCCCCCGACTGCTGGAGTTCTTCCACCAGGCCACCCACGGCGCGAGCCTGGCGGTGAACGTTGATCTGGTGCTGGGCAACGCGGCCCTGGCCGGCGAGGTGGCGGTGGCCCTGGCCGCCGCCCGTGGCCTTTTACCCGGACCAGCCGAGACGGACCCGGAGTGACCGGTCGCCCGCAGGTGACGGTGGTCGGCGACGTCGGCCTGGACGTCGTCGCCAAACTGGCCGGGCCGGTCGTCTTCGGCCATGACACCAGGGCCAGGGTCGCCGTCGCGCCCGGCGGCGCCGGGGGGAACACCGCCGCCTGGCTGGCCCGCCACGACGTCGACGTGTCGTTGATCGCCAGGGTCGGCGATGACGAGGCCGGCCGCACCGCGGTCACCGAACTCACCGCCGCCGGCGTCGACTGCTACTTCGCCGTCGATCCGGACCTGCCGACCTGTGCGGTGGTGGTGCTCGTCGCCCCGGACGGCGACCGGACGATGTTGGCCGACCGCGGCGCGAACGCGGCGTTCTCCCCGCAGGACGTGGTGCTGCCGGTCGGCACCCCCGGTTCGAGGCGGGGCCATCTACATCTGTCCGGGTACGTGCTGCTGGATCAAGGTTCCCGACCGGCCGGCCTGGTCGCGCTGAAAAGGGCCAAGGCCGCCGGCTGGACCACCTCGGTCGACCCGCAGGCCGCCAACCACCTCCCGGCCATCGGCGCTGCGGCGTTCCTGTCCTGGGTGGACGGCGTCGACCTGTTGCTGCCCAACGACGCCGAACTCGGTGCGCTGGGCGGGGTGGAATCGGCCCTGACGGCGGTGGGGGCCGTGGTCGTCACCCACGGCCGGCACGGCGCCTCCTGGTACTCGTCGTCGGCTCGGGTCAGCGCCCCGGCACCGCAGATCCACGAGACCGATTCCACCGGCGCGGGCGACGCGTTCAATGCGGGTCTGCTGGCCGCCTGGCTGGGCGGCGCGGACCCCCTGACCGCACTGCAGGCCGGCGTGCTCGCCGGGAGCGCGGCCGCGGCGCACGTCGGAGCCCGACCGCGGGACTGATCCCCGGGTGTAGCCGTCAGCCGCCGGGCACGCTATCGGGTCTGGGCCCGACCGTCCAGGTGTCCCGACCGGCCAACAGATCCGCGAGATCACCGTGCCCCTGGTGGGCGATGGCGGTGTCGATCTGCGCGGCCATACCGGCTTCGTAGGTGGGCCGGTCCACGTCGCGGAAGATGCCCATCGGGGTGTTGGCCAGCGTTTCCGGGTGGGAGAGCCGGGACAACGCGAACGCCATTGTGGGATCCGGATCATGCGCGTCGTGCACCACCGGCCGCACACCGGCCGGCAGAGTCGCACTATCGGCGATGGTCAGGTGCCCGAGGCCGTCGGAGACCACGGCGTGCTGGCCCTCGACGCCGAAGGTGATGTCCCTCCCGTGTTCCAACCGGATGGTGACATCGTCCCGGGTCGACGAATCCTTGAGGGGATCGAAAGCACCGTCGTTGAAGATGTTGCAGTTCTGGTAGATCTCGACCAGCGCGGTCCCGTTGTGCGCGGCCGCCGCCCGCAGCACCGACGTCAGGTGTCTGCGATCGGAGTCCAGGGTGCGGGCCACGAAACTCGCCTCCGCCCCGATGGCCAGCGAGATCGGGTTGAACGGTGCGTCGACCGAACCCATCGGCGAGGATTTGGTGCGCTTCCCAATTTCCGACGTCGGCGAGTACTGGCCCTTGGTCAGACCGTAGATACGGTTGTTGAACAACAGGATCTTCAGATTCACGTTGCGACGCAAGGCGTGGATCAGGTGATTACCGCCGATCGACAGGGCGTCCCCGTCACCGGTGACGACCCAGACCGACAGGTCTTTCCTGGTGGCGGCGAGACCGGTGGCGATCGCCGGCGCCCGCCCGTGGATGGAGTGCATGCCGAAGGTGTTGAGGTAGTAGGGGAATCGGGCCGCGCACCCGATCCCCGAGATGAAGACGATGTTCTCCCGCGCCAGCCCTAGTTCGGGCAGGAACCCCTGTATGGCCGCGAGAATGGCGTAGTCACCGCAACCAGGGCACCACCGGACCTCCTGGTCGGACTTGAAGTCCTTCGCCACCTGTCTGGCGTCCGACCGCGGCACCAGTTGCAACGACAACGGAACCGTCATGCCTGGACCCCCCTTTCGCGATGCTCTCTCATCGGCCCTCCTGCGTTCGGACTAGACGTTCCCATACCGCCGAATGCTCCGGCGGTGCCGATCGGGGACGGCGAAAAGGTGCCCTGCAGCACGGATCTGATCGCCGCCGCCAATTCGTCGATCCGGAACGGCAGGCCGCGCACCTGGTTCACGCTGACCACGTCGACGAGGAACAGGCCCCGCAACAGCAACGCCAGCTGACCCAGGTTCATCTCGGGCACCACCACCTTCCGGTAGGCGCGCAGGCACGCGGCGATGTTGGCCGGCATCGGATTCAGGTGTCGCAGATGGGCCTGGGCGACCGGTACGCCGGTGGCCCGCAACGCCCGGACCGCGCCGGTGATCGGGCCGAACGTCGAACCCCAACCGAGCACCAGAATCTCGGCGTCGCCGGTGGGATCGTCGACGGTCAACGGCCCGATACCGGCGGCGATGCCGGCCACCTTGGCGGCCCTGGTACGCACCATGTGGTCGTGGTTCGCCGGGTCGTAGGAGATGGTGCCGATCCCGTCGGCCTTCTCGATGCCACCGATCCGGTGTTCCAGTCCGGCGGTGCCCGGGATCGCCCACGGCCGGGCCAGTGTTTCCTCATCGCGCAGATATGGCCAGAAGACGTCGCCGTGGTTCGGCTCGGTGGCGAAAGACACGGTCAGGTCGGGGAGATCCTCGACCTGCGGGATCAACCAGGGCTCGGAGCCGTTGGCCAGGTAACCGTCGGAGAGCAGGAACACCGGCGTCCGGTAGGTCGTGGCGATCCGGGCGGCCTCCAACGCCGCGTGGAAGCAGTCCGACGGGGACCGGGCGGCGACCACCGGAACCGGCGCCTCGCCGTTGCGGCCGAACATCACCTGGAGCAGATCGGCCTGTTCGGTCTTGGTCGGCAGACCGGTGGACGGCCCTCCCCGTTGCACGTCGACGATGATCAACGGCAGCTCCAGTGCGACGGCCAGTCCGATCGCCTCGCTCTTCAGCGCGATCCCCGGTCCGGACGTGCTCGTCACCCCCAGACTGCCTCCGTAGGACGCGCCGATGGCCGCAGCCACACCGGCGATCTCGTCCTCGGCCTGAAATGTGCGGACGCCGAAGTTTTTCAGCGCGGACAGTTCGTGCAGGATGTCCGACGCCGGCGTGATCGGGTAGGTGCCCAGGAACAACGGCAGGCCGGTGCGCTGACCGGCGGCCACCAATCCGTAGGCCAGGGCCTGGTTGCCGCGAATGGTCCGGTAGACGCCGGCCGGCAGCGGCGCCGGTTTCACCTCGTAGTGCACCGCGAAGCCTTCGGTCGTCTCCCCGTAGGACCATCCGGCTTCCAGTGCGATCAGGTTGGCGCGCAGCACATCTGCCTTGTGGGCGAATTTCGACTCGAGGAACCGCCTGGTTCCGCCCAGCGGTCGGTGGTACAGCCAGGACAGCAGGCCGAGGGCGAACATGTTCTTGGCCCGTTCGGCTTCCTTGCGGTGCAGGCCCACCTCCTTCACCGCCTCGACCGTCATCGAGGTCAGCGCCAGCGCGTGCACCTGGTAACCGGCGAGCGTGTCGTCCTTCAACGGATCCGTCGGATAGCCGACCTTGGCCAGGTTCCGGTTGCTGAACTCGTCGGTGTCGACGATGATCATGCCGCCGCGCGGCAGATCGGCCAGGTTGGCCTTGAGAGCGGCCGGATTCATCGCCACCAGAACGTCCGGCGCATCACCGGCCGTCACCACCGCATGGTCGGCGAAGTGCAGCTGGAAGGCGGACACCCCGGGCAGTGTTCCGGCCGGCGCGCGGATCTCGGCCGGGAAGTCCGGCAGTGTCGACAGCCCGTTGCCGAACGCCGCGGTCTCCACGGTGAACCGGTCGCCCGTCAGCTGCATGCCGTCACCGGAATCGCCGGCGAACCGGATGACGACCTGGGCCAGCGTCTCGACCGGTTTGTCACCCGGCGCCACCGGCGCGTCGACGGGGGCGTGCGCCGTCATCGGGCGACCCCGTCGTCGGGGAAGGCGCCGGTTTCGATGAACGCGAGGGTGGGCGACCTCCGGTGGTCGACCACAGGACCGGAGGTGACCACCTCATCATCGGGCAACCGCGCGAAGGTGCGATCCGCCCTGGGGTGGACGTCACTGTCGATCATGGCACCACCGTATGCCCAGCGCCGCCGACGCCCGTACTTCCCGGGGGCGGTCTGCGGTCCAACCGGTAACTTTCAGCGATGTTCAGGTGCGGGACGATCGTCGGGGTCCCCGCACCTACTCGCTGTCCACGATCTCGCGCCGTCCGGGCGGCAGGGCGCGCTCGTAGTTGATGACCCCCGGGAGGACCTTCTTGGCGCGTTGGCGTGCCGGCCGGTCGTTGGCGAGCAGAACGGCCACCCACGGCAGCGGTATGGAGATCAGCAGCAGGGGGATGGCCACCCAGAGGTGGTGGTAGAACGCGGTCGCCGCGATCAACAACGGGATCCGCATGCTCATGGTCAACATGTAGCGCTTGCGTCGCGCGCTGAGCTGATCGTCGTAGGAAGGCTCGGCCGCCGTGATGACCGTCGGCTCCAGTCGTCGCGACGCAGACCCCTCCGGCAGGGCGGATTTGACCATGTTTTCGACACTCCGATCGGGACGACGCCGGACCGATATTCGTCCGGTCTCGGCACCCCGGTACTGCCGAGGTCGGTGTTCTCACCTGAACTTCACGTTACTCCGGCGGTGACGGCCAACCGGGGGTGGCAAGCTATGCAGCGCTGATCAGGACCCGGGCGCCGTCCGGACCGACTTGGCGGCCGCTTTGGCCGCCTTCTTGGCGGCCCGCACGTCGTTCAGCGATTGCTCGTCGATCACATCGGCCACCGACCGACGGCTGCCGGCCTCACCGTAGAGGCCCGCTGCTTCACGCCAACCGGAGGGAGTCACGCCGTACTGCTTACCGAGCAGAGCGACGAAAATAGCAGCCTTCTGGGCGCCGAACCCGGGCAGCTCGCCGATCCGGCGCAGCAGCTCGTCCCCAGCGGACACGTCCGCCCAGATGTTGGCCGCCGCACCGCCGTAGGAGTCGACCAGCACCTGGCAGACACCCTGCACCCTGGCGGCCATCGACCCGGGGAAGCGATGCACCGCAGGCGGCCGGGAGCAGATCTGCCTGAACTCCTCCGGGTCGGCCGATGCAATGGCCCTGACATCCAGTCCACCCATCCGCTCGGCGATCACTGCCGGGCCGGTGAACGCTTTCTCCATCGGGACCTGCTGGTCGAGCACCATGCCCAGCAGGAGCGCATTGGGGTCGCGGGCCAATAGAGCGTCTGCCTCGTCACGGCCGGTCAGGAACAGTCGGTCAGCGGTCACGGCGTTCAGGGTCGCACATCGGCCCGGTGCCTGCTCTGCGCGGCTGCACACGGTCTTGGCCGACGGGTTTGCGTCACGGACGCCGCTGCGTCCGCGCCGGCCCTACCCTGGCCGGGTGAACCGATCGCGGTCGGCCTGATCCGCCGAGCCGAGGACTCCCCTCTGGTACTTCGGTTCGAATGAGCACCAGCGCGCGAGAAGGGACGGGACATGAGAGCGGTCGTCGCCAGGGTCACCTCGGCCTCGGTCGCGGTCGACGGACAGGTGGTCGGCGAACTGGGCGGGCCGGGCCTGCTCGTTCTGGTCGGGGTGAACCGCACCGACACGCGGGACAAGGCCCACCAGCTGGCTCGCAAGCTGTACGGGCTCCGGGTCCTGCGCGATGAACAGTCGTGTGAGAGCACCGGCTCTCCCCTGCTCGTTGTGAGCCAATTCACTTTGTATGGCACAACGTCCGCCGGGCGTCGACCAACGTGGGTGGATGCCGCTCCGGCCGCCACGGCGGAGCCGTTGATCGACGCCGTGGTGGTGGAATTGAGGCGGCTCGGCGCGACCGTCGCGACCGGCGCTTTCGGCGCAGACATGGCTGTGGCCAGCATCAATGACGGTCCGTTCACGGTGCTCGTGGAGCTGTAGCCCAGACCGCGGAAACCGGGCCGACCATTCCCATCCCGTTCCCATGATCGGCACAGGCCCACTGTGCGGAAGGCTGTTTTCCTCTAGCCAGGGGCTCCGACCCGCCCGCAGGTTCGAAAGGCGACCGGATCGGTAACCGAAGGAGTGATCTGTTCAGACCCGTCTGAGCGTATTCACATTCGACAGCAGTCCACGGGTCCACCGGTGGCGAACCGGGAACGAAACGGAACGTGCCAGCGTTTGTACTGATGTCGGCGCCGATCTGTGCAGCACCGATCCACCTGTGCAGCACCGCACTACCTCTGCAGCACTGGATTCGCTACGGCAGAACGGCACTACCACAGCACCGCCCAGTCCGACCAACGCCCATTCCTACGAGGCACCAGTCCTACCAACGCAGCAGCACTTTGCCGCGACATCACCCCCACGCCATCACCCCACCGACATCACCCACCGCCGAGCCATAGCAACGCCGACACCTGCAGTGAAGGGAGCACCAACATGACCGTCTCCCCTACGGTACACGCCGATATCCTTGACGACCTGGAGCCCGCGCCGTACCCGGAATCGGCCTCGGACGTCGACTCCGAGCCGGACCTTTCATCCGGCGAGGACGAAGAAGCGGGTCCGATCGTGGCCCTGTCCGCGCCGCCGAAACTGTCGGCCCGCGCCAGTGCCTCCAACATGTCCTCCTCCGGAACGGCCAGTGCCGGACCGGCCCGGGAAGCCGAAGACCTTGACGCGCAAGGTCCGTCGGCCGATCTCGTTCGGGTGTACCTGAACGGCATCGGGCGAACCGCGCTCCTGACGGCGGAGCAAGAGGTCGAGCTGGCCCGGCGCATCGAGGCCGGTGTCTTCGCCGCCCACAAATTGGAAACCGGCAACCGTCTGTCGGCCCAGCGAAAGGCCGACCTGCGCGCCATCATCCGCGGCGGCAATGCGGCCCGTAACCACCTGCTGGTGGCGAACCTGCGCCTGGTCGTGTCATTGGCCAAGCGTTACACCGGACGCGGGATGCCGCTACTGGACCTGATCCAGGAGGGCAACCTCGGGCTCATTCGGGCGGTCGAAAAGTTCGACTACACCAAGGGTTTCAAATTCTCGACGTATGCCACCTGGTGGATCCGGCAGGCCATTTCCCGTGGCATGGCCGATCAGGGACGGACCATCCGGCTTCCGGTGCACCTGGTCGAACAGGTCAACAAGCTGTCCCGGCTGAAGCGGGAGTTGCACCAACAGCTGGGCCGGGACGCGACGATGGCCGAACTGGCCGAGGAATCGGGTATTCCGGAGGAAAAGATCGCCGATCTGTTGGATCATGCCCGCGATCCGGTCAGCCTGGACATGCCGGTCGGCAGCGACGAGGAAGCACCGCTGGGTGATTTCATCGAGGACTCCGAGTCCACCTCGGCCGAGGCTCAGGTCGTGGCCGCTTTCATGCACGAGGACATCAACAAGGTGCTCCGGACACTCGACGAACGCGAGCAGTCGGTAGTGCGCCTGCGCTACGGGCTGGACGACGGGCGGCCGCGCACCCTCGACGAAATCGGCCGGGTGTTCGGCATTTCACGCGAACGCGTCCGTCAGATCGAACGGGATTCGATGGCCAAGCTCCGCGTCGGCGAGCGTTCGGACGCTCTGCGGGCCTACGCCAGCTGAGTGCCTGACGCGTCCGTCACACGGACGCGCTGCTGAATGCTCGCGGGGGCGAAAGTTGCCCTTTTGAGGACCGTGGGACAGAAGTGGTCGACTTCGTCCCCGCCGTGGAAGTTGATCCCCGCGGCGGGGGGTCGGGGTGGGGCAGGGCGGGTCAGCGCAGCCGGCGGCGTACGTCCGGGCGAACGCCGGGGTCGCCGATCCGGCCGGTCGCGCCGGTCACACACACCCCGGCCGGCCCGGCCATCACCGGCTGCAGCGCAAGCTCGCTGATGTCGGGGAGGTCGTCGGCCAGCGCCGACAACCGGAGCGCCAGGTCGATCAGAGCTTTCCGGTCCACCACGGCGGCACCCCGGTAACCGCTCAGCAGCGGCGCCGCCTTCGGCCCGTCGATCAGGTCGGCGGCATCCGCATCGGTCAGGGGGACGGCCTGGTAGGCGAGGTCGTCGAGTAACTCGGTGGCCACCCCACCGATACCGAAGGAGATCAGTGACCCGAACGACTGGTCGGCGCGGACGGCCAGCACGGTGGGGATGGTTGCGTGGTCGCGCGGCGCCATCACCTGCACGTAGACCCGGCTCGTTCCGGCCGCGGCCAGCTCGTCGTAGGCGTGGCGCACCGCCGCCCGATCGGACAGCGACAGCCGTACGCCGAGTTGGTCGTAGCGGTGCCGCAGCGACTGGTCGAAGGCCTTGAGCGCGACCGGGTACCCCAGACGGTCGGCCGCGGACACCACCTCCGAGGCGCTCGTCACGACGTCGAAGGCAGCGATCGCCACGCCGTAGCAGTCCAGGAGCGCGACCAGTTCCGCGTCGGTCAACGCCCGGTCGTGCGGATCGTCACGGCGCATCGCGGCCACCAGATCGCGCGCGTCGCCCGCTCGCACACCGCCCAGAACCGGCACCGTGCCACCGGGCCGGCGAAGCCAGCGTCCGTAGCGGACCGCGTGGGCCACCGCGGCCACGGCACGCTCCGGCGTGCGATACGACGGGATCGACCCGCGGGCGGCCCCCCCGTCGTCACCGCGGACCGTCAGTGACTCCGACAGCCCGTCCCGAGCCAGAAAAGTGGTGACCACCGGCACCGGCGAGGCGGCCGCCGCCGCTCGCAACGCCTCCGCATGAGCCTGCCCGGCAACAGCGACCGCCGGGACGAACACCACCACGACCGCGTCCACGTCGGCCCGCGCCACCGCGATGCGTACCGCTGCACCGAGTTCCTCCGGGCTGACCCCGACCCCGAAGTCCACCGGGACCTCGTCGACCACCGTCAGGCCCGCCTCCAGGCAGGCGTCCAGGGCCAGCACGCCCAGGGCCGTCGAATTACCGAGGATGGCGACCCGATCGCCGGTCGGGACGCTCTGGTGGGCCAGTAGTTGGGCGGCGTCGAAGGCGTCGCTCAGGGTCTCGGTCCTGATCACCCCCGACTGGGCGAACAGGGTGGCCACCGCGGTGTCCGAGACAGCGGCCGAACTGGCCGCCAGACCGGGGCTCACCAACGCGTGACGGCCCGATTTCACCGCGATCACCGGCTTGGCCCTGGCCAAGGTCCTGGCCAGCCGGGCGAACTTTCGCGGGTTCCCGAACGACTCCAGGTACAGCAGCACGACCTCGGTGCGCTCGTCGCCGTGCCAGAACTGGAGCAGATCGTTCCCGGAGACGTCGGCCCGGTTGCCGGCCGAGACGAACGAGGAGAGGCCCAGGCCGCGCGACGCCGCGTCGGCCAGGATGGCGATTCCCAGTGCGCCGGACTGACAGAAGAACCCGACCCGACCCGGCGGCGGGATCACCGGCGCCAGGGTGGCGTTGAGCCGGACCGCCGGGTCCGTGTTGACCAGACCCAGGCAGTTCGGCCCGAGAACCCGCATCCCGTTAGATCTGGCCATCGCGACCATCCGACGTTGCGAATCCGCGCCGTCACCGGACCCACCGGGGGCATCGGCATCGGCGAATCCGCCGGTGACGACGACCAGACCGTGCACCCCTTTGGCCCGGCAGGACTCCAGCACCTCGGCGACCGACGACGCCGGCACTGTGACGACCGCGATGTCGACCGGGTCAGGTATCTCCAGTACCGATCGGTAGGCCCGGACCCCCTGCACCGAATGGGTTTCCGGATTCACCGGAAAGACCGGTCCGGTGAACCCGCCCCGCAGCAGATTCATCAGCACGGCATGGCCGAGCTTGTGCGTCTCGTTCGACGCACCGATCACCGCCACCGCCCGGGGCGAGAGCAGCCTAGCGATCGACCGGGACTCGGCCCGGTGCTCGCGGGAGGTGATGACGGCCAACGACGAGGCGGTCGGCCGGATGTCGAAACCCAGATCGACCACCCCGGAGGAGAATTCGCGGGTCACCTCGTAGCCCGCGTCGATGAAGACCCGCAACATGCTCTGGTTCTCGCCGAGCACCTCGGCCGTGAACCGCCTGATCCCCCGCTCCTGCGCGGCCGCGGCCAGGTGCTCCAGCAGGATCGAACCGAGCCCGCGGCGCTGTTGGCCGTCCTGCACCACGAAGGCCACCTCGGCGGTGTCCGGGTTCCTCGGATCGCGATGGTAGGAACCGGCGGCGATGATGTCACCGCCCAGTTCGGCCACCAGGCCGACCGCCGAGACGTGGTCGACGTCGGTGAACACGGCCAGCTGGGCGGGGGAGATGTGCGCCACCGCCTGGAAGTACCGCAGGTAGCGGGTACGTTCGCTCATTCGTTCGTGCATGGCCAGAATGGCCGGTCCGTCGGTGGCCGCGGCCGGCCTGACGTGGACGGCCCCGCCGTCGGCGAGCAGGACGTCCGCTTCCCAGTGCTGGGGGTAACCACCCGATGACGCCGGCCCACCGGCCGGCGTGTCCTGGTCGGCGTCAGTCACGGGGATCGAACGGGTCGAGTCCGTGCAGGGGGTAGACCAGGCCGCGGACCTCGGCGATCGCCTTGTCGACCGACATGCTCTGCACGCCGCCCCAGCCCTGGAACGACACCGACTTCCCGTCGGACATGTCGACCGGCAGCGTCAGGCCGGGGCGTGCGGCAGCGGCGACGTCCAGCCACCCCTGCGGTATCCGGGTAGCCGGGTCCAGATCGCGGTCGGCGACGATGGCCAGCAGGTGCGTCCAGGCTCGCGGCACCACCCTGACCAGGGAGTACCCGCCGCCACCCAGGGCCAGCCAACGCCCGTTCGACGCCTCCTGCGCCAGGTCGCGCAGGGCGATGTAGGACGCCCGCTGTCCGTCCACCGACAGGTCGAGGTCGGCCAGCGGGTCCTCGGCGTGGGAATCGGCCCCGTGTTGGCTGACCAGCACGTCAGGGCGGAACGCCCGCACCACCCCCGGCACCACCGCGTGGAAGGCGCGGAGCCACTGCGCATCACCGGTGCCGGCCGGCACCGGAAGGTTGACCGAACTCCCGGCCGCGCCGGCTCCGCCGATCTCGGTGGGCCAGCCGGTGCCCGGCCACAGTGTCGTCGGCGACTCGTGGATCGAGACGGTGAGCACCCGCGGGTCGTCCCAGAACGCGGCCTGGACCCCGTCGCCGTGGTGCACGTCGACGTCCACGTACGCCACCCGGCGGACGCCGGAATCGAGCAGCGTCCTGATGGCCAGGGCCGCGTCGTTGTAGACGCAGAAGCCGGACGCATGGTCGGCCATCGCGTGGTGCAGTCCGCCGGCGATGTTGACCGCCCGGTCGACCTCGCCGCGGGCAATGGCCTTCGCGGCGGTGATCGAGCCACCCGCGATCAGGGCGGCCGAGGTGTGCATGTGCTCGAAGATCGGGTTGTCGTCGGTGCCCAGGCCGTGTCCGTACCCGGCGGACCGGAAGCCCGTGCGGGGACCGGACGCACCCTTGACGGCGGCGATGTAGTCGGCGGTGTGGATCGCGGCCAGTGCGGCGTCGTCCGCCGGCTCAGGTGCATACAGGTCCAGGCCGGCAAGCACGCCGAGCCGTTCCGCGAGGTCCCAGGTGAGCTGCCACCGCAGCGGGTGCAGCGGATGCGCGCCGCCGAGGTCGTAATCGAGCATGTCCGGATCCCAGATGACCAGCGGCGATGCCATGCCGTGAGGTTAGCGCCGCCGCCGCGTCCCGTCGGGGTCGGGGCCGATGGCGACCGGCCGCCCGAGAGCGAGCCAGCCGGAATAGGAGCCGGGATACAGCGCGATCCCCCGGCCGACGAGCGACCCGGCCAGGATGAGATGGCAGGCCGTCACCCCGGAGCCACAGGATGCGGCCACCTCACCACCGGCCGCCACGGCCTGAAACGACCGACCCACCTCGACCGGATCGCGGAACGTGCCGTCCGCGCTCACCAGGTCGGTGAGCGGCAGGTTGACCGCGCCCGGGATGTGTCCGGCGACCGGGTCCAACGGCTCCACCTCCCCGCGGTACCGGGCGGCCGCCCTGGCGTCGAGCAATGTGCCCCCGCCCTGCGCCAACGCCGCCGCGCCGTCGGCGTCCACGGTGGGCATGCCGCCGGGGCGGACCGTCATCGAACCGATCGCCGGGCGCACCCCGTCGCCCTGCTGGACGGGCCGCCCGTCGCGGGTCCAGGCCGCGAAGCCGCCGTCCAGCACCCGGACGTGGGTGACACCGGACCAGCGCAGCAGCCACCACGCGCGCGCCGCGACGGACGAGTCCTTGGTGTCGTAGACCACGACCGTCGAGTCGTCGGCGATCCCCGCTCGTCGCCACACCGCTTGCAGGTCGGCGGCGGCCGGCAGCGGGTGTCGTCCGCCGCCGTGCGGGCCGAGGTCCGGCGGGGCGGCCAGGTCGGCGTCCAGATCCAGGAACACCGCTCCTGGGACGTGGCCGGCCCGGTATGCCTCCCGGTCTACCGTGCCCGCCACCCACCTGACGTCCAGTACCACCGGCGGGCGGGCCGAATCCAGGGCCCGGGCCAGCCCCGACGGGGTGATCAACGGGTCGGTGCTGACCTTGCTGACGGTGCTAACGGTGCGGTCGGTGTCGGTCACCCAAGGATTGTCCCCGAAGGCTCATCCATCAGAGCATTACCCGGCGGCGCCACGGGGCGGCGTCACGGGCGGCCCGGGCGGTTCGGTGAGTACGTTTGTTCAGGTGGCTCCCTTATCCTTGAATCTGTTCCCGCTGGGAACGGTGCTGTATCCGGGCAGCCTGCTGCCCCTGCACGTCTTCGAGGAGCGGTACCGGCGGATGGTGTCGGGACTGCTCGAACAGGTGGAAGGCCGCCGCCGGTTCGGTGTCGTCGCCATCAGGGCCGGCCGCGACGCCGGGGACGACGGCCTGTCCGAGTTGTACGACATCGGCTGTACCGCTGTGCTGCAACGCGTCGAGGCCTACCAGGACGGCCGCTACGACATCCTGGCCATCGGCGAGAGCCGATTCCGGTTGGCCGACATCGATTCCTCCTCGGATCTGCTCCGCGGCACCGCACACCTGCTCGACGACGTGGTGACCGATCGGTCCCCGGCCCTGGCCGGCAAGGTCGGTCGACTGTTCACCCGGTATCTCTCGGCGCTACGGTCCGTCGGCGGGATCAGCAGCGACGACGACGGCGACCAGCTTCCGCCGAACCCGACCGATCTGTCCTTCTTCGTCGCGGACGGGATGATCCTGGATCTCACCGACAAGCAGCGGTTGCTGGCGGCCGCGAACACCGATGAACGGCTGGCGCTCGAACTGGAACTCCTCCGACGTGAGGCGGCCATGGTCACCCAATTCTCGATGCGACCGGCGGTGGAGTTGCCCCGGTCCCCCTACAGCACCAATTGACCAGCGCCCGGCTCCGCCGCTGACGGTGCCCTGGTTCGGCCGAGCTCAGTGCAGGCCGATGGACCGGCCGGCGATGAGACGACCGCGGATGAAATCGTTGGCGTGGGCGGCCAGTTCCTCGTTGTCCTGCCACAGGTTCCGCCAGATCCCG
>CAXUHA010000001.1:51536-112437 GCA_964250735.1 uncultured Nakamurella sp. | reverse complement strand
CCACGGCCGAGGAGAACGACTCGAAGACGATGGTGCCCTGGTACCCGATGCGCCGCAACGCCTTGAAGTACGCATCGAAGTCGACGTTGCCGGTCCCCAGGTAGCCGCGATGGCTTTCCCCGACGTGCACATAGCCCAGTCGATCCGCACAATCGAGCACCGGCGCATACATGTCGGATTCCTCGATGTTCATGTGGTAACTGTCCAGGTGCACCGACACGTTGGCCCGCCCGACCTCGTGCAGATAGTCGAGCGCCTGCCGGCCGGTGTTCAGAATGTTGGTCTCGTAGCGGTTGACCACCTCGAGGGCGATCGACAGTCCCAGCTGGTCGGCGCGATCGGCGACCCGACCGATGGTCCGCACGCTGTTGGCCCGCCCCTGCGCAGTCACCGGTTCCATGTACTTGCGCATGGCGCTGTAGATGACGCCGCAGAGCTGCGTCCCGCCGAAATCGGCGACCACCTCGAGTGCCTTGAACAGCAGGGCTTCTCCGGCGGCCACCACGTCCGGGTTCTCGCTGCTGATATCGGTGGCCGGCGACAGACCCAGACTCCCGCTGGCCGCCAGCCCGTGCCGCTGCAGGGCGGCCCTGGCGACCGGGCTGTCGAACGAGAACGGGTCCATCAACGGAAACTCCACCAGGTCGAAGCCGGCCCGCTTCGTCTTCTCCACCGCGAGCCGGATCCCGGCCGGATCGAAGGTCCCGGTCCACACCAGGCCGTGACAGCCGACGGGCGAGCTCGACATGGCTTCCTCCACTGGGCGGGACAGAACCGTGCGGCAACAGCACAGACCACGCTACGGCAGCCGAAATCCACGCTGCGGGCGTGCCGTTCACCGACCAGTCGAGGAAAGCGCCGACCGGATGACCTGGACCCGCCGGGTAGGATCAGGCCATCAGAAGGGGTCGCCGGCTTGAACGACTTGATCGATACCACCGAGATGTACCTCCGCACCATCTTCGAGCTCGAAGAGGAGGGCATCTTTCCGTTGCGTGCGCGGATAGCGGAGCGGCTGAATCAGAGCGGCCCGACAGTGAGCCAGACCGTGGCCAGGATGCAGCGCGACGGATTGCTGATGGTGTCCGACGATCGTCATCTCGAGCTCACCGAGCTGGGCCGTGACCGGGCCACGTCGGTGATGCGCAAGCACCGGTTGGCCGAGCGGCTGCTGTTGGACGTCATCGGGTTGGACTGGCGGGACGTGCACGTCGAGGCCTGCCGGTGGGAACACGTGATGAGCGAAGAGGTCGAGCAGCGGCTCGTCGCGCTCCTGGGTCACCCGCGAACGTCCCCCTACGGCAATCCGATTCCCGGCCTCCACGAATTGGGCTTCGATCAACCCGCCGTCACCGAAACGCACGCCGATCTGATCGGCGCTGACGCGGCCGCCGCGAAAGGTGGCACCTTCGAGGTCCGGCGCATCATCGAGATCGTGCAGAATCAGCCCGGCGTGATGGATCGCCTGCAGCGCGGCGGGATCAAACCCGGCGCTGTCCTGGAATTCACCACCCGCGATCAAGCGCTGCTGGTGATCGACGGGGCCACGACCACCGAACTGCCCTCGGACGTCGCCCACGGCATCCACGTACGGGCCGCCGCGAGCTGACCGGTCGACACCGCCTGCGGTGCGATGTTCTCCTGACAACTCTGCCGCACACCCGTTCGCCGCCGGTCAGACGAAGGCGGACAACAGCATCACGAAGCCGAAGCCGACCACCGAGACGAGCGTCTCCATCAGGGACCAGGTCTTGAACGTCTGACCGACGGTCAGCCCGAACATCTCCTTGACCAACCAGAACCCGGCGTCGTTGACGTGCGAGAGGAACAGTGACCCGGCGCCGATGGCCAAGGCCAACAGCGCCAGGTGATTGGAACTGAGGTGGCCGGCGACCGCGACCGGCGCCACGATCGCGGCCGCGGTGGTGGTGGCCACCGTCGCCGACCCGGTGGCCAGGCGAAGCGCAACTGCGATCAGGAAACCGAGCACCAGCACCGAGATGTTCGAACCGGTGGCGGCCTTCGCCACCGAGCCCCCCACCCCGGCCCCGATCAGGGTCTGCTTGAAACCGCCGCCCGCGCCGACGATCAGCAGCACCCCAGCAATCGGCCCGACGCTCGCGCCCAGCCGGGAGGTGATGCCCGGGCTGGTGAAACCGACCGCATACCCGAACGTCACCATGGCCAACAGCACGGCCAGCACCAGCGCCATCAGCGGCTCGCCGATGAAGTCGAAGAAGACCTTGACCGTGGGCAGGTTCGTCTTTCCCGGATAGATCAGGTCGACCACGGCCTTGCTCAGCATCAGCAGCACCGGGAACACGATGGTGAACAGGGTGATGCCGAACGACGGTGGACGCCGGACCTCGGCGGACGCGGCCGGCTTCGTGGTGTCCACGCCACCGGCGACGGCCGGGGCGTCGACCGGAACCCACCGGGCGGCCAGGATCGAGAAGAGCGGCCCGCACAGCACCACGGTGGGTATGGCGACCACGATGCCGAAGGCCAGGGTGACGCCCAGGTCGGCCTTGAGCGCCGCGATGGCGATCAGCGGGCCGGGGTGCGGCGGGACCAGTCCGTGCAGCACCGACAACCCCGCCAGCGCCGGTATCGCCACCCGCATCAGCCGTAGGCCCGACTGCTTGGCCACCAGCACGATGACCGGGAGCAGCAGGACCAATCCGATCTCGAAGAACATCGGCAGCCCGATGATCATGGCCACCAGGGCCATCGCCCAGGGCACCGCCGCCCCGGAGGCCCGGGCCAGCAGCGTCGAGACGATGCGGTCGGCGCCCCCTGAGTCGGCGAGCAGCTTGCCCAGCATCGCGCCCAGAGCGATCAGCAGCCCCACCTCCTGCAGGGTGGCGCCGACCCCCGTCTCGAAATTGGTGATCACCATGCCCAGTTGGACACCGGCGGCGATGCCGACGAAGACCGACCCGAGGATCAGGGAGAGGAACGGGTGCATCTTGGCCCAGGAGATCAGCAGCACGATGATCGCGATGCCCAGCACGGTGACCACGATCAACCTGGTGTCGTGCGAGTTCCACGGCTTGTCGGCCTCGGCGGCTGCCGCCAGCACGGAGGTGTTCATGTTCGATCCTTGCTCTTCGCGCAGGCGCTCACGCGACCGTCGGAACCGAGGACTCCCCGGGCCGCGGCGCACCCAACGCCGACGATCCCGGCTCGGGCCGCAGACCGAGTCGGCCGATGATGTCGGCGGCCTCCAGGGCCGGCTGCCGGCCGACGTCGACCACCAGCACGTTCTCGTCCGGACCCGGCGGTTCCAGGGTGGCGATCTGCGAATCGAGAAGGCCGCTGGGCATGAAATGCCCCTGGCGGGCCGCCATCCGCCGACCGATCTGCTCCTTCGACCCGACCAGATGGATGAACACCACATGGTTGCCGCGCAACACATCCCGGTAGATCCGCTTCAGCGCCGAGCAGGTGATGATGCCCGGAACCCCGGCCATGGTGTGCTCCGCGATCCAGGACGCAACCGTCTCCAGCCACGGCCACCGATCTTCGTCGTCGAGCGGGCGGCCCTGCCGCATCTTCTCGACGTTCTCCGCCGGATGCATGTCGTCACCCTCGGCCAGGTCCCAGCCGAGTTGCCCGGCCAACAGCCCGGCCACCGTTGACTTGCCGGAGCCCGACACCCCCATGACGACCAGGACAGGCTGTTGGGAGCCGCTCGTCATCTGATCCACCTCTCGCCTGAAAGGACCCGACGAGCGTACCCCTGCCGGCCGTGGACGGCAGCGTAGGCGTCAGGCGGTCGGCGCGGCGGAGGAGTTCAGTTGATGAAGGCTGCCCGCCGTCGACGGCGCCGAGTGGGCGATGCAATAGACGGTGCGATCACCGGCCGCCCAGCCGGCCGGCGTCGGCGGAAGCGACCCGATCCGTAGACCGGCGGGCCACCTCGAAGGCTGCAGGCCGGTCAGCAGGGCCAGGTCGTGGGCGCACTGAGTGTCGACCGTGCCGGAGAAGAAGGACGGGGCCGGATAGGTCGCGTCCGCCCCGTCGAGTTGCTGCTGCCCGATCAGTTCGTAGGCATGGCGCTGCGCGCACGGTTGGACCGTGACGGTGGGCGAGCTCACCGAACCCCGGACATCGAAACAGGTGCCGTCCGGGCTGATCGGCGGAAGGCCGGCGATCTGCTGTCGGGCCAGTTCCGCATCGGCGTGGAAACCGTTCGAGGCGGGCAGAATCGACCCCGCACCGGCCGCACCCGCACCGCTGCGCAGGTGCACCAACCCGGTCAGCACCACACCGATCACCAGCAACGTCACCACCCCCAGCAGCAGACCGGTGTTTCGCAGCTGCCGACGTTGCCACGCCGGCGGGGCGGACGAGCCGATCGATGCGCTACGCGCTCGCGGTGGTCGGGCGGCCGGCGGCCGGGTGGACTGGTGCTGCTGGTCGACCGGGCGCGGCAGCGGAGGCAGATTCTGGTACCTGGGGAGCGACGCCTCGGGAATGCCGGCGGCGATGAAGGCTTCGTCCAGTACCAGGGAGTCGAACTCGTCCGGCTCCTCGGGAATCTCGCCGCGAGATTCGGCGGCACCGCTGCGGTCGCCGTCCTTGCCCATGTGCCCTGCCCGTCGTGATGGTGGAACGCGGTGTTACTCGGTGATGGTCGCCATTGTCACCCCCGACCCGTGACAAGTCGTCGGCAGCCTGACCGGCCCGGTCTGTTCATTCCCTGGTGTCGGCGTGGCGAAGCGGTTCCGGGTCATAAAGTGCTACGGCATAAAGTCAGCCCGGTGACTGATCGCCCGCCGCCGCCGGGCGACGGTTCGTTCACGCCGGCCACCGCGCCGAAGCCGCTCGCCTACGCCTCCCCACAGGGCAAACGAGTGGTGCTGGCGACCGTGCTGGGCAGCGGGCTGGCCCAGCTCGACGGCACCGTGGTGAACGTGGCCCTGCCGCGCCTGGGCATCGACCTGCGCGCCGGATTGACCAGTCTCCAGTGGACGTTGAACGCCTACACCCTGGTCCTGTCGGGGTTGCTGCTGCTCGGCGGCTCTCTCGGCGACCGGCTCGGACGGCGGCGGATCTTCGTGGTCGGGGTCCTGTGGTTCACCGTGGCCTCGGTGGTCTGCGGGGCCGCGCCGACGGCCACGGTGCTGGTCATCATGCGGGCGCTGCAGGGCGTCGGGGCGGCGCTGCTCACCCCCGGCTCGCTCGCCATCCTGCAGGCGGTGTTCCGCAAGGAAGACCGCGCCACGGCCGTCGGCGCCTGGTCCGGCCTCGGCGGCGTGGCCAACGCGATCGGCCCGGTGCTCGGCGGCGTGCTGGTCGGAGTGGCTCCGTGGGGCTGGCGCCTGGTCTTCCTGATCAACATCCCGCTGGCCGCTGTGGTGGTGTTCACCGCGCAGAAGTACATCCCGGAGACCAGGGACCTGGAGGCGAGCGGCCGACTGGACGTCGTCGGCGCGGCGCTCGCCTCGGTCGGGCTGGCCGGGCTGGTCCTGGGCCTGACGGAGGTCCGCCGCAGGGTTGGCCGCCGTACACGATCGCGGCGACGGCGGCGGGTGTCGTCGTCCTGGCCGCGTTCGTGCTCTTCGAGGGGCGCCACCCGGACCCCCTGCTGCCGTTGAGCCTGTTCACGGTGCGCCAGTTCACCGCGGCCAACCTGGTCACCTTCGCCGTCTACGCCGCGCTCTCCGGTGGGCTGTTCCTGCTGCCGGTGGAGTTGCAGCTGGTCTCCGGCTTCTCGCCCGTCGAGGCCGGATCGGCATTGTTGCCGTTGACGCTGGTGATGCTGCTGCTGTCCGCCCGGGGCGGCGCGCTGGCCCAGCGGATCGGCCCGCGACGGCCGATGACCGTCGGACCGATCGTCGCCGGGATCGGTATCGCCATGCTCGCCCGGCTCGATGCCCACTCGGGGTATCTGGGTGGGGTGCTGCCCGCGGTACTGGTCTTCGCGCTGGGTCTGTCGGCCACGGTCGCCCCGTTGACCTCCTCGGTGCTGGCCGCGGCTCCCGACCATCAGACCGGGGTGGCCTCCGCGGTCAACAACGACGTCGCCCGGATCGCCGGTCTACTGGCCGTCGCGGTGCTGCCCGGGCTGTCCGGCATCACCCCGGCGGCCTACGCCGACCCGTTGCTGCTGTTGGCCGGTTTCCACCGGGCCGTGCTGATCGCCGGCGCGCTGTGCGCCCTGGGCGGGGTGCTTGCCTTCTTCACCATCAGCGATGATCAGAGGTGACGGGCCTCATCGCCCCGGACGTACCGGCGGAGCAGATAGATGTCCATCATCCACCCCTTCCTCGACCTGGCCGCGGCGCGGACGCGGTCGATCTCCTGCACGACGTCGGCCAACCGACCGGACACCAGGATCTCGTCCGGGGTCCCCAGGTAGGCGCCCCAGTAGATCTCCAGGTCCGCGCCGGTGAACGACCGACACACCAGATCGCCGTCCAGCATGACCACGACGTTGTCGAGCCCGTCCGGCAGCCCGTCCCGAAGCCGACGGCCGGTGGTGATGTGCACAGCTTCGCCGACCCGGTTCAGGACCAGGTGATGGGCCGCCGCCAGGGCCTGCAGGCTGCTGATCCCGGGAATGACCCGGTACTGGAACCCGAGGGCTCCCCGGTCCTGCAACCGGTCCACGATCCGGATGGTGCTGTCGTACAGCGACGGGTCCCCCCAGACCAGGAACCCCGGGTTCTGTCCCTCGCCCAACTCGGCCAGCATGACTTCCTCGTACCGGGCCACCCGGCGCTCGTGCCAGTCCTCGACGGCCGCGTGGTAACCCGGCGTGGATGCGACCCGCTCCCGCTCGGGGTCCGGTACCTCGACGATCCGGTAGGCCCGTCCGGTGATGTGGCGGCGGCAGATCTCCGCCCGCACCGCGGTGAGCTCGTCCTTGCCCGGACCCTTGTCCGCGACGAAGAAGACGTCCACCTGGTTCAGCGCGTCGATCGCCTGCACGGTCACCTGATCGGGGTCGCCGGCGCCGATGCCGATGATGTACAGCTGGCGCACGATGGCTGACCCCTGTCCCGGTGGACCGCCCGGATCAGCGGCTGCGCCGCCCGTAGCGGGTGATGAACTTCTGGATCTGGCCCTCCGTGTCCACCGCCCGCGCGGTCCCCGTCCAGAACGGGTGGGACGCGCTGGTCACGTCCACGGTGATCAGCGGATAGGACCGGCCGTCCGGCCACTGCACCGTCGCGGCGCTGGTGGCGGTCGACCTGGTCAGGAACTGGTCTCCGGTACTGGAATCGCGGAACACGACGGGGTGGTAGTCGGGCTGGTTGTTGATCTTCATGATGCACCTCTCCACTGACGATCGGGCACGCCCGGCGTAGCTCGCCGCCGTGTCCTTCGACTGGTGTAACGCGAATCGGTCCCGATCAAGTCCGGCGCATCTGGGTATTCTGCGGGGGTGCCAGTGACCCGCCCCGTGGACCGGTCGGTGGATGGGCAGTGGAGCGACTCCCTCCCGGACTGTCGTGCCCTGGCCGCTGCGGTCGACCTGCTGGCCGCGGGGTCGCTGGTGCTGACCGGGGCCGGTCTGTCCACCGATTCCGGCATACCCGACTACCGCGGACCCGGTTCCGCCGCCCGCACGCCGATGACGATCAGCGAGTTCCGCTCGGGCCCCGTCGCGCAGCGCAGGTACTGGGCCAGGAGCCATGTCGGATGGCAGCGGATGGGCACGGCCCGCCCCAATGGCGGCCACCTCGCGCTGGCCGGGCTGGAGGACGCCGGCTTCGTCACCGAACTGATCACCCAGAACGTCGACGGCCTGCACCGGCAGGCGGGCAGCCGACGGGTGGTGGATCTGCACGGCCGCATCGACGAGGTGATCTGCTTGACCTGCGGTCAGATCACCCCCCGGCTCGATCTGCACCGCCGGCTGGAGGAACTCAATCCCGACTTCGGGTCGCACCTCGACGTGGCCAGTGCACCCGATGGCGACGTCGAACTCGACGACACCGCCGCGTTCCGGGTGGCGGCCTGCCGGCGCTGCGCCGGTCCGCTGAAACCGCACGTGGTGTTCTTCGGCGACAGCGTGCCCAAGGCGACCGTCGAGCAGTGCTTCGCCGCCGTCGACGGGGCGAATTCACTGCTGGTGGCCGGCTCGTCGTTGACGGTCATGTCGGGTCTGCGGTTCGTTCGTCACGCCCGCCGACGCGGGCTGCCGATCGTGATCCTCAACCGGGGCACCACTCGCGGCGACGACCTGGCCGACTGGAAGATCGACGCCGGTTGCACCCCCACGCTGGTCGGGCTGGCCAGGCAACTCGGCGCCTGAGCCGAGCGCTGGGCCGATCGGTCGGCAACGGAAACATTCAGGGGTGATGATGGGGTAGCGGTCGTCGGGGTGCGCCGCCCACCCACGCCACCCCACGTCAAGCCCCGGGAGCGCCACGATCAACGTCGACTCCAAGCGTCAGCTCCACCACCACGGGGAGGCCTGGCCGCAGCTGCTGGCCCGGCAGGACATCGTGCTCGTGGACGGACGGTTCTCGCTGATCAACGAGAAGCTGACGCCCGACGAGGCGATGATCGCCGACCTGCTCTTCGTCCGGGCGGCGCTGGACGCCGGCGGGGTGGAATATCTTCTGGTCAGAGGCAACGGGGATCGTCCGGTGCTGGCCGTCGACAAACGGGACCGGGAACGGCTGGTCGACGCGTTGCGGGTCGCGGGCAGCCAGGAACCCTTGTATTCGCGGGCGATGGACAAGGGCAGCACCCCCGCGGTGCTGGTCGCGGCCGGCGCCTTGTCGGAACACCCTGGGGCCAAGGTGTTTCGGCTGTTCCGTCCCCGGATCGAACTGCGCGGCGGATTGCGGTTCGGTTCCGCGGCCGGCCTGCAGCTGGAGCTCTGGTCGTTCAAGAAGGGCCGCACCAAGCCACCGACCGAGAACCGACTGACCCGACGGGAATGGATCACCGAGCCGCTCGTCCGGACGACCGTGCAGCGGTACGGACAGACCTGGCCGACGTTGATCAACATGTTCGCCGAATTCAGCGACGATGTCACCTTCGACATCGACATCGTCTTCTCCTGGGTGGACGGCGGATCCCTGGAATGGCAGAAGGCCAGGGCCAAGCGGATGGCCAGCTACGTGGTGGGCGAAGGCGACGACAACGAGGCTCGTTTCCGGCAACTGGACGAGCTGAAGTACGCACTGCGCTCGGTGCACCTGTTCGCACCGTGGATCAGGAAGATCTTCATCGTCACCGACTCCGTCCGACCGACGTGGCTGGACGAGCATCCGAAGGTCACCGTGGTCCGCAGCGAGGAGTTCTTCTCCGACACCTCGGTACTGCCGACCCACAATTCGATGGCCGTCGAGAGCCAGTTGCACCACATTCCCGGACTCAGCGAACACTTCATCTATTCCAATGACGACATGTTCTTCGGACGTCCGGTTCGGCCCGAGCTGTTTTTCACCTCCGGCGGGTTGACCAAGTTCCTGGAAGGCGCCAACCGCATCGGACTGGGCGAGAACAACATCGGGCGAAGCGGTTTCGAAAACGCCGCCCGGGTCAACCGGCGCCTGCTGCACGAGCGGTTCGGCAAGCTCACCACCAGACATCTCGAACACGCCGCCGCACCTTTACGCAAATCGGTGATGCTGGAACTGGAACAGGAATTCGCCGAAGAATTCGCCCTGACGATGTCCAGCACCTTCCGAGCGAGCACCAACATCTCGGTGACCAATTCCCTGTACCACTACTACGCACTGCTGACCGGGCGTGCGCTCCGCAACGAGAAGGCGACCGCGCAGTACATCGACACCACCACCGGAGCCGGGTTGCGGAGCCTGGACAAGTTGCTCCGCAAACGATCGTTCGACTGCTTCTGCCTGAACGACGGCAGTTTTCCCGAGGTCCCCGCCGACGAGCGGGCCGCCGCGGTCCGGCTGTTCCTCGACCGTTACTTCGCCGTTCCGGCGCCATGGGAAAAGGCCGATGCGGCTGCTGTCGTGGATGAGGCAGGGGGAGCCGCCGAGATCCCGGCCCTGTCCAGCTGATCCAGGCGATCGCACCGCCCCGGGGCGATCGCCGACCGCGGGGCGGGCGCCCGGTCGCGCCCACCTCTGGTCAGGACGCGGCCAGGGCCACCGAAATCACCACCGGCAGCCCTGCGCCGACCTCGCCGGTCAGCACGTGCGGACCGCGGGCCTGGATGTGAGCCACCCGGCCGACCCGGGTGGCCAGTGTTTCCGCGCAGACGCTGTCCAGCCGGGCCTGGACGGCGGACCACAGCTGATCCGGCACCTGCAACGCCAAACTGATCCGGTCGGACACCTGCAGTCCGGCGTCCCGGCGGGCCTGCTGCACCAGGCGGAGCAGGTCGTTCACTCCGCCCTGGGCGACCAGTTCGTCGTCCAGAACCGTGTCCAGCACGACGAAGCCGCCGCCGCGCAGCAGCCCGATGACGTCGGTGCCCTCCGCCGACGCGGTCAGATCGAGGGTGTATTCACCGGCCAGCAGCTCCACCCCGCCGACCATCACGCCGCCGTCGGCGCCGAGGCTCCAGTCGCCTTTCTTTGCCGCCGCGATCACCTGCTGCACCGACCGGCCGAGCCGCGGACCGGCGGCCCGGGCGTTGACGGTCAGCTTGCGCTGCAGGCCTGCGTCCGACCCGACCGGGGTGATCGCCACCGAGCGCACGTTGACCTCGTCGGCGAGCAGGGCGGCGAACTGCTGCAGCCGATCGCATGCCGCCGAGGCGACCGTCATCAGGGCCAACGGCTGGCGCACCCGGAGCTTGGCCGCCTTGCGCAGCGACAGCGCCACCGATGCGATCTCGCGGGCCTCGTCCATCGCGGCGACCAGCTCTGCGTCCACCGGTAGTGCACCCGGGCCGGACAGAGCGGGCCAGTCCGTGAGATGCACCGACCGGCCGCCGGTCAGGCCACGCCAGATCTGCTCCGTGGTCAGCGGCAGCAAGGGTGCCGCCACCCGGCAGAAGACCTCGAGAACGGTGTGCAGGGTGTCGATCGCGTCCCGGTCGCCGTCCCAGAAGCGCCGTCGGGATCGCCGCACGTACCAGTTGGTCAGTACCTCCAGGAAGTTGCGGATGGAGGCGCACGACCCGGCGATGTCGTAGACGTCCATCTGCGTGGTGAGCTCGTCGACCAGGGTCGCGGTCTTGGCCAGGATGTACCGGTCGAGCACATCGACGGAATCGGTCCGGATCCCACCCGTCCGGCCCGCCGCCCCGGCGTACAGCGTCAGGAAGTAGTAGGCGTTCCACAACGGCAACACGGCCTGCCGGACGCCCTCGCGGATCCCGGCCTCGGTGACGATCAGGTTGCCGCCCCGCAGGATGGGCGAGGACATCAGGAACCAGCGCATCGCGTCGGAGCCGTCGCGGGCGAAGACCTCGTTGACGTCCGGATAGTTGCGCAGCGACTTGGCCATCTTCTGCCCGTCGTCACCCAGGACGATGCCGTGGCTGATGCAGGTCGAGAAGGCCGGCCGGTCGAACAGCGCGGTGGCCAGCACGTGCAGCGTGTAGAACCAGCCCCGGGTCTGCCCGATGTACTCGACGATGAAATCGCCCGGAAAATGGTGGTCGAACCATCCGTCTCCATGATCTGCATGGGTCGGACCCGCAAGCGGTCCTCCGGGTCCATGGGTCGGACCCGCAAGCGGTCCTTCGGCGTTCTCGAACGGGTAGTGCACCTGGGCGTAGGGCATCGAACCGGAGTCGAACCAGACGTCCAGCACGTCGGTGACCCGGCGCATGGTGGACCGGCCCGACGGGTCGTCCGGGTTCGGCCGGATCAGGTCGTCGATGTAGGGGCGGTGCAGATCGGTCACCCGCACCCCGAAATCCGCCTCCAGTTCGGCGATCGAACCGTAGACGTCGACCCGCGGATACGCCGGGTCGTCGGACTTCCAGACCGGGATGGGGCTGCCCCAGAAGCGGTTGCGACTGATCGACCAGTCCCGGGCGTTGGCCAGCCACTTGCCGAACTGCCCGTCCTTGATGTGTTCGGGCACCCAGGTGATCTCCTGGTTGAGTTCGACCATCCGGTCCCGGAACCTGGTGACCTCGACGAACCAGGACGACACCGCCTTGTAAATCAGTGGGTTGCGGCAGCGCCAGCAGTGCGGGTAGCTGTGCTCGTAGGTCTCCCTCCTGATCAGGTTGCCGTTGCTGATCAGGTCGTCGATGACGAACGGGTTCGCGTCGAACACCTGCATGCCGAAGTAGGGCGGCACGACGGCGGTGAACCGGGCCCGGTCGTCGACGGTCAGGATGGTCGGGATACCGGCGGCCTCGCAGGCGACCTGATCCTCCTCACCGTAGGCCGGGGCCATGTGGACGACGCCCGTCCCGTCGTCGATGGTGACGTGATCCGCCGCGATCACCTGGAACGCGGCCGCGGTACCGAAAACCTGGGTGTCGGTGAGGAAGTCGAACAGCGGCTGATACGTGCGGCCGACCAACTCGCTGCCCTTGAGCCGGTCGACGATCCGGTCCGCGGCGTCCTCCCCCAGCTCGCGGGCGTATGCGGGCAGGCGCGCCTCGGCCAGGATGTACCGCTCGCCCTCGAACTCGATGGCCACGTAGTCCAGGTCCGCTCCGACCGCCATGGCCAGGTTGCTGGGCAGCGTCCACGGCGTCGTGGTCCAGGCCATCAGCCGTTCCCCGGTCTCCAGGCGCACCCAGACGGTGACGGACGGATCCTGCCGGCTCTGGTAGACGTCGTCGTCCATCCTCAGTTCGTGGTTGGACAGCGGCGTCTCGTCCACCCAGCAGTACGGCAGCACCCGTTGACCCTCGTACACGAAGCCCTTGTCGTAGAGCGTCTTGAAGGCCCACAGCACGCTCTCCATGTAGCCGAGGTCCAGGGTCTTGTAGTCGTTGTCGAAGTCGACCCACCTGGCCTGCTTGGTGACGTAGTCCTGCCACTCGTTCGCGTAACGCATCACCGACTGCCGGCAGGCGTCGTTGAATTTCTCGATGCCCATCTCGAGGATCTCGCCGCGACTCTTGATGCCCAGCTGGCGTTGTGCCTCGAGTTCGGCGGGCAACCCGTGTGTGTCCCAGCCGAACCGCCGTTCCACCCGGCGACCACGCATGGTCTGGTACCGGGGAACGACGTCCTTGACGTACCCGGTCAGCAGATGGCCGTAGTGCGGCAGACCGTTGGCGAAGGGCGGGCCGTCGTAGAAGACGAATTCGTTGGCGCCGTTCTCACCGGCCTCCCGCTGATCGATCGAGGCCTGGAAGGTGCCGTCCGTCGCCCAGTAACGAAGCACGCCGGCCTCGGCACGGGGGAAATCCGGGCGGGCGGGGACCGCTTCCGCACCGGCCAGGGGGTAGCTCATTTCGGGTACCTTTCGTCCGCAGCACAGTTCAGGCTGCAGGGACGACGCCGACCGTGACGGCCGGCACCGCGGTACCACCCCGCTTGCTCCGGCACCGGCCGGAGCCACTTCGTTTGTCCGGCTGTGACGGGCCAGGTCCCGTTCGGTTCTAGTGGACGTGGCAGGCCCGGCCGTGACCGGCCGAGCCTGCCCGTTGTTCTTCCGAAAGGCTCGCCGGTGATGGCCGGGTCGTCGCCGTGGTGCTTCGCCGGTCGATGCTACTCGGCTATTCGGCCCGTTGCTGGGCCAATTGGCCGCTTCCGGTGGCGGCGGCACCATTCTCGTCGAGCTGCTCCAGCTGCTCGGAGATCCAGCTCTTCAGCCGGCTCCGATACTCCCGCTCGTACACGCGGAGGTCATCGATCTTCTTCTCCAGCGTGGACCGTTGTTCGGTCAACTGACCCAGCACCTGGGTGTATCTGACCTGGGCGTCCCGGTCCAGGGCGTCGGCGCGGACCCGGCTCTCCCGTTCCAGGGCCTCCGCCCGGGCGCTGGCTTCGCCGACCATCGAGTCGGACCTGCTCTGGGCGTCGGACAACAGCCGGTCGGCCTCGATCCGGGCATCGCCGACCAGTTTCTCCGATTCGGCCCGGGCGGAACTGCGCGTCGCTTCCGCCTCCACGGCGGCCTGGCTGGTGAGCCGCTCCGCGGTCTCCTGGGCCAGGCCGAGCAACCTGGCCGCCTGCACGGCGGCGGTCCCGGCGGCCGGTTCCGGCGCCTTCTGGGGCGACGGCGTCGTCTTGGCGATCGACACCGCCGGCTCGGGGGTGGGCGCCACCGGCGCGGGCGCCTGCAGCACGGGTTCGGGCGTCGGGGCAGGCGTCTGGTTCGGCTCGAACCGGGAGGACTGCCCGGCCGAGCCCCCGGACTGGTTGGCGCCGAGCCGCTGGGTCAGCTCCGCGTTTTCTTCGATGAGCCGACCAAGTTCGGCCTCGACCAGGTCGAGGAAGGCATCGACCTCGTCTTCGTCGTATCCCCGCTTACCGATCGATGGCTTCTTGAACGCGACGTTGTGAACGTCGGCCGGTGTGAGCCGCATGTGCAAACTCCTTGCGTGACGAGGGCAGAGTTGACGATCACGACGGCTGCGATCAGGCGCTGGTCACTGCCAGGTTCCCGGCAACGCCCATCAAGATCCAGACGACGATGAACAGGACGATAATGCTGAGGTCGAACCCTACCCCGCCCAGGCGAACCATCGGGATCACCCGTCGGAACAGTTTGACCGGCGGATCGGTGCTCGCGTAAAGCACTTCCATCGAGGCGGCCGGCCGGCCGATGGGTCGCCAGGTCTTGGCCAGCGCCCGCACGATCTCGATGACGATCCGCCCGATGAGCAGCAGCCGGAATATCCACAGCAGCAGATACGCGATCTGCCAGACGATGTTCACTCTCTACTTTTACCTGATTCCGAGCGCGAAGCTGAACGCGGAAGCCTACGCAAGCTTCACCGTCGTGCGTAACCCCCCACGTAAGCCCGGGCATCCTCGAGCGCGTGGGCCGCACCACCTGCGATGTCGGCCTCGGCCGGCAGCAGCATGAAGACCTTCGGGGCCACCTTCTCGATCGACCCACGGAGCGAGAAGGCGAGCCCGGCGGAGAAGTCCACCAGCCGGCGCGCGTCCGCATCCGACATCTCGGTCATGTCCAGGATGACCGACCGACCGTCCCGGTATTTCTCGCCGACGATCCTGGCCTCACCGAAGCCGGTCAACTTCACACTGGCCGGCCGTGCGGCGGAACTGGTGTCGCTGTCCCTGCGCTGCTCGGTCTGCACGGCCAACGCGCCCTGGACGACCGGCTCGGTGCCGAAGGAACGTCGTGCCGGACGGGACGAGTGCGCGGTCGCCCGCAAACCCTCCGACTCGGCGCCGTCGGTCCGCGCAGCGTCAGCGGTGTATCCCGTCGTGCCGTCAGGGTCCCGGGAATAGGAGTTGTCCGCGTAGTGACCGCGCTCCGGGTCCGATTGGTAGCCGTCACCGCCCTGGTAGCCGTCACCGCCCTGGTAGCCGTCACCGCCCTGGTAGGCACCGCCGCCCTGGTAGCCGGCCGTGCCGTATCCCGGGCCGCCGTATCCGGGGGCTTCGTCGCCCGCCTCGTCGTACCGGTGGTTCTCGTCCGGAACCAACCCGAGAAAGGCTCCGACCTTGCGCCACGATCCCATTGGTCTGCTTCCTTTCTCGGCCGACGCGGTGTGCGCCGGGACTCCTGCTGCAGCTGAGGCTATCGGCCCCGCTGTGGCCGAACGCGGTGCGACACACCGCCACCGGCCGGACAAATCGAACGTGCTGTGCTCACTGCATGACGACGGCGGCGAACCGGCCCGTCGGGGCCGATCCGCGATGGCTGAACAGGTCGGGATCCTCGCGGGTGCAGCGAGAATCGATGGACACCGTTCCGACGCCGATGTCCCGAAGTTGACGGATCAGGCCCGCACGCAGGTCCAGGCCCGCGGTGCCGTCCCGGGTGATGGTCGCGGAGCCGGGCAGGAACGCGTCGACCTCGTCACGCATGCGGGCCGGAACCTCGTAGCAGGAGCCGCAGATCGCCGGCCCGACCACTACTTCCATGTCCTCCCGACGGCCGCCGACACCGACCATCCCCTCGATCAGGGCCGGACCGATGCCGCCGGCGGCCCCCCGGCGGCCGGCGTGCGCCACCCCGATGACCCGGGCCACCCGATCGGCGGCCAGGAGCGGCACGCAGTCGGCCACCAGCACCGCAAGAGCGATGCCGGCCGCCGCGGTGACCATCGCGTCGGCGCCCGGCAACGGAGCCGTCGCCGGACCGGACACCTCCACCACGTCGGTGCCGTGCACCTGGTTCATCCACAGCAGGCGGTCCGGCGGCAACCCGAGCGCCCCGGCCAACGCGCCGCGGTTCGAACGGACCGCTGCCGGATCGTCGCCGACGCTGCCGCCCAGGTTGAACCAGTCGAACGGCGGCGCCGACACTCCCATCTCCTGGCGGCGAACGCCGGTGTCCCATTCGATGCCGTGCCGCGAGGTGAACAGATGGCGGATGCGGCCCGTGCCCGGACTCCGGTTCACCGCTTCATGAACGGGGGCACGTCCACATCGTCGTCGTCGATGGGCCGGGACTGGCGCGGCACGGTCCCGTAACCGCCCCCGTTGACGGCGCCGGCCGGCGACACTGCGGCCGGGGCTCCGGGAACATAGGGGGCCTGCGTCGGTTGGCGGTAGGCACCCGACTGGTAACCCCCCGGCTGGCCGTAGCCGCCGACCGCCGGCGCAGCGGGAGCCCGGCCGGCTGCGTGGTTCGGGCCCGACGAGGGCGCCGGACCGCCGGAAGGGCGGTTCTCACCGGAGCCGGCATCGACCAGAGCGCGGGCGGGTTGACGATTGGGACCGATGATCTGGGGCGTGGAGTCGAAGCCGGCCGCGATGACGGTGACCCTGACCTCATCACCCAGAGAATCGTCGATCACCGTTCCGAAGATGATGTTGGCGTCCTCGTGGGCGGCTTCCTGCACCAGCGAGGCGGCCTCGTTGATTTCGAAGAGCCCCAGGTCGGACCCGCCGGCGATGGAGAGCAGAACACCGTGCGCGCCGTCCATCGACGCCTCCAGCAGCGGCGAACTGATCGCCTTGCCGGCGGCCTGGACGGCCCGGCCCTCGCCCCGTGCCGAACCGATGCCCATCAGGGCGGTGCCGGCCCCGGCCATCACCGACTTCACGTCGGCGAAGTCCACGTTGATCAGGCCGGGTGTGGTGATCAGATCGGTGATGCCCTGGACGCCGTTGAGCAGCACCTCGTCCGCCGACCGGAACGCGTCCATCAGCGACACCCCGAGGTCCCCCAGCTGGAGCAGCCGGTCGTTCGGGATGACGATGAGCGTGTCGCATTCGTTGCGCAGATCCTGGATCCCCGACTCGGCCTGCCCGCCGCGACGTTTGCCCTCGAAGGCGAAAGGCCGGGTGACCACCCCGATGGTCAGCGCGCCGAGCTTGCGGGCGATCGATGCGACCACCGGGGCACCGCCGGTTCCGGTTCCGCCACCCTCCCCGGCCGTGACGAACACCATGTCGGCCCCCTTGAGGACCTCCTCGATCTCGGACCGGTGGTCTTCCGCGGCCTTGCGGCCCACGTCCGGATTGGCGCCGGCGCCGAGGCCCCTGGTGAGTTCCCGGCCGACGTCGAGCTTGACGTCGGCGTCGCTCATCAACAATGCCTGGGCATCGGTGTTGATGGCGATGAACTCGACCCCTCGGAGGCCGACTTCGATCATCCGGTTGACCGCGTTGACGCCGCCGCCGCCGATCCCGACGACCTTGATCACGGCGAGGTAGTTGTGCGGTGGCGTCATCGCGAGTGCCTTTCCTGTCGGAGTATTGCGAGCTGTTGGTTGACTGTCACTGTGCGGCTCTCCCGAATCGCGGCCCAGGAACCCTGAACCTCAACCAGATGGTTATAGTTATGTCAAGTGCTTGTGCGACTGAAACTAGAGTCACGACGCGCTCGCCGGCGCGAGGCGCGCCGAAGGATGCGCGCAGCAATGTGGGTGTCTTGGCGTCAGGCCCACCGTGAGCACCGGGCACCAATTCGGACCGGTCACCCTGTTGCTGTTGCTGGTGGCCGGGGTCGGTGCCGGTGTCACCGGCTCGACAGCCGGGCTGGCCTCGCTGGTCTCGTACCCGGCCCTGCTGGCCGTCGGACTGCCGCCGGTCACCGCCAACGTCACCAACACGGTGGCGTTGATCGGCAGTTCGATCGGGTCGGTGTCCGGGTCCAGGAGGGAGTTGCAGGGTCAGGGCCGGGACGTGCGGAAGTGGATCGGGATTCCGGTCGTCGGCGGCGCGTTGGGCGCCACCCTGCTCTTGCTCGGGCCGGCCGGCACGTTCCAGCGCCTGGTCCCGTACCTGATCGCGGGCGCGTCCGTGCTTCTACTGGCCAGTCCGCGGTTGCGTGCGCTCCGGTCCCGACGCGCCGACGACGTCCGGACCGGGTCGCGTGCCGGGCCCGTTCCCGGGCCGGTACTGATGTTGCCGGTCGGCCTGTTTCTCACCTGCCTGTACGGGGGGTACTTCGGCGCCGCGGCCGGGGTGATGATCCTGGCGCTGCTGTTGTTCGCGACCGACAAGAGCCTGCCCGCGGCCAATGCGCTGAAGAACCTGCTGCTGGGGATGGCGAACGCGGTCGCCGCAGTGGGCTTCATAATATTCGCCGACGTGCGGTGGGCGGCCGTCATCCCGCTGGGTCTGGGCTGCATCGCCGGCGGGGCGATCGGGCCGGCCATCGTTCGCCGCGTCCCGCCGACCGTGATGCGCACCGTGATCGCGGCGGCCGGTCTCGCGTTGGCGATCAAACTCTGGCTCACCTGAGCGGCGTGCGCGGGCTGCCGCTGCGTGCGGGTTGCGGCTTCCGCTGCGGGCGTCGCGCTGATCATCATGCCGGTTTTGTGAAGGCTGGGTCAGAAGTCAACTCGTTGATGAGCGCGGTCGATGTTGATCAGCGCGCGGCGGGGGTCAGGGTCGGCGGGGGGTCAGCGTTGGGCGGGGGTCAGCGCGGGTCAGCGGGCGGTGACGTAGGTGGGGTCTGAGACGTCGAACACCCGGCCCGGCTGGACGAGCAGGGCCGGCAGGATCTGCATCTTCCGGGCGCCCTGGTCCGGGCTGCCCCAGATCACCGTCCGTCCGTCGGCCAGGCTCAGCACCACGTTGTAGGGCGAGCGCGCGCTGATGGAGGTGACCGACGCCCGGGTGCCCGCGGTCAGTTGGGTGATGACCTCCAGCGCGGCCCGCGTCGCCGGATCGGCCGGCCCTGGGGTGGCCAGCGCGACGGTCAACAGGCCGGGCGGTGGGGTCGTCCCGGCGACCTTCAGGTAGGGCAGACCGGTCCGGTCCAGTAACCACAGTGCACCGTTGGCGCTGGTCACGGCCACCGGCTCGCGTTGGGTCACGGTGATCAGCACGTCATGGGGCCAGCGCAGGACCACGCCCGCCGCCGCCACCTGCGGGACGGCCAGTACCCGGCCGCGGACCGAGCCGACGTCGATCGACATCAGCGGGGTGCCGGGACGCAGGTCGGCCGCCGCGATCACCGCCTCCCGCACCTCCGCGCCGAGCGGCCCGGAACCCTCGGTCACCTCGACCTGGCGCACGCCCAGCAGCGGCGTCAGGTACAGCACGCCCCCCGCCGCGGTGACCAGCCCCAACACCAGGGTCAGGGCCAGCACGTAGGGCCATCGCCGACGGGGCGGTACGACCCGGTCGGGCGGGGCGGCGGACACCCCGGCCGCACTCTCCTCGACGGTCGGCGTCGTGGTCATCGCGCCTCCAGGTATTCCAGTAATTGCGGCCCCAGCATGGTGACGTCACCGGCCCCCATGGTGATCAGCAGGTCGCCGGGCCGCAGCAGCCCGCCGACGGTCGACGGCACGGCGGCCAACGACGTCACATAGTGCGTCTCCGGACCGGCGGGCCCCACCAGATCGGTGATCAGCGCCCCGGTCACGCCCGGCATCGGGTCCTCCCGGGCGCCGTAGACATCCAGGACGATCAGCAGGTCGGCGCCGGACAGGGCGCCGGCGAACTCGGCGGCCAGCTGGGCCGTTCGCGAGTACAGGTGAGGTTGGAAGATCACCACCAGGCGACCGGGGGTGCGGGCCGCGAGCAGCACCGACCGGGCAGCCAGCAGCTGGGCGGCCACCTCGGTGGGATGGTGGGCGTAGTCGTCGTAGACCGAGACCCCGGCGGCGCGACCCTTGTATTCGAAGCGGCGCCGCACCCCGGTGTAGCGGGCCAGCCCGGCCGCCATCGTCGAGGCGGCGACCCCGAGCGCGATTCCGGCCGCCAACGCCGCCACCGCGTTGGACAGCATGTGCGCGCCGGGGACTTCCAGGCTCAGCAGGACATCGTCGTCCCCGGCGATCTGCACCGTCGCGGTGCTGCCGTGCCCGGCGGGCCGATGGTCGGTGATCCGCAGGTCGGCCCCGGCCCGGAACCCGTAGGTGATGATGCGCGGACGGCCGGGCCTTCCGGCCACGGCGTCCCGCAGGGCCAGCGTGCCGGGGTCGTCGACGCAGATGACCAGGAATCCGCCGGGCGCGATCCGGTCGACGAACTCGGAGAACACGGCGGTATAGGCGGCCGCGGTGCGGTGGTGGTCGAGGTGATCCGGTTCGAGGTTGGTGACGATGGCCCCGTGCGGCGAGAAGAACAGGAAGGAACCGTCGGATTCGTCGGCCTCGGCCACGAAGATGTCACCGCCACCGTGGTGGGCGCCGGAGCCGGATTCGTTGAGCTCACCGCCGATGGCGAACGACGGGTCGAGGCCGGCGGCCTGCAACGCCACCGTCAACATCGACGTCGTCGAGGTCTTGCCGTGGGTGCCCGCGACGCAGACGCTGCGATGATCGTTCATCAGTGCGGCCAGGGCGACGGCCCGCTGCACCACCGGGATGCCGCGGCGGCGCGCCTCCGCCACTTCCGGGTTGGCCGGCCGGATCGCACTGGAGACCACCACCACCGTCGGGCCGCCGGGCAGCAGGTCCAGGTGGTCGGCGGAGTGGCCGACCGCGGTCAACACCCCGCGCTGGGCCAGGCCGGTCAGCACGTGCGAGCCTTTCGCGTCGGAGCCGGAGACCGGCAGACCCCGGTCGGCCAGGATCCGGGCGATCGCGCTCATCCCGGCCCCGCCGATGCCGACCATGTGCACCCTGGCCAGGGAACTGCCGTCGGCGGCGATAGGCGGATGGATACCCCGGGACACGGTGTCCGGCCCGGGGATCATCGGGCCGGGCCGGTCATCGGGCGGCCCGGTCGGAGCCATCGCGCCGTGACCGGGCCGCGGTGCCCAGGGCGAGCCGGGCCAGCACGGCCGCCGCGTCCAGGCGCTGGCTGCCATCGGCCGCGGCCGACATCTTCGCCAGCGCCGCCCGGTCTTTGACCAGCGGAACGATCCGGTCCAGGATGACCGGCCCGGTCAGGTCCTGTTCGTCGATGATCAGCGCCGCCCCGGATTCGACCTGCGGGACGGCGTTGAGCCGCTGCTCACCGTTGCCGAAGGCCAGCGGAACATAGACCGCCGGCACCTTCAGCGCTCCGATCTCGGCCACCGTGATCGCCCCGGATCGGGCCACGATGAGGTCGGCGGCCGCGTAGGCCAGGTCCATCCGGTCCAGATAGGGCACCGTGACGTACGGCGGCGCCCCGGCGACCACCGGGGGTGTCGCGATTGGTTTGGTCCGGCCGTGCGCGTGCAGCACGCCGACGCCGGCCGAGCCCAGCGCGGCGGCGACCCCGCTGAACGCGTTGTTCAACGTCACCGCCCCGAGTGAACCGCCGATGACCAGCAGGGTGGGGGCGTCGGGATCGAGCCCGAAGTAACGCCGGGCCTCCGGCCGCAGTGCGGGCAGGTCCAGACCGGCCAGGGACTGCCGGACCGGATTGCCGACCACCCGCGCCCCGGCCAGGCCCGACCCGGGGACGGCGGCGGCGACCACGGTGGCCAGCCTGGCACCCACCCGGTTGGCGATACCCGCCCTGGCGTTGGCCTCGTGCACCACCACCGGGATCCGGTGCCGGACCGAGAGCCCGGCCGCCAGGTAGGCCGGCAGCGCCACGTAACCGCCGAACCCGACGACCACTTCTATCCGTCGCTCGCGCAGGATCCTGGATACCGCCCGGACGCAGGCCAGCAGTCGCCCGGGTGTGCGCAGCAGGTCCAGGTCGACCGTCCGGCGGAACTTGACCTCCGGGATCAGTTCGAGCTGATAGCCCCGCTCGGGCACCAGGATCGTCTCCAGACCGCGTTCGGTCCCCAGACAGGTGATGACCGCGTCTTCTTCGGCGTTGACCAGTGCGTCGGCGACCGCGAGCGCCGGCTGCACGTGACCGGCACTGCCGCCGCCGGCGATGAGCACCCTGGTGCCGTTCACGGACGCAGGGTCCGGCCCCGTCCGCGGTTGCGGAGGTCGGGCGCGTCGCGGTCGCGGCTACGGTCCCGGGCGTCCCGGGCACTGTCGGGACGCGCCCGTCGTCCCCCGTCGATCGGCCGGCCGGCCGGCGCCGGGTCGACGAAAGCGCGACCCTGCCAATCCGAGCGCGCCGTCTCGTCGCGCCGGTCCCCACTACGGCGCAGCGGTGGTGGGCCCGTCCGCCCGCCCCGGCCGGCGACGGTCGACTCGTACCGCCTGACCGGTCGGGCCGTGGACCTACCCCCGCGCTGATCCGGCTGGACCGGCCTGGCGCGGCCGGCCCCGGCGGCGGGCACCCGAGGATTCGGCGATGCGGCAGCCGCAGCCCCGGCGGCCCGTGGGGACCGGACGCGGGGTGGTTTGCGCACCTTCGCTGGTCTGGGCGGTTTCAGGCCCAGGCCGAGGAACCGGGCCATCGGGCCGGGACCCTGGGAGTGCAGCGCCGCGGCGGCCTGGGGTTCCCGGCGGGCGAAATTGGCCAGCATGCCGAAGACGACCATGGTGATCACCAACGAGGTGCCACCGCGAGAGATCATCGGCAAAGGGATACCGGTGACCGGCAGCAGGCCGACCACGTAGCCGATGTTGATCACCGCCTGGCCGACCAGCCAGACGGTGGCCGCCGAGGCGACGATCTTGATGAACGGGTCCACGTTGCGACGCGCGATCCGCAGGCCGGTGTAGGCGAGCAGACCGAACAGCAGCAATACCAACCCGGCACCGATCAGACCGAGTTCTTCACCGATGATGGCGAAGATGAAGTCCGAGTCGGCGTTGGGCAACCACCCGGTCTTGGCCACCGACTCACCGAGGCCGGCACCGAAGATGCCGCCGTGGCCCAGGCCGTACAAGCTCTGGTTGATCTGGTAGACGGCCTCCGCCGGGGCGGAGGCGGGGTGCAGCCAGGCGTCCACCCGCAACGAGCGGTATCCCGCCGAATTGGCCAGGTGCACCACCAGCGCCCCGGCGCCTGCGGTGAGGCCGGCGAACATCCACCACGGTGCCCCGCCGAACCACAGCACCGCGATGAAGACGATGCCGAGACTGACGGTGGTGCCCAGATCAGGTTCCCGCATGATCAGCGCGACCATGATGAGGAAGACCGGGAGGACCGGGATCAGCAGGGTGCGGATCGAACGCAGGGTGTTACGGCGCGCGGCCAGGACGTGGCCCATCCAGATCAGCAGGGCCAGCTTGGCCACCTCGCTGGGTTGGAAGTTGAACGGTCCCAGGTCGATCCAGCTTCTGGCGCCGTTGATCTTGCGGCCCACCAGCAGCACCGCGGCCAGCAGCAACAGCGTCAGCGCGACCAGCGGAAAAGAGAACGTCCGCATCACCCTGGTCGACAACCGGGACGCGGACAGGAAGCCGAACATGCCCAGCACCGCGAACAGCGCCTGGTTCTCGAACGTCGCGAACGGCGCGCCGTGGTTCCCCCGGAACGAGGCGATGGCCGAGGCGGACAGCACCATCAGCAGCCCGAACCCGAGCAGCAGGAAGAAGATCGCCACGATCAGGTGCCAGGACGTCATCGGCCGGTCGAGCCAGTCCTTCGCCGTTCTCCGTACCCAGGAGACCGGCGCGGCGATGCGCCGTCGGGCGGCGGGTCCGTCCTGACCGGGCGAGGTGGCCGTCACGGATTCTCCAGCCCCGCGACGGCGTCGGCGAACGCCCGCCCGCGGGCCGCGTAGGAGGTGAACATGTCGAGCGAGGCGGCGGCCGGCGCGAGCAGCACCACATCACCGCGCGCAGCCATCGCCGTGGCCGCACGCACCGCCTCGGTCATGACTTCATGGTCGGTCCCGGGCACGTCCATCCGGGGGACATTCGGTGCGTGTCGGGAAAGTGCCGCGCCGATCAGCGGGGCGTCGACCCCGATCAGCACGACGCCGGCCAGACGCGGCGCCACGGCGGCGACCAGGTCGTCGACGGGGGCTCCTTTGAGTTGCCCGCCGGCGATCCAGACGACCCGGTCGTAGGCGGCCAGCGATGCCGCGGCGGAGTGCGGATTGGTGGCCTTGGAGTCGTTGACATAGCGGATGCCGCGGCGCACGAGCACCTGTACGTTGCGATGATCGCCGGGCCGGAAGTTGCGCAGACCGGCGGCGATCGCTCCGACCGGGGCACCCGCGGCCAGGGCCAGCGCGGCCGCCGACAGCGCATTCGTGAGGTTGTGCGTGCCGGCCGGGACGACGTCGGCGGCGGCCAGCAGCCGACCCGCGCCGAACGCCCTGTCGTGCAGGAACCCGTCCACCACCCCCAGTGCACCCGGCCCGGGCGGCCCGGCCGTGACCGTCACCTTCCGCCGGGCCGGACTGTCGGCCAGCAGCCGGGCGGCGGCCGGGTCGTCGACCACCGCCACCGCGATCTCGCCGGTCAACGCGCGGGCCTTGTCGGCGCCGTAGGCCGCCATCGACCCGTCGTACCAGTCGAGGTGGTCTGGGGCCAGGTTCAGCACCAGTCCGGCCGTCGGGCGTACCGACGGCGCGTAGTGCAGCTGGAAGCTGGACAGCTCCGCGGCGATGACCTCCTGGCGGGGCTCGGCCGAGACGGCCTCCAGAACCGGCCAGCCGATATTGCCGCAGGCCGTGACCACTCGACCGGCCGCCTGCAGGATCGATTCGAGCATGCCGACCGTGGTGGTCTTGCCGTTGGTCCCGGTCACGACCAGCCAGTCGCGCGGGCTCGGCCGCCGCCGGTCCAGGCGCCAGGCCAACTCGACGTCGCCGATCACCTCGACCCCGGCGTCCGCCGCGGCGACCAGGAGGGGGGCGGTCGGCCGGAAGCCGGGCGAGGTGACCAGCAGGGTGGCGTCCGCCGGCGGCGCGGTCAGATCCGCCACCGCGTCGACCCGGCGGATCAGATCGGCCGGCAGGGCCGGCGCCGACCCGTCCGCGGTGACGACCACCCGGCAGTCCAGGGCCACCAGGTAACGCATCACCGACGTCCCCGAGACGCCGCCGCCCGCGACGACGACCAGATCGCCGGGACGCGGCCACCGTCCCACGGCCACGCCGTGGACCGAAGGCAGGGCGGGTTGCGAAGGGTCGTGCAGCATCTCATCCACCCGTCTCATCCACCGGTGCGGGAGAGCCAGTCGGCGTAGAACAGGCCTGCGCCCAGGGCCGCCGACATCGCCGCCAGCAGCCAGAACCTCACCATCACGGTGGTCTCGGTCCAGCCGCCCACCTCGAAGTGGTGATGGAAAGGGGCCATCTTGAACACCCGGACCTTGCGGGTCTTGTAGACCAGGATCTGGAGCACCACCGAGAGCATCTCGACCACGGCCAGCCCACCGATCACCACGGTCAGCAACTCCGTCCGGGAGAGGATGGACAGCCCCGCGATCAGGCCGCCCAACGCCAACGAACCGGAGTCGCCCATGAAGATCCGCGCCGGGTGGGCGTTCCACCAGAGAAAACCGACGCATCCGCCGAGCGCCGCGGCGGCCACGACGCTGATGTCCAGCGGGTCCCTGACCAGGTAGCAGCCGTTGGCGGCGGCCGCGGTGATCAGCGGGCCGCAGGCGTTGCGGAACTGGTAGTAGCCGATGAAGACGTAGGTGCCCAGCACCATCACCGACGAACCGGCGGCCAGGCCGTCGAGTCCGTCGGTGAAGTTGACCGCGTTCGACCAGGCCGCGACGACCAGGATCGAGAAGATGACGAAACCGATCGCCCCGAAGGTCAGGAACTTCAGGTCCCTGGCGTAGGACAGGTGGGTGGAACCCGGCGTCTGGCCGGTGCTGTTCCGGAACATCAAGGCCAGGACGCCGAACGACACGGCGATGAAGGTCTGCCCGGCCAGTTTGGCCCGCTTGTTGAGGCCGAGACTGCGTTGCTTCCTGATCTTGATGTAGTCGTCGAGCATGCCGACCACACCGAGTCCGGTGGTCAGGTACAGCAACAACCACGCCGACGCCGTCGGACCGCCGCCGCCGCCGGCCAGTTGTACACCGATCGACACCAGATAGCCGACCCACATGGCGATGATGATCGCCGTGCCGCCCATGGTCGGTGTGCCGCGCTTCTTGAGGTGGGTCCGCGGTCCGTCATCGCGGATCTCCTGCCCGAAGCCCTGACCGGAGAAGAGCTTGATGAGGTAGGGGGTGAGCAGGATCGAGACGATCAGTCCGGCCACTGCGGCGATCAGGATCGACTTCACCCGGGCTCCCGCCCCGACTGCGACCCTCGGGCTACCGACCGGGCCGGCTCCGCCAGCAGGCCGGCGGCCACCCGGTCCAGACCCACCGACCGGGACGCCTTGACCAGCACCACATCGCCCGGTCGCAGGTCCCGCTCCAGGACGGCCAGCGCCGCGGCCACGTCGTCGACGATCTCGCTCTCCCCGCCCCAGGATCCTTCCAGGTGGGCACCGAGGTGAAGGGCCCGTGCCGCCTGTCCGACCACGATCAGCCGGTCGACCCCGAGCCGGACCACGAGACGGCCGATCTGGTCGTGGGCCTGCTGCGCGAGCTCGCCCAGTTCGGCCATCTCGCCCAGCACAGCCCACGTCGGCCGGTGCTCACCGATGACGGCCAGCGCCTGCAACGCGGCCTTCATGGACTCCGGATTCGCGTTGTACGAGTCGTTGATCACGGTGACGCCGTCAGGCCGTTCGGTGATCTGCATGCGCCATCTGGACGCCGGCTGCGCGTCGGACAGGGCCGCGGCGACGTCGCCGACCGGCATGCCGCACACCCGACCGACCGCGGCGGCGACCAGGGCATTGGTCAGCTGATGCGCGCCCACTACGGCCAGGGCCACCGGCGCCGAACCCTCCGGCGTGTTCAGGGTGAAACGCGCTCGGGCACCGGTGTCGGCCGTGACGTCGGAGGCCCTGACGCAGGCGGTGGCCGCGGTACCCACGGTGATCACCTCGGCCCTGGTCCGCCCGGCCATGGCCGCCACCCGTGGGTCGTCGGCGTTCAGGACCGCCACCCCGCCCTCCGCGGCGGTGGGCAACGCCTCCACCAACTCACCCTTGGCCTGCGCGATCGCCGCCACCGATCCGAACTCACCCAGGTGAGCGGACCCCACATTCAGGACGGCGCCGATCCGCGGCGGCGCCGTCGCGGCCAGGGCCGCGATGTGACCCACGCCGCGCGCCGAGAGCTCCAAGACCAGAAATTTCGTCGTGTCGTCGGCCCGGAGAGCGGTGTAGGGATGACCCAGCTCGTTGTTGAACGATTCCGGCGGGGCCACCACGTGCTCGGCACCGAAGCCGGACCGCAGGACGGCGGCCATCATGTCCTTGGTCGAGGTCTTGCCCGCCGAGCCGGTGACCGCGATGACGGTGAGCCCCGTCCGGGCGACCAGCGCACGGACGCTGGCGGCGGCGATCCGGGCCAGAGCGGCCAGCACGGCGTCGTTGTCGGCCAGCTGGATCAGCGGCAACGACCCTGCCGGCAGCACCCGGGAACCCAGCACCCCGACCGCCCCGGCCCGCTCGGCGGCGGCGGCGAAGTCGTGCCCGTCGACCCGCTCCCCGACCAGGGCGACGAACAACGTTCCGGGCCGGACCTGGCGACTGTCGAACTCGACGTTGGTCGCCACGGCCTCGTCGGCGGCGCGTTCGCTGTCGACCTGATGGGCACTCGATGCCGGTGCGCGGACCGGTGCCCCGACGATGGCGGCCAACCGACCGATCGACATGGCGATCATCGTGTCCGCGGATCCGCGGGGCGGCCGGTCCGGCCGGCGTCGGGCGACTGAGCAGCCGACGGAGGCACGCAATGACCGAGGGCGGCCAGGGCGGCCAGGACCTCGGCGCGATCCGAGAACGGATGCACCACGGCCCCCACCTCCTGGCCGTGTTCGTGGCCCTTCCCCGCGACGACCACAGCGTCTCCGGGCCGGGCTCCCCGGATGGCGGTCCTGATCGCCTCGTGCCGGTCGCCGATCTCGCTGATCTCGGCCCGCCCGGGGCGGTGACGCATCGTCGATCCCTTCGCACCGCGCAGGATCGCGGCCCTGATCGCGGCCGGGGATTCGGACCGGGGATTGTCGTCGGTGACGATGAGCAGATCGGCCATCGCCGCCACCGCCGCTCCCATCAGCGGTCGTTTCCCGGTGTCCCGGTCACCGCCGGCCCCGACCACGACGATCAGACGTCCCGCCAGCCCCTCCGCGATCGCCTCCAGGACGGCGGTCAGCGCCGCGGGCTTGTGGGCATAGTCGACCACGACCAGGAATTCCTGACCCGCGTCCACCGGTTCCATCCGCCCGGGCACGACCACGTCGGCCAACGCCGCGGCGGCCGGCACCACGTCCCGTCCAGCAGCGTCGACACAGGCCAGCGCGACCACCGCATTGGCCACGTTGAAACGGCCGGGCAGGGCGAGCGCGACCGCCAACGGAACACCCGACGGGCGACGGACGGTCAGTCGTTGCCGGCCCGCGGTGTAGGCCCGGACGTCGGTCAGCGACCAGCCGGCGCCCGGCTGACCGGCCGTCGACACGGTGATCGCGTCGGGATGCATGGCCGCCAGCCGACGGCCGTATGCGTCGTCGATGTCGATCACCCCGACGGCGGCCCGGCCGTCGAACAGCAGCGCCTTGGCCTGGAAGTAGGACTCCATGTCCGGATGGAAATCCAGGTGGTCCTGCGAAAGGTTGGTGAACGCCCCCACCGCGAACCGGGTACCGGCCACCCGGCCCAGGGCCAGCGAGTGTGACGACACCTCCATCGCCACGGCGTCGACTCCCTCTTCCACCATCAGCGCGAACAGGGCCTGGAGGTCCGGCGCCTCCGGGGTGGTGAGGGCGCTTTCGCTGGCCCGGCCGGCGATCCTGGTCTCCACCGTTCCCACCAGGCCCGTGCGGTGCCCACCGGCGGACAGCGCGGCCTCCAGCAGGTAGCCCGTGGTCGTCTTCCCGGAGGTACCGGTCACCCCGATGACGGCCAGCCGGCTGCTCGGATCGCCGTAGACCCGGGACGCGAGGTTGCCGAGCACCGCCCGGGCATCGTCGACCACCAACACCGGGACCGCCTCCCCGGTGTCGTCCGGGCCACCGGCGCCGCCGCGTACCGCGGCCAGCCCGGCGCGGTCGGTCAGGATCGAGGTCGCACCCGCCCGGATCGCATCACCGGCGAACACCGCGCCGTGCACCCGGTTGCCCGGGAGCGCCGCGAACATGTCCCCGGCCCGGACCGCCTGGGCCCGCAGGGTGATCCCGGTGACGACCACCGCAGAGCCGGCCGCGTCCCCACCGCGGGAGGGCTGGACCGCACGGTCCGGCCCCACCATGTCGACGAGCGCGCCCAGGGGCACACCGACGACGGCGGCCGGACGCAGCCCGAGGAAACCGGGCAGTGGTGAGGGGGACACGTGGGTGAAGGCTACCCGGCTTATTTCACGTACAGGTCGTAGATCGGCGCCGCGGTCGCCGATGGCGGTACGTCGGCGGCCCGCAGTGCGTAGGAGGCGATCTGGTGAAACAGCGGCGCGGCGCTGTCACCACCTTCCGACCCGTTCACCGGAGCGTCGATCATGATCGCGATGGCGTACCGCGGCTTGTCCGCCGGCACGATCCCGGCGAACGTCGCGTTGGTCAGGGTGTCCGAATAGGCGTGTGTCACCGGGTCGACCTGCTGCGCGGTTCCGGTCTTGCCGGCCACCTGATATCCGGTGATCGCCGCCTTCGGTGCGGTGCCCCGGTGGTACTGGTCGCCGCTCTGTACGGTGCCCCGCAGCATGCCCAGCAGGGTCGCCGCCGTGGTCGCCTTCATCACCCTGTTGGTGGCCCTGGGGGCGGTCGGCGAGTAGGCGCCGTCCCTGGACGTGCCGGCGATGATCGTCGGCGAAACCAGCACCCCCTGGTTGCCGATGGCCTGGTACATGTCGACCATTTGCAGGAGCGTCATGCTGACGCCCTGACCGATCGGTAGGTTGGCGAACGTGGTCGCCGACCACTGGCTCTGCGCGGGATAGCTGCCGGCCTCCTCGCCGGGCAGTTCGATGCCGGTCTTCTCACCGAGCCCGAATTTCGCCAGCTCCTGAATGAACGCCGTCGGACCGACCTTCTGCGCGATCATCAGGGTGCCGACGTTGGACGACTTGGACAGCACGCCAGTGGCCGTCATGTGCTGCGCCGAGTGCACCCAGGCGTCGTGGATCAGACGGCCGCCCATGGCGATCTGCCCGTCGACCGACAATACCGTGGTCGGGGTGATCAGGCCCCGGTCCAACGCCGCGGCGAAGGTCACCACCTTGTTGACCGAGCCCGGCTCGAACTGCGCACTGACCGCCGGATTACCGATCTGCGCCGCCGTCTGACCCGGCCTGTCACACGCCATCGCGTAGATCTGACCGTCACTGATGCCTTTGACGATGGCGCACCCGCCTCGGGCCTGCGAGGCCGCGACCTGCGCGTGGAGGTACTGCGCAACCGTGTACTGCATGTCCTGGTCCAGAGTCAGCCGGAGACTTGTCCCGTCCACCGCCGGCACCAGTTTGCTGACGGTGTTCGGAATGGCGGTGCCGCCACTGTCCACCTGCAGGGTGCGGGTGCCGTCCGTGCCATTGAGCACTCCGTCGAACTTCGATTCGATGCCGGCCTGGCCGTGGCCGTTCCAGCCGGTGTCACCCACCACGGAGGCGGCCAGCGCACCGTCCGGGGTGGTGCGGATGTCCTGTCGCTCCACGCCGACGGCATTGGCCAGTTTCTGCCGGACCGCATCCGGCGCGGTGCGGTCGACCAGCAGCTTTCCGATCTTGGCCATGATCGCGGCGGCGGGCCCGGGCATGACGTCGCGGGCCAGGTAGACGTAGCCGTGCGTCGATTTCATCTTCGCGATCAGGTCGGGTCTGCTGACCGCGTTACCCAGCGCAGCGACCAGGACGTCGGCCACCCGCTCCCGCTGGGTGTCGTTCTCGAAATCCGCCGGCCGGGCTGCGATGGCCCGGCCTTCGACGGAGAAGGCCAGCGGGTTGCCGTTGCGGTCGGTGATCGACCCTCGCTGGGCGTAGAGGGTCTGCCGGAACTCGGTCTGGTCGAGGCCGGCCGTGGTCAGCGCGCTGGCGTCCACCGTCTGGATGGTGACCAGCTTACCCAGGGCGATGGCCAGCAGGGTCAGCACAATGATCAACGCGCCCCTGGTGCGACCCCTGGTGTTGACCCTGGCCCCGGTGTTCCGCCTGGTCCGGCGGCCGCGGTGGGACATGGGCGGACGCTGGCGCGCCGGGCGCACCGGCCGGGCCGTGCGGGTCGGCCCGGCGCCACCGCCGGAAACCCGACCGGAAGGGCCACGACCCGGTTCGGCCCGACCGGTCCCGGTGTCCGGTCCGGCCGGGAACCACAGGGCGTCGATGAGGTCGACGTCCTGACCGCCCGGCCGGTCCTGGGCACGCCGGCCGCCCGGCGATGGCCGCTGGTCACGGGACATCCGACCGGGTGACGGGGACGGACGGTTCGACATCCCTGGCCGGGCCGGTGCCGGCCGGACCCGGTGGTCGACCTGCTCGTCGGAGACCCGGGTCCGGGGCTGCCCGACCCGACCCGACGTCATGCCGGGCGCAGAGGGAATCGACTGGGTGCGGGCGGAACGGCGGGGGGGCTGGGAATCGGCCGAACGTCCGTTGGTCACTGGCCGGCTCCTGTGCTCGTCGGTGCGGTCGTCTTTGCAGCGGTCGTCTTCGGGGCGTTGGCTTGTGGACCGGTGGTCTTCGGCGCAGTCGCTTTCGGTGCAGTCGCTTTCGGTGCAGCGGTCGTCTTCGGGGCACCGGTTTTCAGGGCAGTGGTCTGGGGTGCGGTCGTCTGGGGTGCGGTCGTCTGGGCCGGAGTCGTCCGGGCGGCAGCGGGCGGCACGAGGTTCACCGGGGTCGGCACGGCCACCGGGGTCGGCGTTCCGATCACGGTGCCCTGGCCGTCGGGACCGACCTCGAGCATCGCGGCGTCACCCGGCGGAACCAGCCCGAGCGCCTTCGCCCGTGCGGCCAGACGGGCCGGGTTCTTCTCCGCGGCGATGTCCCTGGTGTCCTGTTGGATGGCCAGCGTCAGGCTCATCTGGTTGAGTCGGCTGTTACTCGCCTGCAGGCCGACGGTGTCGGACATCGTGTTCAGCAGCAGGACGCCGACGATCCCGCCCGCCAGCATCAGGATGATCACCGCCACGAACGGCACTCTGCTCAGCGCGGCGGCGATCGGTGAGCCGGTCCGGGTCAGGTTTCGACCGCTCACCCGACCGTTCACGGCCACCTCTCGGCGGACCCGCCGTTCGTAGGCCTTGCCCGCCGACTTGGTGGAGGTGACCCTGGCCGGCCGGAGGTCGACTCGTTCGGTTTCCTGGGCCGTCACGGCGCCGCCTTTCGTACCCGCTGAGCCGCCCGCAACCTCGCCGCGGCCGCTCGCGGGTTCTCGCTGATCTCGCTGTCGGTGGGGGTCTCCGCCCCGCGGGTCAGCCAACGGAGCCTGGGTTCGTGTCCCGGAAGGTCGATCGGCAGGTCGACTGGTGCGGTGGACACGGTCGACGGCGCGATCGCCCGCTTGACGATCTTGTCCTCCAGTGATTGGTAGGACAGCACGACGATCCGGCCGTCGACGGCCAGTCCCGCCACGGCGGCCGGAATGGCGTCGGCCAGCACGGCGAGTTCGTTGTTGACCTCGATGCGCAGGGCCTGGAACGTGCGCTTGGCCGGGTGCCCACCGGTGCGCCGGGCCGGTGCCGGGATCTCGGCGTAGAGCAGTTCGACCAGTCGCGCGCTGGTCCGGAACGGCTCGCGGGCGCGCTCCCGGACGATGGCGAAGCCGATCTTCTTGGCGAAGCGCTCCTCGCCGTAGCGGCTGAGCACCCTGGCCAGATCGCCTGCGCTGTAGGTGTTCAGCACGTCGGCGGCGGAGATCCCGGTGGTCGGGTCCATCCGCATGTCCAGGGGGGCGTCGACCGAGTACGCGAAACCACGGTCCGCCTGGTCAAGCTGTAGCGACGAGACCCCGAGGTCGAACAAGATGCCCTGGACGCCGGTCCTGGAGCGGCGTGCGATGACCGCGCCGATCTGGTCGTACACGCCGTGCACGTATTCGACCCGGTCGGCAAAGCCGGCCGCGGCGATCCGTTCGGCGGCGATCCGGAGGGCCGCGGGGTCCCGGTCGATCCCGATCACCCGAAGGGTCGGATGGTCGGCCAGCAGGCGAAGGGTGTGCCCGGCCATGCCCAGGGTCGCGTCGACGAACAACGGCTCATCCAGGGATCGGAAAGCTGGTTCCAACAAGGCCGAAACCCGTTGGGCCAGAACGGGTAGGTGGATCCGGTCGGCCGCGTCGGCGTCGTTCCGGGCGGAACCGGGGGCCATGTCTGTCAGTCCCCTTCGGTGCGTGAATCCCGGGTGTCTAAATCCCGGGTGCGTGAATTCTGCGTGTGCGGATCCTGCGGGTGGCCGATCGAGTTCGGGCTTCCTGCCGCCTGGTCCCCACCCGCCTCGGGCCTGGCACGGGGGAAGTCGTGTCAGGTCTGGTGCGGGTGCAGGCCAGGCGGCAGGGCACGCCCACTCGGTGCTGCGTGACCGGTACCGCAGGTCACCTCCGGCCGGTGGCCTTCTGACGTCGACGGCGGCCGGTATGTCGACTGCGGCCGGTATCAGGAGGAGCCCAGCAGGTCGCGCGCCGGTGAGGCGTAGCCCGCTTCCTGTTCCGCCTCGTACCTGGTCCATTCGGCCGCATCCCACACCTCCATCCGTTTGCCGACCCCGGCGATGATCACGTCCTTGCTCAGGCCGGCGTACTCGCGCATCCGGGGTGGGATGCTGATCCGGCCCTGCGCGTCGGGCCGCTGATCGTCCGTCCCGGACAACATGTAGCGCTGGTAGCCGCGGGCCCGCCCGTCGGTGATCGGGGCATTGATCGCCTCCTCCGCGAAATCGTCGAAGCCATCCGGGGTGAAGAGATAAAGACAATGGTCCTGCCCCCGAACGATCATCACGCCGGGCGCGAACGTTTCCCGGTACCGAGCAGGCAGGGTGACCCGGCCCTTGTCATCCATCCGTGGCGTGAAGGTGCCGAGGAAGCCCTTGAACATGTCCCCGGACCTCCCTTGAGCACCCCCCGACCACCAGACCAACCAAATCCCAGCCAGGCCATCCACCCGGCCCCAATATCTGCCACCCTACCCCACCCTCTGCCACTTTCGACCCCGAATCGATACCGCATGTCCCCACAACACCGCGAGCTATGGGAACTGCCCGGCGCGGTCCCCGAGCCGGTCATCGACCCGAGCCGGCGGGAGGGCCGGTCGGGCACCGTTGTTCTCCCACGCCGCACCGTCGGCCCGGCTGGCAGACTGTCAGGGCGGGCGCCCGGCGCCCGTCGAACGCCACCCACTCTGGGGGAACTTGCGGTCGCCGCGAGGTGACACCACGGAGGACCAACAAGTGACACAGCACGTCGACCTCAACGGGTCGGGCTACCCAGGCTTGCGGGCGCCGGCGGTGCACGTCGATCCAGCCGAGGTCGCCGTCATCGGCGCCCGGATCGCGGCGGCGATCTCGAAGGTCATCCTGGGCAAACCGGAGGTGGTCCGACTCGCGGTGATCTGCATGCTGACCGAGGGGCATCTGCTGATCGAGGACGTGCCGGGCACCGGGAAGACGATGCTGGCCAAGGCGCTGGCCAAGTCGGTGAACGCCGCGGTCTCCCGGGTGCAGTTCACACCCGATCTAATGCCGAGCGACGTCACCGGGGTCAGCATCTACGACCGGCAGACCTCCAGGTTCGAGTTCCGTCCCGGTCCGGTCTTCGCCAACATCATCGTGGCCGACGAGATCAACCGCGCCTCCCCCAAGACCCAGTCCGCGCTGCTGGAATGCATGGAGGAGCGCCAGGTCACCGTGGACGGGACCACCTATTCCCTGGCCCGCCCGTTCCTGGTGCTGGCCACCCAGAACCCGGTCGAGATGGAAGGCACGTACCCGCTGCCGGAGGCCCAACGGGATCGTTTTCTGGCCCGGACCTCGATCGGTTACCCGGATCCCGCCACCGAGGTCGCCATGCTGGCCGGTCGAGACCAGTCGGATCCGTTGGATGCCCTGGCCGCCGTCACCGACGGCGCGACCGTGGCCGGCCTGATCGACGCGGTGGCCGGCGTGCACCTGGCTGCCGAGTTGCGGCAGTACATCGTCGAGGTGGTCGGGTCCACCCGGGCCATCCCGGAGGTCCGGCTCGGTGGGTCCCCCCGGGCGGTGCTGCACCTGGCCAGAGCGGCCAAGGCCGCGGCGGCCCTGGACGGGCGTTCCTATGTGGTGCCGGACGACGTCCAGCGGCTCGCCGGGCCCGTGCTGGCCCACCGACTACTGCTGACGGTCGAGGCGCACGCTGCCCATCGCTCCGCGGACGAGATCATCGGCCTGCTACTGGCCCGGATCAGGGTGCCGCGAGGCGGTCGTGTCTGATCGGGAAGCCGGCCGGGCCTCCCGGCACGACCACAGTGTCGGCCGGGGGCTGACCACCAGGGGACGGTGCCTGGTGGCCGGTGGGATCGCCGCGGTCATCTGCGCGGTCGTGCTCGACGAGCGCGATCTGCTGCGGGTCGGGGTGATGGCGGCGGCGCTGCCACTGTTCGCCGTGGCCGTCACCGCCTTGCGGCGTACCCAGCTGGGCGGCGTGCACCAGGTGGCCCCGGACCGTCTCCGGCCGGGTACCCGGGGGCAGGCCGTGCTGGTCATCACCAATTCGGGACTGACCAGAACCCCGTCGATGGAGATCTCCGAGCCGGCCGTGCCGGGACTCACGGCCGGTATGCGCTACCTGATCGCACCGATCAAGGGCGGTGAGTCGTCCCGCATCATCTATCCGATCGACGCCCGGCACCGCGGCCGGTTCGTGCTGGGTCCACCGCACATCACCATCGGCGACCCGTTCGACCTCTGGGAGGACAACCGGACGCTCGAAGCTCGGACCGAGGTGCTCGTCGTCCCCAACGTGGTGGCGCTGACGGGGATGCCGAACAGTTCGGGCGCCAGATCGGCGGCCTCCGGGCGAGCCGCGATCGGTACGGTCGGCGGCGACCCGGACATCGGCGTTCGCCAATACCGCAACGGCGACGACATCAGGACGATCCACTGGCGCGCCTCCGCGCGGCAGGACGAGCTGATGGTGCGGCTGGAAGAGCCGGTGTCGCACGGGGGGGCCACCATCGTGCTGGATCACCGCGCCAACGCCCACCGTGGTGTCGACCAGCTGTCCAGCCTGGAGCCCGCTGTCGTGCTGGCCGCCTCGATTTCCCTGCACCTGCTGGATTCGGACCACCAGGTGACGTTGGTCTCCCATCGCGGCACCGTCATTGCCGCAGGTCACGATATCTCCGATGACGTCCTGGCCGGGCTGGCCGTGGTGGAACCCGACCCGAACCCGTCGTTCAAGGCCGTCCACCCGGGACGGGCCGGCCTCCTGGTCGCCGTCCTGGGCGAGATGAGTGCCGCCGACGCACTTCTGCTCGCGGCGACCCGGCGGCGGGGGGTGAACGCCGTGGCTCTGGTCCTGGCCACCCAGGACTGGGATCGACAACACCGACCCGGGGGCTCCGCGGCGGTGGTCAACGCGCTTCGGGCGGCCGACTGGCGCGTCGTGGAGGTCAGGCCCGGTGATGATCTCGCGGCCGCCTGGCGTCGGGCCTGCCACGCCGGTGACGGCTACTCGGTAGCCGACACCCGGTTCACGCCCGTAGGGACGGGGCGACGAGCATGACCATGACCGGTGGGCCGATCGGTGCCACCCGAACGAACCCGCCGGCCGACGCGAGGCCCGCGCGTTCCTCGGCCAGGCATTCCGGCCCGACGGCCGGCGGTAGGAGATCGGCCGGTCCGACGGGGGAGGGCCCGCCCACCAACATCGGACCGACCTTCCTCTCGGCCGCCGCCATCCTCACCGGAGCCACGGCGCTGGGCACACCGATCAGCGGGCACTCCTGGGTGCTGCCGTTGGTCGAGGTGGTCGCGGTCATCTGGCTGGTGGGGGTGGGCGGCCGATTGATCCGGCTGCCGACGGGGGCCACCGTCGGTCTGCAACTGGTGGGATTCGTCATCGCCATGACCTCGCTTTTCACCTCCACCGGCATCGGCGGGGTGTTGCCGAATTCCTCGGCCGTCGCCGAGGCCCGGGGTCTGCTGTCCGGCGCATGGGACCAGATCGTCGGCACTGCACCGCCTGCACCATCCACGCCGGAACTGAGTTTTCTGATCGCGCTGGCCATCGGCTGCGCCGCCTTCATCGCCGACTTCCTGGTCGCCGAGGCCGCGGCACCGGCCCTGGTCGCGCTGCCCCTGCTCTGCCTCTACTCCGTGCCGGCCTCGATCGCCACCACGATGCTGCCGTGGTACAGCTTCGCCCTCCCCGCTGTGCTGTACGCGGTCCTGCTGGCCGTGACCGGCCATCGGGGTCGGCGAACCCGGTCCAGAGCCGGAATCGGCCTGGCCGCCAACGGTGGTGCCATCACCGCCCTGGCCACCGCGGGCGCGCTGCTGATCGCCTCGGCAGCGACCGGCATCGGCACCACCGGTCGGCTTCCGCACACCAGCGGAGGCGGTAACGGCGCGATCGGACTGTCCCCGCTGGCCTCGTTGCGAGGGAGCCTGGCGCAGTCGAAAGCGGTCAACGTGCTGGTCGCCTCCGGGTTGAGGACGCCGGACTACTTCCGGACCGTCTCGCTGAGCGACTGGACCAACAATCAGGGCTGGTCATTGGGGCCTCTCTCGGCCGACATCCCGGATGTCGACGGTCCGCTCAACGGCGCCACCCCGCTGCCGACCGACTCACGCGTCACCGTCGTCACGCAGGGGTATCAGGACCGTTTCCTGCCCATCCTCGGCGGTACGTCGGCCATCAGCGGGTTGAACCAGACCTGGAACTTCGACGCCGCCCTGGACACCGTTTTCCGGACCGATCGGGTGAAGCCGGGGCCATATCTGCTGGACGTGAGGCAGAGCAAGCCGTCCGCCGCCGAACTCGAAGCGGACAGCACCATCGGTGGCGGTCAACTGACCGAGACGGGTGCGCTGGCCGATTCGGTCGCGGCGACCGCCCAGGAGGTGACCGCCGGGCAGACCGGCGCCTTCGACAAGGCCGAGGCCCTTGTTCAATGGTTCACCGATCCGGCCAACGGGTTCGTCTACTCACTCGATGTCAAGCCGGGCGACAGCGGTGACGCCCTGGTCGACTTCCTTTCCAACAAGCAGGGCTTCTGCGAGCAGTACGCGGCGGCCATGGCCGTCATGCTGCGGTCGCTGAACATTCCGACGCGGGTGGCCGTGGGCTTCACCCAGGGCGTCCGACAGCCGAACGGCAGTTTCCTGATCACCAGCCACGACGCCCACGCCTGGGTGGAGGTCAAATTCGAGAACAACGGCTGGGTCCGCTTCGACCCGACACCGCCGGTCGACGGCCAGGGCGGGCAGCAGGGGTTCACCGCCAGTGCCGGCGGCACGACGTCGACGACGACCAGCACCGCCCCGATCACCAGTGGCAAGAGCAACGCCCTCGCCGCCGACCCGACGACCAAGGCCGGCCCCAGCAGCGCGGTCCCCACCGCGTCCGCCGGTCCGACCAGCCCGGGCGGGTCCTCCACGAGGTGGGTCACCGTAGGGCTGATCGTGCTCGCGGCGGTGCTCGGGCTCGGCGCGTTGTTGGCGCTCCCGACCGCACTGCGGTTGCGACGGCGTCGACGACGGCTGACGGTGGCCCGATCCGCCGTCTTCGGGTCGGCCGAGGCGGCGTGGAGCGAGATCGAGGACACCGCGGTCGATCACGGCATCCTCCCCCACCCCGCCGAATCCACCAGGGTCACGGCGAACCGGCTGGCCCGCCGGGCACACCTGGACAGCGCCGGGCGGGCCAGGCTTCGAGCGGTGGTGATGGCCGCCGAGCGCGAGTGGTACTCAACTACCCCGGCCCCCGGGCTCGCGGGATCCCCCCCGGCTGAGCGGTCCGATCCATCTGTGCGATCTGACGGGTCTGTGCAGTCTGACGGGTCTGTGCGATCCGACCGGCCTGCCGCGACCGTCGCGCCGATCGCCGGGACCGCGCCGGCCGGGACCGGTGCAGCAACGACGACGATCGACCGTCCGACCCTCCCGACCGGCCGCGACTTGGCCGAGGGCGTCGCCAGCATTGTGCGTGGTTTGCAGGAGAACGCGCCGCTGCGCTGGGCCGAACGCATCGTCCCCCGCTCGCTCCGCCGCACCGGTCGGTAGCGGTGACGAGCCTTCAGTAGCCGTCCCGGGGCCCGCCAGGTTTCATGGCCGCCACTCGCGGGCTGCGAGGCCACCGTGCGCATCTCCGCCGATCTGCGGGTCTCCGGTCAACGGCGTTGCAGTTCTGATCAGGCCAGACACGGTTGATCGCCGCCACCACACCCGACCCGGTACGGCTGACGCACCGGGGTGCGGCGTCAGCCCTGTTCGTCGAACCGGCGCCGGAAACGCTCTTCCATCCGGTCGGACAACGAGTTGCTCGTCCCGGGCGCACTGGCGGCCGGTTTGCCGGCGGCCCGCGCCCCCGGCTGACCGAACACGAAGAGGCCGACGGATGCGACCATGACCAGGAACCCCAGAACACTGACGATCACACCCAGGGTCAACACACTCTGGGTCGCGATCACCCCGACGACCAACAGCACGAGGCCTACCAAGAAGGCAGTGGCAGCAAGAATCGGGCGGCGCCGCCGGATGCGACTGACGTTCACACTGGTGGCGAACTTCGGGTCGTCCTGGTACAGAGCGCGTTCAATTTCTTCGAGCATGCGCTGCTCGTGCTCGGAGAGCGGCATGAGTCCTCCTCCGGCACCCGACCGACGTTGGCCGGTCCTGTGGTGATTTTCCGATGTGGAAACCGAGCGCCGAACGGCGCCCTGACTCAAGGATACGAGCACGGGACGACTACTTCTAGCGACCAGCGGAATCTGATGCCGAATCGGACATCTTTGTTGGTTCCACCCTCGCCGGAACGTCACTCCGACGACTGATCGGCACATTCGGCCGGTCGAAGAGTGACGCTCGACGCACTGCGCGTGACCCGAAGCGCTGACTCACCCTGTCGAGCGCATCTTCGGCCTCGCGCCATCCGGGGCGGTCGGCGACAGCACCGAGCTCGAGCTGCTCGCCCACCTGGTCGGCGGGCACCAGAGAATCGAGTCTGACGCCCAGCAGGCGCACCCGCCGCCCTGGACCCAGCTTGTCCAACAGAGCGGCCGCAGTGGCGTGCACCACTCCGGACAGATCCGTCGGAGTCGGCAACGTGACTGAGCGGCTCAGTGTGGAGAAGTCCTCGTAGCGGACCTTCAGCGCGACGGTGCGGCCGCACACCCCCGCCTCCCTGGCGCGTCGAGCCGCCCGTTCGGACAGCCGCAAGAGTTCCCGGTGGAGGAACGACCGATCCGCGGTGTCGTCACCGAAGGTCGTCTCGACGCCGATCGACTTCTCGACGGCGTCGGGCTCGACGGGCCGTTCGTCCCGCCCGTTGGCCAGGTCGTGGAGTGTGCCGCCGACGGCCGGCCCTAGCCGGCGGATCAGCGAGCCGCGGTCGGCGACGGCGATCTCACCGACCGTGGACAGCCCGAGCGACGCCAGCGTCTGGGCCGTCTTCGGGCCGACGCCCCACAGAGCGCGGACGGGCAGCGGGTGTAGGAGCGCCTCCACGTCGGCGGGAGGCACGAGCAGGAGACCGTCCGGCTTGGCCAGTCCGGAGGCCAGTTTGGCCACGAATTTGGTTGCCGCGCCCCCCACCGTGGCGGTGAGGCCCAGTTCGTCGGCGATCCGAGCGCGCAACCGGCCGGCGATCCGGGCCGGCCGACCGGCCAGTCGCCGAGCGCCGGAGACGTCCAGGAAGGCCTCGTCGACCGAGAGCGGCTCCACCAATGGCGTCACCTCACCGAAGATGGCCATGACGTCCTGCGACGCCTGCCGATAAGCCGCGTGATCCGGTCCGATCACCACGATCCCCGGACAGAGCGCCTTCGCCCTGGCCGTCGGCATCGCAGACCGGATGCCGCTGCGCCTGGCCTCGTAGGTGGCCGACAGCACCACTCCTCGACCGCTGTCACCGGCCACCATCATGGGCCGGCCACGCAACTCCGGCCGGCGACGTAGTTCGACGGAGGCGAAGAAGGCGTCCATGTCGACGTGCAGGATGGTGCAGAGGCGGTCGTCGATCGCCTCCAGGTCGGAGGTGACCTGCCGTCCGCCGCCAGCGCTTCGTCCCACTGTTCAGCGACCACTGCGCCGTGCGACGACATGCAGATCGGCGGCGATTTCCCGGAGCTGATGGTGGCGCGCCAGGTCGGTTTCCAATTCGGCCAGGCGCAGTTCGTCCACCGGACCGACCGGTCGTCCGGGATCGGGTGGCGAGAGTGCAGGCCTGGCGCCGCCCGGTTTGGTTCCCGGCCTGGTTCCGCCGGGTATGAGTGGGGATACCACCCCGATCCCGGTGAACGATTCGATCGACAGATCGCCTCCGTCGAGCAGCGACCGGAGACCGGCCACGTCGAACCGGCGGCGCAGGGGGTCGGTCGAACCATAGCGCCCGTCAGGATCGGCCAGGATGGCCGCAGCATCACTGAAGCGCCCGGCGACGGCCTGCGCGAGCACGGCGCCCAACCGGCCGGCGGCCAGCACGGACACCATCCCCGCCGGCTTGAGCACCCCCACGATCCCGGCGACCACGACAGCCGGATCGTCCACCGTCTCCAGCAGGTGATGGCAGAGCACCAGATCAGCGCGGCCCTGCGGAGCGGACAGGGCGAGCGCCGCCGCGTCGCCCTGGATCGCGGTGATCCGATCGGCGACTCCGGCGTCGGCCGCACGGCGGCCCAGCATGGCCAGGGCATCGATCGACGAGTCGATCACCAACACCGAGCAACCGAGGCGGGCCAGCGGCACCGCTCTGGTGCCACTACCACCACCCACGTCCACCACTGTCGCCGACGGCACTCGTCGCACCAAACCGATGAGGGCGGCATCGACCGGGTCGAGCGCCGCCGCGCGCGACGCTGCGGTCACCGGTCCTTCCGGTGAACTCGGATCCTTTGTCACGAATCGAACGCTTCTTCTCGGATCGGACGCTTCTCTCAGAACAGGGGCTTCAGAAGGACCAGGACTGATCCCGGTCGATTCGGGCCGGCCCAGCGGTGAACCGCGCGATCCGGTCAGCCTATCGATCGCAGAGCCCGGCGCGGCTGATCGGTAGCCCACGGGTTGCGCTCGTTGCGGGCTGTACGGTGTGGCGATGCTCGTGGCCAGTGTGCTCAGCCTGAAGGGCGGCGTCGGTAAGACCACCGTCACCCTCGGGCTCACCTCGGCGGCCGTTCACGCCGGGATCAGCACGCTGTTGGTCGACCTCGACCCGCAGATGAATGCGACCGCCACGGTCGAGATCGACGAGACGGGCCCGAGCGTGTCGGACGTCTTCAGCAATCCGCGTCGGTCGGTGGTCAACGGCGCCCTGCGCCCGTCGCCGTGGAGCGATCTGCTGCGGGTGCTGCCGGGCAGCGAGACCGCCGAGACGCACAACGGTTCGGAACCCACGGTGAAGCAACTCGCCCGCCTGACCACCGCCATCTCGAAGGTCAGTCCCGCGCCGGAACTGGTGCTGATCGACTGCCCGCCCTCGCTCGGCGAACTGACCCGCAGCGCCCTGGTCGCCTCTGACCGGGCCGTGCTGGTGACCGAACCGTCGCTCTACGCCGTCACCGGCGTGCAACGCGCACTCGAGGCGGTCCAGAAGGAGCGCCTGACCCACCGGCACCTACAACCCCTCGGCGTCGTCGTCAACCGGGTCCGGTTGCACAACACCGAGCACGAGTACCGGCTGGCCGAGCTCCGGGACCTGTTCGGCCCGCTGGTGCTGAACCCGATCCTGCCCGACCGATCCGCTGTCCAGCAGGCCCAGGGTGCTGCCGTACCGATCCACAGCTGGCCTACCGCAGGAGCTCGGGAGATCGCCGCGATGTTCGACACACTGCTGGCGCGCCTGATGCGATCGACCAAGCACAAGAGCCGGACCTGACCGGATCGGCCCGTTGACGCAGAGCGCGACCCGTCACAAGAACGCCTCCACCAGATCCAGGAACGCCGCACATTGCCGCACCATGTCGTCGGCCTCGCGAGGTGTGACGAACCGCGCGATGCCGGCTTCGGCCGCCCGTCGCTTCGCCGAGCCGGCGGCGAAGAATGCGGCCCATTCGGAGAACTGCGGAGCCACCTTCGCCAACAGCGCCCAGGCGCTTTCCTGCCTGGCTCGGCCCGGCTTGGCCCTGATGGCCAACACGGCGGCCGCTCCGCGCAACGCCGCCAGATGCGCCGCCGCGTATCGGTCGGTCGGTTGACCGGCGCGGATCGCCCGTCCCAGGCCGCGTCCGGCATCGGCCAGCAGATCACGAGCGGCTTGTGGCACCGGACGTCCGGGCGCCGGCAGCGGCAGCTGAGCCGGTCGGTCGACTCTCGGGTCCTGACCGGACCACGTCCCACGTCGATCGTGATTCCCGTCGTGTGGCCCGTCCGACGGCCACCCGCTCCCAACCCGAACTCCCGATTGCTCCGCGCCCGGCCGCGCGCTGATCCTGACCACCATGGTGACTCCCCTGTTCCTGTGATCGAACGATTGTTCGATCGTATGCCCCACCACCGACAGTCGCCAGATCCCGACGCCGTCATGGCCCGATGGTCCCGGCCGACTCGCCCCGGCCGATGAACGAGAGGGCGGTCCGTGGTGGGATGGAACCATGCAAGTCGCGGGCCGTTCCGACCATCGCGGGTGACCGCCAACGCCTCCGGGCCAGGTCAGGGTCCCTCGGACTCGGCTCCGTTGATCCTGCATGAGCTGGACCCGACCGCATTCGCAGCCAGCATCCCCGAGTTGATCTCGGTCTACGTCTCGGCCATGCGCTATTCCGACGGCATCGCCGCGGCCCGGGGGGCGCTGTGGCGGGAACACAGTCGTCGGGAAGGGTTTGCCTGTGCGGTCGCGCTCGACGACCAGAACGGAATTCGCGGACTCGCCTACGGCTACACCGGCCGCGCCGGTCAGTGGTGGTACTCCGAGGTGGCCAGGGGCCTGGGTCGGCAGGTGTCGCCCTGGCTGGCCGACTACTTCGAGCTGACCGAGCTGCACGTGCGGCCCGACAGCCAGGGGGCCGGAATCGGCCAGGCGCTGCTGACGGCTGTGCTGACCGGGCGGCGCGAACGCGCGGCACTGCTCTCCACGCCGGAAGGCACGAACCGGGCGTGGCGCCTCTACCGCCGCATGGGATTCGTCGACGTGCTTCGCCAGTACCGCTTCACCGGCGACCCCCGGCCGTTCGGTGTGCTGGGCCGAACGTTGCCGTTGGAACCACCTCCTCCGCCGGCGACCTGAGCACCCGCAGCTCGTCGCGGAGAACCACTGTCACATCACCAGATCGCGCACAACACAGGGTCGAGGCAAGGTCCGCGTGTTCTTGGCAACCGCTGCGGACCTGGCCAAGACGGGCAGAGGCTTGCTCAGTGGCAGCAGGAGGGTGCCGTGCACCCAACAGGCGCTCAACGGCCGGTGGTTCCCTCATCCCGCTGCACTTTTCGCCTGGCCAGGGCGGACACGATCCGGTTGATCAACCTCATGACTGGACCCACGATCTCGTTTCCTCTCGGACGCTGATCGGCCCGACCGGCCGTCATCGCCAGCTAACCACGATCCGCCCGGCCGGCGCCCGCGGCCCGGCCCGCCGGCCGCGACTCAACGGATGAGACTCAACGCCTGAGTCGGACGCCGGCCGGGCCGGCCCGCAGGATCAGCTGCAACCGGAGGTCGAACCGCACCCCTCGCATACATAGCAGGCACCTGACGGTCGCATCTTGGTTCCGCAGGTGAAGCAGAGCGGGGCGTCGGCCGACTTGCCGATCACCAACTCGAGCAACTCGGTCGACGAACCCGCGGTGCGGCCCACTGGTGCCGGTCCGGCTTCGACGGCCGGCCTGATCGCCGGGGTGGCGTCCACCGACGAGCGCAACTCCTCCAAGGTCTCGGCCGCCTGCTCCGGGTCGAAGGCCGCGTACGCGCCGGAAACCTGGGGAGTACGTTCCTCGGCCGAGAAGATTCCCAGCTCGGCCCGGGCGTCGACCGGCAGATAGTCCAACGCGATCCGGCGGAACAGGTAGTCCATCACCGAGGTCGCGATGCGGATGTCCGGATCGTCCGTCATCCCGGCCGGCTCGAAGCGCAGGTTGGTGAACTTCGCGACGTAGGACTCCAGCGGGATTCCGTACTGCAAGCCGACCGACACGGCGATGGAGAAGGCGTCCATCACACCGGCCAGGGTGGAGCCCTGCTTTCCGAGCTTGATGAACACCTCGCCCAGCCCGTCGTCCGGGTACGACCCGGTGGTCAGGTAGCCCTCGGCGCCGCCGACGGTGAAGGACACCGTCTGCGACGGACGCTTCTTGGGCAGCCGACGACGGACCGGAACGTGCGACTGGATCGCGACCGGGGCCGGCGCGGTGTCCTTGGCGGCGGCGTCGTTGGAGGCGGTGTCCTTGTTCTTGCTGGACGCGGACAGCGGCTGTCCGACCTTGCAGTTGTCCCGGTAGATGGCGAGCGCCTTGAGGCCCATCTTCCAGCCCTGCAGGTAGATCTGGGCCACATCGTCGACCGTGGCGTCCTCGGGCATGTTGACCGTCTTGGAGATCGCACCGGAGATGAACGGCTGCACGGCGGCCATCATCCGGACATGGCCCATCGGCGCGATGGAGCGCTCGCCCATCGCACAGTCGAACACCGAGTAGTGCGCGTTCTTGAGCCCGGGAGCTCCCACCACGTGTCCGTGCTGCGCGATGAACTCGACGATCGCTTCCACCTGCTCGGTCTGGTAGCCCAGGGATGCGAGCGCCCGCGGGACCGTCTGGTTGACGATCTGCATGGAACCGCCACCGACCAGTTTCTTGAACTTGACCAACGCGAGGTCGGGTTCAATACCGGTCGTGTCGCAGTCCATCATCAGCCCGATGGTGCCGGTCGGCGCGAGCACCGATGCCTGCGCGTTGCGGTAACCGTTCTTCTCTCCGGTGGCGATGGTGTCGGCCCACATCGAGGTGGCCAACTTCAAGGTGGCGGCGTCGTTCCCGCCATAGGCCCTGATCTGGTCGTTGGCGGCGGCGTGCTTGCGGATGACCCGCTTGTGGGCATCGGCGTTTCGGGGGTAACCGTCGTAGGGACCGACGATGGCGGCCAGTTCGGCGCTTCGCCGGTAGGCCGTGCCGTTCATCAGCGAACTGATGGCGGCGGCCAGTGACCGGCCGCCGTCCGAGTCGTAGGCATGTCCGGTGGCCATCAGCAAGGCGCCGAGGTTGGCGTAGCCGATACCCAGTTGACGGAAGGCGCGGGTGGTCTCGGCGATCGGCTGCGTCGGGAAGTCGGCGAAGCAGATCGAGATGTCCATTGCGGTGATGACGAACTCGACGGCCTTGGCGAAGGTCGCCGCGTCGAAGACTCCGTCGTCGGACAGGAACTTCATCAGGTTCAGCGACGCCAGGTTGCACGAGGAATTGTCCAGGTGCATGTATTCACTACACGGGTTGGAGGCGTTGATCCGCCCCGACTCGGGACACGTGTGCCAGTCGTTGATGATGTCGTCGTACTGGATGCCGGGATCGGCGCAGGCCCAGGCGGCCGTGGTGATCCGGCCGAACAGCTCGCGGGCGTCGACGGTTTCGATGACCTCGCCGGTCTGCCGGGCACGCAGCCCGAACCCGGATCCGGCTTCGACGGCCCGCATGAATTCGTCGGAGACCCGCACCGAATTATTGGCGTTCTGGTACTGCACCGAGGCGATGTCCTCGCCGCCGAGATCCATGTCGAAACCGGCGTCGCGCAGGGTCCGGATCTTGCGTTCTTCCTTCACCTTCGTTTCGACGAATTCGACGATGTCCGGGTGATCGACATCCAGGACGACCATCTTGGCGGCCCGGCGGGTGGCGCCACCGGACTTGATGGTCCCGGCCGAGGCATCCGCTCCGCGCATGAAGGAGACCGGGCCGGAGGCGGTGCCGCCAGAAGACAGAAGTTCCTTGGACGACCGGATTCGGGACAGGTTGAGGCCGGCGCCCGAGCCGCCCTTGAAGATCAAACCCTCTTCGCGGTACCAGTTCAGAATGGCATCCATGGTGTCGTCGACGGCGAGGATGAAGCAGGCCGAGACCTGTTGCGGCGACGCTGTTCCCACGTTGAACCAGACCGGGGAATTGAACGCGAAGACCTGATGCAGCAGCATCCAGGTGAGCTCGTGCGAAAAGATCTCCTCGTCCGAGGGCGTCGCGAAATAGCGGTTGGCGCGGCCCGAGTCGGTGTAGGCGGTGACGACCCGGTCGATGATCTGGCGCAGGCTGGATTCACGCTGCGACGTGCCGACGGCGCCACGGAAGTACTTGCTGGTCACGATGTTGGTGGCGTTGATCGACCAGGTCGACGGGAATTCGACACCTCGCTGCTCGAAGTTGACGGTGCCGTCGCGCCAGTTGGTCAGCACCACATCGCGGCGCTCCCAGGTCACCTCGTCGTACGGGTGCACACCGGCGGTGGTGTACAGCCGCTCCATCCGGAGGCCCACTGCGTCCCCGGCCCTGACGCGCCGGCCTCTGGCCGCGCCCACCGGCGGGTGGTCGCCGCCGTTCCCGCCGGACGGCGTGGCTGCGGATGCTGCGGAAGCACCGAGAGTTTCGGTCATCAAAGGGTTCCTTCCCTGTGCGGGGTAGTGATCGGAAACAGTTCTGCGTGTGATCTGGACACAGCGACGAACAGCGGCGGTCGCTTGATAACTACGGCTTTCTCAGCGGCTCGGCGCCGCGATGGTGCCCTTGACGGCTCCGGGCGACACGACGGCCGCTGGTTGCGGATCGAGGCGATCGACCTTGAGCCGCTCGATCTCGGCGGCGAAATCTGCGGCCGACTCGAACGACCGATACACCGAGGCGAACCTGAGGTACGCAACTTCGTCCAGGGCCCGGAGCGGGCCGAGAATCGCCATCCCGACCTCCTGGCTGGGCACCTCGGCCGCCCCGGTGGCTCTGACCGTCTCCTCCACCTGTTGGGCCAGCAGCGCCAGGGCGTCCTCGTCGACCGGCCGGCCCTGACAGGCCCGCCGGACCCCCAGAATCACCTTGGCCCGGCTGAACGGCTCAGTGACGCCGCTCCGCTTGACGACCGCCAGTACCGCCTCCTCGACCGTGGTGAAGCGGCGCGAGCATTCCGGGCACGACCGTCGCCGACGGATGGCCTGGCCGTCCTCCACCTCCCTGGAGTCGATCACCCGGGAATCCGGATGCCGACAGAACGGGCACCGCATGACAGCCTCACCTCCCCCATCGACGAGTCGCGTCGGCCCGCACCGATCCCGGGCGATCACGCGGCAGTTCGCACGCCAAGAGCACAGCCCGGCATGACAACGTCTCGACCTGTGCACAGACCTGTGCATCATCGGTGCACATCAGCCGAGCGTTGTGGACAACTTGTCCCGGTGGGTGACCCCCACCAGTTGGTATCCTACACCGTTGTAACTACTAGATGTAGGGTTTGACCGTAGATCGAGCTGCCGTTCCCGCGCAAGCAGGCGCGGCGTGTCGGGCCGCATTTTCTTTCACCGGGCCCCTGACCAGCGGCCGGATCAAGGCGTGCCGGCGACACCGCGGCGTGTCGTTCCCGACCTGGATCACCCCGCCTCGGTGGGCACCTGGAGCATCGTTCCGGCGGTGATCACGTCACCGCGTATCGCGTTCAGGTCTCGGATCCGGGCCACCACCTGCCTGGGATCAGCGCCCGGATCGGTCCGCAGGGCGATCGACCACAGCGAATCGCCCGGCTGCACCACCACGTCGGTGACGGACTGGACCGGGCCGGGCGAGAGCAGAACCACCCCGACGACCACAGCCGCGCCGAGCAGGGTCAGCATGCAGGTCAGCCGAGCCCACCGACCCAGCCGGAAGCCACCGCGCTCCCATTCGGCGGCCACGTCCGCCGAGACGGACGCGCCCGTCCGATGGCCGGACGGCAGCACACCCGAGGGCGGCCGACGAACAGCGCCGACCCGTGCCCGGCGCCGACGCGCCGCGCGCTCACCGGCCACGGTGCGCGGTGGCGATTCGACGGCCCTGGCGGCCGCCGGGACTTCGGAGCCGGCGTTCCCGGAGACGGTCCGCGAGAACCGGTCCGGACGCCGACCCGCATTCCAGGGAGGGGTCGGATAACGGGTCAGTGTTGGAGCAACCATGACCGTGCCTTCTTGTGTTGTCGGCGCTCGCCGTTCGGCATCCGAAGGCAGGTGACCAGCCTGCTCGGCCGCCTTGGCGGCCACCGGCTGGGTCGGCACCCTCGAACGGGCGTTCTATCGAGCGCCTGACTCAGTTGTACATCGACCCACCGACAGTGGAAAGACTCGTCGGCGTGTCCATCGAACGCCTGTTTGAATTGTTACCGAATCGGTCGTACGGTTGTCTCCACCCCGAAGCACGCCCGGAGCGTGACCGGTCGGGATCGACAGGAGGCTCGAACGTGGCGACACGACGCACACCGACAGACAAGAGCGCACGTCAGGAGGAAGCCGACGAACCGTCGACCGGGACCGATCTGGACCAGTTCGGCACCGTCACCGAGTTTCCCGACGTCGACGACGGCCGCAGTCTGACGGTGCGGCAGCGCAGGGTTCTCGATGTGATCCGGGATTCCGTGCAACGACGCGGCTACCCGCCGAGCGTCCGGGAGATCGGGGAAGCGGTCGGGTTGAAGTCTCCGTCCTCGGTGGCCCACCAACTCAGTGTCCTGCAGCGCAAAGGATTGCTCCGCAAAGACCCGAACCGTCCCCGTGCCGTCGATGTTCGCTCGGCGGACGAGTTGGCGGACGACAACGCCGGCTACCCGACGCCGGCCTACGTGCCGGTGGTCGGGCGGATCGCCGCCGGCGGCCCGATCCTGGCCGAACAGGCCATCGAGGACATCTTCCCGTTGCCGAAGGACCTCGTCGGGGAGGGCACACTCTTCCTGCTGCGAGTGGTCGGCGACTCGATGGTCGACGCAGCGATCACCGACGGCGACTGGGTGGTGGTCCGCCAGCAACCGGTGGGCGAGAACGGCGACATCGTGGCGGCCATGATTGACGGCGAGGCGACGGTGAAGACCTACAAGCGCAAGGACGGCCATCTGTGGCTGATGCCGCACAATGCGGCCTACGCACCGATTGCCGGAGACGACGCGGTGATCCTCGGTCGGGTGGTCGCCGTCCTGCGCAAACTCTGACCTCGCGCGCCGGGCACCGTGCTTCCCGCCTGCCCCGATCCGAACGCGGTCGGGACGCCCGGTGACAGCAAAGTGGGCCCCTCCGATCGGGAGAAGCCCACTTTCATCCGCGCGCCGCTGTGCGGCGGGCGGGTCGATCCGCTGGATCAGCTCGCCTGCTGACCCTTCATCGGGACGTTGATGACCGGCGGAGTCATCGGCGCGGGGACGACCATCGGCGCGCCATTGATCGGCGGGGTCATGACGGCAGGAGCCGCCACCGGCGCGGCGCCGGGCACCTGCACGGCGGGTCGGGTGATGGGTGACGGGGCGATCTGCGAAAGGGCCGTGGGTCGAGCAGCACTCGCTTCGGTCTCGCCGGCGGTCGTGGTGGTCTTGGCGTTGTCCTCGTCGTGCATCGCGCCGACCTCGGACTTGAGGATTCGCAACGACCGTCCCAGTCCCCGAGCGGCGTCGGGCAGTTTCTTACCCCCGAACAACAGGAGGAACACGACAACCACCAAGATGATGTGCCATGGCTGGATCATAAGTCCGGTCTCCTTACGCTTCATTCCTGCTGGTCACGATGGATTCGTCGCCGACACCACATTCGATTGCCGGCGGGTTCGATCGCCAACATGTTCGATCCGTCGGGTAGATAGCCGACGTGACTCACCGTCCGATTCACGATACCCCGGCAGCGGGAACCGTCCATGGGGGACGCGAGATGTTTCCCGCGATGGCCTTGGCCATCCCGCCGGTCCCGACGGGCTCACGCCGAGCTGGCGGCCACTCGATAGTCCTGCAACACACCCGCGAGGGACGGGTACACCCTGGCCCGCAACAGCGTCCCGTCCGCCGTGTGTTCCTCGGCCAGCACCGTGCCCTCGGAATGAACCCGGGAAACCAGTGCGCCCTGGCTGAACGGAACAAGTACGTCGATCCGCGTCGCCGGATCCGGCAGCGCCGCGGCGATGACGCCTCGGAGTTCGGCGACCCCCTCCCCGGTACGCGCCGAGAGGAAGACCGCATTGGGCAACAGGTGCCGCAGCCGACCGAGGATGATCTCGTCCGCCGTGTCGATCTTGTTCACCACCATGATCTCCGGGACTCCGGCGGCGTCGATCTCGGCCAGGACCTCCCGGACGGCGGCGACCTGATCTTCCGGATACTGGTCCGAGCCGTCGATCACGTGCAACACCAGGTCGGCGTCGGCGATCTCCTCCAACGTGGATCGGAACGACTCCACGAGTTGGTGCGGTAAATGGCGGACGAAGCCGACGGTGTCGGTCAACGTGTAGATCCGGCCGTCCGTGGTGGTGGTCTTGCGCGTCGTCGGGTCGAGCGTGGCGAACAGGGAATCCTCGACCAGCACCCCGGCCTCGGTGAGCGAATTGAGCAACGAGGACTTGCCGGCGTTGGTGTAGCCGGCGATGGCCACCGCCGGAACCGCATTGGCCCGACGTTGCGAGCGCTTCGTGTCCCGGACCTGGCGCATCGACGTCAGGTCGGATTTCAACTGGGAGATGCGGCGGTGGATACGACGTCGGTCGATCTCGAGTTTGGTTTCACCCGGACCGCGCGAACCGATACCCGCGCCGGACGCCACCCGACCACCACGCTGCCGGGACAGAGCCACACCCCAGCCGCGCAGACGTGGCAGATAGTAATTCAGTTGGGCCAGTTCGACCTGAGACTTGCCCTCTTTCGACTTGGCGTGCTGGGCAAAGATGTCCAGGATCAACGCGGTCCGGTCGACCACCTTGACCTTAAGCGCGGACTCCAGGTTGCGCAGCTGCCCCGGGGACAGCTCGCCGTCGCAGATCACCGTGTCGGCCCCGGTCCGTTCGACCACCTCGGCCAGTTCGCTGACCTTGCCCGACCCGATGTAGGTACCGGCATCGGGGTTGCGACGCCGCTGGGTCAGCGCGTCGAGCACCACCGAACCGGCCGTCTCGGCGAGTCTGGCCAACTCGGTCATCGACGCCTCGGCGTCGTCCGCGGTACCGGTCGACCACACGCCGACCAACACCACCCTCTCCAGTTGCAGCTCGCGGTATTCGACCTCGGTGATGTCGGTGAGCTGCGTGGAGAGGCTGCCGACACGCCGCAGTGCCGCCCTGTCCGCCAGGTCCTGCTCGCCGCCGCTACCGGTGGCGGGCCCGCCGTCGCGAACGGTGCGGGCCAGGAATTCGTCATGTTTGGTCATATGACATCCAGAGTGCCTCATCGGTGCCCAGGCGTGCCACCGCATTTGCGGTCCGGGCGGACGGATCGTTCAGCTGGGGCCGGCTGCCCTGGTGAACAAGCCGGCCCAATCGCGGAGTAGCAGCGTCAGCTCAGCCGGACGGACCACCTGGAACGGAGCGCCGAGTGAACCGAGCGCCATCGCCGGCCAATCGAGCGACTCCGCGCGCATGAACAGCCGACAGCGTTCGGGGCCGACCTCGTCGACCGTGCCCCAACGACCGAGGCGGGCCTGCACGGTCTGCACCGGAGCGTCGATCAGTACTTCGACCGCCCACACCGGCTTGACCCGATCGATCCCGGATCGGACGAACGCGACCGCGTCCGCGGCCGGAAGCTCACGTGGCCGAAATCGCTGTTCCGTGCGGCGAGGTCCGTCCATCCGGTCGACCCGGAAACTACGCCAATCATGCCGGTCGAGGTCGTAGGCGACCAGGTACCAGCGCCGACCCAGGCAGACCAGTCGCAGCGGTTCGGCGTGCCGGTCGGTGTGCTCCCCGCCCGCAGACATGTAGCCGAACGTCAGGCGTTCGGTGTCCCGGCAGGCCACGGCGATGGTGACGAGCACCGAGGGGTCGGCCGACGTCGTCGATTCCGACGACGTCCAGGTCGGCAGGTCGGTGCTCTCCTGCAACGCGGCGACCCGCCGGCGGAGCCGCGGCGGCATCACCTGGGTCAATTTCGCCAACGCCCGCAGCGAAGACTCGGCAACCCCGGCGACCGACTCGCGGGCGGCCGACTGCAGCGCGACCGCAAGGCTCACTGCCTCTTCGTCGTCCAGCAACAGCGGCGGCATGGCCGCGCCCGCCTCGAGTTGGTACCCGCCGTCGACACCGCGGTTCGCCAGCACCGGATAGCCCAACTCACGGAGTCTGTCGATGTCGCGGCGCAACGTCCGGACCGACACCTCGAGGCGACCCGCAAGTTCGCCGCCGGGCCAGTAACGGTGGTTCTGCAACAGCGACAGCAGCCGGAGTGTCCGGGAACTGGTGGCCGCCATCTTTCCATCATCGACCTATTCAGGACACAAGCTGTCCCTTATTGCTTCTAGGCTTCACCAACAGGTTCCGATCAGGCAGTCGAAAGGATGAAGATGACCACCTCTTCCCTCGCCCACATCGTCGACGAGCGCACCGATCTGTTGGAGTTGCTCCGCACGCGCCGGCACTTCCTGCTCTTCACGGCCCGTGACCTGACGGACGAGCAAGCGGCGTCCCATCCGACGGTCAGCGAGCTGTGCATCGGTGGACTGGTCAAGCACGTGGCCGTCACTGAATCCGGCTGGGCCGACTTCATCCTCCAGGGACCGTCCGCCTTGTCCGGCGAGAAGGATTGGACGGAGTGGGGGGCGCAGGAGTGGGCGGCCCGGGCGGCGGGGTTCCAGATGCTGCCCGGTGAGACGCTGGCCGGCCTGCTCGCCGACTATGCCACCGTGGCCGCCCGCACCGATGAGTTGGTCACGACGATCCCCGACCTCGGGGTCTCCCAGCCGCTACCCAAGGCGCCGTGGTTCGAGCCGGGCGGTCGCCGCTCGGCTCGCCAGGTCTTCCTGCACATCGCCGCCGAGACCGCCCAACACGCCGGGCACGCCGACATCATCCGCGAGACGATCGACGGCTCGAAGACCATGTGATGAAAGCCGCGGGGGGATCACCATGGGAACTGTTGACCGGTCGCACTGGCGGTCGCGTTCAGCAGCGTCCTGCCCCGGCGCATCACCGATGGCTGTCCCAGAACTCCTGGTCGATGGTTCCCGCCGCCACCAGCACGGCCGGTCCGGTCAGGGTCGCTTCGTCGGCGGACAACGTCACCACCACCGATCCGCCCGGAACGTCCACCCGGAGGGTGGTCACACCAACGCCGCGGGCGGCGGCGAAGGCCGCGGCCGCCGCCACCGTGCCCGTCCCACACGATCGGGTTTCGCCCACGCCCCGTTCAAACACCCGCATGCGGATATGGTCGGCGCTGACCGGCACCACGAACTCGACGTTGACCCCGGCGGGGAACAGGTCGTGGTCGAAGGTCGGTGCCTGAGTCAGGTCGAGATGCTCCAGCTCCGCGCCCGCGACCTCGTCTGGGTCCGTGTCCGGGTCCGGGTCCGGCTCCGGGGCCGGGTCCGGGTCCAACAGGCAGACCATATGCGGGTTCCCGACGTCCACCGCCGTTGCGGGGTACACCGTTCCACCCAACTCCGCCTCGGCCTGCGCACCGATCGTCACCGCGCCCATGCTGACGGTGACGTCGCCCTCCGCGCCTACCGTGGCGGTCCTGACACCGCCCCGGGTGACGAAATCGAAGGTCCCCGTACCCTCCAGGCCCGCCTCGACCAGGTACCGGGCGAAGAGCCTCGCGCCGTTGCCGCACATCTCGGCCAGCGATCCGTCGGCGTTGCGGTAGTCCATGACGAACCCGGTCTGCGGGGCAGCCGCCCGCACCACCCGGATCACCCCGTCGGCGCCCAGCCCGGCGCGGCGATCGCACAGCGCCCGGACCTGGGCCTTGCTGATCTGCAGCGTGCCGGTCTCGTCGGGCAGCAGGATGAAATCGTTTTCAGTCCCATGTCCCTTCACGAAGGGCACGCCGGCGGTCACACGATGCACGCTACCGGCCTGGTGGTGCCGGTCAGCGCGTCATCCCCGCCCACTGAGCCATCCGGTCGGCCAGATCATCAGTGCCGGCGTCCCACCGCCGCATCCTGGTGTCCCGCCGGAACCATGACCGTTGCCGGCGGACGAACCGACGGGTCAACCGGATCGTTTCCAGGACCGCGGCGTCGAGATCGGCTGAGCCGTCGAGCACGCCGAGCATCTGTGGATACCCCAGCGCCCGGGATGCGGTGACCCCTTCCCGGAGGCCCAGGGCGGCCAGGGCGGCCACTTCGTCGAGGAAGCCGGCCGCCACCATGCCCCGCACCCGCTGGTCGAGGCGGTCGTCGAGGTCATCGGTCGGCCGGTCCAGGCAGGCCAGCACCGCGTCGTACCGCGGGCGTCCCGGGACGGGCAGGGTCGCGGTGAAGGTCGAGCCCGTCACGGCGATGACCTCCAGCGCCCTGACCACCCGCCGCCCGTTCGCAGGGTCGATCGCGGCGGCGGCGGACGGGTCCAGCCGCTGCAGCCGCCCGTGGAGAGCGGCCGGGCCGGACTCCAGCAACTCGGCCTCGAGTCGGCCGCGGACGGCGGGATCGGTGCCCGGAAAATCGATGTCGTCGACCACCGCCCGGATATAGAGGCCGGACCCACCCACCAGCAGCGGCGTGCGCCCGCGGGCCAGGACATCCTCGACAGCTTGCCGGGCGCTGCGCTGATAGGCGGCCACGCTGGCCCGGTCCCTGATGTCCAGCACGTCGAGCAGATGGTGCGGGACACCACGCCGCTGGCCGACGGGAACTTTCGCGGTACCGATGTCCATCCCGCGGTAGAGCTGCATGGCATCGGCATTGACGATCTCGCCGTCGAGCCGCTCGGCCAGGGCCAGTCCGGCATCGGACTTGCCCGTCCCGGTCGGGCCGGCGACAACCACCAGTCGGTTCAGTCCCATGACCACGTGACGACCAGGAAGCCCACACCCAACGGCGCTCCCCGGAAGAGCATCTCCGACCGTTGCGGGGGCCGCCGCCGGGTCAGCTCGGCGAGTGCGGTGAACGTCGGCCCCGAGGTGAAGATCAGGGTGCGGGCCAGCGCCGGCTCGATCATGTTCGCCTGCGCCAACGCAGCCGGGTCGCCGGCGGCCAGCGCGTCGGCCAGTCGACTGTCGAACCCGGCGGCCAGGTCGTGTCCCCCGCCGGGTGAATCCGGTCCTCGGCTGGCCGATCCCTCCGCGATGACCAGGAGGCCGACCCGGTCCGTCGAATCAACGATGTCCTGATCCAGGCCGTCCGGGAGTCCGGCTGAGCCGACCAATTCGATCGCCGTGGTCAGGGCCTGGACCCCGGCGGCGATCAGCAGGGACGCGCCGACCACTACGCCGACCCCTGGATCGACTGCTGGCGTACCGTCCAAGCCCCCGCCGGGCCCATCGGATCCCAGGCCGCCGCCCGGCCCGGCGGTCGGCCCACGGTTCAGATGACCGTCGAAACCAGCCGCGGCCGGCCGGCAGGTCAACAGGCTCGAAGAGACGGCGGTACCGGGTGGATGCACGATGGCGCCGCCCACCACCGCATCCAGCGCCCGGGCCCCGGAGGTGAGCAACAGGATCCGGTCCACCCCGGCCAGGGCCGCGGCGGCGTCCTGACAGGCCGACACGAACCGGCGAACCGTCGAGGCCAGCGCCGGGGCGACACCAGGTATGAGCAGCGGAGCTCCAGGGCAGACAGCCGCTCCGACGATCACCGCTGCAGGCTAACCTTCCCGCGAGCAGGCAGGCGTCGGAACGGCTCCGTCAGGCCCTGGTCGGCGCAGGACTAGTGAAGGGTCGGGCCCAGCGGGCACACTGTTGTCTGCGGATCCGTGGATCCCCGCGCCGTAACAAGGGCATCGCGAGGTGCCGGGAGTCACGTGCTCCCCGTCGAGCAGGAGAAAGGCCGAACTTGTGAGCCAGGACATGCGCGCCCAGCCGGGCGACGATCCAACCCCGGAGGGCTCGACCGGCCCGCCCGAGGAGCCATCGCAGACGGCCGCAGGGGCAACACCGGAATCCGCTCCGGCCCGGACCACCGAACCCGCCCAGACCCCCACCGAATTGGTCGGAACCACCGACGCTGCCGAACCAGGCGCGGACGATGGGGCAGCCGAACCGGCTCCCGTCGGCCGGACGCCCCCTGAAGCGGCGGAGGGCAGCATCTCGACGCCCGAGCCCGCTCCGGCCAACCCTGGGGACACCCCGGCACCACCGACCGCAGACGAGGCGCCGCCCGCAGCAGACGAGGCGCCCTCGACCGCAGGTCAGACGCCGCCGACGACGCCGGGAAAAGTGAGCCCGGGGCGCGGAAAGACGGGCCCGGGGCGGGGTTCGGGGGGTCGACCGGGGCGTCCCTCGTCCGGCCGACCCGGCGTTCCCGGCGCCCGTTCCGCTTTGCCCCGGTCGGGTACGTCGTCGGCCGGGGCCATAATGGTCGAGGCCACTGTGGAACCCACCGACCCGCACAAGTGGGGCCGTATCGATGACGCCGGGGTCGTGTACGTCTACGGCGGGACGGGGGAACGGGCCGTCGGCAACTGGCAGGCCGGTGACACCGAGGCCGGGCTGGCCCATTTCGCTCGCCGGTTCGACGACTTCGCGACCGAGATCGCACTACTGGAAACCCGGCTCGCGACCGGTTCGGGTGATCCCAAGGCGACGAAGACCCACGCCATCGAGCTGCGCGAATCGGTCGATTCACTGGCCGCGATCGGTGATCTGGACTCCGCGGCCGCCCGGCTGGAGATCGTCATCGGAGCCGCCGACGCGGCGATTGCCGGAGCCTCGACGGCCAGAGCCGCTGCCCGGTCCGTAGCCGTGGCGGCCAAGGAAGGGCTATGCGTCGAGGCCGAGCAACTGGCCGAGTCCGAGCAGTGGAAGGCGACCGGCGACCGGCTCAAGGAGATCGTGGACGAGTGGCGGACCATCAAAGGGATCGACCGGAAGACCGACGACGCCCTGTGGAAGCGCTTCGCGAAGGCCCGTGATGCGTTCACCCGACGCCGCGGCACGCATTTCGCCGACCTCGACAAGCAACGCGGCGCCGCCAAGGAAGCGAAGGAAGCGCTGATCACCAGGGCGGAAGCGCTCGCCGACTCCACCGAGTGGGGCAAGACGGCGGGCGAATACCGGACGTTGATGGAGGAATGGAAGGCCTCCGGGCGGGCACCGCGCGACATCGAGGACGCGCTCTGGGATCGCTTCCGCGCCGCCCAGGAGAAGTTCTTCGCCCACCGCAATCAGACGTTCTCCGAGCGGGACCAGGAATTCGAAACCAACGCCGCCATCAAGGACCGTCTGCTCGCGGAGGCGGAGACGATCAACCCGGCCGGTGGTCTGGACGCCGCCAAGGCCGCGCTTCGTTCCATCCAGGAGCGGTGGGAGGCGGCCGGCAAGGTCCCGCGCGAGCGCATCAAGGAGTTCGATGCCCGTCTGCGGGCGGTCGAGGACAGGATCCGATCAGCGGAAGATTCGCACTGGCGACGGACCGACCCGGAGACCAGCGCCAGGATCGAACAGTTCCGCTCGCGAGCCGAGTCGTACCGGGCCCAGGCCACCAAGGCCAGAGCCGCCGGTAACGATCGAAAGGCCCGGGAGGCGGAGGCCCAGGCCGTGCAGTGGGAGGAATGGCTGGCCGCGGCGCAGGGCTCCGTCGGCCGATGACGCACAACGGCCGTCCTTCGCCGGCCGGCTCGGTGCCCATTCCGCAGCGTGTCATGCCGGCCGACCCGGTGTTGCTGGCCGATCGCGCGCGGGAACTGCGGCTGACCGGTCGGCGGGTGGTGATCGGTATCGTCGGCGCGCCCGGCTCCGGCAAGTCGACACTGTCCGCCGCCGTCGCGGCGCAGCTCGTGGAAGGGGCTCCTTCGGTGCCGACCGCGATGGTGCCGATGGACGGGTTTCACCTCGCCCAGCGGGTGTTGGACCAGGCTGGCATGGCCGAGATCAAGGGTGCGCCGGAGACGTTCGACGCCGCGGGCTATGTCACGTTGCTGCGGCGGCTGGTCGCGGCCCCCGATCGCGGCTCGACGGAGGTCGTGTACGCCCCCGAGTTCCGCCGGGCCATCGAGGAACCCATCGCCGGGGCGGTGGGCGTCGGCAGCGATATCGAGGTGATCATCACCGAGGGGAACTATTTGCTCGCCGACCGGCCACCGTGGAACGAGGTAGCGCCGCTGCTCACCGAAAGTTGGTACCTGGACGTCCCGGACGCGGTGCGCCTGGACCGGCTGGTGTCCAGGCACATCGCCTTTGGCCGAACCCCGCAGGTCGCGCTGAGCCGTTCGACCAGCGGCTCCGACGGCCGTAACGCGGCGTACGTTCTGGCCACCAGAGCGCGTGCCGACGTGTTGCTACGGCCGCTCTGAGCTGGCGCTGCTCGCACCGACGTTGACCATCACCGGCGGCGAACATCACCGATGGTGAACATCACGCCGGCGAACATCACGGTGGCTGATCAGCACCCGCAGTCGGTGGCGCCGAGCGCGAGCGGATCCCGACCGTCGGTCATCTTGTTCCGCCCGATCCCGGGCATGCCCAAACCCACCCCCGGCGTCGCCGGCATGATCCCCTGGGCGTAGCGATCCCCCGCCCGGGTCCGGCGATGGCTGGACAGGTCGCCGTCCGCGACCAGGTGGTGCGGGGCGGCCTGGGTGACCACAGTGGTCACCACGTCACCGGCCCTGACCGCACCGTCCACGGCTGGACCGGTCGCGGAGAAGTGCACCAGTCGGCCGTCTCGGGCCCGGCCGTTGAGCCGCTGGTTGGCAAGGTCCTTGCGGCCCTCGCCGGCGGCGACGAGTACCTCCACGCGCCGACCGATCTGTTCTCGGTTGCTTTGCAACGCCGATTCGTCGACCACAGCTTTGAGCCGCTGATACCGCTCGGTGACCACTTCGGGCCGCACCTGGTCCGCCATGGTGGCCGCGGGTGTACCCGGACGCGGCGAGTACTGGAAGGTGAAGGCGGTGCAGAACCGCGCATCCCTGGCCACGTCGAGCGTCTGCCGGAAATCGTCCTCGGTCTCGCCGGGAAAACCGACGATGATGTCGGTGCTGATGGCCGCGTCCGGCATCGCCGCTCGGACCTCGTCGAGAATCCTGCGGTATCGGTCGGTCCGGTAGGAGCGTCGCATGGCTCGCAGTATGCGGTCGGAACCCGATTGCAGCGGCATGTGCAGCTGGTGACACACGGCAGGAGTGTCGGCCATGGCCAGGATGACGTCCGAGGTGAAGTCCTTCGGGTGCGGCGAGGTGAACCGAATCCGCTCGAGCCCCTCGATCTGACCGCAGGACCGCAGCAGACGGGAGAAGGCAGCCCGGTCGCCGAACTCCACGCCGTAGGAATTGACGTTCTGGCCCAGCAGGGTCACCTCCAGCACGCCCTCGGCCGCGAGCATGCCGACTTCGGCGAGGATGTCCCACGAGCCCGCGGTGATGACGAGATAGTCGACTTCCGGGATCGCGCTCAGTTGTGCTGCTATCGCCTCCACGTCGCCGGTGACGGCGAGCGCCACCATGGCCTGTCGTGCGAA
>CAXUHA010000001.1:35440-51526 GCA_964250735.1 uncultured Nakamurella sp. | reverse complement strand
CCCCCGGGCGCCGATCGGTCTCCTTGCCACGAAGGGCCGGCACGATACAGAACGTGCAGGAGTTGTTGCAGCCCACCGAGATCGAAACCCAGGCGGACGACGCGGAGTCGCGCTTGGCCGGAAGCGAGGACGGGAAGACCTCGAGGGACTCCAGGATTTCCAGCTGGGCCTGGTCGTTGTGGCGGGCGCGGTCCAGCAGCGTGGGCAACGCACCCAGGTTGTGGGTCCCGAAAACCACGTCCACCCACGGGGCGCGCCGGAGAATCTCACTGCGGTCCTTCTGGGCCAGGCACCCGCCGACCGCGATCTGCATGCCCGGTTTGGTCGTCTTCTTCGGCGCGAGCATGCCCAGGTTGCCGTACAGACGATTGTCGGCGTTCTCCCTGACCGCGCAGGTGTTGAAAACGACGACGTCCGCATCCTGGCCCGCGGGGGCCGCCCGATATCCGGCGCCTTCGAGCAGCCCGGCCAACCGCTCGGAGTCGTGCACGTTCATCTGGCAGCCGTACGTCCGCACCTGGTAGGTGCGGGTCGGGGTCGCGACCACCGCTTCCTGCGATCGCATCCCGGCCGGTCCGGTCAAGGCAACACTCACGGACATCAGCGTACGTGCGGCGATGCCTGGTCCTGGACCGTGGACAGACTCACCGCGCGATCTCGGTGGCCCTGGACTCCCGGATCACGGTCACCCGCACCTGGCCGGGATAGGTCAGTTCCTTCTCGATCTGTTTGGCGACTTCGTGAGCCAACATACGGGCGTCTTCGTCGTCCACGATCTCAGGCTTGACCATCACCCGCACCTCCCGGCCGGCCTGCATGGCGAAGACCTTCTCGACACCCTTTTTGGCGCCGGCAATGGCTTCGATCCGTTCCAGCCGTTCGACGTAGGCCTCGATCGAGGCTCGCCGCGCGCCCGGCCGTCCCCCGGAACACGCGTCGGCCGCCTGGGTCAGCACCGCCTCGACGGTCGACGGCGGCACCTCGTCGTGATGCGCCTCGATGCAGTGCACCACCTCCTCCGATTCGCCGTACTTGCGGGCCAGTTGGGCACCGATGATCGCGTGTGCACCCTGTACCTCATGGGTCAGGGCCTTGCCGATGTCGTGCAGGAAGGCCCCACGAGTCACGATCGTCGGATCGAGGCCCATCTCCGAGGCCATGATCCCGGCGATGTGCGCGGTCTCCACCAGATGGCCGAGCACGTTCTGGCCGTAGGACAAGCGGTACTTCAGCTTGCCGATCAGCTCGACCAACTCAGGGTGCAGGTCGGTGATGCCGACCTCGAGCATGGCGTCCTCGGCCGCCCGCCGGCAGAGGACGTCGAATTCGTCGCCGGCCCGCTCGAAGGCCTCCTCGATCCGGTGCGGGTGGATCCGTCCGTCGTCGATCAGCATTTGCATCGTGATACGACCGATCTCCCGCCGCTTCGGGTCGAAACACGACAGCAGGATCGCCTCGGGCGTGTCGTCGATGATCACGTTGACGCCGGTAACCGTTTCGAAGGTGCGGATGTTACGACCTTCCCGGCCGATGATCCGCCCCTTGACCTCATCGGAGGGCAGTTGCACCAACGTCACCACCGATTGGGCGGTCTGGTCCGAGGCCACCCGCTGTACCGCCTCGGACACGATCGCCCGCGCCCGGGTCTTGGCGGTCGCTTCGGCCTCGCCCTCCAAGCGCCTGATCATCAAGGCCGCGTCGCGACGAACAGCCTGCTCCTGGGAGGAGAGTAGTTCGGCCCGGGCCGCCGCCACAGTCAGGCCGGAGATCCGGGTCAGCTCCGACTGATGGGCAGCCAGCTGGCTGTCGATCTGGTTGCCCCGGTCCTGGATCTCGGTCGCCCTGGCGTCCAGGTCAGCGGCCCGTCGGCGCAGATCCTGCTCCCGCGCATCCAGCACGGACCTGGAAGAACCCAGGCCCTGACGTTCGACGCGCAGCCGGGTCTGTTCGTCGGCCAACGCCTTCTGATCATCGGCCAAGGCCGCGGCGGCGGTCTGCAATCGCTGCTGGCTGTCGAGCAGCTGACGTCGGTCGGCGGCCAGAGCATCCACCGCCTCCTGGGCGAGCCGTTGCCGTTCGGCCTGCATTCCGGCGTGCAGGGCGGCCACCTCGGCTCGAGCGTTTGCGACGGCTCGGTCGGCCTCCACCTTGGCGTCCGCCCGGAGCCGAGCAGCGTCGGCCAGCGAACGCTCCCGCACCGAATCAGCCGCGTCTGCGGCGACCCTGCGGATCTCCGCGGCCGCGGCGGACGCCTCCTCGCGCAGAACGTCCAACGCCAGGCGATCCTTGGCCGAGACACTTGGACCGGGACCAACTGTGGCCTCCGGCTGCGCATGGTCACCCGGCGCATTCCGGTGCGCCGATGCTTCGATCGTTTCGGTCAGGAGCCGACGAATGGCGTTTTCGTCCAGCGTCGGGTTGATCCTCTGCCGGCGAAGCATCACGATCACTGCGGCCAGGGCCGCCACCAGCGCCAACACGATCACGATGATGAGGACGTTCGGCATGACACCTCCCTGTTTGTCGCCGTCCGTGGACGGAGGGAGTATCGCGGGCGCACGCGCGCGGCGCCGACCGTTCTCGGGGCGATCCTGTGGAAGGTCCGGCCCTGTTCGGCCCAGCTGACTGGGCAAATGCGGCAGACAGCACCGCTGGCGATCGCGCACCTGACTGCGGCGCGCGCTTCGTGATTCTCCTGTGACTTTGAGGTTAAAGACGTCGCTATGACGGGTCAAGCCGGGCCGCTGACCATAGGACGCGTCGCCACCCGTCGGCGGGTGATCAGGACCCGCACTCCACACCTTCGGAGTAGCTCTCCAGTGCCTGTCGCACCACCGGCACGGCCACCTCCGCGGAATAGCCGCGTCGGTCCAGCAGGGCCAGCAACCTGCGCCGCGCGGCCACCGGGCCGTCCGCCATCGCCGCATCGATTCGCTTGGTGATCAACTCCGCCGCCCTGGACCGCTCGGCGGCCAGGTCGATCACACCGACCGCATCCGCCGTGACTGAGTCGTCGACACCACGTTTGCGAAGTTCGGCACGCAGAGCCTGGCCGGCCAGGGCCCGGTCGCGATGCTTGGTTCGGACGAAACCCTGGGCGTAGGCCGCATCATCGATCAACCCGACCTCGGTCAACCGATCCAGCACCGCTTCGATGATGTGGTCAGGAATGTCCTTACGCTTGAGGGCCTGGGCGAGTCCGGCTCTCGGCCTGGGCGCCACGGCCAGCAGGCGGAGGCATATCGCCTTCGCCGCCGCCGTTTGCCCCGTGCAGGATTCGACGTCCACCGGCTCTTCGTCCAGGACGCTTGCTGGTGATCTGGCTTGCCCCGGTGATCCCGCCTGTACGGCGGCCATCTGCTCGAGCAGGGCGGCCACCCGGGCCTCCCGGTCGCTGGTGTCCATGTTGTTGCTTCCGTTCGTGACCCGCCGAGCGACGGCAATGATCACCGCTGCCGGCCGACGCGTCGGCGCGGCGAGCGGTGCTGAACAGGCTGGTGACCGACCGTGGAGAACTCGACTCCTAGAACTCCACAGGTGCGGGCGCGACGGTGTCCTCATCCAGTCGCGCACCGACACCCAGCTTCTCCTTGATGCGCTTCTCGATCTCTTGGCCGATGTCCGGGTTCTCCCGCAGGAAGTTCCTGGCGTTCTCTTTGCCCTGACCAAGCTGCTCGCCGTCGTACGTGTACCAGGCGCCTGCCTTGCGGACCAGGCCCTGCTCGACGCCGACATCGATCAGCGAGCCCTCGCGGGAGATGCCCTGGCCGTAGATGATGTCGAACTCTGCCTGCTTGAACGGCGGGGCCATCTTGTTTTTCACCACCTTGACCCTGGTCCGGTTACCAACGATGTCGGTGCCGTCCTTCAGCGCCTCGATGCGGCGGATGTCGAGTCGGACAGAAGCATAGAACTTGAGTGCCTTGCCACCGGTGGTGGTTTCCGGTGATCCGAACATCACGCCGATCTTCTCGCGCAGCTGGTTGATGAAGATCATCGTGGTGTTGGTGTTGCTCAACGCACCGGCGATCTTCCGGAGAGCCTGCGACATCAGCCGGGCCTGCAGACCCACGTGACTATCGCCCATCTCGCCTTCGATCTCGGCCCGTGGCACCAGCGCGGCCACCGAGTCGACGACGACCAGGTCGATCGCGCCCGAGCGGATCAGCATGTCGGCGATCTCCAGTGCCTGCTCACCGGTATCCGGCTGGGAAACGAGCAGCGAGTCGGTATCCACGCCGAGCGCCTTGGCGTACTCCGGATCCAGCGCGTGCTCTGCGTCGATGAAGGCCGCGATGCCCCCCGCAGCCTGCACGCTGGCCACCGCATGCAGCGTGACCGTCGTCTTGCCGGAGGATTCCGGCCCGTAGATCTCCACCACCCGACCCCGCGGCAGGCCGCCTATCCCCAGAGCGACGTCCAACGCGATGGAGCCGGTGGGAATCACCTCGACCGGGGCGCGCCCCTCGTCCCCGAGCCGCATCACCGACCCTTTGCCGAACTGCTTCTCGATCTGCGCTAGCGCGATGCCGAGTGCTTTCTCACGATCCGGTGCCGTCATGGCCCAACCCCGTGCCTTTCGTGTCTTCGGTCGCCGGCCGCTGTTCACCGCCTGCGTGCTGTCTGTGTTGTCCTGACCGACGGTAGAACCCAGGACCGACAGCCACCGCTGGCCGCTGCCGAATGTGGACAACCGATAGGTATGGGGACAACTCTAGACGTACAGGTGTTCGACATACCAGCAGAACGCTTCGGCGTGTCGCGGCCGATGAGCATTCGGCCCGATCAGTCGGGTAGGCCGTGACGCAGCGCCGCCGGGACGTCGAACGTCTCGCAGACGATGGCCCAGACCTGCTTCGGATTCTCGCCCGCGGTGATTGCCTCGTCGACCGTCCGGCCGCCCAGCGCGGAGAACACGTGGTCGGATGCCACCGACGACGCACGGTGCGACCCGAAATGGGCCGTCATCAGGGCGCGGAACTCGGTCAGACGCACGATCAGCGATGCTACCGGCGCCCGGTGGGCCGCCCGCCCCGCCGCACGCTGACTCTCGCCGAAGCCGGGCGCTGACTGCTTGAGGGCTCAGGCCGAGGAGGCGGTCGGGTCGGGTGGGCGGGCGTGTCCGGCGATTTCCCGCATACCCATGGCCAGGGCCTGCAGTCGATCGATGGGGCCCTCCAGGTCCGTCAACACCGTCTTCAGCTGGGCGGACGCCACCACGGCGGTGGTGGCGGCGGACACCAGCCGGCCGTACTCGGCGACTCCGGCCCGGATGCGTCCGGCCAATTCGTCGGCGGTGGTGTTCAGCGCCGGACGGGCGGCCGCCGGCGCGCCGGTCATGGCTTTCCGTACACCGGTGTATTCCTGGGCCTGTCGACGCAACTGCCGCTCGGCCCCGTCGGCCGAGGTGATCACATCCCGCCGCAACGCTGCCCCGCTGTGGCCGGTGTCGATCGCCAGCATCGAGACGAGTTGGCGGAGGCCGTCGGAATAGGAGTCGAGCCGGCCGATGTCCGCGCGGATGGCACCGGCCACCGGCCCACGCGCCGGTTGCGGAGGCGGCAGCGCGGCGACCGCACGGCTTCGTCGGCGCAGGTCGACCACCGATCGGACCAGCCCGAGCGTGCACCAGATCACCAGGGCGGCCACGATGATGAACGAGAAGATCTCCGATGCGGTGATGCCGGCGTCCGCCACGGCGACCGCCAGCGCAGCACCGCCGGCCACTCCGACCACGACGCCGGCTCCCCAGACGTTGGCCCGCCGCACCGCAGCCTTGCGGCGTCGGATAGCGATCTCGGCCGGGTCCCGTCTGACCCGCAGAAATTCCGTCGCCGAGGCACCGACATGTCCCGCCGCCTGCACCCCGCGGGCCAGGGCATCGGCCGGCCGTTGACCGGCCGCGCCCTTGAGAACCGAGTTCCGCAGCGCTCGAACCAGTGGATTGACGCCCATCAGCCTTGCTTGTTGAGGTCAATCCCGGGGCTGGCCGGCGCGGCGGTGGCGGCTTGATCGATGGCCCGCGCCTGCTGACCGGACAACTCCGGATGCAGCTGGGCTCGCAACTGATCCAATCTGGACGCGCCGGCCATGTCGAGAGTGGACTTCTGCACTTCGAGCATCCGGCTCTCCACGGAGTTCTGGCTCAGCTCCGATGAACCGAGAGCGTTCGCGTACCGCCTCTCGATCTTGTCCCGCACCTCGTTGAGCGACGGCGTATTGCCCGGTGCGGCCAGCGCCGACATCGAGTTGAGCGACGCCGACACCTGCTCCTGCATCTTGGCCTGCTCCAGCTGGGACAGCAGCTTCGTCCGCTCCGCGAGTTTGGTCTGCAGGGCGGAGGCGTTGTTCTCGACGGCCTTCTTCGCCTGTTCGGCGGCCTGCAGGGCCTGGTCGTGCATCGTCTTCAGGTCTTCCATCTGCTGCTCGGCCGCGACCAGCTGGGTGGCGAAGGTCTGCGCCGTCTGCTCGTACTGGGCGGCCTTGGCCGCGTCACCCTTGGCGGTCGCCTGATCGGCCAGCACCAACGCCTGACGGGCCGAGGACTGCAGCCGTTCCACATCGCCCATCTGCCGGGTCAGCTTCATCTCCAGCTGGCGCTGATTCCCGATCACGGATGCCGCCTGCTGTGACAGCGCGGCGTGCTGCCGCTGAGCGTCCTCGATCGCCTGGGTGATCTGGACCTTCGGATCGGCGTATTCATCTACCTTCGAGGAGAACAGGGCCATCATGTACTTCCACGCCTTGACGAATGGGTTGGCCATCGCTGGGGTCCTCTCGAATATTCGCACCACCGGTCGGCCGACGTCGATGGCCGTTGCTGGCACCATCGTGTCAGGTGACGCCGTCGGCTTCCACCTTCACCCTGGTCAGCGACGAGTGTCCGTTGGATCTTTGCACGTCACCGGGGTGGTGCCGTGGCCAGGGGCGGTGACCGGTCGATCAGGTCGTCAACGGAAGCGGTCCCCGACCGATTCCGATCAGCGAGCCGTTCAGTTTGGCCGACCCCCGGACGACCGCCGAGCACCCGGCCATGTCGCGCCGGCTCGCGACGATGTCGAGCAGGCCGTGGTAGGACGGATCATCGGTGCGCAGCAGACGGGAAGCCAGCTCCCGACAGGATGCGGCCAACTCGGCTGACGTCACCGATCGGGGCACCAGGGCCCAGCCGAGCCGTTCGACCGGATGCGGGTTCGCGCAGGCCACCGAGGACAGCACCGCCGGATCCTCGCTCGGTGAGCAGTCGCCGTATTCGGCCGGAGCCACGCCGGAGCGCAGTACGCCCCGGACCGAACCGAGGTAGAGGTCAAGGTTCTCCGGTCGCACCACGCACGCCGACCAGCCGCGGCCGACGGCTTCCTGCAGTGCGTCGGCGCCGACCCGCTGGCCACGCACGGTCAGGTCAGGGTGCCAATCGATCGACCGGGACGCGGCGGTCGGCAGGCTGGCGACACCGCCCGCGGTCGCAAACCCCACGTACCGGGAAGCCTGCGCCCAGCAGTCGCCGGAGGTGCCCATGACGGCGCCGATCGACAGGTCGGGAGCCGGCGGGCGGCCCGGTCTCACCGAGACGACCTCCCCGGCCACCGCACCGTTGCACGGACCGAACACCACGCGCTGGTCGACAGAGCCGACCGCGGCGAGCGGGGCGGCTGGATCAGGTGCGGAAAGGACACAATCGCCGATCCGAGGCGGCCCGGTCACGGTGATGGGCAGCGCAGTGCCGGCCGCCGCGGCATGCCACACCCCGTGACCGGCGACGACGGCGGTCACGGCCAGCACCAGTAGCAGCACACCGGGCCAACGCCCCTTCATATCGAAATCCTAGCCTGCAGTGTGACGTCTGCCACCTCCGTGGCCGCCCGCCCGGCCCGCGGGGATGAACGTGCCCGCAATGGGACTGGAGTGACAGAACGGAACAACTTCATCCCCGCGCAGGATGTTGATCCCCGCGACTACGCATATGCCTCGCTACGCGTACGCCTCGCTACGCGTACGCCTCGGTCGGCGGGCAGGAGCAGACCAGGTTCCGATCGCCGAACGCTCCGTCGATCCGGGCCACGGGCGGGAAGTACTTGTGGGCCGGCACCACCCCGGAGGGGAACACCGCGTCGGTGCGGGAATAGGGGTGCGTCCACTCACCGGCCAGCGACTGTGCGGTGTGCGGGGCGCCGCGCAGCGGATTGTCGGTCACCGGCCACACGCCCGCGCCGACCTGGTCGATCTCGGCCCTGATCGCGATCATCGCGTCGCAGAAGCGGTTGATCTCGGCCAGATCTTCGCTCTCGGTGGGCTCCACCATCAGCGTGCCGGCGACCGGGAACGACATGGTCGGAGCGTGGAAACCATAGTCCGCCAGGCGTTTGGCCACGTCGTCGACGGTCACGCCGGTCGTCGCGGTGATCGGCCGGAGATCCAGGATGCACTCGTGCGCGACGAACCCGCCGGCGTCGGTGTAGAGCACCGGGAAGTGCTCGTCCAACCGGCGGGCGATGTAGTTCGCCGACGCGATGGCGGTCAGGGTGGCCCGGCGGAGCCCCTGCGCTCCCATCATCCGGATGTACGCCCAGGAGATCGGCAGGATCGACGCCGAACCCCAGGGTGCGGCCGAAATCGCCCCCACCGAGCCGAAGGTGCCCACCTCGTTCGCACCGAGCGGATGACTGGGCAAAAAGGGGGCCAGGTGGGCCAGTACGGCGATCGGGCCGACGCCGGGACCACCCCCGCCATGGGGAATGCAGAACGTCTTGTGCAGATTCAGGTGCGAGACGTCGCCGCCGAACCGGCCCGGGCGGGCCAGGCCGACCAGCGCGTTCAGATTCGCGCCATCGACGTAGACCTGCCCTCCGACGGAGTGCACCAGGGCAGCAAGTTCGGTGATGGTGTCCTCGAAGACGCCGTGCGTCGACGGGTAGGTGACCATGATCGCGGCCAACTGGGCGCTGTGCCGCTCCACCTTCGCCGCCAGGTCGGCCATGTCGATGTTGCCGACGGCGTCGGTGCCCACCACGACGACCTTCATCCCGGCCATCACCGCCGACGCCGCGTTGGTACCGTGCGCCGACGCCGGGATCAGGCAGACGTCTCGTTGATCGTCGCCCCGGGACCGGTGATAGGCGCGGATGGCCAGCAGGCCGGACAGCTCGCCCTGCGAACCCGCGTTGGGTTGCAGGGACACCGCCGCGTACCCGGTGATCTCCACCAGCCAGCGTTCCAACTGCCCGACGAGCTCGAGCATTCCGGCGGCGTCCTCGACCGGGGCGAACGGGTGCAGTCCGGCGAATTCCGGCCAGGTCACCGCTTCCATCTCGGTGGTGGCGTTCAGCTTCATCGTGCAGGAGCCCAGCGGGATCATGCTGCGATCCAGAGCCAGGTCCATGTCCGACAGCCGCCGCAGGTACCGGAGCATGGCCGTCTCCGAACGGTGCTCGTGGAAGACCGGGTGGGTCAGGAACGGGGTCGATCTGGCCAGCGGACCGGTGATCCCCTCGCCGGCCCCGTCTCGGACAGAGCACGCCGGATCCGGCTGCACGCCGAACGCCGCCCCCACCGCCTGCAGATGCGCGGCCCCGGTCGCCTCCGAGATGCTGATCTGGACGATGTCGTCGCCATCGCACCAGAGGTTGATTCCACGATCACGGGCCGCGTCGACGACCTGGCGCGCACGGCCGGGAACCACGGCACGAACGGTGTCGAAGAAGTCCGCGTGTTCGACAGCTACGCCGCCGTCGGTCAACGCCCTGGCCAGCATGCGAGCCTGGCCGTGCACCTTCTGCGCGATCCGCCGGAGGCCCTCCGGCCCGTGGTAGACGGCGTACATCGAGGCCATCACGGCCAGCAGGACCTGCGCGGTGCAGATGTTGGAGGTGGCCTTCTCGCGGCGGATGTGTTGCTCCCTGGTCTGCAGCGACAGGCGGTAGGCGGGTTTGCCGGCCGCGTCGTGCGACACCCCGACCAGCCGGCCCGGCAACTGCCGCTGCAGTGCCGTCCGGACCGCCATGTAGCCGGCGTGCGGACCGCCGAACCCCAGCGGAACGCCGAACCGTTGGGTGGTGCCGACCGCGATGTCCGCGTCGATCTCGCCCGGGGGACGCAACAGCGTCAACGCCAGCAGGTCGGCGGCCACCGTCACCTTGGCCTGTCGACCGTGGGCCTGCTCGATCAGCGGCTGGTGATCACGGACCACACCGGAGGCCCCGGGATAGGACAGCAGCAGGCCGAACAGATCACCGACGGGCAACCCGGCGTCACCGCTGTACAGGTCGCTGACCACGACCTCGATACCCAACGGCTCGGCCCTGGTGCGGATCACCGCGATGGTCTGCGGCAGGGTGTCGGCGTCGACCACGAAGCGGTTCGACGTCGACTTCGCGGTGCGGCGCATCAGGGTCATCGCCTCGGCGGCCGCCGTCGCCTCGTCGAGCATCGAGGCGTTGGCGACGTCCAGGCCGGTGAGGTCGGCCACCGCCGTCTGGAAGTTCAGCAGCGCCTCCAACCGACCCTGCGAGATCTCCGGCTGGTACGGCGTGTAGGCCGTGTACCAGGCCGGGTTCTCCAGCACGTTCCGCTTGATCACACCGGGCGTGATGGTGTCGTGGTAGCCCATGCCGATCATCTGGACCATGGGCCGGTTTCGGGCGGCGAACGCGCGGAGCTCGGTCAGCGTCTGGGTTTCGGTGGCCGGAGCGGGCAGGTCCAGTGCCCGGTCGAGCCGGATGGCGGCCGGGACGACGGCCCGCTCCAGGGAGTCCAGGTCGCGCTGGTCGAGCGCTTCCAGCATCGCGGCCAGGCCCGGCACGTCGACGCCGATGTGCCGGTCGGCGAAGTTCTCCGGGTCCAGTGGGGAGGGGTGTGCGAAATTGGCGTGGGCGGCCGCTGAACGGGCGGGATGGGCGAGGCCGGCCGGGGCGATCTCGTGCTGATTCGGGCTCATCTGACCTGTCGTTTCTCGCCGACCCTGCGGTCGCGCTGCCGATGACGTGAGTACGGGCACGGCGACGCTGCGCACCGGGAGACCCCGGGCGAAACGGTGCCCTCCCCCACTGTCATCGGTACCTGAGAGCTTCACGCGACGGACGGCGCAACCTCCGCCGGAACGCTTGCCCCTTCGGCGAGTCCGTCGACCACATTCCTGCCGTGGCCGGACGTCCTTCTTTCCAGAGGTGTCTTTCCCCCGCGGTTCGCTGGCCTGAGAGATTGGCGGGGAGGCTTGCTCCTTCGGCGTCCGGTCACCAGCAGGTCCGGACTCTCCCGCGAGGGGTCATCGACGCTGCCCACGCTACCAGCGCGCATCACCGGATCACGGGTGGTGATGGACCAGGCTGACGTGGTGTTCGGCACCCCGGTGCAGGTCGAACCGCACCGCGATCCCGGTGCTGCGGGCGGCCAGGACGGCGGTGCCGATGGCCGCGATCACGCAGACGGCACCGGACAGCACCAGCGCAAGCGGTGCGCCCCACTGGTCGGTGACCCAGCCGACCAGCACCGAGCCCAGCGGGGTTCCCCCCATGAACACCAACATGTACAAGCTCATCACCCGACCACGCAGGGCCGGTTCGGTGGCCAGCTGAACGGTCGAGTTGGCCAGCGTGTTGAAGCTGACCGACACCAACCCGGTGACGACCAGCAGCCCCACGAACACCCCGAACCACGGCGTCAGCCCGAGCAGGATCAGCATGACGGCGAATCCGGCGGCCGTGCCGAACAGCACCGCCAACCGACTGGTGCTCCGACGCGCGGCCAGGAGCGCACCGACCACCGAACCAGCGGCGATCGCCGTGTTGAGCAGCCCGTACACGCCGGCCCCGGCATGAAAGATGTTCTTGGTGTACGCGGACAGGATGATCGCGAAGTTGTAGCCGAAGGTCCCGACGAAGAAGACCAGCACGATGGGCCACAACAGCTGCGGCCGCCGGCGGACGTATCGCAGCCCTTCCCGGATCTGGCCGGGGCCGCGCTTGGGCCGCGGCTGGGGCAGCAGTTCCGAGGTTCGCATCAGCAGCAGACCGCTGATCACGGCCAGGTAGGTGGCCGCGTTCAAGGCGAAGGCCCAACCCGACCCGACCAGGCTGATGACCACGCCGGCGACCGCAGGGCCGAGCATCCGGGCGAGCTGGAAGTTGCCGGAGTTCAGGCTCACTGCGTTGCGCACCAGCTCGTGCGGCACCATCTCGTTGACGAAGGTCTGCCGGGACGGGTTGTCCACCACCGTGGCCAGGCCCAGCCCGAACGCGATCAGATACACGTGCCACACGTGGACGTGGCCGGTCAGGGTGAGTGCGGCCAGGACGGTGGCCAGTAGCCCCATGCTCGTCTGGGTGATCAGCAGCAGACGGCGTTTGGGGTAGCGGTCGGCGATCAGTCCGCCCCACAGTCCCATCAGCAGCATGGGCAGGAACTGCAGCGCGGTGGTGATACCGACGGCCAGCGGTGAGTTGGTGATCTGCAGGACCAGCCAATCCTGGGCGATCCGCTGCATCCAGGTGCCCGTGTTGGACACCACCTGACCGGAGAAGAACAGCCGGTAGTTGCGTACCCGCAGGGCCGCGAATGTGGCCACCCTGATCGGCTCGGCCTCCGCCGGGTCGCTCCCGGCGGCGGCCGCAGTCTCCGGATCGGGGCGGTCGGGTTCGAGCTCGGAACGGTCGATGACGGAACGGCTCACCCGAGTTCCGCCAGCCTGGTCAGGGCCGGAGCGGCGGCCGCGATGAGAAGTCGATCCGCGGCGTCGAGTTTGCCGAGCTGTTGGGTCAGCCACGCGGTGCGTACGGCCCGGGACCGTTCGACGAAGTCGTCCCCGTCCCTGGTCCGGGAGACCAGCACCTGTCGGCGATCGCTCGGGTCGGGAAGGCGGAGCAGGAAGCCGCGTGACTCCAGCCGCTCGATGATGCGCGTCATCGACGGCGGCTGCACGTGCTCGGACCTGGCCAGCTGGCCCGGGGTCATCGGTCCGCTGCGGCCCAGACGTCCCATGACGGCCGATTCCGAGGGCGACAACTCGTCCCCGGCCTGCTGCTGCCGCAGGCGCCTGGACAGGATCAGAACGGCGCCGCGGAGAGTCGCGATGTCTTCCCCGGACACGTCCGGCAGGGAGCTTTCCGCGGTCCCGGTCAGCAACGGTGGTGTGGTGCTGGTGGTCATATCCTTAGGCTACCTCATTAGTAGCCACGCTCATTAGTTGCGCTTACGAAAACCCAGCCGCGGGGATCAACGTCCGCCGCGGGGATCAAGTGGTTGACTCCTGCCTCACTGGTCCCATGACGGCTACTTTCATCCCCGCAGCCCAAGATGATCCCCGCGCACCTGGTCACTGCCGCAGGGCAGAGTGATCCGACGGCAGGCGCAGCCCAGGAAGGTCAGCCGGCAGTGCGGGTCTGCCGCCGACGAGCCAACTCGTCGTGGGCGACCGGTACGACCCGATCGCCGTCGACCCGTTCCGCCGGGAACTCGGCCAGGGTGCCGGTGACCTCGCGCATCGCGCCGCCGACCGCGATGCCGAAGACGCCCTGGCCACCTTGCAGGAGATCGACGATCTCCTCGGCCGAGGTGCACTCGTAGACGGTCGCGCCGTCGGAGAACAGGGTGACGCCGGCCAGGTCGTCGATGCCTCGGGTGCGCAGGTGTTCGACCGCGACCCGGATGTTCTGCAGGGACACACCGGTGTCCAGCAGTCGCTTGACCACCTTGAGGACCAGGATGTCGGTGAACGAATACAGCCGTTGGGTGCCCGAGCCGGTCGCGTCACGGACGGTGGGAACGACCAGCGAGGTCCTGGCCCAGTAGTCGAGTTGGCGATAGGTGATCCCCGCCGCTTGGCACGCCGTCGTCCCGCGATACCCGACGTACTCGTCCGGGATCGACTCATCGGGAAAAAGCGCGCCCTGCTCGCTTTCGCGCACTGCGCCGCCCTCCGTGGTCTTCCAGGCTCCGTCGTCGGAACTGGCGTGAATCCCGGCCGTATCGGCCGTGTGGAACGGTCAGCTGACCATCATCGGATCCGGTTCGGCATCCGACCGATCCGAATCACAAGCACGTGACTTCCTGACGGTAGGCCCGCCCGGGGCGTCGGTCAACGCTCGCCGCGGCGTGTCCTCGACCTCGACTTCACGGTTACCCCGCGGCCCGTCACCCCGAGTCCGGTCACCGACCCCGCCCAGCCCCTGGGTCAGGACTTGTCGAAGTCCTCCGGCGACACCGAATCCAGGAATTCCCGGAAGCGTTCCACCTCGTCGTCGGCGTCCGGCTCGCCCTCCTGCGACGCCGTCTCCGCGGTCTCCTCCTCGTCGGCGTCCTCCGGGACGACGACGCCCGCCTCGGCCAGCACCGCGTCGTCGACGAACACCGGTATCCCGGCGCGCACGGCCAGCGCCACCGCGTCCGACGGCCGGGCCGACACCGTCGTGCCGTCGTCGAAGGCCAGTTCACCGAAGTAGGTGCCCTCGCGGAAGTCGACCACCCGGACCTGCTCCACCTTGCGGCCGAGTGCGGTGATGACCTGTCCCAGCAGGTCGTGGGTCAGCGGGCGGGCCGGGCGGACTCCTTGCAGGTGCATGGCGATCGCTGTGGCCTCCACCGACCCGATCATGATCGGCAGGCTGCGCGGGCCGGAGACCTCGGTGAGCATCAGGATCGGTTGGGAATTCGGCATCTCGACCTGGACGCCGACGATGCGCATCTCGATCATCTCGGTGTGCCTTCCCATGCTCGATATGCCCACCTTCGTTGCTCGACAGACAGGCCTACCCGCGCTACCCGACAGGCCCGTCATCGCCACGGGACGGGCCCGCCCACCACTTCGAAATAACGCTACACGGACCGGGGCGACGGGGGGCGCCGGCATCGAAGGGCGGCTAGATTCCCAACTCGCGGCGCAGGCCGGACTTCACCAGCAGGGCATGCAGACGCAACACCGTCGCTGCGATGCCGGCCGCGGCCGCGCCCGCCCGTTCCCGGGCGTCGGGGTCCCGCTGCCGGGCCTGGGCCGACACCAGTTGGGCCACCAGGGCGGATTCTCGTTCGGCGGCGGTGCGGAACGGCCGCAGGTGCCGCGGTTCCAGACCGGCGCCCAGCAGCTCGGCGACGGTCGTCGCGACCAGGGCGGCATCGGTGTCGAAGTAGCCACCGGTGCCGGCGGCGAGCAGTCCGTACTGCTCCAGTTCGGTGAGGTCCGCGGCGCTGAGCCCGGATTCGGCGAGCAGCTCCGCTCTGGTCATCCGGACGTCGACGCTCGGGGTGAAGTCACGGGCACTGGGACTTCCGCCCGCCAGGGACGCGGACACCAGCGCCCGGGGCAGCCGCGGACTGGGGGTGGCCGGTTCCATCCCGCGATCGATGGTGTCGAGATGTTCCTTGATCACCTTCAACGGCAGGTAGTGATCGCGCTGGGCGGCGAGCACGTAGCGCAGCCGCTCCACATCGGCGGCCGTGAACTGCCGGTATCCGGATGGCGTGCGGTGCGGGGTGACCAGACCCTCGGATTCCAGGAAACGGATCTTGGAGATCGACACATCCGGGAACTCGGACTTCAGCCGGCCCAGCACCGAACCGATGCTGGCCACTCCGGCCCATGGGAGGCCGGCAGCCGTCATGACCCGGTGTCGTCCACCGACTGGCTTCCGGTCAGGAAGACCAGGCGAAACTTGCCGATCTGCACCTCGTCACCGTTGGACAGCGCGGACGCCTCGATCGGTTCACGATTGACGTAGGTGCCGTTGAGCGAACCGACGTCCGACACCTCGTAGCCACTGCCGGTGCGACGGAACTCCGCGTGCCGGCGGGACACCGTGACGTCGTCCAGGAAGATGTCGCTCTGCGGGTGTCGACCGGCGCTGACCACCTCTTTGTCGAGCTGGAACCGTGATCCGGCGTTGGGGCCTCGTTTGACCACGAGCAGCGCGGAGCCGGCGGACAGCGCCTCCACACCGCCGAGGCCGACGTCGGTGACGTCCCCCTCGCCGCTGAACAACCCGGTGGAGAAGACCGTCGTCGAGTCGGTGGCATCCGAAGGCCTGGGGGAAATCGACGGGGACTCGCGCTCACTGCTGGTCACTCGGCGCTCCTTGTGGGGGAAGTCAACGGTTCACATCG
>CAXUHA010000001.1:0-35430 GCA_964250735.1 uncultured Nakamurella sp. | reverse complement strand
GTGTCGGTCTTCGGGCGATCACCTCGGCCCACGATGATCGGTTGCCCACGACCGTACCGTGCCAGGCACCGGCACACCCGCCCACACCGGTCCGCGCCGTGGCGCCGGGTCGGCGATCAGGCTTCGCCGGTCAGCTCGGCGTAGGCCGAGGCGTCCAGCAGGTCCGAGATCTCGCCCGGATCGGAGAGCTGGACCTCGATCATCCAGCCGTCGCCGTAAGGGTCGGCGTTGATCAGCTCGGGTGTCGAATCCAGGGCGTCGTTGCGGGCGATCACCGTGCCGCTGACCGGGGCGAAGATGTCGGACACCGACTTGGTCGACTCCACCTCGCCGATCGAGTCACCCGGGTTCACCGCCACGCCCGGTTCAGGCATCTGCACGAAGACGATGTCGCCCAGGGAGTTCTGGGCGAAGTCGGTGATGCCGACCCGGACCGTGCCCTCCCCCGAGCTTCGGATCCATTCGTGGTCCGAGCTGTAGTACAAATCCTGCGGGATCACAACGCCTGGCCTTTCATCGCGATCGGGTGTCGAGACCGGCTCAACCCCCTGCCGGGCGAGCGTAGAGCGGGGTGCGTGCGGGTCGCAAGGCATCGATGCTGATCCGCTGCGACTGGTTGGTGATCATCGTTCCGCCCGCGCGCCGTACGGTGTCCAACACACCACCCGCAATGGCCACCGCGGCGGCCAACGTGGGCGGGTCGCCGATGGCCAGTACGGTGTAGGGCGCCGTGAGCGTCGTGCCGTCCAGGCTCACCGCGCCGCCGGCCCCGCTGAACGAGGAGTCGACTCCGATCCGCACCGGCCCGACCTGAAATGCCTCGGCTCCGGCGTTGCGCAGCTCCTCCACCGCGTCCAGCAGCAGTTCGGGCGGCACCAGATGGTCGGGATCGGTGATGACGATCCGCACACCGGTCCCGACGGCCGGGACCGTCCCGGTCAGGATGCCCAGCGCCTCGGCCTGCCGGTTCGCCTCGGCGAGCGCTTCGGCGGACGTCGCCCCGCTCCCCCGCAACCGGGTCAGGGTGTCCTGCAGATCGGCGATCTCCTTGTTCAGATCGTTCTCCCGGCGCTGCAGGCCGTCCAGGATCTGCACCAGATCGTCGGGACGGGCCGAGGCCAGCGTGTCGCCGGACGCGGTTCGGGCGATCTGGATCACCCCGCCGAAGCCGAGCACGGCGGCCAGCAACCCGACCGCGAGTTTCGACGACAGCGAGCGGGACGCGCTGGCCGGGGGCACCTCTCCGGGCTGTTCGGCGGCCGGTCCTGGCGGGTGCTGATCGTCACCGTCGGTGGGGCCGTGATCCGCACTCACGCTTTGAAGATGTGGCGACGGATGGCAGCGGCGTTGCCGAAGATGCGGATGCCCAGCACCACCACCACGGCGGTGGACAGTTGGGAGCCGGCGCCGAGTTGGTCACCGAGGAAGACGATGAACGCGGCGACCAGCACGTTGGCCACGAAGGAGATGACGAACACCTTCGCGTCGAAGATCTTGGCCAGGTTGGCCCGGATGGCTCCGAAGACGGCGTCCAGAGCGGCGATCACGGCTATCGGAAGGTACGGGGCCAGCCACTCGGGCACCGTCGGATGCAGGAACAGACCGACCGCCACACCGATGACCAGCGCGAAAGCGGCGTACAAGGTCGAGCCCTCCCGGTTACTGCTGAACACGGCTACCCGTTGCCAGGGCACTCTACGGGCGCCGTACCGCTGATCAGTGTGAAGGCGTGGGCCGCGGGGCCGCGGTGGTCGGGGAAGCGGCCGGCCCGGGTGTGGAATCGCTCGCACCGGGCGCCGTCGACGCTGCCGACGCCCCGGGCGAGGCGTACTTCAGGTCCTGCACGCCGCCGGCCGGCACGGTCACGGCCGTTTGCGCGGACACGTCGAAGCGAATGCCGTACAGGGAGACGAAGGTGTGGAATCGGCCGTATCCGACGGTGCCGACCAACTTGACGTGCAACGTGGACGGGTCGCCGATGGCGTCGATGCTGACCGGGAAGAACACCGGACGGTTGTCGACCAGGATCGCGCTCCCGGCCTGCCGGATCGCACTGGTGGTCCGCAACCGGACACCGCCCACCGAGATCGCCTCGGCGCCGGCCGACCACAGCCCGTTGACGAGCAACTGGACGTCCCGATCGAGAATGACGCCGGCGCCCGAACGCGCGGTCGACCCGTCGATCACCACCGTCAGGCCCGGACCGGTCAACGAGGTCGCTCCGCCCAGTTCCTCCAACTGCTGGAGCGTCTGCAGGGGGCCGACCGCGCCCAGGGAGGCCTGCGCCGACCGGATCGCGACGGCCAGCGAGGATTGCCGCGCGACCAGCTGACTCTGGGTGCTCTGCGCCTTGTCGATGTCCACCAGCAGGGCTCGCCTGGCCTGGTCGGCGCCGGCCGCCTGATCCTGCGTGCTCGCCGCGGCGACGCCCAGCACCAATCCGACGACGACCAGCCCGGCACCGAGGTAGGCGACGGCTCGGGATCTGCGGGGGGACGGAGGACGCCCGGCCGACAACGCGGCCTTTCGATCGGCGGCCGCCTGATACCCGGGATCGAGGTGATCACCGATCAGCGACTCGAGCAGGGGTAACGGGTGACGTAGCGAAGGGGCCGGCCGACCGCCCTCGTCGTCAGCCACCGGTGGCCGGAGGATGTTCCGCCGCGCGTTGCAGGAGTAGGACCCCGTAGGCCGCGACGGTGGTCCCGTCGACGATGGTGCCGTCCAGGATCATCGACCGGACCTGCGCCTCGGAAAACGCCCGATGCACCATGTCCATCTCCGAGTCCTCCCGGGCGTGCTCGCCGACCGTGAGGTCGGTGGCGTGGAAGATGTCGTATCGCTGCGAGCAGAACCCCGGCGCACCGCGGAGCCCGACCAGATGTTCCCACCGGGCGGCGGTCAGACCCGTCTCCTCCTGCAGTTCGGCCTCGGCCAGCGCCCGCATCGTGCCTGTCCGGCCCGGTGGCCACCCGCCCATCGGGAACTCCCACGACCGCCGGCCGATCGGGTAGCGGTACTGCTCGACGAGATGTAGAAACCCGTCCTGCTCCGCGATGACCAGGGCGAAGTCCGGCTTGTCCACCACCCCGTAGATGCCGGTCGCCCCGTCGACACGCTCGAATTCGTCCTCCCGGACCTGCATCCACGGGTTCGAGTACACGACCCGGGAGGCAATCTGGCGCATGTCCGGAACCACCGGCCGCGCCTTCCCACTTCGGGCGCCGACACCCGGGCCGCCGGTTCCGGCGTGCTCCACGCCTCAGCGTCCGGTCAGCAACGCGCCGTCCGGGATGTTCCCCGGGGACCCGTCCGCGGCCACCTGGGCCTTCCCGACGACGGTGACATCGGACCCGAAGGTCCAGTCCCCGTGGACGATCAATTTCTCCGCCTGCCGGAGGGACGGTGGGCCGAACGGGAACCGGGCGTCGAAGTCGGACAGCAGCTTGTACACGCCGTCGAGTTCGACCAACGGCGCCGAGGTGCGGGACGGCACCAGACGCACCTCCGCCCGTTCGGTCAGTTCGTAGGCGTCGGACCGGAGCACCAGCAGGTCGCTGGTCGCCTTGACCGGGAGGAATCGGGTGCGCTCGACCTCGATGGCCACGGCGCCGTCGAACACGCCGATCGCCGAGCCCATGGCCGTCTCGATCTGGATCACGGCGGTGGAGGTCGGGTCCGAGGGGTCGACCGTCTTGGCGTTGCGGATGATCGGCAGGCCGAGCACCCCATCGTTGTCCTTCAGTGTGCGGGCCAGGGCCAGCAGATCCAGCCACAGGTTGTTGCTGTTGAAGAAGCGGTGCCTGGTGATGTCGGCGAAGGCCTCGGCGTCCTCCTCGGCGGTCTGCGCGGACTCCCGCAGGACCAGCCGGCCATCGGAGCGACGGCGGGCCAGGTGCCCGCCTTTGCGATCGGCCCGGGTACGTCGGCAGTACTCGGCGCCGATCGGGCCACCTGAACCGACGAACCAGGCGGCCAGCCGTGGATCCGGGAGCGCACCCAGGTTGTCCGAGTTGGATACGAACAGGTAGCGGAAACCGTTGTTCAGCAGCAGGTCCAGCACGCCGGTGGCGGACAGGGCGGTGTAGATGTCACCGTGGCCCGGCGGACACCATTCCAGCGACGGGTCGGCGGGCCAGCTGACCGGGGTCAGATCGTCGGCCCGAAGTTTGGGTTCCCGGTTCTGCAGGAAGTCCAGTGGCAACCCCTGGACAGCGACGTCCGGGTACGCCTCCAAGGCGGCCAGGGTGTCGCGCTGGGTGCGGAAACTGTCCATGAACAGCAGCGGCAACGGCACCTGGTATTCCTTGCGCAGGGCCAGGATCTGTTCGACGATCAGATCGAGAAAGCTGCGGCCGGAGCGGATTTCGACCAGGGACTTGGCCCGATCCATGCCCATGGACGTACCGAGCCCACCGTTGAGCTTGACCACCGCGGTCTGGCGCAACGCCTTCCGGGCCGCTTCTTCGTTGACCTGTAGGTCGGCCAGCCGGGTCAGTGACTCGATCGGCTCGAGGTCGCCTTCGGCCAGCCTTCCGGTGTCTCCGGCGGCGAGCAGGTTGTAGGAATGGGCGAACACCGCGATAGCGGTCGGATGGACGCCGGCCTGTTTCATCAGATCCTCGGCCAGGGTCAGCCCGTCTGTCGCCATGGCCGAATGGTAGGACAACGCGCCGCCCTCGGTCGTCAACGGATCAATCGGGCCGTCGAACCGGGCCCGCCCCCCGCAGGTGCTCGAAGATCAGGTTCGTCTCGGTCAGCGCGACTTCGGTGTGGGCGGACAGTTCGTCGACGACGAAATCGCGCAGCGCGCCGGCGTCGGCGGCGGCGACATGCAGCACGAAGTCGTCCGCACCGGCGAGGAAGAACAGTTCCATCACCTCCGGCCGGCGTCTGATCCGATCGGTGAACGCTGTCATCCGGTCGCGTGCGCCGGCCTGCAGCCGGACGGCGATCATCGCCTGCAGGGGGCGGCCGACGGCGGCCGGATCGATGTCCGCGTGGAATCCGCGGATGGCACCGCTGGTGCGCAGCGCCCGTACCCGCGACAGGCAGGTGGACGCGGCGACACCGACCATCGCGGCCAGCGCGTTGTTGGGCGTCCGTGCGTCGGCCGCCAGTATCTCCAGGATCTTCCGGTCGACATCGTCGATCTTCCGGTCGACATCGTCGAAGACGGCCGGCGACACCGGCCGGGCAGCACGACGGGCCGGTGCCGGCGGCGGCAACCCGACCGGTCCCCGAACAATCGTCCGTGGGACCGTTCGACGCCCAGCGCCGGCCGAATCTTTGTCGATCATATTGGCAATCTACCGAATTATCAAACGAACATCTTTCATCAGGACCACGCAAAGTTCAGAATGGACCACAAAGCGGGGCATATTGCTTCTGCTGTCCATCACCTTCCTGAAGTGGCATCGAAAGGCTGTTCCTCCCATGCGAATCGGCGTGCCGGCAGAAGTCAAGAACCACGAGTACCGCGTCGCGCTGACCCCGGCCGGCGCCTACCACCTGGTCAGTGCCGGGCACCAGGTGGTGGTGCAGAGCGGTGCCGGCGGCGGATGTCGTATCAGCGACGAGGAATTCACCGCAGCGGGCGCGAGCATCGTTCCCACCGCCGACGACGCCTGGTCGGCCGAGATGGTCGTCAAGGTCAAGGAGCCGATCGAGTCGGAATATCACCAGTTGCGGGCGGACCAGCTGCTGTTCACCTATCTGCACCTGGCCGCCGACCGACCGCTGACCGACCGCCTGTTGGCGGCCGGGACCACGTCGGTGGCCTACGAGACGGTGCAACTGCCGGATCGGAGCCTGCCGCTGCTGGCGCCGATGAGCGAGATCGCCGGTCGGATGGCGCCCCTGGTCGGTGGCTACCACCTGATGCGCAACGAGGGCGGCCGCGGCGTACTGCTGGGCGGGGTACCGGGAGTGGCCAACGGCAACGTCGTCGTGCTCGGCGGCGGCGTGGCCGGCATGCACGCGGCCACCATCGCCCTCGGCTCACGCGCCGAGGTGACCATCATCGACCTGTCGCTGCCCACCCTCCGTCGGCTGGACACCCAGTTCCACGGGGCGGTGAAGACCATCGCCTCCAACGCGTTCAACATCGCCGAGGCCGTTCGACAGGCCGACCTGGTGATCGGTTCCGTGCTGGTCCCGGGCGCGAAGGCGCCCAAGCTGGTCACCAACGAGTTGGTGTCCCAGATGCGAGAGGGTTCGGTGCTGGTGGACATCGCCGTCGACCAGGGCGGCTGCTTCCAGGACTCGCACCCGACCACGCACGACGAACCGACCTTCCCGGTGCACGGTTCGCTCTTCTACTGCGTCGCGAACATGCCCGGCGCCGTGCCCCGCAGCTCCACCTACGCGTTGACCAACGCCACCCTGCCGTACATCACCGCCCTGGCCGGCCGCGGCTGGCAATCGGCGCTACGCGCCGACTCTGCGCTGGCCGGCGGCCTGACCACCCACGCGGGTGTGCTGGCCAACCTCCCCGTGGGCGCCGCGCACGGCATCCCCGCCGTCGCCCCCGACACCCTCCTGGTCTGACCCCGCGGCGTTGGTCGGCGGGGCGTTGGTCGGCGGGGCGTTGGTCGGCGACCGTTGGTCGGCGGGGATCAACATGGGCGGCGGGGACGAAGATGTTCGCTCCTGTCCCACCTGTACCAAATGCCCCATGTTGATCCCCGCAGCCCGAACTGGCGGCGATGGGTGGACCCGTCAGGCCAGTGCCGCGTCCAGGGTGATGTCAACACCGGTCAGCGCCTTGGAGACGGGGCAGCCCTCCTTGGCCTCCTGCGCGGCGGCAGCGAAACCATCCGCATCCAGCCCCTCGACCTGCCCGCGAACGGTCAGTTTGATGCCGGTCAGCCGGAACCCGCCGGCCGGGTCGGGCCCGAGACCCACCTCGGCCTCGACGACCAGACTGCGAACGGTTCCACCCGCCCCGCCGATGACCCCCGACAGCGCCATCGCGTAGCACGCGGTGTGCGCAGCGCCGATCAGTTCTTCCGGGCTGGTCACCCCGCCCGCCTCGTCCGCCGCGCGCCGCGGGAACGACACGTCGAAGGTGCCGACTCCTGAACTGACCAGGGCGACCTGGCCGGACCCGTCCTGCACACCGCCGCTCCATTCGGTGCGGGCCTTGCGTGATGGCATCAAATGCTCCCTTGTTGGTGGACCGGGGTATGAGCCCGGTCGCTTGCTCGTCGTATCCGCCGTGACACCGCCGACGACGATTGCCCGGCGGAGGCCACTCCATCCTGCCGCATCACAGGATTCCGCAGGTGTCGGGGCGTGGCGTCGGGTGACGGATGCGCCTGGCCGGGCCTAGGTCTTTGGGCCAGGACCTCACGCCCAGCCGCACGCTTCCCCATCCCGCCCGCCGCGTCGGCAACTCGACCGCCGCGTCAGCAACTCGGCCGCCGCCCATAGTCAATCGGGCCAAACCACTCGACCACGAGCGACCGATTCGTTGTGCCTTCGACGCCGAACACAGGTGGTAAACCTGGACATGGCCAGCCATCCTCAAGAACCACCGCCAGTTCGCACGCCATGAGAAGCAACCGAAGGCCCTGGACGAACACTGACTGCGATCAGCCAGCGGGGAGCACTCGCAGGTCAGATCACGCAAAAGGTCAGGTCAGCGCGTAGATCGACCGCTTTCCTGACCAATCAATCTTGTCGGGATGACAGGATTTGAACCTGCGACCCCTTGACCCCCAGACTATGGCATGGGGTCCACCAGCGTCCGCGTGCGTCTGACAAGTGATGTCCGCGTGCATATCTCGTTTGCACGGACATCGACGGATGTGCCTGGATGCGGGCTAATGGTGGTCAAAATGGTGGTCAAGATTGCGCTGTCCACCGTTTCAGCCTGAGAGCGCGTGCGGCGCGTCGACCCGAGCCAGCCGCACCCAACGCCCCGACGCCCGTCGCACGATCTCGACATGGCCGGATCGCGCCAGCGCGGTGAGCGCCGCGCTGATCCCTTTGAGCTGGCCGGCGCCGCAGTCCGGGCCATAGAGCACCTCGGCGAGCTGGTCGGCGTTCGACCAGCCGGCGTCGGCGGCAAGGTCGAGCGCGTCCCCGAGCCGCCCGAGCGCACCGCCCTCGGTGACCAGCTCGGCGGCCCGGCGGTGGACGTCGTGATGACGGGTGAGTAGTTCGAGGACCGTGGTCCTGAGGGTTTCCATGGCCGGATGCTAACGGCGCCCCCGGCAAGCGGAACGGCCCGCAGTGCCCCTTGAAGGGGGCGCTGCGGGCCGTCAGCTTGCCGAGCCGCGTGCAGGTCGGCCAGCGGGCCGAAAGGGTGTGCCCGCCGATTTGGTGGCCGCCTTCGCTTTACCACGGCGGCCAGGGAGATGACCGCCGGGGGGCTGGCGTTGACACGCGCCGGCAAGATCTAGGCCGGGCGGACCGACTACTGCAGCACGCCCGTGATCAGAACGGTGCTGGCCGCGTTCAGGGCCACGATGTCGAACCGGGCGGTGACCCGGATCGTGGTCTGGTCGGCGTTGAACGCAAATTGATCGCTATATGCAAGGGACACACCGAGATCAGATGCCATCTCGATGAAAGTCGCTGGCGCGGAGATGGTTTCGGCCATGTTGTCCGGGGTGCCGTAACCGATGCGCACCTGACTTTGATCGATCAGCGCCACCCATGATGCGATACCCGCGCTGGTGCCGATTGTCTCGGTGATCGGAACATTCGTCGACGACAGCACCGGAATTCCGAACAGCGATCTTTCCTCGGCCCCGCCGGGCACCGGGTTGACCTGATACCTGTTCTGTGAATCCTTTTGGGCGCGAAGGGTGCCCCAGGTGCGCGGGTTCATTACCCATACGGCGTCGGCGATGCTGCCGTTCGCCGCCTCGAACGAGGTCAGCGCGGTGGCCATGTGATCGAGGGTCAGGGTCGACCCGTTCACACCCAACGATGGCCCGGCGGTGACGCCGGCCCAATTCCGCACACCGAGCATGTTCGGCGCCACGCCGTTGCCGGTCAGGAATTGCGCGTCGACGGCAGTGGCGATGTCCCGGGCCAGCGTTTCGCCGATCACCTCGCGCAACGCGGGCATCGAATCACTCATGGCCTCATTCGATGCGATGGTGATCGCGATGAGTTTGCGCAATAGCAAGGTGCTGGCTCCGAACCCAGGATCGGACGGTGTGGCCGCCACGTTCTCGAACGTGGTGGACACCGTGACCGAGGTCGTGTTCTTGGGAAGGCGCAGCGTGCCGTTCGGGCACGCGATGGCCGGGATCTGCGAACCGAGAATGATCGACCGCGCCCTCAGCCGGTCGACAAACTCCGTGGCCTGGCCAACGGGTACAAACACCGAACCGGACGCGCCGACCGCGCGCGTTTCAAGTTCGCGGTACTCCCGCTTCGTGGGCAACCACCCGCCACGGGTGGTCACGGCGGTCGTGCCATCGCCCCTGTAGTCGCCGTCGACGTGTCCTCGGTTGCGTTCGCCGTAATACGGCTGGCCGCCCCGGTACTGGCGCTCAGATTGGCCGCTGGCCCGCTCACTGGAGAACGTTGGGTACGACTCTCGGGCTAACGCGTCGACGCGCTGATCCTCGACCAGCTCGGCTCGCCACGTGGAGAGCTGATCCTCTGTGGCCCGAATTTTGTTGCGCACGCTGTCGTATTCAGTGGCCAGGTTGCTCCAGCGTTCGAGTTTGTCATCGGGCAGGGCCGCCAGCTCGACGGCACCAGGCCGGGCGGCCAGCTCGATCTTCGCCCGGTCACGCCGGCCGATCAGTAGTCGTAAGGCGTCCTCGGATCGGCGAATTTGTTCGCTCAGGGTGAGCATGGGTGCATCTCGATTCAGAGAGAAGGGCGCCGGCCAGATAGGCGCGGCTGGTGTCGGGCCCGGCGGCGCGCGGCACCAGATCGTTCGACGTCCGGCCGGCGGCTCGATCTCGCGGGCATCCACCCGACCGAGCCGCACTGGTCATCGTCGGCCCTAGCGGCGCTGTGCGGGGCCGACCGGAGTCCACCGGTGGGCGAGCGCCAGCTAAGGGCGTTTCGATGCGGTAACCGGCCAACTGCGGGCCGAATACGTTGCGTAATCAGTTAATCACACCGGCTGGCCGGTGCTGATCAGCGCGCCCCGGGACTCCCTACCGGGGGCGCACCGCCGAGCGTTTTCGGAGGTGAAAAAATGGGACGAACGGGGTCTAGCTGACCTGCGACGATACTTAAAAAAACCGACCGATCGTTCAGCCCCGGTGCGCCCCGAGGGTGCCCCGGCACCGGTTACGCGGCGGTCGGCGGCATCGTGCCGACCTCGGCGTCCATGCATGACCGGCACAGGGTGAGTAGGAAGGTGAACCGTTGCGCGGGGTACTCGCACCTAACGAGTCCGCCGTCACGCCCGACGAACTTGCCGCATCGGTGGCAGTCGAGAGGGATCACGTCGGCGGCAAGTGTCGCGTTCGCGCACGGCACACACCGTGCCCGGTCGGACCAGGCGACGTGCACCGTGTCGACGTCGCTGATCACACCATCGCCGAGGTGGTCACATCCGCGCTCGGCGTCGGCGAGCGCGGTCTGGATTGCGCCGCGCAGCCACGCCGATGGCTCGGCGTTGCGGATGACAATCGGCTCGCTCATGATCGTTTGCCTTTCTGGGTTCTGGGTTGTGGGTTCGGGTGTCGGTTGGTTTGGCGGCGCGGTTGTCATCGGGCCATGACGGTCACGTCGGCGGGAAGGCCAAGGCGCGCCCTCAGGATGAGCAGGTTGGTGACGGCCAAGAGCACCTTGCCGCGCGCGGCGTCACCGATCGGTCCGCGTTGCAGGCACGGGCAGCCGTCGTCGTGACGGAGCTGGATTCGCGGTGCCGACCGGATCAGGTAGATCTGGACGTGACAGCAAGCGTCGAGGGTCATGTCCGGGCGTCCGTCGTCCCGCGTGCCGCGCTTAGGTTGCTGACGTCTTCGCTCGCGCCGGGTGCTTTTGGCCTCGGTCCGCCGGGGCCTGCTGTTGGTCATTCGGGATGCCTTTCCATTCTCGTGGTTGGTGACCTCGTTGGAAATTCCGTGACGACGAACTGTGTTGCGGTGACCGTTGAGTTCAGTTCGTTCCTTAATACGAACTGACGAACTCACTCGGACCTCGTTGACGAACTGGCAACGAGGTCCGACGAACTCACGCGGGCGGCGGGGTTCAGGAAGTGCAGCGTCGCGTTGCGCGGGCCATCCTCGGTAAAGATTTTCTTTGCCGCGATGCCCGCCTTGACGGCCTCCCGGACCGCCTTCTGTGTGTGTCCAGAATCGCGGAGGGCGGTTTCGATGCCGTTGCCGCTGATGGCATCCGCGGCGGCGGCCAGTAGCTCCAGGACGGCGGGCAACGCGGCCACCGACGCGGCGGTCCGTCTGGTCACCCCGGCGCCGTAGGAGAGCACCTGGCCGTCTCGGGTGATCAACCCCTCGGGTACGTCGACGCCCCGGCCGAACGCGGAGAAGTAGCGGGGCGCCGCCGGGTCGTCGTCGTCACCGTCCACCGCCGGGCGGGTCAGCCGCCAGTTGGTGTCCGACCAGCCGAGCAGGCTGGAATCACCCCGCGCCCGCTGCCCCTGGTGGCCCATATGGGTGACCAGGACGCACTCGGGTATGTTCGCCTCGAACAGCAGCGCGTTCAACGCGGTGGTGAACTTGCCGCCGTCCTTGTCCTCGCTCAGATCGAGCGCGTCGAGCATCGGCCGTAGGCAGTCCAGGATCAGAAATTTGGCGTTGATCGCCCGTAGTCGCGCGGCCCATTCTGAGCGGGTCATCGGGTCCATAATGTTGAACCGCGCGGCCTGGCCTCGGAGCGACACGACATAGATTTTCTGTGGATGCCAGATGCCTTGCTCCCGCAGCCATTGTCGGGTAAACCGTTCGTCCATCTCGTTGTCTACCAACACGATTCGACCGAGCGGAACTTTCACCGGGAAATGCCCGAGGAACTTATCACCATCGGCCAGCGAGCGGATCAGATTGTGCACAGCGGTTGTCTTTCCGGACTTGAACTGGGCAGCGAACAGGACGCGGCCACCCTCGGTCAGCAGGCCGGCCACCCGGTAGCCCAGGGCGTCATCGGGCGTGCTCAGCATGTTGTCCAGACAGACCAGCGGGGGCGGCGGGGCGGCTGCCGCAGCCTCGGCCGTCCGGCGAATCGCCAGCAGCTTTTTGGCCTCGTCGTTGATAAATATTTCCATGGTCCGGTACTTGATGGCCGCGTCAATGTCGTGGCCGTTCGGCCATGCCTGCCACCGCGGCGGCAACGGCGCGCTACCGTTGACCCTGGTCTCGCTGCCCGCCTGATCACCCGAACCGGCGTCGCTGACCACGGCGTCGGTTTGCTGTTCCGTCACCGGCTCAGGCCGCGCCGGGTCGACCAGCAACGGCCACCGCGCCGGTCAAGGTAGAAACGTATCGCTCCAATTCCGAGTGCGGGATGAGTGTTCGGCGGCCGATTTTCACCGGAACGATCAGCCCGAGCGCTATCAACTCATAGAGCGTCGATCTGCCGACCCCCAGCATCTCCCACGATTCCGGTAGCTCATGCAGTAGAGGCGTCACATCGCTTCCCTTCTCTGCCGGTATCCGAGCGAACCCGCTCGGATGTTGCCAGACTGCATACTTCGATGCATAGTAGTCAACATGACGAGACGTACGGGATGGATAGATCGGCGCGGCCCGCTTCGCGTGAAGTGGTCCGGCAATATCAGGTGGTCGGACGATTACCGCGGTCCAGCCGTCATCGAGTTCCTTGAGAACCTGCCAGGGATGCCCGAGATGTACCTCAAAGTCGAGATGAGCGAAGCAGGTTCAAAACTGACCGAGTTCCACCTTTCGGCCGACGCCGATTCACGTGGAATCCGGCAGTCCGATCTGCGAGACGTATTGGTGCGAGCGGCCGTCGAGGATGTGGTCGCCAATTTTGCATACCGGATCGAGCGGGGCGCCGAGGTCGAAGCGACCGGCGTCACCGGCCAGGACACTGCCGTCGCCTACACCGATGCACTCCGCGCAGTTCGTCGGGCGCGCTCGGGTAGAGACATCACCCCGGAACTATTGGAGCGCGTCGCCGCGATCTATCGGGAAAACATCTCCGGCCACCCGACAGCGGCTGTGCAGCATCACTTTCAGGTCGGCCAACGGATGGCCGCCGAATATGTCTCCCGCGCCCGCAGGCGCGGGTTCCTCCCACCGACGAAGCGCGGAAAGAAGCAGGCATGACAACCACCACGGGCGCGAAACGGCGCGGCAACAGTGAAGGGTCGAATCCCACACTGCGCGCTGACGGGCGCTGGCAGACGCACATCCGCACGACCGACGAGTACGGCGTCAGTAAGCGGACCACCTGCTACGGCAGAACGGCGAAGGAGGCGCGCGACGCTGCCGCTGCCATCCGCAGGAGAGTGGCGGACGGTCAGCCGACCAGTGATCGAAAGCAGACCCTCGGCGCGTTCACTGCGGAATGGATCACATCGACCCTGGCCGCGTCGGATCGCAAACAGACGACGATGGTGCTCTACGGCGGACTTGCCCGCTCCCACATCATCGGGAGCAGGTTGGGCAATCTGTCGCTCGACAAGTTGCGACCGATGCATGTCGAGGCGTGGATCGTCGACCTGCGAGGCATCGGGTTGTCTGAGTCATCCATCCGGTCGATCTACACCGTTGCGCGTGCTGTGCTGGACACGGCGGTCCGAGATGGCGCGCTCGGCCGCAACCCGGCGGCGGCGGTCAAGCGGCCGAAAGTGACCGCGACCGAGGCGGCCCACATGCAGCCAGAGCAGGTACGGCAATTGCTCGATTCAGCCCAGCAGAGCCGGTACGCCCTCATGTTCGAGTTGCTGGTCAATACCGGGCTGAGGCGAGGCGAAGCGCTGGCGCTCCAATGGTCCGACGTCGACACGGCCAACGGCACGCTACGGGTCCGGGGGACGATCGCCCGTGTCGGCGGCGTCCTGGTCGTGACCGAGCCGAAAACAGCCAAGTCGAAACGGTTCATCCATATGTCCGCGAACGTCGAGCGAATACTCCGACTGGCCCGGATTGCGCAGATGGCGGACCGTCTGCGCGCGGGTTCGCAATGGGTCGAGACGGGTTTCGTGTTCACTACGCAGGCGGGCCAGCCCTGCGACCCGAGGAACGCGCTCCGCGCGTTCAAGTCGGCAAGCGGCAAGGCCGGGATAACCGGCGTCAGTTTGCACACGCTGCGCCACTCGGCCGCAACCATGATGCTGACGAACGCTGTGCCCCTCAAGGTTGTGTCGGAGATCCTCGGCCATAGCTCGATCGCCATCACCGGTGACGTGTACGGGCACGTCTCGCCCGACGTCTCACGCGACGCGCTGACGAGCCTCAGCGCGGCCCTCAATGCGTGATGGTGGTCAAGATGGTGGTCAACCCCGGATTTTTCGACCGTGGATGCCGCTCCCGTTGACTACCGAAACGGCCCCTGACCTGCGTAAATGTTCAGTCGGGATGACAGGATTTGAACCTGCGACCCCTTGACCCCCAGTCAAGTGCGCTACCAAGCTGCGCCACATCCCGGCCACCCGGCCTACCGGGCCCACCAAGACTACCGCAGTGCGCACGCCGGGCCGGACCCGTGGCGGGGAGAATGGCCCGGGCCCGCCGAGCGCATCATGCATCAAGGAAGGCCACCGCTGACCACCGTCATGATCGGCCCGTTGTTGGCGGTGCTGCTGGTGGTCCTCGCAGCGACCGCGGCGCTGGTCGTCGCGTTGTTCGATCTGGGCCGTGCGCGGGACACCCTCATCGCGGTGGCGCGGGCGATCGTCCAGCTGGCCGGGGTGTCGTTGATCATCGGGTTCGTGCTGCGGTCGCTCGCCCTGACCGCTGCCTTCCTCGCCGTGATGGTGCTGGTCGGCGCCGGCACATCGGCGAAGCGGATCACCGGCTCGCTGCGCCCGACCTCATGGTGGGCGGCGGTGCCGATCCTGTCCGGCCTGCTGCCCGCGCTCGCCCTCATTCTGGCCAGCACCGTCGTTCCGCTGCATCCGGTGGCCGTGCTGCCGAGCGCCGGAATCCTCATCGGGGGCGCCATGACGGCGACGTCGCTGGCCGGCCGGCGCACGGTCGAGGAGTTGACGATCCGGCGGGGTGAGTACGAGGCGGCGCTGTCGATCGGACTGGGCCGACGCGACGCCGTCGTGCTGGTGGCCCGGCCGGCGGCGGCGCTGGCCCTGATCCCGGGAATGGACCAGACCCGCACGGTCGGCCTGGTCACCCTGCCCGGGGCGTTCGTCGGGGTGCTTTTGGCCGGGGCGTCCCCCTGGCAGGCCGGCGCCACCCAGGTTCTCGTGCTGGTCGCACTGCTGCTGGTCCAGGCCATCGCGGTCGCCGTCACCGTGGAGCTGATCGCCGCGGGCCTGCTCCCCGCCGGCCGCACCGTGCTGCCGCAGTGATCAACGTTGCGACCGGAGCCGAACGGTGAGCGGTCAGCGTCTTGCGCCGCGCTTCTCCCGGACCCGCACGTTGACCCGCACCGGTGAGCCCTGGAAACCGAAATCCTCCCGCAGTCGCCGTTCGATGAAGCGGCGGTACCCGGCCTCCAGGAACCCGGTGGTGAACAGCACGAAGGTCGGTGGCCGGTTACCGGCCTGGGTCGCGAACATCACCCGGGGCTGCTTGCCGCTGCGCACCGGCGGCGGCGTGGCCTGGATCAGCGTGCCCAGCCAGGTGTTCAGGCGCCCGGTGGGGATGCGCTTGTCCCAGGATTCCAGCGCCGTCCGCAGCGCCGGGGCCAGCCGGTGCACGGCCCGCCCGGTTTTCGCGGAGATGTTGACCACCTCGGCCCATTGCACCCGGTTCAGGTCCCGGTCCAGTTCTCGTTCGATCTCGGCGCGCCGATCAGCGTCGACCAGGTCCGCCTTGTTCATGGCGATGACCAGGGCCCGCCCGGATTCGATGACCATGGTCATCACCCGCTGGTCCTGTTCGGTGAGCGGCTCGGAGGAGTCGATCAGCACGACGGCCACCTCGGCGGATTCCAACGCGGACTGGGTGCGCAGCGAGGCATAGAACTCCATGCCCTTGGCCTGGTGGACGCGTTTGCGCAAACCGGCCGTGTCGACGAACCGCCAGATCTGGCCGTCCAATTCGACCAGCGAGTCGACCGGGTCGATGGTGGTACCCGCTACCGGGTCGACCACCGACCGCGACTCACCCGACAACTTGTTCAGCAGCGACGATTTGCCGACATTCGGCTTGCCGAGCAGGGCGACCCGCCGCGGACCGCCCTGGTTGGCGGCGAATTCCGACGGGGCCTGCGGCATGGCCGCCATGATGGCGTCGAGCAGATCCCCCGAACCGCGGCCGTGCAGCGCCGAAACCGGAAAAGGTTCCCCCAGGCCCAGGTTCCACAGCGCTGCGGCGTCGGCGAGGGTGCGCTCGTCGTCCACCTTGTTGGCCACCAGGATGACCGGCACCTTGGAGCGCTGCAACACCTTGGCGATGGCCTCGTCGGTGTGCGTGGCGCCGACCGCGGCGTCCACCACCACCAGGACGGCGTCGGTCGTCTTCATGGCCCGTTCCGCCTGCAGGGCAACCTCTCCGGCCATTCCATCGGCGTCCGGCTCCCAGCCGCCGGTGTCCACGACGGTGAACCGCCGACCCGCCCACAGCGCGTCGTAGGACACCCGGTCGCGGGTCACCCCCGGGATGTCCTGGACGACGGCCTCGCGGCGGCCGATGATGCGGTTGACCAACGTTGATTTCCCGACATTCGGTCGCCCGACGACGGCCAGTGTGGGAGCGGGAACAACGGACCCGCCTTCGTTGTCGCCGTCGCCCTGGTCCTCCCAGCCGGCAAACTCGGCTTCGTCGGACCAGATGCCGTCCCCAGCAGGTGTTTCCGCGATGCCGTCGCTGGAGTCGCTCACTGTCCAACCTTCTTCCCGGTACGGCCGATCATCTGGTCGAGCTGGATCACCAGCACCGACAACCGATCTCGGATGAGATTCGTCGCGGACTCGACGGCCGACCGACCGGCGCCGGGGGCAATCGTGAACGGTTCCCCGACCAGCACGTGCACCGTGGGCCGAAATCGCCGACTCGCACCGGCGGGCCGAGCCGTACCGCGCACCGCGACCGGCAGCACCGCCGCACCGGCGCGCGCGGCCAGCCAGCCGGCCCCACTGGAGATGTTGTGCACCTTACCGTCACCGCGGGTGCCCTCCGGGAAGATCCCGATGGCTCCGCCCGCCTTGAGCTGGGACAAGGCCTGCAGCAAGGGTTTTCGATCGGGAGCGCCGCGAGTGATGGCGTACTGCCCGACGTTTCGTAGCAACCACCCGATCGGGCCGGTCACCGCCTCGGCCTTGATCAGGAACGAGACCCGCCGGGGCAGCGAGCCGAACAGCACCGGCCCGTCCCAGAAATTGGCGTGATTGGCCACCACCACCAGCGGTCCGGCGGCCGGGACCCGGTGCATCCCGACGAATTCCTGCCGATATATCATGCCGCACAGCGCGATTCCGATCCTTCGACCGCGGTCCATCCCCTTGGCGCCGGCATGCTCCGGCGTCGGATCCGCGGTTCCGCCCAGATGCATCCATCTCATCGGATTCCTCGAGAGGCGGCCAGTTGCAGCACTCTGCCCACGGTCTCGGGCAACTTCAGCGTTGACGAGTCGATGATGACGGCGTCGGTGGCCGCCTGCAGCGGGGCGTGGGCGCGGTTGGCGTCGTGGGTGTCCCGGCGGTGCAGATCCCGAGCCACCGCGGCCAGGTCCGGGGCCGGCCCGGTTTCGGCGGGCGCCCCGGAACCGACGGAGGCGCCGACGTTCTGGATGTGCCGACGGCGCGCCCGTTCCGCCGCGTCGGCGGTGAGGTAGATCTTCAGGGCCGCGTCGGGCGCGATGACGGTACCGATGTCCCGGCCCTCCACCACCATCCGGCCGGAGTGGGCCAGCAGGTGTTGACGGTCGAACAGCCACGCCCGGACAGCCGGATTCGCCGACACCGGGGTGACGGCGACGGTCACCGCCCGGCCCCGGATCTCGTCGGAGACGTCCTCCCCGGCCAGCACGTGGGACTGCTGGCCGGGGTGCAACGGGGAGGAAAACGTCAAGTCCTGCAACACGTTCGCCACCGCTGTTTCGTCCGCCGGATCGACCCCGGCGCGCAACACCACCAGCGCGACCACCCGGTACATGGCCCCGGTGTCCAGATACCCGGCGTGCAACGCGGCCGCAACACCGCGCGCCACCGTCGATTTGCCCGTTCCGGACGGGCCGTCGATGGCGATGACGAACGTACCGGGCCCGGGGGGACCGACGTTCACAGGCCGACCGCCTTGTACAGCAGGGCGATCTCCACCGGGTTCAGCTTGCGCAGGGTGCCGGGCCGCTGGTGACCGAGTTGCACGTCGCCGATCTTGGTCCGGACCAGCCGCGACACGGGGTGGCCGACCTCGGCGAACAGCCGCCGGACGATGTGCTTTCGGCCCTCGTGGAGCACCACTTCGACCACGGCCCGGCCGGCATGCAGGTCGACGACGTCGAATTGGTCCACGGTGGCGATGCCGTCGTCCAGTTCCACCCCGGCCCGCAGGCGGCGCCCCAGATCCCGGGGCACCGGGCCGGGGATCTCCGCCATGTACGTCTTCATCACGTTGTAGGAGGGGTGGGTGAGACGGTGGGCCAACTCGCCGTCGTTGGTCAGCAGCAACAGGCCTTCCGAGTCCATGTCGAGCCGGCCGACGTGGAACAGTCTCTCCGGCCGGTCGACCAGCAGTTGGCCGATGTGCGGGCGGCCCAGTTCGTCGGACATCGTGGACAGCATGCCGGGCATCTTGTTCAGGGCCAGATACACCTGGTCCTCGCGCAGCACGATCCGGTTCCCGTCCACGTGGACGACAGCCTTGTCCGGGTCGATCCGCAGGCCCATCTCCTTGACCACCAGACCGTCGACCTTGACCCGGCCCAGCCGGATCAGTTCCTCGGCCTTGCGGCGCGAGGCGACACCGGCAGCGGCCAGCACCTTCTGCAGGCGAACGCCTTCGGCGTTGCCGTCATCGGAGCCGAGGTCCCCGTCGTCGATCCGGCCGGTGTGCTTCAGGTGGGTCGACGGGCGCCGGCGGGCGGCTGAGTGGTCATTCATCTTCGAGGGTGTCTATTTCCGGGAGCAGGGGACCCAGGGACGGAAGGTCTTCCAGGCTGGACAACCCGAGCCGATCGAGAAACAGCTCGGTGGTGCGATAGAGCAGGCCACCGGTGTCGGCGTCCGACCCGGCTTCGTCGATCAGACCCCGGGCCAGCAGGGTACGGATCACGCCGTCGACGTTGACACCGCGGACGCCGGCGATCCTGGCCCTGGTCACCGGCTGTCGGTAGGCGATGATGGCCAGTGTTTCCAGGGCCGCCCTGGACAACCGGCTCTGTTGCCCGTCCAGCACGAACCGTTCGACCACCGGGGCAAACCGGTCGCGGGTGTAGAACCGCCAGCCGCCGCCCGTCTGCCGCAACTCGATACCGGACCCGGTCTCGCTGTAGCGCCGGGCCAGTGCGGTGAGTTCCGCCTCGACCCGTTCCGTCCCGTGGCCGACGGCGGAGGCCAGGGCCGCCTCGGTCACCGGTGAATCCACGACGAGCAGTACCGCTTCCAGGGCACCGGCGATGTCCTGTGCGCACACGATTCCCGGGATTGAGTCGAAGGGGACACTGTCGGCGCTCACTCGTATTCCTCGTCGGCGTCCGCCCGGTGGTCATCCGCACGGTGGGCGGCGACCGGCCGCGCCACCTGGCCGGTCCATCGGACGCTCAGCAGCCCGAGCGGCTCGTTCTGGTCGAACGCCACCGCCGCTTCGCGATAGAGGTTGAGCAGAGCAAGAAATCGGGCCACGACCTCGGTCGTGCGGGTGCACCCGGCGATCAGTTCACCAAAGGTGGCCCGGCCCACGGTGACCAACATGTCGCGGATGGTGGCGGTGTGCTGGGCGATGGACACCGCCGAGAAATGGATGTGGTCCACGGAGATCTCGGCCGGCGGTGGCTTCGGGCGGAACACCGACGCCGCCAGTTCGGCGAAAGCTCTTGCATCCAAGCCGATCTGAACCTCGGGCAACAAACCCAGGTAGCGATCCTCCAGGGTGACGGCCCGCGGATGGCGGCGGGGCGCGCCGGCCTGGAGTTCGGCAAACAGCACGGTGACCTGTTGGTACGCACGGTAGGCGAGCAAGCGCGCGAAGAGCAGATCCCTGGCCTCCAGCAGGTCGATGTCGGCGTGGTCCTCGACCTCGCCGTCGGGCAGCAGCCGGGCCGCTTTCAGGTCGAGCAGTGTCGCGGCCACGACCAGGAACTCGGTGACGATTCCGAGCTCGACATCCGGTCCCAGGGTACGGATATGCATCAGGAAATCGTCGGTGACGGTGTGCAGCGCGACGTCGGTGACATCCATTCGACGCGCTCCGATCAGGTGCAACAGCACATCGAACGGACCCTGGAAATTGTCCAACTGCACGTGGAACGAGGACCGCGCACCCGGCAGCACCGGGGAATCCGGTGATTCCGACGATGCCGCGGCCGGGGTGACGAGCCCCGTCCGCGCGGTCACCGGGCGATCACTTCCCGGGCGAACAGGCGGAACGCTTCGGCCGCCGTCGATGTCGGTGCATAGCTGGTGATGGGTTCGCCGGCCACCGTGGTCTCCGGAAACTTCACGGTCCGGGCGATCACCGTGTCGTACACGTCGTCACCGAAGCGCTGCACCAGCATGGCGACCACATCCCGGGCATGCACGGTGCGGCCGTCGAACATGGTCACCAGGACGCCGTCGATCCGCAGGTCGGGATTGATCCGGTCTTTCACCTTGTCGATGGTGTCGACCAGCAGGGCCACTCCGCGCAACGAGAAGAACTCGGCCGCCACCGGCATGATGACGCCGTGAGCGCAAGCCAGGGCGTTGACGGTGAGCAGGCCCAGGGAGGGCTGGCAGTCGATCAGGATGTAGTCGTACTCGTGCAGCATCGGGCGCAGCGCCCGGGCCAGGGTGTGCTCGCGGCCGACCTCGTTGATGAGCTGGACCTCGGCGGCGGACAGGTCGATGTTGGCCGGCAGCAGATCCATCCCCGCGATCCGGGTGGGTACGAGCACATCGGTGATGCTGGTGTTCCTGGCCAGCATGAGGTCGTAGATGGTGTGGTCCAGATCGTGCGATGGCACACCGATACCGGCGGACAACGCCCCCTGCGGATCGAAGTCGACGAGCAACACCCGGCGGCCGAACTCGGCCAGCGCGGCGCCCAGATTCAGGGTGGTGGTGGTCTTGCCGACCCCACCCTTCTGGTTGCACAACGCGATGACCCTGGCCGGGCCGTGGGTGTTCAGGACGGCCGGTTCCGGAATGGTCCGGCGGGGCCGGCCGGTCGGGCCGACGTCGCCGTCCATCGGCTCGGGTCTGGGGAGCAACGCCGGGACCACCTCGTCCGCCGGCGTGGCAGCCGGGGCCGGGCGGGCCGGTGTCGGGAAGGGCTCGGGAGGATCATCGATGTTCCACCGGGCGGCGGTCGAGTCGGCCGGAGTGGTCGGATCTTCTCCGCCGTCCTCGGATCGGGGTGCACCGGCGGCGGCGATCCACGCTGCGTCGTCCGGATAGCTCATCGGTCCGCTACTCCCACTTCGTCTCCAGTCGTCATCCCGACGACCCATCCCAGGGTAAGCGGGCCGGCACCGAAACGAGAAACGCGACCCGCACCGACAGCGGTCTTTCCACCTGTGGCGTTCGCCTGCGGTCGAGGTGAACCCGCTCGTCAGCGAGCCCGCGGGTGAGCCATCGCATACACCTCACGCAGGGCGTCGACGGTCACCAGGGTATAGATCTGAGTGGTCGTCACGGAGGCGTGACCCAGCAGCTCCTGGACGGACCGGACGTCCGCACCGCCTTCCAACAGGTGCGTGGCGAACGAGTGGCGCAACATGTGCGGCGACACCGGCCCGCGCTCCCCCGTCACGCCGGCCTTGTCCGCGGCGTCCCGCAGCACCTGCCACGCCGACTGCCGGGAAAGGCGTCCCCCGCGGACGTTCAGGAACACCGCAGCGGTGCCGCGGCCGGCGCCCGCCAGCGCCGGGCGCCCGCGGACCAGATAGGCCGACAGCGCCGTCGCGGCGAACGACCCGACCGGCACGATCCGCTGCTTCGCACCCTTGCCCCGCAAGCGCACCACCGGGCCGGGCCACTCGGTGACATCATCGACGTCCAGTCCGACCGCTTCGCTGATCCTGGCGCCGGTGGCGTAGAGGAATTCCAGCAGAGACCTGTCCCGCAAGGACCGCGGGTCGTCACCGGACGCCGATTCCAGGATGGTGGTGACCACGTCCACCGGCAGCGCTTTGGGCAGGCGCTTGCCGGCCGACGGCGGGTGCACGTCGTCAGAGGGGTCGGCCACCGTGGCCGATTCGGCCAGCAGGAAACGGTGCCAGCCACGGACAGCGACCACCGCCCGGGCCGCGGAGGACGCCGCCAGCGGAGGGTGATCGAGCCAGCCCTCGCGAAGGGAGACCAGGTAGTTGGTGACGTGCTCGGCCCGGATGTCCTCGACGCCGGTGATGCCGCTGATGGCGCAGAAGGCCAGGTAACGCTCGAGGTCCCGGCGGTAGGCCAGCAGGGTGTTACGAGCCGCGCCGCGTTCCACGGCGAGGTGGTCCAGGTAACCGCGTAGGGCCGACCGCAGCGCGGCCGAGGGCTCGGCCGGTTCGGCTGCGGTGCCGTTGCGAGCGACCAGGACCACCTCGTTGATCAGCCGCCGTCGCCGAGCGCCGGTGCGTCCGGCACGCCCGGTCCGAGGTGTCGCGTGCTGGAACCACCGACCCAGGCCTGGTCGGCCGGGCGGAGCGAGGCCCCGGTCTGCCGGGCCAACGCCGCCGCGAGCAGGCCGGCGACCGCGGTGCCGTTGACGATCCGGCCGTCCTGGACCCCGGCCACCGCGGTCGCCAGCGGTACCCGGACCACCTTGAGATCGGCTTCCTCGTCGGTGATCTCACCCTGGCGGCCCACATCGGTCAGTCCGGTGGCCAGGAACACCCGAATGGCTTCATCGGTAAAGCCCGGCGAGGAGGCGATGTCGACCAGAAGCGACCAGGTGGTTGCGGTCAGCCCCGCTTCCTCGGCGAGCTCGCGGGCGGCGGCGGGTTGGGCCGCTTCGCCGTCGACGTCCATCAACCCGGCCGGCAGTTCCCAGAGCCGCCGCCCCAGCGGATGCCGGTACTGCTCGAGCAGGACGACGTTGTCGTCGTCGTCGAGGGCGACGACGGCGACCGCCCGATCGTGCTCCACCACTTCGCGCTTCGCCGTGCCCCCACCGGGCATGACCACGGTGTCGACGCGGATCTTGGTCACCCTGCCCTGGAAGGGTCGGTCGGTGCCCACCACGGAGAACACCGCGTCGCCGGAAGTCACCGCGCGGCCGCCGGTATCGGCACGTCGACCACGTCGACCAGGTTCTGGGCGGAGATCGGCAGGCGTTCGGACTCCAGGTAGTCCAGGGCCGCGCGGACAAAGGAAAGGAACAACGGATGGGGCCGGGTCGGTCGGGACTTGAATTCCGGGTGTGCCTGCGTCGCCACCAGATACGGATGCTGCGAGCGGTCCAGCTCCACGAATTCCACCAGCGACGAATCGGGCGACACACCGGACAGATGCAGACCCGCCGCCTCCAGTCGGTCGCGGTAGGCGTTGTTCACCTCGTAGCGGTGCCGGTGCCGCTCGGAAACCTGGTTCGTGCCATAGATGTCGGCCACGATGCTGCCCTCGGCCAACCGCGCCGGAAATGAACCGAGCCGCATGGTGCCGCCCATGTCCCTGACCCCCGAGATCACCTCCGTCTGGTCGGCCATGGTGGCGATGACGGGATCAGCGGCGTTGGCATCGAACTCGGCGGAGTTGGCGCCGCCCAGCCCGGCGAGGTTCCTGGCCACCTCGATGACGATGCACTGCAGGCCCAGGCACAGCCCGAGTAGTGGAATCCGATTGGTCCGCGCGTAGTGGATGGCCCCGACCTTGCCCTCGATGCCGCGCACGCCGAACCCGCCCGGGATGAGCACACCCTGCACGTCGCCCAGCGCGGCCGCCGCGCCGCCCGGCGTGGCGCAGGAGTCGGAGGCCACCCAGACGATTTCCACCTTCGCCCGGTTGCCGAATCCGCCGGCCCGCAGCGCCTCGGTCACCGAGAGATAGGCGTCAGGGAGGTCGATGTACTTGCCGACCAGGGCGATGCGGACCGTTTCGGACGGGTAGTGCACGCGGTCGAGCAACCCGCCCCAGAGGGTCCAGTCGACGTCATGGAAGGACAGTCCGAGTCGGCGGACGACATAGGCGTCCAGGCCCTCGGTGTGCAGGACCTTGGGGATGTCGTAGATCGACGGCGCATCGGGGCAGGCGATGACGGCCTCGGCGTCGACGTCGCACATGAGCGATATCTTGCGTTTCAGGCCCTCGGGGATGTCGCGGTCGGCCCGGCAGACCAGGGCGTCCGGTTGGATGCCGATGTTGCGCAGCGCCGCCACCGAGTGCTGCGTCGGCTTGGTCTTCAGCTCCCCGGACGGAGCCAGGTACGGGACCAGCGAAACGTGGAGGAAGAAGACGTGCTCGCGGCCGAGGTCGTGCCGCACCTGCCGGGCGGCTTCCAGGAACGGCAGGGACTCGATATCACCGACCGTGCCGCCGATCTCGGTGATCACCACGTCGGGGACGGCGTCGTCGGCGGTGTCGGCCGTCCCGGGCTCGGCCATGGCCGTGATCCGGTCCTTGATCTCGTTGGTGATGTGCGGGATGACCTGCACCGTGTCGCCCAGATATTCGCCGCGGCGTTCCCGCGCGATCACCCTGGAGTAGACCTTCCCGGTGGTGACGTTGGCATCGGCTGACAGGTTCCGGTCCAGGAACCGCTCGTAATGCCCGATGTCCAGATCCGTCTCGGCGCCGTCCTCGGTGACGAAGACCTCTCCGTGCTGGAACGGGTTCATGGTCCCGGGGTCCACATTGAGGTAGGGATCGAGCTTCTGCATGGTCACCCGCAAACCCCTGGAGGTGAGGAGCCGACCCAGACTTGATGCCGTCAACCCCTTACCCAGGGACGACGCGACTCCGCCGGTGACGAAGATGTGTTTGGTGGTGTGAACCGTGACCGGCAAGAGGAACTCCCGTGTGCTCGAAGGCGAAGGCGGTCTCGATGCAAAAGGCGACCGGCCTGACGGCCATCGCATGCGTCATTGCCTTTCAGGCCCCACGGGATTTCACCCTAACACTCCGCCGGCGCTTCCCTCTTGTTCCTCGTCGCGCGATCCCCCCGTTCGCCCTGACCCCCTGTTTCGCGCTGATCATCATGCATCGCGCGCACCAAAAGGCCGACTCCCGTCACTCCTGTCACATTTGCGCGACGTTCGTGCGCGCCGGCGATGTTGATCAGCGCGACCGAGGTCAGCCACGTCGATGTTGATCAGCGCGACCGAGGTCAGCCACGTCGGCCGCGGATCCAGCCCGACGCAGGGGTCAACCGACGCCCAGGGTCGGGATCTGGGCCTGGGCGCGGGCCGAGAAACCGTAGCGGCCGACGCCACCACCGTTCTGCTCGACCAGACCGAGCACGGTGGCCAGCCGGCCGACCGGGGTGTCCACGTTGTCGACCGTGGTCACCGTGGCGCTGCTCGCGGTGTTCGCCCTGATCAACCCCACGGTCCCGGTGGCGACATCCGATCCGGAGCGACCGGCCACCACCACACCGCCGGCCGAGCGCCGGAGCTGGGTGGCCAGGTCGGCAATGGTCGCCGCACGGTCCACCTCGGAGCCGCCGGTGACAGCCCCGCCGGTGAGGATGACGACCAGCCGGCCCGGCACCACGGTGCCGGACGCCTGCAGGAATCCCCCGCCGGCCAGAGCGGACAGTGCGGCGGTGGCCTGAACGGGCTTGGTGGTGGTCCGGCCGCTCCGGTCGGTCAGCAGCACCGATCCGAGCAGCCCGCCCGCGACCGCGCCGACTTCAGACACGGCCGGCAGTTTGGCGCCGGTCGGCAGCACTCTGGCCGACAACGTCCGCAGGTCGTCGGCGTAGCTCGGGTCGGCGAAGTTCGAGGCCAGCTGGATGGAAGCGGTGACCTTGGCCCCGGCCCTGGCCAGCAGCGAGAGCACCGCATCCCGATCACCGGGGTCGGCCTCGGCGGTAGTGATCAGCACCACGGTGGCGTTGGGCAAAGTGCCCCGGACCGTCAGGTTTGCCACCGACGAGGCGAACTTCTCGTCGGAGGAGACCCGCGCGGCCAGGGAGGAGTTGTCGCTGGACAAGGTGCTGTTCTGGGTGGACAGATCGGTCTTGTCCGACTGCAGACCGGCCAGGATCGGCGACGTGATCTTCGTCGCGCCGAGGACGATGCCCAGGGCCAGGGCCAGGAAGATCGCGGCCAGGGAGACGATGTGATAACGCATGGAGATCATCGGAAAAGCCCCTTGACCCAGTCGACGACGTCGATCCACCACTGGCGGGCCAGATCGATGTAGGTGTGCGACACATCCGAGATCAGCAGCGCGCCGACGATGGCGGCGGCCGCTGCGACCACCAGCAACATCACCATCCACCAGGAAATACGCGCCCGGTAGAGCAGCGCGACCGCAGGCGCGTCCACGATCTTGTTGGCCACCCGCATCCGGACCAGGAAGGTGGAGGCCGCCCCGCCCTTGTGGTCAAGTAGATCGGTCAATGTGGTGCGCATGCCGACGGTGACGATCAGGTCGGCGTTCCTGGCGTCGGCCAGCAGGAGCGCGAGATCCTCAGTCGTACCGGTCGCCGGAAAGGTGACCGCACCGAGTCCGAGGTCCTGGAGGCGTTCCAGGCCCGGGGCGTGACCATCGACATCCGCCGGGATGACCACCTCCGCACCGCCGCTGAGGGTGACCGGATCGATGAGCTCGGGGTTGCCGATAATCAGATCGGGCCGGTGGCCGGCCTTCCGCAAGGCGTCCGCGCCGCCGTCGACACCGATCAGCACGGGGTGGTGGTCCGAGATGTACTTCCGGAGCGATTTCAGCTGCGCCCTGGTCTCCGCCGAGGCCGCTACCACCAGTGCATGCCGACCGGCGATCCTGGTGGTGATCTCGGGGATGCCGACGCCGTCGAGCAGTAGCGTTCGCTCGCGTTTCATGTACTCGATGGCGTTGGCGGCAAACGCCTCCAGCTGTGCGGACATGCCCGCTTTGGCTTCGATGAGCAGATCCGCCACCGACTCCGGGGTCTGCGCGATGCCTTCGGCGATCAGTTCGTCGCCATGATGGACCGCGGCCTGGTCGATACGGATCTTGGCCCCGTCCTTGAGCCGGGAAAAGATCCTGTCGCCGACATCGTCGATCAGGATCACGCCCGACGCCATCAGGATCTCGGGTCCGAGGTTGGGATAGCGGCCGGAAATCGACGGTGAGGCATTGACGACCGCGGCCACGCCGGAATTGACCAACGCGTCCGCCGTCGCCCGGTCCAGATCGATGTGGTCGATCACGGCGATGTCCCCGTCGGTCAACCTGCCGAGCAAGGTCTCACTTCGACGCGACACTCGTGCCACCCCGGTGATCCCGGGTAGTTCACGGGACTGTCGTGACACAAGTTTCATGTGCTGATAGTGACAGTCCGATTACACAAATTGCGGTAGGCGCGGCGACCGACGACGGGCCCGCGGTCAACGCCTGGGACTTCTGTCGCTGGACGCGGGGGCCGCGTCGGCCGGCACCGACGCCGATGCCCGAGCCGAATGCAGCAGGTCCGCCGCGTGCGCGGTGGCGATGGCGGTGTCCGTCCCGCCGAGCATGCGCGCCAGTTCCCGCTCCCGCTCCGATCCGCTGACCAGCCGCACCGACGACGACCCGACCGCATCACCCGGGCCCGCATCGACCACGTAGTGCCGGTCGGCGAAGGCGGCGACCTGCGCCAGGTGGGTGACCACGATGACCTGGTGACCGACGGCCAAGGTGGCCAGCCGGCGGCCGATCTCGGTGGCCGCCCGGCCTCCGACGCCGGCGTCCACTTCGTCGAACACCATGGTCGACACCGGGTCGGCGCCGGCCAGGACCACTTCCACCGCGAGCATCACCCGGGAAAGTTCGCCGCCCGACGCGCCGCCGGCAATCGGCAACTCCGGAGCACCGGGGTGCGCGGTCATCGCGAATTCGACGGTGTCGACACCGTCGACACCGGCTGGTACCCACCTGGTGCCGATCCGTACCGCATCCACCGCCCCCGGCTCGGCGGTCCGCGAGGTGACCTTGACCCGAAGGGTGGCGCGACCCATGGCCAGATGAACCAGTTCCGCGGTCGCCTGCTCGCCTAATCGGGCTGCGGCCTCCGTCCGACGACGGGTCAGTGCCGCCGCTGTCCGGGCGACCAGACCGGCCGACGCCTCGCACTGCGCCCGCAGCGCGTTCAGCGCCTCGTCCGACGAGTCCAGGCCGCGCAACTCCGACTCGGCTTCGGCTCGCCAGGCCAGGACGGCGTCGACATCGGCGCCATATCTCCTGGTCAGGCCGCGCAGCACCGATTGCCGGGACAGCAGGCGTTCCATCCGGGCCGGGTCGGCGTCGAGTCCGTCCAGGAAACCGGACAGATCCGAAGCGCTGTCGACCAGCACCGCGGACACCGCATGGAGGCCCGCGGCCAGGTCGTCCAGACGCTCGTCACCGGCCGACTCCAGCAGCTTCCGTGACCCTTCGATCAGGCTGACCGCATTCTGACCATCGGTGAACCCGTCTCCGGTCAGCGCGTCCAGGGCCGTCTGGGCCGCCGATCGTAGCGAGTCCGCGTTCTCCAGGCGTCGCACCTCGGCGATCAGTTCGGCATCCTCGGCCGGCTTCGGGTCCACCTTGCCGATCTCGTCGACGCCCAGCCGAAGCACCTGTTCACGTTGGGCCCGGTCCCGGGCGTTGGAGGTGCGGCGGGCCAACTCGGCCACCGCCCCCTGCCACTGGGCCCTGGCGTTCCGATAGGCGTTCAATTCAGCGTCCGAACCGGCGAACCGGTCCAGCACCGCGCGTTGTTGCGGCCCGCGGAGCAGGTTCACCGCCTCCGCCTGTCCGTGCACGACGACGAGCGGATCGGTGATGTCGGCGAGCGTCCCGAGGGGGGCGGCCCGGCCTCCGATGTGAGCCCTGGAACGCCCGTCCGCGCCGACCGATCGGACCAGGATGACAGAGCCGTCATCGTCCGAGCTGCCGCCGACGGCGTCGAGCACGGCGGCCGAGCCGGAGTTGAGCGGTCCGCTGATCCTGGCCTCCACCACAGCCCGGTCGACCCCCGCCCTGACCCGGCCCGCATCGCCCCGACCGCCGGTCAACAACCCGAGCGCGGTGACGACCATCGTCTTGCCGGCACCGGTTTCGCCCGTCACCACGGTGAACCCGGGATCCGGCTCGAGAACGGCGTCGTCGATCACCCCGAGACCGGTGATGTGGAGTTCGGTGAGCACGGGCGTCACGCTACGGGAGGGTGGGCGTCGACCGGCCGGTGATGCGCATCGGGCCGCACACCGATTCGTCACGCCGCCTCTCGGTCTTTAGTACCGTCGGGCGCGCCAGCCGTGGACCGGAAGAGAGAATTTCGCCACCAGACGGTCGGTGAATGGTTGATCACCCAGCTTGAGCATGGTCACCGGCTGGATCCCGCGCCGGACATGGAGTTTCCCGCCGGGCGGAACCTCGTGGGTACGCCGGCCGTCGCAGGCGACGATGGCGTCGTGCCCGGCCGGATCGATGTGAATCGACACGGTCGAGTGTGGTGACACCACCAACGGGCGCGCGAACAGAGCGTGCGCATTGGACGGCACCACGAGCAAGGCCTCGACGTCGGGCCACATGATCGGGCCGCCCGCGGAGAACGCGTACGCAGTGGAGCCGGTCGGTGTCGCGCACAGCACGCCATCGCAGCCGAAAGCCGACACACCGCGCCCGTCCACCTCCACCACGACATCGAGAATGCGCTCCCGAGTGGTCTTCTCGACGCTGATCTCGTTCAACGCCCAGCAGGTGTCGATGACCACGCCGTCCTTCTCGATGACCACGTCGACCGTCATCCGGTCGGACCGGGTGTAGTCACCGCAGATGACGGCGGCGAGGACCTCGTCCAGCCGTTCCGCTTCGGCCTCGGCCAGGAACCCGACACGGCCGAGGTTGATGCCGATCACCGGGGCGCGCAACGGCCGGGCCACCTCGGACGCCCTGAGCAGGGTGCCGTCCCCGCCGAGCGCGAGTACCAGTTCCACCGGCGACGGTTCTCCGGGGCGAACCGGAGCCTGGTCGGGCAGTGCGGCCAGGGCCAGCTCGGAGCCTTCCCCCGGCAGAGCCAGCAACTCGATGTCTGCCGACTCGAACGCCTTTTTTACATGCCGGGCGGTCGAATGCATGTCGGCGCGGCCGGTGTGCGCGACCAGCAGAACCCGGCGCTGCGTCATGACGGACCCTCCTGGACGGCAATCTCGATGAGCTCCACCGCGGCGTCGGCGTCGACGGCCACGTCGGAACGCAGGTGCACGAAGAACTCGACGTTTCCGCTGGGCCCCGGCAGCGGCGAGGCCACGACGCCCGACACACCCCAGCCCAGCCGGCCGGCGGCCGCCGCCACCTGGGCGACCGCCGCCGCGCGTAACTCCGGGTCGCGGACCACCCCGCCGGCGCCCAGCCGCTCTCGGCCCACCTCGAACTGCGGTTTGACCATCGGGACCAGGTCGGCCCCGGGCGCGGCGCAGGCAATGAGCGCGGGAAGCACCAGGGGCAGCGAGATGAACGAGAGATCGGCGACGACCAGATCGACCGGACCGCCGATGTCGACGGCCGCCAGCGTCCGGACGTTGGTCCGGTCCAGGATCCGCACGCGCTCGTCGTTGCGCAGGCGCCAGATCAACTGGCCGTAGCCGACATCGACCGCCACCACCTCGGCGGCCCCCCGTCGCAGCAGCACGTCGGTGAAACCGCCGGTCGACGCACCGGCGTCCAGGCACCGCCGGCCGTCGACAGCGATACCGACGAAAGCGTCCAGGGCACCGATCAGCTTGTGGGCTCCTCGGGAGGCCCAGTTCTCGTCGTCCAGATCGGCCTGGACGAGCAGCGGCGCCGCCGGATCGACGGCGGTCGCGGCCTTGGTGGCGGCCTGACCCGAGACCAGCACCCGACCGGATCTGATCAGCTCGGCGGCCTGGTCGCGCGATTTGGCGAGCCCACGGCGAACCAGCTCGGCGTCCAGTCGTGACCGTCGCACGTCACGGACTCCGGTGCTGGTGATCGAGCTGGCCCGAGAGCGCTTCGGCCAACCGTTGATGGACAGCGGTGAAAACGTCCACGTGCTCGGCGACCGGAAGATCCGCCAGACGGGCCAGTTCCGTCTCGACGCCTTCGGGTGGTCGACTGCCCTCGTCAAGCGAGCCCATCCGGTTCTCCTGTCTGTTCTCCCCAGCTGGCGGGCATCACCGGTGCCGAAATCCAGTCTGCCGCTCGTGCTCCAGTTGGTGGTTTCGGCGTCGTTTCGACGGCTGACTGATCGCAACGCTAGTCCTGGCCACCGACATCTCGATCGATGTGCGCCGTGGCCGGGCGCGCGGTCAGGCCGGGCTGTCGCCGGAGGGCAGGCCGAACCTGGTCACGGCGGCGGCAGCAGCGACGTCGGCTCCTCGCACCCTGGTCACTCCGGTGGCCCATGCGTTCGCGGCCAGCGCGGCCAGGGCACGCAGATGACGCCCGTCCTCCGGTTCAGCGGCCTCCTGCCCGTCGGCGCTGGTCAACACCAATTGGTCCCCGGCCACGTCGACCGACCAGGAGCCTCCGCCCTGATCTGCCGCGACAGGAATTGCGGCCACCCGGGTCTCGTCGATCAACCCGCGGAGGTCGAACGACACGTAGTCGGGTCGCTGCGCCGCCGGCGCGCCCAGCAGATCGGCGGCCGTCGAGACACCGGTCAGGACCATCAGGCTCGGCATGCCGGCGAGCACCGCGGCGGCAATGTCGGTGTCGAGTCGATCGCCCACGACCAGTGGCGAGGTGGCCGCGGCGCGGCGCACCGCCTCGTCGAGCAGCGGGCGGTTGGGCTTGCCGGCCACCCTCGGGGTCAGTCCGGTCGCCGCCGTCAACGCCTGCACCATGGCACCGTTGCCGGGCAACAGCCCTCGGTCCGTCGGCAGGGTGGAGTCGGTGTTGGTCGCCACCCAGTCGACGCCCGATCGGATGGCGATGCAGGCCTCGGCCAGGTCGCGCCAGCCGGTGTCCGGCGAGTGACCCTGCACCACGGCGACCGGATGACCGCTGGCCAGCCGGATCGGCTTCAGACCGACATCGGCCACCGCGTCGGCCAAGGCCTGCGCCCCCACGATGAGCACGGCCGAGTCGGCCGGGTGTGTGTCGGCCAGCATCGTGGCCGCCGCCTCGGGCGAGGTCAGCACGTCGGCGTCCGCCGCGACGACCCCCATTTCGTGCAGGGCGGCCGCGACCTCGGCCGGGTGGCGCGATGCGTTGTTGGTGACGAACATCGGCCTGGCCCCACGATGGGCGCACTCGATCAACACGTCCACGACGTACGGGATCACCTGACCGCCGAGGTAGACGGTGCCGTCCAGGTCGAGCAGCAGCGCGTCCGAGGTGTCGGCCAGCGCTGTCACCGACCCTCCTCGTGGTGACTGAACAGCGTGGCCGGTGAACTCGGTGGGGCGTCCGGTGTGTGGTCCCCGGCGGCTCCCTCAACTACGCCGTCGACTCCGGCCTCGGTACGCGTGTCGACCGACCGCTGCTGCGGTGCGTTCAGGGCCCCCGCTCGAGCCGGATCGTCCTCCCCCGCATCCCCGGCCAATTCCGTCAACCGCTCGCCGGCGTCGGTGTCCTCGTCGACGTCGGCCTCGGCCGCCTTCATGAACCATTCGATGGCCTCCGCACGACGGTCGGCCTGCAGCAACAGATCCGCGTAGGCGTAGAACAACCGAGCGGTCACGGGCTGAACGATGTCCGGTTGCAATGCCGGTTCCAGGTGGGCCAGAGCAGCGGGGAGCTGACCGAGATCGGCCCGCGCCCCGGCGACCACGATGCGCAACTCGGCGGCCGAATCAGGGTCGAGGTCGGCGGCCTCGGCCGACCGGGACAGCTCGATGGCCCGTTCCGGATGACCGAGCGCACGCTCGCAGTCCGCGATCACCGGCAGCTGCCCCGGGCCCCCGCTCATCCGGCGGGCGGCCCGGAGTTCGGCGATCGCTTCCGCCCATTCCCCGGCGCGATAGGCCACCAGGCCGACCGTCTCCCGGACCACCGCGATCCGGCCACCCTTGGAGCGGGCGGCCCTGGCGTGCCGCCAGGCGGTCGCCGGGTCGTCCTCGGCGAGCATGCCGGCCATGAACAGGTGGGCTCCCACGAATTCGGCCCCTTCCTTGCTCAGTCCGCGCAGGTCCCGGCGGACGTCGGCGTCGAGTTCGCGTGGGTCGGCCCAGTCCGGGATCTCCGGCCATTGCTCGCCCCGCTCCTCCTCCCGGACCCGGGACCCACGGTCCGGTTCGCGGCGTTCGAAGCGCGGCGCGTCGCCCGCCCGGTGCGCCGGGCCGCGCTCGGCACCTCCCGGATGACGATCACCGGCGGGCGACTTGGCGGGCCAGGCGCCGCGCTGCGCCGGTCGTTCCGCCGTCGACCGAGGGTGCACCTCGCGATCGCGTGGCGCTGCACCGGTCTCGTTCCGGTTTTCGAATCGACGTGGTGCGGTGCGGTCCGGCCCGCTGCGATCATCGCCGGCCCGGTCCCGCCAGGGACGCGAGGGGCCGTCGTCGTGGACGGTGCGCCCCCGATCTGCTCGGCCGTCTTCCCGTTCCGGGCGATCTCGTTCCGGGCGATCTCGCGCGCGGTCACGTTGCGCGCGGCCCGGCTTCGCGCGCTCCGGTTGTGCGCGGTCCGGTTCCGGGCGGGCCGCCCAGGATCGAGCGTCAGCCGCGAAACCCTTGCTCAGGTCACTGCCGAAATCGGTGGTTCTACGTACTGGACGCGAACTCTCACCAGAACGGTGCTCGTTCCGGTCACGGCGCTGCGGATCACGGTTGAACGAAGGCCGACCCGTGGTCGCGTCCGGGCGAACTGTGCCGCGAGGACCTGCGTCGTCGCGCGCCGCACCATACGGGGGAACGCCCCGTCCGGGAGTGCCACGATAGGGCGCCGGATCACGGTCAGCAGGCGGGCGGCCCGTCCCACCGGTACGGTCAGCGCCGCGAACAGGTCGGTCCGGCCGGGACCACTGCCCTTCGGTGCGAGGCGTTCTGTCGCTGGGGGTCCGGTCGGCCGGACGCGGCCCGCCTCGATCGAAAGGCGGTCGGCCACCGCTTCGCTGCGAACGGTCCGGAGCCGAGCGGGAAAAACCCGGCCGTTCTCTCGAGTCGAATCCGGCTCGTTCCCGGGGCGCCGGACGGTCGCTGCGAGGACTGTCCGCCCCGATCGGCCGGCGAGCCGCGGCGGGCCGATCGGAGAACGAACGGGCGCGGTCCCCGCGATTCCACTCGGTGCGATCGGGACGTGGCGGTCTGGCTTCGAAGGTCGGGCGGTCGCCCTCTCCGGTACGTGGCGATCTCGGTCGGTCCCGGCCGGTGCCCGATGCCGGACCACTCGCGAACGGTTCGGACGTCCGATCAGGACGCGGCCGGCGCTGCGGTGCAGGCAGGCCGTCGTTCGGCGATGGACGGCCGAACGCCGGCCGGTCCGCTCTGGCCCGGCTCCGGGATTCAGTCCACGGCGCCTTCGCAGTAGAGCTCTCGCCGTCGGGTCGGTCGGCCGCCCTGGTGGGACGGTCGGCCGCCCGGGCGGGACGGTCCCGGAACACGCGGTCTCCGGCGCGGTCACGCCGATTCGCGGCGAGTCGGTCGCGTTGTCCGGCCGGGGGCGGCGATGGCGCCCGCTCGCTTCCGCGGCCGGCGCGGGCTACGGAGCCGCCGGACTCCGGAGATGGTCGGCCGTACGGTGGTCGACCGGTCCGATCGACGAATGTCCGTTCCGGACGCGGGGGTCGACCATCACGGGCACCATCGCGAGCCTTACCGCGGGGAACCCGCCCGTCGCGCGCCGGACCGTCCAACCGTCGCTGACCAAACCGGCGACCTGACTGACCGCCCTCCGAATCGCTCCTAGAAGCTGGTCCCTCGGCGTCGCCGGGATCGGTCATGGTGGCCCTCCGTCGCTGTGCACTTCGCGGTCGCTATGTATTTGATGTCGCCGTATTTGATGTTGCCGGGTATCTGTATCGGTGTCGCTGTCGGGGGTGGCTGAGTTGGGTGTCGCTATCCGTGAGTCCTTGGCCAGTATGCGGGGCGGCGGCAGCAGCCGAACCCGGATATGCCAATAGGGGAGGTTGCGCGCGATAATTTCGCTTGCAACCTCCCCTGTTGGGAGTGGTGTTCCGGCGGCGACCTACTCTCCCACACCCTGGCGGG